>CAWILM010000029.1:0-169407 GCA_963836935.1 uncultured Acidimicrobiaceae bacterium
AGCTGGCGGGCGCGTAAATGGCGACCCAATCAATGTAAACATTACCGGCGACATTCGGCAGAGGAGCAGGGCTGTCGAGCAATGTCTCGGTTCTGGAGGACCCAGTGCATTGGTACAGAAGGCGACATGGTCGAAGTGCCAATGACCTTGCCGTCGAGGATGAAAGTCACACCAGCCGCGGTCCATTCGATCGTCGCTACGTGCCACGAGGTGTACGTGACGCCGGTGTCTGCGGCGAAGGCGTTGACAGGCTGGTCTCCAACCGTGTGATCATAAGCGCCAATCGTTTCGGCGAGGTCACCTTCGGGGAAGTCGATCTCGCCCTGTGACGCGACGTTGCTGACCGGCCAGAGCAGCCACGCCGTTTTGAAACCGTTGAGACCAGCATCGGCCCTGAAACATACGCTGTACATGCCGTAGATCTGGCCGGAACCGGGTGTTCCACCGGGCAGAATTGGGATTGGCGCGGCAACTTGGACTACGCCGTTCACGGTTGACAGGTGCAAGGTGAGGCACGAATCCGAGACTGAGATGTTCGATGTCTCGTAAGTGCCCGCCCCCGAGGTGTCTGTCCAGCCGGGCCAGTAGGCAGTCCATTTCGCAACATAGGGGCCGTTCGCCCACACGCCATTGGAATAAACGCTACCCGGCCACGATCCCGCAGCGACGTTCGTGGTGAAGTCGTCGGAGAAGATCAGGGTCCATCCCGCTGGGCTTGTCGTCGGCATGGGGATGCCGCTCGCGTCTGGCGATGTCGTCGAAGAACACGGGCTGGATTGGCTCGTCGACGGTTGTGTGGTCGTGGTCGTGGCCGGCGCCTGGGTGGTCGTGGTCGTGGTCGGCGCCGGGTCGGTCGTGGTCGTGGCCGGCGCCGGGGTGGTCGTGGTCGTCGCCGGCGCCGGGGTGGTCGTGGTCGTGGCCGGCGCTACGGTGGTCGTGGTCGGCGCCGGGTCGGTCGTGGTCGTGGCCGGTGCTGTAGTGGTCGTGGTCGTCGTCTTAGCCTTGGTGGTCGTGGTCGTCGCCCTGCTGGTTGTGGTCGGAGCGCGCGTGGTTGTGGTCGTACGGTGGTGCCAGGACAGATGGCTGGGCGGCGTCGCCCCAGAGGTGCTGCTGACCGCCAAGGAGTTGACTAGCGCAGCCATCGCGACAGCCACGACAATTCCACCCGCGAAAGCGCGGCGTCGACGAATAGGCGAAGCGCTGTAGAAATACTCTCGGACCCCATGTGAAGGAGGCTTTCGGAGTTCTGCTGCGTTTCGACCGGGATGAACCTTGGCGGGCAAACTGGGTATCTTTCGCACTTAGAGTACATCGACAACCACGGAGCGTGACTTTAGCGTCTTTTGACCGAAGCTCAGCAGATTCTGGTTGCCGTCGACGGTCGCCACTGAGGGAGTTGCACAGGCGCGGGTGGGTACCCGTGCCCCTAGGTGTCGGTGCCGGCGGGGAGGAACTTCAGTGAGTCGTCTTGACGCCGGTCTGTGTCGGGTGTTGCCACACCTTGATCGAGCGGATCACCAGGCTCTGGGGGAACCGGACAGCGGAGTTGGGGGGGAGCTTTCCGTTCACGGCCAGATCGGCGATCAGGTACTCCGGTTGGTTGATGGACACGGCGAAATGGGCCCACAGGAACCCGTCGACGTACCACGAGAGCGATCCGGGTTCCCAGTCCAGCCCGTAGGTGTGGAACGCGCTCGAGGCGGTTGGCAGGTACACGGTCGAGGAGTCGAAGTTGTTGGCGGCGTCGTAGTGCGCATAGAGACTGACGCCGTCCGACTGCGCCAAGTTCTCCATGATGTCGATCTCGGGGGGCCAGGCCCCGCTCTCAGGCTCGGTCCAGAACGCCGACCACAGGCCCTTCCCGCGGGGCAGCTTGGCCACGATCTGGGCGTAGCCGTACCGGTAGCTGAACTTGCCGTACGACGACAGCATCCCCGACACGTACTCCTTGCCCTTTGTCTTATCTGGGACGACTGTCAGGGAAACCGTGCTGTCGCGCACCGTGACCTGGGAAGCTTGGTACCACTCCAGCTCCTTGTTGCCCCTATTTGTGCAGCCCCAGTAGTAGCAGGTTGACCAGTTGGCCGTGTCGAGGGTGGTGCCGGTGAAGTGGTCCGAGAACACGAGTCTCCAGTGCCCCTTGGGACCGTCCGGGACGTCGGCGCTGGGTAGCGTGGGGGAAGGCGTGCTGGTGGTGCTGGTGGTGCTGGTGGTGCTGGTGGTGCTGGTGATGCTGGTGGATGAGCGCGAAAACTTGTTGTGCAGGCCGCGCACGATCCGAGCCCGGCCAGGACTAGCGCCAGGGCGGCGGCACGCGGGACCCGCATCATGACCCTGGACCTGTCACTGGACAGCGCCTGCAGCGGCCCATCGTTGCAGTCTCCACACCTTTGTTCGCACCAACTCCCGGTTCTTGGGCGAGAGGCGCTCCCTTCTTCCGGAGCCGTTCTCGCAACGTGTCAATGGTTGTGTGGAGTCTCGTACCGGCAGGCACGCAGCGAGAACGGGTCGTCGACGACCGCGCGCGGCGGGCGCGACCAAGGCATCGATCGCCGTCATCAGGTGGAATGGCCACGGCGCCATGTCCACAGGGTAGCGGTGCTATGGCTACTCACAGTGAGTACCGTCCGCTCCAGTGGTCTTCGCTCTCGAACAGCCGCGTGGCCAACCCCCGACTCCGGGTGCACGATAGCGTGCCACGACGGGCTTGAAACGACATTCCTGGTCCAGATGCCCCACATCTAGCATCGAGCGCGTGAGCACGACGGCGCGGCTTAAGCTGCCGTGGTCGTGAACGAGTGGTCGGTGCCCCGGTGAGCGACGCGCAGGGGCGACGCTCGTCCAGCCCACTGGTCCGCAACGCCCTCGCGCTCATGGTGTCCTCGATGGGATCGTCGGGCATCGGCATCGTCTTCTGGGGAGTGGCCGCTCATCTGGCCCCGGTCGAGAGCATCGGTCGCGCCTCTGCGGGCTTCTCGGCGATGAGCCTGCTCGCGAGCCTCGCGAGCTTGAGCCTCGGGTCGACCTTCATCCGATTCCTGCCGGTGTCCGGCGACCGGACCCGGCGGTTCGTGGCGCGCTCCTACGGCACGTGCACGTCTCTCGCGCTCATTCTCGCTCTCGTCTACGTTGCCACCGGACTCGGGCATTGGTTCCTACCGACGGGTGTCGTCTGGCGTGCGCTGTTCGTGGTGGTTGTGGCGTTCTGGGTCGTGTTCGTGCTGCAGGATGCCGCCCTCACCGGGCTGCGGGCCACGAAGTGGATCCCGGTGGAGAACCTCCTCTTCGGGCTCGCCAAGCTAGCGCTTCTCCCGCTGTTCATCGTCGTGCTCCCCAAGCAAGGCATCTTTCTCGCGTGGTCGGCACCGGTGTTCTTTGCCGTCGCGCTCGTGACCCGCTATCTGTTCCGCACGCGGATCCCGGAGCACGAGTCGGCGAGTCGTGGCCGCTCCTTCCTGCCGTCGGGCAAGGAGATCACCTCGATTCTCGCCGCACAGGGGGCAACAGAGCTGGTCGCAATCATCTCCTCGATGCTGATGCCGCTGATCGTGATCTCTCGGCTCGGTGCATCCGCGAACGGTCACTTCTACCTGCCGTGGACAATTGCGGGCTCGTTCACAGTGCTGATCTCGAACGTCCTCTCCTCGTTCCTTGTCGAGGCTGCTCCACGATCCGAGCGCGATGCGCCTGCACGTCGATCGAACCGTCCGCCTCGCGCTCCTGATCCTCGTGCCCGGCGTGGCCGTGGGAGTGGCGCTGGCGCCGTACCTGCTCCGGATATTCGGGGCGACCTACGCAGAGCATGGGACAACTTTGCTGCGCCTCCTCCTTCTTGCTCTGCCAGGTACGGCCGTGACGAGCTTCTTCACCTCGTTCCTGTGGCTGGAGCGGCGAATGTTGGTACTGACCTGCCGCCAGCTGGCGGATGCGGCGGTATTTCTCGGTATGGCGCTGCTTCTGATGAGGCACTTCGGCTTACTGGCGGTGGGAATCGCGTCGTTGGCCACCGAAGCGCTGCAGGCTGTGATATTTCTTCCCGGGGCGATCGGTCGCTATCGTATGGTTCATAGCGAAACGGGCTGGAAGCCGAGAGACGCCGAGTGATCAGCCGCACATGACCAGCGCCTTTGACGATTCCGACGCGATCTGGGTAGGGCAGCTCGAAGCTCGCGGACGCCCTGCGGGTCGACGCCGTGATCGAGTCCGACCGGGCATCCGCTTACTGGGCGCGCGTCCTTGTCCGGCTGCACCACGAGCCGCTCGGGTTCGTCACGATTCCTTCGCCGGGTGGCGCCGTAGACATCGATCTGCTTCGCGCCACGGTCTGGCGGAGCTTCGAGGCGGACATCTGCAAGCACCTATCCGAGGATGGGCTGCCCAGAGTCGACGACCTTCCGCTCGAAGGGCTTGAGTGCTGGGACGTCTGTGCGACGGAGGTACTCTCGCCGCACCCGTCGGAGCTTCCCATCTCGGTTGTTCTGTGCACGAAGGACCATCCCGGCGCGCTTCGGAGAGTCCTGCGCACTTTGCAACAGGTGGAATACGGTGCCTTCGAGGTGCTCGTCGTCGACAATGCCCCGAGCAGTAACGCCACTCGTGAGTGCGTAGAGGAGTTCGCCGCGACCGACCCTCGCATCCGCTATCTCGTCGAGGTGCGCGCGGGTCTCTCGCGAGCGTGCAATGTCGGCCTCGCAGATGCCCTGTACGACTGGGTGGCCTTCACCGACGACGACGTGCTCGTCGATCCGTGGTGGTTGCGCGGTGTGGAGCGTGGGATACGACGGGGTGCAGAGGTCGGGTGCGTGACTGGATTCGTGCCGCCTGCGTCGCTCGTCGCGTCTGCACAGCGATACTTCGACGAACGCATCTCGTGGACGAGTTCGCTCACACCGCGCGTCTACGACCTCGACAAGCGTCGGGACGACGATGCACTGTTCCCGTACCGTGCTGGCATCTTCGGCACGGGGGCGAACTTCGCAGTCGATCGGCGCTTAGTAGAGCGGATCGGCGGCTTCGACACAGCGCTCGGTGCAGGAACGCCGACGAACGGCGGAGAGGACCTCGATATGTTCCTCCGCGTCCTACTCGCCGGGCGAGCGATCGCCTACGAATCGTCAGCAGTGATCTGGCACATCCACCGCTCCGATTCCGAGGCCCTCGGACGCCAGATGTACAACTACGGGCTCGGCTTCACGGCGTACCTCGCGAAGCACATACTCGACCCCTCGACGCGCTGGCAGGTGCTCAAGCGCGCCCCGCACGGCGCGAGGCATTTCATCCAGTTGTGGTCTCGGCTCGCGCGAGCCCAGCGGTCACCCGCCGACGCCGGGTATAGACGTGCCGAACTGCGAGGGATGATCGCGGGCCCGTTCGCGTACTGGCAGGCGCGACGCTCGGAGCGGGCGCTCCCGGACAGCACGCTGTGACTCAGGGGCCAACGGCGAGCTCGTAGATCGTCGCACCACCGCGGCTGTACAGGATGCGCCAGCCGGGGCTCGGTCCATCGCGGCCACGAACGTGCGGCACTGTGCCGCAGTGGCCTGGCCAAACTCCTCGGCGTAGGCGAGCATGCTCGGGGACACCACGAAGTACCCGGGTGCCGTCACCCCACCGCCGTAGGAAACGATCTCCGTCGTGATGAACGGGATGTCTGCCGGACTGAGTCGCGTGATTCCCGGATAGCCAGAGCCGAGTAAGGGCTCGACTAAGGCGAACTTGTAGGAGTTGGCGCCAATCGGTGCCGGGAAGTTCCCCGAGAGCGGCATCAGCGGTCCTGGGGGAGCGTGGGTGTACACGAACACGGATACTTGCACGTCGGCTGGCGTCATCACGTTTAAGCCGTCCTCGCCGAAGAACGCCACGAGAAACAGCGCGACAACTACCGCAAGCGCGGCTGTTCGAAGGATCGCCTTCGGGCGCCAGAATGCTTCGGGCGCGGGACTGAGCGCAGACGCCGCAAGGCATGCGGTCCACGGCAAGGAGAAGAGATAGACGCGGAGCACACCCTCGTTCCCGTATCGAGGAACGCGAGGAGTGCTAGGGGCGAGAAGGCGAGCGCCGCGAGGCCGACCGCGAGGCGCCCTTGACGCAATCGCCGGACGGTCCCTACCACCGCGAGCCCCCACATCCCGATGCTGAGGACGGTCCTCGCTTTGTTGGTTAGCAGTGCCGTCGATCCGAGCTGCGTGAAACCCGAAGAGGGGGCCTTCAGATTGCCGAAGAAGCTACCGATGGATGCGGTAAGGCCGTAGTTATGGTTCACGTAGCCGAAGTTCGGCGTTAGGAACCCGACTGCGATCGCGAACATCGCCACGACCAGCCACCATGGCCTTATGAGTCCGATGACAACGAGCGTGCCGAGCTGGATCGCGACAAGGTAAGGGGAGAGCTCGTGAACGAACGTCAGCACCCCATAGGTGAGTAAAAGCGCGACGATAGCGAACCAGCGAGAAGGTTCTACCGGATACGCTACGGCGATCTCTCCATGGTCGGTCGTGGCACGCGGATGCTCCCGAAGCGGCGGCGGAGGAAGCATCCAGTCGCCGGATGGGCTTGAGCGCTCCCTCCTAAGCAGGCGACCCACCCGACATTCGAGCTTGGTGACCCAAGGTCGCTGCTCGCCCTTGAGCCAGTGGAGTGCCATCCCGAAGACGCCAAGGCTGAGAACAAGCCCGAAGCCCTGCGGAGAGAAGTAGTCCTGAGCGATCCAATTCGCACCGAAGAACAAGAACAACGCGAGCCATCGCTCACGCTCATCGAGCGGAAGCGCTCGGAGGATCCAGGCGAGTTCAAGCGCGTAGAGGATCTCGAAGAAGAGCTCGGCCCAGGACGCGTATACCATTGGGGTGCTGACCCCGGCGACCTTGTCGATCCAGGCAGCCAAGGCAAAAAAGCCCGGCCAGATCCGGTATATGCCCATGGACCGACTCAGCACGTGATGCACTGCGATGTAATTCGTGACTGCGGTGTGCTTCTCAACCCACGCGAATCGCGGCTCGAGGTAGACGATTGACGCCGTGCCGTACAGCATGACGATGAGCGCGCCGAGGTGCAGCGCCATCCGGTGGCTCGAGAACTTGCCCCTCGTAAGAAGCAGACCCGTCGAGACGACGAGCACGCCGAGACCCGCGAGGAAGACGACCACGGATCCGGCTGGCAGGATCGAGAGTGTCGCCGGGCTCGGATGGATCCGGCGAACGCCGACGACCCAGAGGGCGACCGAGATTGGCAGCAGCGCGTCGGAGACCGCGAGGCGTGGGTCGTGCCCGACCGCGCGACTGATTCCGCGGGTCGAGCGGTTGGTCATACTCATCCGTCGCCGCCTGGCACGGCATTTAGAAGGCGCGGCTCGTCGTGTGGTCGTGGTCTCTCTCGGCGGATCGCGGCAACGCCAATCAGGGCGATGCTGGTGCCGGCCTCGACGTCGAACAGTTGTAGGGGGTGCCAGACGTGCAACCAGAGCGTGACGGTGGCCATAGCGGTCAAAAGGGTGACGCTAACGAGCACTGGTAGTGCTGTCCGAGAGGCTCGCATCTTCGGCGTGCAGTTGGCGACAACGGCCCAGCCGGGAACGTAGACGGCAAAGGCAAAAGTCAACAGAACACGGGCGAGCCCCACCCAGCCCACGGCAGTAAAAGAGAGCAACGCCCCAGTGACGACCGCGCAGGCTGCGTCGATCATACGAGCTCCCCGGTCGCCACTGTGCCCGACGACCGCCCCCGGGATGAAAAAGCTAGCTCCCACGTCAGGCATATCGTTCATCCGTCACGCTGTACATTCGGCCCCGCCGAACTCGCACGAGCGGCTGGTTGCAAGCGGCTCCTACCATGGCCATAGCTCCTTGTCTACCGAGCGACTCGTCTTCGAAGCTGGCGTATCCTACCGACCACACTCCATGGAGTCGCGGAATGACGAGATGGGCTGGGTTCCGGAATTCGACGCCTGATGTGCGCTCTCGGTCACTTTGGCTCCCGGCCCTGCCGTGCGCAATTGGCGCCGAGGATGCTGGATGTCGAAGCATTTTCGGGTCTGATGGACGCCGACTCGACAAGAACTGAGGACGCTGGTTGCGCCCCGAGACAGTTTCTTTTTCTTTCACCGCAGGGCAAGTTGCAGTCACCAATGTCCTCGCGGCCTTTCCAGCGGATCGCATGTCGGCGACACGGGTGAGGAGGAAGCGCACCGACGGCGAGCATGACGCGACGGTGGGGCTCACCGGAGAGCCCGGCATTCACACCGGCGTCCCGGACCTGCTCTGTAAGGCCAGATGTCGACGGGACGGCAGGGAATGGCGACCCATCGCGCTGATCACATGCTCCATGTCGGTTCTGCTGCCCGCGCGCACAGGAGGCCCAACGCAGCCACCACTCGGGTTCGCGGCTCGCCGGTTCGCAAGAGTTGGGTGAAGACTGCCGCTGCCTGTCGCCAGCGACCCTCCAGAAGCGCTATGCGACCCGCGCGAGCATCGCCTCCTCGCGTTGTCGAGATGGATCTCGGCGGATCGACGCCGCCAAGGCCGCCAACACATCAGAGGTGACAACGCCACGAGCCTCCGCGGCGACGGCTTGCAGGTAGGACGCGCGATCCGGAGCGGTGTCGAACCAGCTCTGGGTTGTTACCTGACGAGCGTATCGGCGCCAGTAACCAAGCACGCGCGACGACCGGGCGAACGTTCCGGTAGTTGCCAGTCGAAGCCAGGTGGGATGGTCAACGTAGGGAACGCCGCTGGGCTGGACAAACCCGCCGATCCGCTCCAGGGCGCAGCGACGAACCATCACGGTGGCTGCAACAATGAAGTTGACGTTGACCAAGGCGGGGAGGATGGTCCCGACTGGATCGTTTCTGGCAACCCTTCCGCGAGGCGCGTGCCAGTGGCGAGCGTAGACGTAGCCCCTCTCGTCCATGAGTCGCGCCGAGCCGTAGGCGAGAACCACGGCCGGGTCATTGAACAAGGGGAGTTGATCCTCAAGCTTTGTCGCGGGCCACATGTCGTCACCTTCGAGGATGGCTACAACCGGGCTCTTCGTCCTCGCGACCGCCAACCCGTAGGCGCGCCCAAGCCCGGCCACCCCTTCATGCTGGCGGCGCAGAACGACGATTCTCGGGTCGTGAAACGATTCGGCAATATCAGCGGTTCCGTCATCGGACCCATCGTCGACGATGACCATCTCCCAGTCCTGCACGGTCTGGGCCAGAACGCTGCGGATGCAGTCACCAATGAATGCAGCATGCTGATAGGTGGGGGTCAACACGCTCACTCTGGCCATGACTACCGGTCCCGAATCACGATGAGGCGTACCGCCAGTTCATTCGCTGGCCGGAGGTGCAGCGCGCATGATGGCTCGCGCCTCCTTCGGGATCTCCGCGAACCAGCCTGGGCAGGACCAGAACCACCTTACCGGAATACATGCCGAACTCTCGCGATGACGGACGGTGGCGGAGTGCCTATGACCTCCTGGTAGACCCGCACGATTTGGGGCAGCGTCACACTCGCTGAACAGCCGGCCGCGTGCTGGCGAGCGGCTCGCCTCATACGGGAGCGTCGTTCGCTAGTCCACTCGCTGCAGACGCGACCACCGGTCGACAAGCCGCCATCGCCCTTCGCGTAAGGCCGGCGAGCCCATTCGCCACTTGAGAGGCGAGATACAGATAGGGGTTCGCGGTACCGTCGCCGATGCGGTTCTCGATGTGCGCCACGTTCGATCTGGGCTCTCTGATTACGCGCAGCAGCGAGCATGTGACAATTTTTACAGGTTCACGTGCGTCGCGTCACTCAGGCCAGGTTCACCCGGACGGAACCAGGGTGATAGGCGGTGTGGGGCATCTGGACCAGGAATGTCGTTTCAAGTCCGTCGTGGCACGCTATCGTGCATCCGGCGCCGGGGTTGGCCAGCGCGGCTGTTCGAGAGCGAAGACCACTGGAGCGGACGGTACTCACTGTGAGTAGCCATAGCACCGCTACCCTGTGGACATGGCGCCGTGGCTATTCCACCTGATGACGGCGATCGATGCCTTGGTCGCGCCCGCCGCGCGCGGTCGTCGACGACCCGTTCTCGCTGCGTGCCTGCCGGTACGAGACTCCACACAACCATTGACACGTTGCGAGAACGGCTCCGGAAGAATGGAGCGCCTCTCGCCAAGAGCCGGGAGTTGGTGCGAACAAAGGTGTGGGGACTGGAACGATGTGCCACTGCAAGCGCCGGCCACTGACAGGTCCAGGGCGTGATGCGGGTCCCGCGTGCCGCCGCCCTGGCGCTAGTCCTGGCCGTGCTCGGATCGTGCGCGGCCTGCGCAACGAGTTCCGCGCCGATCGAGGCGGCGACCCTTCGTGCGGGAATGTCCACAATAACCACGACAAGCGCCGCCGACGTCCCGGACGGTCCCAAGGGGCACTGGAGACTCGTGTTCTCGGACGACTTCACCGGCACCACCCTCGACACGGCCAACTGGTCAACCTGCTACTACTGGGGCTGCACAAATAGGGGCAACAGGGAGCTGGAGTGGTACCAGGCTTCCCAGGTCACGGTGCGCGACAGCACGGTGTCCCTGACAGTCGTCCCAGATAAGACAAAGGGCAAGAAGTACGTGTCGGGGATGCTGTCGTCGTACGGCAAGTTCAGCTACCGGTACGGTTACGCCCAGATCGTGGCCAAATTGCCCGTTGGGCGGGGAGTGTGGTCGTCTTTCTGGTTCGAGCCTGAGAGCGGGGCCTGGCCCCCCGAGGTCGACATCTTGGAGAACTGGGCACAGTCGCACAGCGTCAGCTTCTATGTGCACTTCGGTGCGGCCAACAACTTCGACACCGCGAACATGTACGTGCCAACGGCCTCGAGCGCGTTCCATACCTACGGGGTGGACTGGGAGCCGGGAACCTTCTCCTGGTACGTGGACGGGTTCCTCGTATCCCGTCTCGCCCTGTCCATCACGCAGCCTGAATACCTGATCGCCGATCTGGCCGTGAACGGAAAGCTCCCCCCCAACTCCGCTGTCCGGTTCCCCCAGAGCCTGGTGATCCGCTCGATCAAGGTGTGGCAGCACCCGACACAGACCGGCGCCAAGACGACCTACTGAACTTCTGCCCACCGGAGGGTACGCGGTTTTCGAGTACCCACCCGCGCCTGTGCAACTCCCTCAGCGGCAACCGTCGATGACAACCAGAATCTGCTGATTTTTGGGCCGGTCGAAAGACCCTAAAGTCACGCTCCGTGGTTGTCGATGCACTTTAAGTGCGCCCGATACCCAGTTTGCCCGCCAAGGTTCATCCCGGTCGAGACGTAGCAGAACTCGGAAAGCCTCATTCACATGGGGTCCGAGAGTATTTCTACAGTGCTTCGCCTGTTCGTCGGCGCCACGCGTTCGCTGGCGGGATCGTCGTGGCCGTTGCGCTGGCCGCGCTAGTCAACTCCTTCGCAGTTGGCAGCAGATCTGGGGCGACGGTCAACTCCTCGGTGGTTAGCACCACGTCTGGGGCTCGACCCGCTCGCTACGTTTCCTCGCGCCGCATTGCTACGACCAGCAGAACAAGGACCAGCCACATCAAGGTGCCCATCACGACCAGCACCATCACAGCACCGGCCAAGACCAGTACCTCTGGGACGACGGTCAACTCCTCGGCGGTTAGCACCACGTCTGGGGCTCGACCCGCTCGCCACGTTTCTACGACCAACAGAACAAGGCCCATCCACATCAGGGCGCCGGCCACGACCACGACCAGGGCGCCGGCCACGACCAGGGCGACGACCACGGCCACGACCAGGGCGACGACCACGACCACGACCAGGGCGCCGGCCACGACCACGGTGCCGGCCACGACCACGACCACGGTGCCGGCCACGACCACGACCACGGTGCCGGCCACGACCACGACCACGGTGCCGGCCACGACCACGACCACGGTGCCGGCCACGACCACGACCACGGTGCCGGCCACGACCACGACCACGGTGCCGGCCACGACCACGACCACGGCGCCGGTCACGACCACGACCACGACCACGGTGCCGGCCACGACCACGACCACGATGCCGGCCACGACCACGACCACGGTGCCGGCCACGACCACGACCACGATGCCGGCCACGACCACGACCACGATGCCGGCCACGGGGGCATCGGATTCGCCCCAACCAGTCGGCGCCGACCCCGGCCCGTGGAATCTGGTATTCGACTCGGAGTTCAACGGCTCCTCGCTCGACACATCGCAGTGGTCGACGGGGTGGTTCGGCTCGGGCATCACCCAGCCCGTCAGTAGCTCTGAGCAGGAGTGCTACGACCCGACACAAGTGAGCGTGGCCAATGGGGAACTCGACCTAACGGCGATCGCCAAAACCGAGACCTGCGGCGGGATCACACGGCCCTACGCGTCCGGCATCGTGACCACCGATGGGCTGTATAGCTTCACCTACGGCTACATCGAGGCCCGCATCTGGTTGTCCGGCTCTAGCAGCATCGCGGACTGGCCGGCCTTCTGGGCCGATGGGCAGAACTGGCCCACTGATGGCGAGAACGACATCCTCGAGGGACTAGGCGGGCAGGCTTGCGTCCACTTCCACAACCCTACGAGCGGACCTGGCGCCTGTGCCAGCGGAGACTTTGCTGGCGCGTGGCACACCTTCGCCGCCGACTGGGAACCGGGATCGATCACGTACTACTACGACGGGACCGAACTCTGGCAGGACACCTCAGGGATTACTTCTGCACCGATGTACCTGATCCTCAATCTGGCGCTCGACAGTTCGATGGCACCAGACACCGCCCCGGCCACCATGAGGGTCGATTACGTGAGGGTCTGGCAACACTGAGCCACGCCGGCGCTCGATTTCCGCATCCGGCTCGATCCTCCTGCCCGAACGTGACCGCGGCAGTTGGTGGGACGACTGTCTCTGACAATCCGGTCGGCACTAGCTCACGGGTACTCACCTCTGGTTTGCCGTTTGGGCCTGCAGCCCCGCTTCACGAGTCAAGGCTGGAGATCTTTTCCGGCCTTCTTGACCATCCGGCCGAACGACACCGGAACTGACTCGGGTTCGACGGCCTTCCCGGGCTTGCCCTTCTTGGAGGCAAAGCGCTATGGATCCACTTCGAAGCGCACACGGCACCGGTCTGAGCAAAAGAAGAACTGTTTGCCAGCCTGTACCGTCGAGGCAGGTGCGTTGACCATTTCGACTTGCATCCCGCACACCGGATCGAGGGCATAGCCCTCATCACCGCCTAAGCGGGCGCTGTTCCGATACACCCAGTACAGCAGGGCGAAGAGCACGAGAAAGGCGATGTTGAGGTAAGTCGTGTAGTCCCACGAGAAGTGCGCAGACGCTACCTGAGTCGGCCGGATTCCCGGTACGAGCCCGGCGGCCCGGAAGATGACTTCGGTGACGAGCCCGGCGACTGACATCACGCCCCAGAAGACGACCAACATCCTTGCCGTCAGGCGGGTCCCGTAGTAACGGCGGTAGATGAGGAGCAAGGGGAAGCTGATCAGGTCAGCGAAGATGAACGAGACCACTCCGCCGAAGGAGATTCCCCCCTTCCACAACGCCGCGGCAAGGGGGACGTTGCCGATCGAGCAGACGAAGCTGACAAGCGCTATGAGTGGGCCCGCTGCGACGTTCTCGAGGGTCGTCCAGTCGCCATGGCCGTGGACCAAGACCGTGTTCCAAATCTGGGTGGGCACGACTACAGCCAGGAACCCGGCCACGGTGAACCCGATCACCAGCTCTCTGCGCAACATCTTGAAGTCCGCCACCGTGTAGGCGGCAGCGTCGGCCCAACCGCCCTTGGAGCGCAGTTTCGTCGCCCACGACTTAGGCGGGCGTAGGGAGCCCTCGGAGGGCGCGTGATCGTGATCCTGGCTGGCGGTGCCCGCCAGTCGCTGCCTGGCCTCGACGACCAGTCTCCCCCGCAGCCACAACCCCCCTACCGACGCGAGCAGCACGATCATGATGACCCCGCCCACAAACTCGCTCGCCGCGAACTGCCAGCCCATCAACACGATGAGCACGATGCCCAGCTCGATCACGAGGTTGGTCGAGGCGACCATGAACACCAGAATGGCCACGAAGTCCGCTCCCTTTACGAACAGGGACTTCGCCATGGCGCTTGCCGCGTACGAACACGACGAGGAGGCCATGCCGTAGCCGGAGGCCCGGGCAACCGCGGCCGGCCTGTGGTCTCCCAGCTTTGCCTGCATGGCTTGTCGGCTGACAAATGCCTGCACTACCCCGGAAAGCGTGAAGCCAAGTATCAGGGCCCACAGCGTCTCCCAGAACATGAAGAAGCCCTCGCGCAGGCTCCTCCCGATCGCATCGAGCCAGCCGATGCCAGCAAGCAGCACGGCCCCCGTCACCGCGCGCTCCCCCGGCGAGCCGCTTTCAACGTGCCCGGATCACGAACGGACTAGACGTGCAATAGCCGCCGAAGCCTCGCTGAGCTTCTCCGACGCCTCGTCACCACCGCTCCTTACCGCCTCGGCCACGCAGTGGCCCATGTGGCCCTCGAGCAGTTGCAGGGCTACCGACTGCAGCGCCCTCGTAGCGGCCGAGATCTGCTCGAGGATGTCGATGCAGTACCGGTCCTCCTCGACCATGCGCTGCAGGCCCCGAACCTGTCCCTCGATGCGTCGCAGCCGCTTGAGGACTGCCTCCTTGTGCTCGCTGTAGCCCCGGCGCACGATTGTCTCCATGAGCCTGAGCATACCCCCCGGGTGTATTGACAGGGATAGGTCACTACAGGCCGGACCTCGGGCACCCGTTCAACCAAGCGTCGCCCGACACGCATCAACGGCGGGGCACCTCCGGTCGCCAGCCGCGCCCGGGGCCTGAGGTGCCCATGGACGGTCGCAGCTGAGTGAGAACGTTGAGCGACTCGGAGAGCCGACGTTGGGTGACTAGCTAGGCGGCGGAATCTTCGCGGATCTTCCCGTCGCGGATTCTGATCCGGCGGTCCGTCAGCCGGGCGACGTCCTCGTCGTGGGTCGCGATCACGATCGTCACATTGGAGGTCTCGCGCAGAGCGTTCAGCGTCGACATGACCTCCTTGGCCGTGTCGGAGTCGAGGTTGCCGGTCGGCTCGTCGGCGATGATGACACTCGGGCTGTTGGCCAGTGCCCGGGCGATCGCGACCCGCTGCTGCTCGCCACCTGAGAGCCGGGAGGACAGATGACCCATGCGCGAGCCGAGGCCGACCTGGTTCAACAGCTCCTTGGCACGCGCCAGCCTCTCATGGGCGGGGACGTGGTTCGGGAACATCGCGATGGCAACGTTCTCCGCGGCGGTGAGCGTCGGGATGAGGTTGAAGTGCTGGAACACAAAGCCGATCTGCTGTGCGCGGATCTTCGTCAGCTCCCTGTCGTTGAGCCCGCTGAGGTCACGACCCTCGAAGCGGATGGACCCGCCGCTCGGGCTGTCGAGGGCCCCGAGCAGCTGCAGGAGCGTGGTCTTGCCCGATCCGCTAGGGCCCTCCAACGAGATCATCTCGCCGCTATTGATCACGAGGTCTACTCCGCGGATGGCCTTGACCGATACCCCTCCTTTCGAGAAGGTGCGCTCGAGGTGCGACAACTCGTAGAGGGCGACGCCCCGGGGCCGCTCGGGCGCGACCGGCGCCGTCTTGGTCGCTTCGTTCTCCGTCATCGTCTCGCGTCCTTTCCGGTCTTCGACTCCGGTGCCCCGGCCATCAGCCGAGGTCCCGCAGCGCTGATGCAGGGGCGAGTCGCGCCGCGCGCCAACCGCCGATGATGCCGGCGACGAGGCCACCGACGAGCGCCCCACAGAACGCGATCAGGATCGTCGTGAAGTGGATCGGCGCCGTGAGGTGCACGATCGAGGTCACGGTGCCGGTCGTCGACTGACCGACCATGTTGCTCAAGGTCGAGGCACCCACGGCAAGCCCCGTCGAGGTGACCGACAGGCCCGGCCCCACGGCGGCTATGACCGCGCAGACCCCGGCCCCGATCGCCACCCCTATCACTCCGCCGACCAGCCCGATGCCGACCGTCTCGGCCATGACCTGTCGGACCACCTCACCCCGTGTCCAACCGATCGCGCGGAACGAGCCGATCTCACGGACGCGCTTGGCGACGCTCGAAAGCGTGAGCAGGCCGGCGATCAGGAACGCGGCCAGCAGGACGACGATGGCGAGCACGCCGCCCAGGTCGTTGGCGAGCTTGTGGGCGTTGTTGAGGCTCCCGCTCACCGAGTCGGCGAGCGTCTTGGATGTGAGCACCGTCGCCCCGGGCAGCTCGGCCTTGATCGCCTTGGTGACCGCGGCGACCTCAGAGGCGCTCTTCACCGACACGAGCACCTCGTTCACGTAACCGGGCGCCGAGGCGAGGCCCTGCATCGTGGAGAGAGGGAAGTAGATGTCCGCGACGTTGCCGGTGAGCGTCGGCGACACGAGGCCGACGATCTTGTAGCTCTTCGCGTTGATCGTGAGCGTCCCGCCCACCTTGAGGTCCTTGGCGGTGGCGTACTCGGTGTAGACGAGCACCTCGTCGGAAGGCTTGCTCGTGAACCAGGTGCCCGCGACGAGCTGGGCCTTGGTGATGAGGCCCGTGGTCTCGTTCGTCGGGTCCACGCCCGCCACGCTGTAGCTCGACGTGGCGGTGTTGGTCGTCGGCGGGTTGAGCACCCGGGTGATGGTCTGCTCAGGCACGGTCACGTTCTGCTCGTAGGCCTTCTGGGCGGGGGTCATGCACGCCTCGATGGCAGGGTTGGCGGCAAAGCCACCGATAAAGGTACGGAAGCCCGAACCTGAGCCCGTGCCCGGGCGGCCGCCCGCCGGAAAACTCGGTGCTCCGCCGCCGGTGCTGCTGAAAGCCTTCGACAGGATCTTCTGGATGCAGGTCCGCTCGGCCGCTGTCTGAGCCGCCGTGAGCGTCGGGGCTTCACGGTCGTGGAGATCGTCTGACCGCCCGTCTTGACGGTGTCGGTGATCTTCGGGACCGTGCCGCTCTCGTGCAGCGCCTCGAGGGAGAGGGCGCCGACCGCCGAGGTCACGCCTGGGATCTTCGCGACGTCGCTGATCGCCACGGAGGGGAAGGTGATGAGCGTGCCGGGAACGAAGAAGTCGTGGGTGAACTGCGTTCCCGGCTTACCGAGCTTGGCGAGGTCGGTGATGATGGAGGAGTTGTTGTTGAGCAGCGTGGCGGCCTGCGTGCTGTCGGTGCCGTTGAAGCCCCCGACGCCACGGGCGAAGAACCCCCCGCCGCCGCCACCTGTCGGGAACGTGCCTCCAGTTGGGAACGACCCGCCACCTCTGAACGACGGGAGAGTCGTCGTGGTGGTGGTCTGAGACGTCGTCGGCGCGACGGTGCGCGTCACGATGATGTCCGTTCCGACTGACCCGAGCGGGGACAGGACGCTGTTCTGGGCGTCGGAGAGTCCCTGTGACACCCCGATGATGCCCATCACGAGACCGACTCCCGCCGCGAGCCCGAAAGCGGTCACGAGCGTCCGCCCCCAGCGGCGGCGGAGCTCGTTCCAGGCGTAGCCGAGCGAGAACACTTGCGACTCTCCTTTGGCGCGCCCAGAGGCGTGCGCCGAGGTGAGGATAGACAGGTTTCCTGTGGTTCTCCTGGGTGTCGGTTCAGAACTTGCCCAGTTGGCGCCCGGTCCTGGCGCCAGTGCTTCGCCCGCCTGTCTAACCTGGCCCCATGTGCCGCAACATCACCACTCTCCGAGGCCTGGAGCCGGAGGCCAGCACCGAGGAAATCGAGTCTGCCGCTCGCCAGTTCGTGCGCAAGGTCAGTGGTGTCAAGCTCACTTCGCCTGCCACGGAACTGGCTTTCGAGAAGGCGGTCCGGTCCATCGCCGCCGCCACGACGGAGCTTCTGGCCGAGCTGCCGCCGCGCCGCCAGCCTCCGGCGACGCTTCCGCCCCTGAGGCGGTCGTCGGGTGCCGCACTCTGATCGCCGCGGCCGAGCCGGGCGCGCCATCCGGCTGACCGGGCCGCCGCCGGGAGGGTTCGGCTTCCGGCTCGTGACCGGCTCGCGAGCCCGGTCGCGGAGCCGTCTCGGGCGCGACTAGGTTTCCCTCCTCTCGACGCGGCAGTGACCCGGCCCGCGTCGGCGCATAAGCCAGCAAGAGAAGTGTTCCCGTGCGATCATGACGCCAAGGAGGTGTGAGATCACGGCTCGTCGGTCAGCTCCGAAGAGGTCACGCCAACAAGTCGTCGGTTACGAAGACCTCCTCGCCGTGGCAACAAACCTGCGGTGGACCTGGCAGAGGCCCGCGCGGGGCGCTCTTCGCGGGCCTCGCCCCCGCCGCCGAGCCGTCAGCTCTCGAATGGCCGCGCCGTCTGCTCACCGGCCTCGGACGCGCCGCCGTGGAACGGAGGCTCGCGTCCGACCCGGACCTCGCGGCACTTGCCGCGTCGGTCGTCGAGGACGCGATCGCCTACCAGGCGTACCGATCCAAGACCTGGTTCCCCCGGACCCACAAGAAGGACCGCACCTTCGAGGTGGCTTTTTTCGCCGCGGAGTTCGCCCTCACCGACTCGCTGCCCGTGTACGCCGGCGGCCTCGGTGCGGTCGCCGGCGAGTTCCTCAAGTCGGCGAGCGCTCTCGGCGTCGCTGTCGTCGGCGTGGGCCTCCTCTATCGGGAGGCGTCTCATCAGTGGCTCGACGACACCGGCCTGCAGCAGGAGTCGTGGGAGGTCCTGGACTTCGAGCGGCTTCCCGTCGAGCTCGCACGCGACGTCATGGGTCGTCCCGTCCGGGTCAAGGTTCCCCTGCCGGCACGCGACGTGGTTGCCCAGGTGTGGACCGTTCTCGCCGGACGGAACCGGCTCTACCTCCTCGACACCGACATCAAGCCGAACCGGCGCAACGACCGCCGCATCACGGGAAGGCTCTACGGAGGCGACCGGGAGACCCGTATCCAACAAGAGCTCGTGTTGGGCATCGGTGGCGTGCGAGCCCTCGCGGCGCTCGGGCACGAGCCCGAGATGGCGCACCTGAACGAGGGCCACTCCGCCTTCGCCAGTTTGGAGCGCATTCGCCAGGCGATGGCTCGCCACGGACTCTCCTTCGCCGAGGCCCGGGTTGCCGCGGCACCCGGGATGCTGTTCACGACTCACACCCCGGTGGCCGCCGGGCACGACTACTTCCCCGCGGAGCTGGCGAACCATTACCTCGCGCCGTACGCCTCACTGCTCGGGATCGAACTCGAGACGCTCTGCGCACTGGGCCGCTACAGGCCCGAGGACCCGTCCGACTCGTTCTGCCCGACAGTGCTCGCACTGCGGCTTGCGGGCGCGCGCAACGGGGTGAGCCGGCTGCACGGTGTCGTGACCCGTGACCAGTGGGGGGGCCTCTGGCCGCGGTTGCCCTTGAACGAGGTGCCGATCGGGCACGTCACGAACGGCATTCACTTCACGTCCTGGATCTCCAACGAGATCGAGGAGATGTTCGACAAGCAGATAGGTTCGAGCTGGAAAACGACACCGAGATCACCCGCCACCTGGCAACAGGTGGCGGGGACCGGCGACGAGGGTCTCTGGGCAGCGCGCTGCCGGGCGCGCGCCCGTCTCATCGAGTTCACCCGGGTCCGCCTCAACGAGCAGCTCGCCCGCCGCGGCGCGGCTGAAGCACGCCTTTCCGCCACCGAGACGCTCCTTCACCCCGACGCGCTCACGATCGGTTTCGTCGGCCGCTTCGTCGCTTACAAGCGCCCGACGCTGTTCCTGCGCGATCGTGAACGCCTGGCGCGAATCCTCGGTGATCCGGACCGGCCCGTGCAGATCATCTTCGGAGGCAAGGCCCATCCCCGGGATGAGTTCGGCAAGCAACTGCTGAGTGAGGTCATCGAGTTTGCCCACGAGCACCATCTCGAACATCGGGTCGTGTTCATCGAGGACTTCGACATAACGATGGACCACAACCTCTCCCAGGGCGTCGACGTGTGGCTGAACACACCGCGGCGGCCGCTCGAGGCGTGCGGCATCGGGGGCATGAAGGCGGGGGTGAACGGCGCTTTGAACTTCAGCACGCTCGACGGTTGGTGGGACGAGGTGTGGAGCGACGCGGATCCCAATGCGGCGCCCATCGGTTGGTGCATCGGAACCGGCAGGCGGCGCTATGAGGACTTCGAGTTACAAGATGCGGGCGACGCCCAGTCCCTGTACGACACTCTCGAGCACAAGATCGTGCCCTGCTTTTACGACAGGGACTCTCACGGCCTCCCCCGCGCCTGGCTGGCCTCGGTGCGCCAGTCGATGGCGAGCCTGGCACCGACGTGGGACTCGCACCGTATGGTGCGCGACTACGTCGAGACCCTCTACCTGCCGGGCGCGCGCCGGGCACGCTGGTTCGCGATGCAAGCCGGCGCGCGGGCCCGCGAGCTCAGCTCCGCGCTCGAGCGCCTTCGCGGTGCATGGCTTGCAATCCGCGTCCTGGTCGAGTCCGCCACTGTCGGCCCGGGCGGCAGCGTACAGGCTGACATCGTGGCGGATCTCGGCTCGCTCGAACCTCGGGACGTCACCGTGCAGCTCTGGGTTGCACCGACTCTCGGCGAGCCCTATCCGGTATCCACCAGCTTCGAGGGACGACGCGCGCATGTCGCCCGCTACCGCGCCCAGGTCCCCCACCAGGCCGGCCTTGATGCCTTCCTTGCCGCCCGTGTCCTGCCGTGCCACCCGGCGGTCGCCGATCCGTACGTGCCCGGCCTGATCACCTGGTCGGACTGACAGCCGTGGCGACGAGCAACCGGACCCCGGCCGCGCTGCGGAGCCTCGCCACCGATGCGGGCATCGTGCTCGAGTACATGGACGCCACCGGCGTGGAACGGGACGCGGATCCGGAGGTGCTGCTGGCGATACTGAACGGGCTCGGTGTGCCGATCGGCCGGGCCAGCGGTGCGGCCCGGCTGCTGCGCAGCCGCCGCAGCGCCCGAATAGAACGGATCGTGGAACCGGTGACGGTCCTCGACGACGCTGTCCGCCGGCGAGGTCGCCGTCTCCCTGCGCGAGGCGGACACCGATCTGGAATGTGCGATCGAATCCGAAGACGGTGAGCGTGTCGACTGGCGCGTGCAACGCGATGCGCTCAGGTCGTTGACACGTCAACGACTGGACGGTCGCGACATTTACCGGGGAGCCGTGCCGCTGCCTGGTCTCTTGCCGTCTGGCTATCACCGCTTCAGGGTCCTCGTGCGGGGCCGGCTCGGCACGGCGACGCTCGTCGTCGCGCCGGTGGCGGGCGCCCGGGGACGCTTCAGCGAGGACTGGCGCGCCTTTGGGGTCCTCGCGCCGCTGTTCTCGCTGCACTCGGCCCGCAGCTGGGGATCGGGCGACCTGAGCGACCTCGACGAGCTCGCCCGCTTTGCCGCCAGAGAACAGGCGAGCCTGGTCGCGACGCTGCCCTTGCTCGCCGGCGCCGGCCCCGAGCCGTTCGAGGCGAGCCCCTATCTGCCCGTGAGCCGCCGGTTCTGGCACGAACGCTGGATCGACGTCGAGCGCGTCCCGGAGTTCGCCTGGTCCCCGGCGGCGCGCGTGATCGGCTCCGGCCCGCTGGCGGCCGAACGCCGGGCTGCCTGGGTCAAGGGCGCGATCGTGGACGGTGCCGCCGTCACCGCCGCCAAGCGAGCGGCCCTGAGCGCCATGGCGACCGCCGTGGGGCGATCGGGCATCGGCCGGGAGACGGCACTGCGCAACTTCATGTTCGAGCGCCCCGATCTCGTCGAGTACGCGCGCTTTCGGGCCGCGATCGATCGCTTCGGGATCGACTGGCACACATGGCCCGGGCCGCTCCGTGCCGGCCTGCTCAGGTGGAGCGACGTCGACCCTGTGAACGAGCGCTATCACGTCTATGCCCAGTGGGTCGCCCACGAGCAGATGACGGAACTGTCGGAGCGGCTGTCACAGCGCGGCCAAGTCCTCGCCCTCGATCTTCCCGTGGGCATCCACCCCTGCGGCTACGACGTCTGGCGCCATCGTGAGCAGTACGCGGCCGGCATGTCGGTGGGAGCACCGCCGGACAGGTTCTTCGCCCAAGGGCAGTCGTGGGGCTTCCCTCCCACTCGCCCCGAGGCGTTGCGGGCCGATGGTCACGAGGAGTTCCGCGCCGCGCTGGCGCACCACCTGCCGCGTGGCGGGGATGTTGCGCATCGATCACATAATGGGCCTGCAAAGGCTGTTCTGGATCCCTGCCGGCGCCGAGCCCCGCGACGGCGCCTATGTGCAGATGCCCTTCGAAGAGCTGCTCGCCGTCGTCTCGATCGAGGCCCAGCGCCATCACGCCGACATCATCGGCGAGGATCTGGGCACCGTCGACGAAAAGGTCCGCCGTGGCATGGAGGAAAGGGGGATTAGGCGTTCTTACGTCGCCCAATTCGCCATCCGCGATGACGGCGAACCGGTGCTCGAGGCGCCGCCCGCCGGTTCTGTCGCCTCGTTCTCGACCCACGACCTGCCGACGTTCACCGGTTGGTGGAGGGGACGCGACATCGACGAGCGCCTCGAGTACGGCCAGCTGGACGTTTCGTCGGCCGAGGCGGCCCGGGCCGAAAGGGCGCATCTGCGAAAGCGCCTTTCCATGCTGTGTCACGACGCGCCCGGTGCCGACGGGCGCGATGAGGTCGACGGCACGGCCACGCCCGCCGCGGTGCTCGCCGCCCTCCATGGCGAACTGGCCCGCAGCGAGGCCGGACTCGTGCTCGTCCAGCTGGACGACCTGGTCGGCCAGCCTGACTCGGCGAACCTGCCGGGTACGAGTACCGAACGGCCGAACTGGAACCGCTTGACGAGCGCTGCCCTGGAACAGATCGTCGAGGACCCGGCGGTGCACCAAGCGCTGGCACCGCTGCGCGAGAACCGGGGGCGGGTCTCGCCCGGTTCGGTCGACCGCCTCGCGCGGGGAGTCGAGACTGTGCTGGGTGTCAGCTTGCTCGACCCGGTCGACGTCCACCTGTTCAACGAAGGGCGGCATTTCCGCCTGTACGAGAAGCTCGGCGCCCACCCGATGACCGTCGGGGCCGTGGCCGGGGTCTTCTTCGCCGTGTGGGCCCCGAACGCCGAGCGCGTGGCCGTCGTCGGGGACTTCAACGGTTGGAACGGCACGCGCCATCCCCTCTTGCCGCATGCCGAGTCGGGGATCTGGGAAGGCTTCGTCCCGGGCGTCACCGTTGGAACTCGTTACAAGTACCGATTGCTGTCCCGCCTGGGCGGCGGCGAGTTCGACAAGGCCGACCCGTTCGCGTTCGCCGGCGAGGAACCTCCGAAGACCGCTTCCATCGTCTTCGAGCCACAACATCAATGGCTCGACAGCGAGTGGATGCGGGACCGGGGAGGGGCACAGCGCCTCGACCAGCCGGTGTCGGTCTACGAGGTGCACCTGGGTTCGTGGCGACGGGTGCCCGAGGATCACAACCGCTTCCTCACCTACGCCGAGCTGGCCCCGCGGCTCATCGAGCATGTGCAGGGCCACGGCTTCACCCACGTCGAGATCCTCCCGGTCATGGAGCATCCCTTCTACGGCTCGTGGGGATACCAGGTCACGAGCTACTTCGCCCCGACAGCACGGCACGGCTCACCGGACGACTTCGCGGCGTTCGTCGACACGCTCCACCGCGCCGGCATCGGGGTCATCCTCGACTGGGTGCCGTCGCACTTCCCCGCCGACGCCTTCGCGTTGGCACATTTCGACGGCACGCACCTGTACGAGCACGCCGATCCCCGCCAGCGGGTGCAGCCGGACTGGCAGAGCTGGATCTTCAACTACGGCCGCAACGAGGTCCGAAGCTTCCTCATCTCGAGCGCTCGCTTCTGGCTCGACCGGTTCCATGCGGACGGGCTGCGAATGGACGGGGTGGCTTCGATGCTCTACCTCGACTACTCCCGCCAACCCGGCGAGTGGGTGCCCAACCGCTTCGGCGGCAACGAGAACCTCGAAGCCATTGAGATGCTCCAGGAATGCAACACCGAGATGTTCGCGTCCTTCCCGGA
This sequence comes from uncultured Acidimicrobiaceae bacterium, assembly GCA_963836935.1. Classification (GTDB taxonomy): domain Bacteria; phylum Actinomycetota; class Acidimicrobiia; order Acidimicrobiales; family Bog-793; genus Fen-455. The sequence goes on from CAWILM010000029.1 coordinate 23,935, forward strand.
CATCATGTCCATCGCGGAGGAGTCCACCGCCTGGCCGGGCGTCTCCCGACCTGTCGACGCCGGCGGCCTCGGCTTCAGCTACAAGTGGGACATGGGTTGGATGCACGACACGCTCGACTACCTGGCACACGATCCGATCTACCGGCCCTGGCACCACGACAGGTTGACCTTCCGGTCCATTTACGCCAACAGCGAGCACTTCGTCCTTCCCCTCTCGCACGACGAGGTCGTGCACGGCAAGGGCTCCCTCATCGGCCGCATGGCCGGCGACGAGTGGCAGAAGTTCGCCAACCTGCGGCTCCTCTTCGGATACCAGTTCACCCAACCCGGCAAGAAGCTGCTGTTCATGGGTGGCGAGTTCGCCCAGAGAGCAGAATGGAACCACGACGCGAGCCTCGACTGGCACCTGCTCGACTCGCCCGCCCACCAAGGTGTCTCCGCATGGGTGCGCAAGTTGAACGAGCTGTACCGCTCCGAGCCCTGCCTGCACCGTGACGACCTGGGCGACGCGAGCTTCTCCTGGATCGACTGCGAGGACCGCTCGCAGAGCGTGCTCTGCTACGAACGCCGCGACGGAGCCGGCGGCGTGCTCGTGGTGGTCGCCAACTTCACGCCCGTCCCGCGCCCGGACTACCGGGTGGGCTTGGCGCGCGCCGGCCGGTGGGAGGTGCTCGCCAACAGCGACGTACCGGAGTACGGCGGCAGCGGCTACCTCGTGCCCGGCTTGTTCGAAACGACGGGAACCCCCTGCCACGGCCGCGACCAGAGCGCCCTGCTCGCACTTCCGCCGCTCGCAGTCCTGGTACTGCGGCCAACGGTCTAGGCGGCGATGACGCTCGCAGTCTGCTTCCATCTCCACTGCTACCAGCCCGAGCGCGCGGATCCTTGGCTGGACCTCGTGCACCCCGAGCCCAGCGCGCACCCCTATCACGACTGGAACCAGCGGATCACGGCGGAGTGCTACCGGCCCAACACCGTGGCGGCCGTGCTGGCACCCGACAAGCGGCTCCGCGAGTCGTGCGACAACTTCGCGATCGCGAGCTTCGACGTCGTGAGGACGCTGCACCGCTGGCTGGCGGCCAAGGCACCCGACGTCGACGCCGTCGTGCGTGCCGCCGGGCGGGGACCGGACGGGCAACCGAGCGGCGTGGCGCTCGCGGCGCCGGCAGTCCACGCCATCCTGCCGCTCGCGGAGCCGGAGGATCGCGAGGTTCTCGTCGCCTGGGGCGTGGCGGACTTCAAGGCGCGCTTCGGCTTCGCGCCCGAGGGGATGTGGCTACCCGAGACAGCGGTCGATATCGACACACTTGCCACCCTCGCCCGTCACGGCATCAGATTCACGCTGCTCATGCCGCAACAGGCACGTCGCGTGCGTGCGCCCGGGGGCAAGTGGGTCGACGTGAGCGGCGAGGGGATTGACCCGGGTCGGGCGTACGTCGTGTCCCTGCCCGACGGTGAGTCGATGACGGCCGTGTTCGGGCACGGCCCGCTGTCGCGCGAGCTCGCGTTCGGGAAGTTGTTGAACGACGGGGACACGCTCGTGAGCGTCATCCGCACCGCACTGGCGTCGAGTGGCCACGACGGGCTGATCGCGATCGTCACCGACGGGGAGACCTACGGGCACCACCACGAGTTCGGCGAGATGGCGCTCGCATGGGCGGCATGCGAGTTGCGGAACGAGAAGGTCGAGGTCACGAACCTGGGCGCATGGCTCGCCGACCACCCGCCGACTTGGGAGGTAGAGCTCGCAACGCCTTCCTCGTGGAGCTGCGCACACGGCGTCGAGCGGTGGCGCGGCGACTGCGGCTGCACGACCGGCTCACAGCCGGGCTGGAACCAGTCCTGGCGGGGACCGCTCCGCGAGGCGCTCGACTGGCTGCGGGCGACTTTGGCGGAACCGTTCGCGACCGCGCTGCGGCCGTTGGTCGGGCAGCCCCTCGACGCGCTCGTCGACTACGGCGTGGTGGTCGCCGGAATGGAGGCACCCGCGGCCTTCGTCGCCAGACATGCCGGCCGCCCCTTGGCCAAAGCCGAGACGACGCGCGCCCTGGAGCTCCTGGAGCTCGAGAGCCATCTCCTCTCGGCCTTCACGAGCTGCGCCTGGTTCTTCGCGGACCCCAGCGGGATCGAGACCCTGCTGTCGCTGCGGCATGTGGCGGTGGTACTCGACACTGCTGAGCGCGTGCTCGGCCTCGACGTCTCCGAGGGGTTCCTCGCGCGCCTCGAAGCCGTGACATCAAACCTCGAACCGTCACTTGACGGCCGTGACTTGTGGGCCCGTTTTGTGGAGCCGCAACGGATCGACGCCGGGTCGCTCGCCGCGGCGTTCGCTCTGGAGCTGGCAGCCGGGTCGGCCCGTTCCCCGATGCGGCGCGGTGCCTGGGTCGTGACCGCCCAGCACATCGAGACGCTGCCGGGGCGGACCTCCGGCACGGTCGTCGTCGAGCACACGCCGACCCTCCGGCGCACGGTCGTCGAGGTCCAGGCCGAGTGCACCGGAGCCGTCGGTGCCGTCGCCCGCAGCCGCCCGGCCGGGGAGGACTGCTGGCGCGAGACGACCCTTTCTCAGGCAGGTCCCGATGTCGCCGCGCGCGTCGGGGCTGCCCGCGTGACCGGGCGACACGACGCCGGCGCGCTGGTGGCGCTGCGCTGCCTCACGGCGAGCCTCAGGACGCGAGCAGCCGAGGCGGACGACGCGGTCGTGCTGGGCGCACTCGTGGCCAGCGCCGCTCCGCTGGCAGCTCGCGACCTCGATGCAGTGGGCGCCTCCCTGGCAGTGCTGAGAGACGCCTCGGTCTCAAGACAGGCGCTGACCGGGCTCGACGCGCTCGCTTGGTTGGCCAAGTCGACGTCGGTCGAGTGGCCGGCCGGCAACTCCGAATGTGAGCATTCGCCGGCGAACCACTAGGTTCACACCCTGATGAATGCGACCGGCGGCCAAGATCCGTCTCTCGACGGCACCAACGACGTTGTGCGGGCCGTCGACCGACTCGCCCGTCGACTGCCCGAGCCCCTGTTCCCTCTGGCCCGGATCGCCTACAACTACCGCTGGTCGTGGACTCCAGGTGGTCGCGATCTGTTCCGCTATTTCAGTGTGCACCGCTTCAACCTGAGCAACCACAACCCGGTCCGCTTCCTGCGCGACCTGTCGGAACCCTCGTTACTCGAGGCGGCGACGGACGACGAGTACCTCGCGCGTGTCAAGAAAGTGGCCGACTCGCTCGACGGCGACCTGACCCGCCCCCAAAGGACCGATCTCGGTGACGGGCTCGTCGCATTCTTGTGCGCCGAGTTCGCCGTGCACAGGTCCCTGCCGGTCTACTCGGGAGGACTCGGGGTTCTGGCCGGCGACCTGTTGAAGGAGGCATCGGACCAGGCGCTGCCGCTCGTCGGCGTCGGCCTGCTGTACCGCAAGGGCTACTTCCACCAGCGCGTCGACCGGTCGGGGTGGCAACACGAGTACTGGACCGAAGTCGACCCCGAGGTGCTGCCCGCCGTCCGCGTCACCAACCCGGACCGTTCGCCGCTGACGATCCAGCTCCCCATCTGGGACGGTGAGGTATCCGCCCACGTTTGGCGGGTCGACATCGGTCGCGTTCCGCTCTACCTCCTCGACGCGGACTTGGCCGAAAACACGCCGCTACAGCGCTGGATCAGCGCCCGCCTTTACGAGGGCAACCGTGCGATCCGGCTCGCGCAGTACGCGCTCTTGGGGGTCGGAGCGGTCCGCGCGCTCGACGCGATGTCGATCACGCCCACCCTCTATCACCTCAACGAGGGGCATGCCGCGCTGGCCACGCTGGCCGTGGCATCCCGGTTGCTCGGGTCCTCGCAGGCCCCTCGCGAAGATGCGTTGTCCGAGGCGCTCGTACGCGGCCGCGACCACTTCGTGTTCACAACGCACACGCCCGTGCAGGCCGGCAATGAGACCTACAGCCGCGAGGAGATACTCCCGGTGCTCGGACCACTCGCCGATGAGCTGCACGTCGGCCGCGAGCTGCTCTTGAAGCTGGGCCGGGTGCACCCATCCGATGCGGGCGAGCCCAGTGGCCTCACGCAGCTGGCCATCCACACGGCCCGATCCACGAACGCGGTGAGCGCGCGTCACGGCTCGGTTGCCCGAGAGATGTGGCACGAGATGTTCCCGAGTCTCACCGTGGACGAGGTGCCGATCACCCACGTCACAAACGCGGTGCACCTGCCCACGTGGATGGCCCCGCCGATGCGGGCTCTGCTCACCCGGCACTTCGGTGTGGGCTGGGAGCGCCACTCGTCCGACCCCGCGGTCTGGGCCGGCGTCGAGGACATCCCGGACGAGGAGCTCTGGGCGGCCCGCTGCGAACAGAGGAACGAGCTGGTCGAGCAGCTGCGCCGCAAGGTCGTCGTCGACCGCCTGGCGCGGGGCGAGGACCTCGAGGTCGTGCAGACCGGGGCCGAGGCATTCGACCCCTCGTTCCTTACGGTCGGGTTCGCCCGCCGACTGGCCACCTACAAGAGGCTCGACCTGCTCTTGCACCCGGCGGCCAGGGCCTTGGAGCTGCTCAACCACGACCAACCGACGCAATTCGTCTTCGCCGGCAAGGCTCATCCACTCGACGACGCGGCCAAGGCGATCGCCCAGCACATGTTCGCCCTCAAGAGCTCGCCGGGCGTGATCAACCGCGCCGTGTTCGTCGAGGACTACGACCTGGCAGCCGCCGGCACCCTCATCGCGGGCTGCGACGTATGGCTCAACCTGCCCCGTCCGCCCTTCGAGGCGAGCGGCACGAGCGGCATGAAGGCCGCTTTGAACGGCTGCCTCAACTTGAGCGTGCTCGACGGATGGTGGGCGGAGGCATTCGACGGCTCGAACGGCTGGGCCATCGACGGTGACACGGACCCCGACGGGGCCGCGAAGGACGCACGTGACGCGGCGACCTTCTACTCCCTGGTCAAGAACGAGGTGAAGCCGCTCTTCTTCGACCGCGACGAGCGCGGGATCCCGACCCGGTGGTTGCAGCGGGTGCGCGCGTCGATGCGCACTATCGGGCCGATGTACTCAGCGACGCGCATGCTCGACGACTACGTGAGGAAGGTCTACACGCCGACCTGAGAGGTTACCGGGCAAGGGCCGATGGGCGCCCAGGCGGTTTTGTGCCCGCCGGCGCTAGCCCAGCCGCCCGAACAGGCCTCAGCGGTACGCCTCCAGGCCTAAGTGGACTGCCAGGCCGAGACCTACGCAGGCGATGACGGCCCGGAGCGGCGCCGCGGGGACCTGTCGCACGATTGTCGGGCCCAGCCGGCCTCCGGCTAGGCAGCCCACGGCTAGGGGGACCGCGGCCGACCAGTGGACCGGCCCGATGGCGACGAACACGACGGCGGCGGTGGCGTTGGCCAACCCGATGAGCAGGTTCCTGATGGCGTTGCCTCGCGCCAGCGGCTCTGCAGTGGCAAACAGCACCAGCGCCAAGAGCAACACCCCTGCCGCAGCCCCGAAGTAGCCGCCGTAGACCGCAATGAGGAACACGCCCGCGCTGAGCTTCCAGGTCGGCCGGTGTGCCACGTTCGGCGCCAGGCGGGTCGGGTTACGCGGGACGAGGATGGTGAGCGCCGCGACCCCGATCAGGCACGGCACCACGCGAGCGAAGGTATCGGAAGGCGTCTCCAACAGGAGGAACCCGCCTGCGAGCCCGCCGGCGACGGCGACCGGGCCGAGGCGCCGAGCCCTGGCTCTCTGGCCAGTCAATTCCGGGCGCGAGCCCCAAACCGAGCCCACGCTGGAGAACACGAGTGCGACAGTGTTGGACACATTCGCACTCACCGGGGTGAGCCCGACGGCGAGGAGCGCCGGGTAGCTGACAAGCGACGCCAGACCTGCCACGCTGCCGCTCAGGCCGGCGCCGAGTCCGGCGAGCACCAACCAGAGCGGATCGAGACCCTTCAAGGCGTCCTGACCCTAGCGCCCGACCTCTTGCGGCCTCGTGATCCTGAAGACAGCCGCGAAGGCGACGCAGACGCGAGGCGCCACTCGGACAGGACACGGACGGCGGGGCCAGTGCCCTGCGGTGCCGCCGAACGAGGCACCAGTTTGGCTGTGAGACGCCTTCATCGCTGCGCCCGGAGGACGAAAACACCCCACCCGAGACAGCGGCGCTCGTCGGTGAGATAGTCGCGCCTCGAGCTGCTGCGCTCCTCGAGGATCTCGTCCGCCTCCGCATCCTCCGGGTTGGCGGCGAGCCAGTCGGAGACGTTGAGCCACTGGCTGGCCGCGTAGCGGTCCCAGTCCTCGGGACTGGAGAGAACGATCTCAACGAGATCCACGCCGGCCGCCTCGAAGCGGTCCAAAGTCCCGGCGAGGTCGGCGAAGCCCTGTCCGGCCCCGTACTTCTCCCTGACCCGCGGAGGGGGCGGCTCCGCCCAATAGACCTCCCCTACGAGCAGCCACCCACCGGGTACCATGAGTGGTCCCATCAACGCGAGGGTGCCGGACAACCCGCCGCCGATCCAAGTTGCCCCGATGCAACTGACGATGTCGAAACGTTCACCGAGCTCGGGCGGGTCACCGGCGTCACCCTCGATGAACCTGACGGACTCCTCGACTCCGAGCTCAGCGGCTCGTGACCGGGCGTCCGCGAGAAACGGCCCGTGAACGTCGATACCCACACCGCCTACCCCGAAGTCTCTGGCGAACAGGCAGAGCATCTCGCCCTTGCCGCAGGCGAGGTCCAACATCCGTGTGCCCCTCCTCAAGCGGCAGATGTCACCGAGCAGCAGCAACTTGTCCAAAGACAGCGGGTTCATGATCCGATGGGAGGACTCGGAGATCTCGTGATACCGAAGGACGCTTACCATGGCAGACCTCTCGCGTCGTCAATCCGGAGAATCCCGGAGCGCGGTTGCCCTAAGGCCCGGCGCCCCGTCTTGCTCGACGGTACAGGCCGAGCTGAGGCAGATCCCGATCAGCCGCCCGACGGCTTTCCCGGGGCTGGTGTGGCGTCCGCCCTCGGCGGGGAGCGCCCGGTCCCGCGCCTGAAGGCGGGCTCTGTTCTGGGGACATGGCTGCACTTGCGCTGCACAGTGTCGAGGCGCCGTCGAGCGCAGGCGGTGTTCCGGCCGAGCCGATCACGAACCGCAGCCAGCGGGGTGGCCACGCGGGCCCAAGGCAGCCCTCCCGCTGGCTGCGCTGATGGGAACGTTTTCCGTTCGGGGGGCCGCTCCCATCTCGTCTCGAGGCCTCATCATAACGAGCCGAGACTGTGACTTTCCAGAGGACAACTAGAGGATAACGACTCTTGTGGGGTTATGGCGCCTGTCCCAGGCAGACGCCTCGTCCGGCCGAGCGCGGCTCGGTAAACACAACCACCTGAAACGACTCGGGGCCTGCCGACATGAACACCGTGAAAACGGTGCGGTCCCCTGGGCACACGGTCACCCAGCGCCTTGTCTCACAAGTGCCATCTCGTTTGCGAACGCAGCCGACCCAGCGCCGAACCACATCTCCGACACCGGCCGGGCGACCTGTGCCAGCACGTTCTCGCGTACGTCTGGCATCGCCTCCAGCACAAGTCCGAAGGGCAACCACACCCGCGGGCCAGGGTAGTGCGAAAGCGCGTGAGTCGGCATCGCCCCCCTCGGGCGGTGACACACAGCGCGCGCGAACGCACGGGGTGAGGACGACGTGGAACGAGGTGGGGACGGAAGTGGGGAGGAGGTGGGGACGGAGGGAATCGAACCCTCACTGTGGGCGTTTTAAGCGCCTTGCCTCTGCCGGTTGGGCTACGTCCCCGAGACCGCTCTAAGACCCCCGTCAAAGCTCAGTCCATCACTTCTCGAGCTCAGCGCGCGGCACATTTGTCGATCAGGAATCCCTGCTCAGCTGCTATTCAGTTGACACTCGTGGCTAATGTGACCAAAGTTAAGATATGTTGCACAAGAGACGACGGCCCTGCCGAGCAGGCTCGGTTGTTGTCGTCGTTGCTTTGGCGGTTTCACTCTTCGTGGTCGACGCTCCAGCCGGAGCGTCGCCTAGTCCGATCAACCGTACCAACTCGCAGATCAGCTCTCTCGAGGCCCGCGCCCAGGCCCTCGCCGCGGAGATCACGTCGGAGCAGAACAAGGTCTCCATGGCAGCCGAGCAGTACGACGAGCAGACGGTGCTCCTGCAGGAGGACCAGGCAACTCTCGCTAAGACCGAGCACCAGCTCAAGGCGACCCGACGCGAGGTTGTGGCCGCGCGTGTCCGAGCACAGACAGCGGCGATCGCGGCGTACGTGACCGGCGATGGACTCGACTCGCAAGTCGGCGCAATCCTCGACTCGAGCGTGAACGATGCGCAGAGCGCGGGGGTCTACTCGGACATCGTCGTTCACACCCTCAATGCAGCGGTGAACCACCTGCACGCGGTCAGCGCGAGGCTGGTCGCCGAGCTGACGACACAATCGAGAACCCTTGAAGCTGCGGCAGCGGTCCCAGCGTGCCGCGAATAGGGCCCGCGTCGTCGCCCAGGCAGCGACGCTGGCTGCGGACACGGCCCTCAGACAGGTCAAAGGGCAGCTTTATCAACTGACCATAAAGCGGGAACAGGAGATAGCCGCAGCAGCTGCCGCTGCTGCGGCCGCTGCCCTCAGGGCGGCCGAGAAAGCAGCCGCGGCGAGAGAGGCCGCCGCGGCCGCCGCCAAGCGCGATCACGCCAACGACGGTGGCAGCACGGGCGGAGGGGGCGGCACGGACGGAGACAGGCCGGGCAGCAGTGGCGGCGCTTGGCCCTATGGGCCGGGGACCGGTGGCAGCCAACCCGGATACGGACAACCGCTCGATCCGGTCGGGACGAACGCTCAAGGGCTCGCGGCCGTGGCGGCAGCAGAGTCATACCTGGGCGTGCCCTACGTCTGGGGTGGGGCGAGCCGCCAGGGCGTCGACTGCTCGGGCCTCACGATGGTCGCATGGGCCGCGGCTGGCGTCGACCTGCTGCACGGTGCGACCGTCCAAGATGCGGAGTCCGCCCGACTCAGCCTCACGGACATCGAACCGGGCGACCTCTTATTCTATCACTTCGCCAACGACGGAGCCCTGCCGATCACCCACGTCGCCATGTACGTCGGTTCCGGGCCGTTCGGGACCCAGACGATCATCCAGGCAGCCGAGGTCGGGACCGACGTCGCCTACTACCCCATGTACTGGCCGGGCTTCGTCTCAGCCGGCCGGCCCTGAGACCGGGCATGGCGCACCCCGTCGCGACGGTGAATTGGACCGTCGCGCTGCGCGGGCGAGCTACCAGTTGGCCGTTCCGGCCAGCCACTGGCGGCAGTACCGGTCCCGGCGCTCGACCCATTCCTCGGCGGTGAGGGCGTAGCGGACGTGGTCCTCCCAGCGCCCGTCGATCTCGAGGTAGCGCAGGGCGATGCCCTCCCCGCGAAGCCATAGCTTCTGGGCGACGCGGCGGCTCGGGCGGTTGCGGGGGATGATCGAGATCTGCAGTCGGTGGAGCCCGATCTCCTCGAAGGCGAAGCGGAACAACAACACGCAGGACTCCGGCACATAGCCGCGCCCTGCCTGCGCCTGGTCGATCCAGTAGCCGACGTAGGCGTTCTGGAAAGCCCCCCGGGTCACCGAGGAGATGTTCACTTCGCCGACAAAACGTCCCATGGCGAAGATCCCGAAGCCGTACCCGGTGCCCAGTTGCCGTTCGCGCTCGCGCATGGAACAGCGGGTCGTGAAGGTCGTCCGGTCCTCCGACGGGTACGGCGCACCGGCCGGGCGTGGTTCCCAGGGAAGCAACCAGTCCCGGCACCGGGAGCGCACCTCGCTCCAGGCCTCGTAGTCGTCTTCCCGCAGTGGACGGAGGCGGACCCGCCGGCCCACCAACTCCGTCGAGATGCGAGAAACTGCCAGCTCGGCCATGTCAGCTCCGCCCTCCATCACGGTTGCTCACCGCTCTATCGTCGCAGATTCGGCACCTCCGCGTGTACAACCGGCGCGTCCAGCGGCGGAACGGCTCCGCCGGTGGTTGTGCCGACTTCGACGGAGCGACCCGGTCCTGAATGATCAGCGGCGCGCCAACAGCGCTAGGGTCGCGATCGTCCTCTTCTCGTGGAGCGTGGGTCGATGAGCCGCTGGTTTCAGGCACTCGACAAGGGTTGGATAGCGAACCTTTCCGGCCTGCTGCTCCCCCTCGCCGTCGCCGCCGCTCTTGTGCCGTTCCGGAGCAGCTTCGCCCTGCCCGCGGCGGCGCTCGTACTGGTCCTCGTCGTCGTCGTCGTAGGCGCGTTCGGCAACCGCTTCGCCGGCCTCCTGGCTGCGCTGTCCGCGGCCGCCTGGTTCGACTTCTTCCTCACCAAGCCCTACGAGACGTTCAACATCACCTACCGGCCCGACCTCCAGACCGAGATCAGCCTGCTGATCGTGGGCCTCGCCGTCACAGAGATAGCCGCGCGGAGCCGCGGCCACCGGGAGGCCGCCTCCGAAGAAGCGCACAACGTGGCCCTGATCCACGACTTCACGGAGATCGTGGCCTCAGGCGAGCCGGCGCAGTTCGTCGTCGCGCGCGCGGCCGCCGCACTGACCTCGCTGCTCGGGTTGAAGGACTGCCGTTTCGACACGGAGATGTCGGACCGCCACCCGACGCGCATCGAGCACTCCGGCGTGGTCGCACTGGGCGGGCTGCGTTGGGGGGCCCACTTGAGCGGCCTGCCGGGCCGCGAGGTCGAGCTCATCGTCCAGTACCGCGGCGAGACTTTTGGACGCTTCGTCATGACCCCGACGCCCGGCGCGCCCGTGTCGTCCGACCGACTGCTGGTCGCGGCCTTCATCGCCGATCAGGTCGGCGCGGCGCTCTCCGACCGGCAGCCGAGCACCTAGGAACCGGTCACCTTGCCGAGGGCGGGTGGCGTTAGCGAACAGGCGGCAGCAGCCTCGCCTGAACGCCGTTCAGCCGGCGAGCAACTCCGCGACGATCCCGTCGAGCAAGTCCGACTCGGATGCGGTCAGCACCTCGAAGCCGAGAGCCGCCGTCGCCTCGGCCAGCACCGTGGCTCCACCAACGATCACGTCTGCCCGTTCGGCTTCGAGCGCCGGCCACTCGAGGCGACGCGCGACCGGCGCGGCCGAAAGCTCGCCTAAGAGCTGCTCCATCGCATCGAGACGCAATCGGGCGTGGTGTACACGGCTGCGGTCATAGACAACGATCCCCTGGTCGAGACGAACGAGCGCGGCCACTGTGCCCGCGACGCCGATTAGCTGCGCGGCACCGCGAAGGGAAGGATGTGCGTCGAGCGTGAGGGTCACAAGTTGGCGCACGTGGCTGCGCAGGGCCGCCAGCTCGCTTGGAAGAGGCGGATCGTGCTCGAAGAATCGTTCCGAGCAGCGAACGCAGCCGAGCTCGAGCGACACGGCGGTTGGGTCCCAGGCCGCGCCCCCCACCAGCTCTGTCGAGCCGCCGCCGACGTCGAGGACGAGATAGGGGCCCCCGGCGGGATCGAGGTCGGCCGTCGCGCCGAGATAGGTGAGCCGACCCTCTTCCGCGCCGTCGAGCACCTCCGGAGCGATACCTAGGACCTCGGTCACACGCCAGCGCGAACTCGCCCGCGTTCTCGGCATCACGGGCAGCCGCCGTCGCGGTCGCCCGCGCCCGAGTCACTCCGTGGTGGTTCATGACGCGGCGGAACTCCGCGAGGACGTCGATCGTCCGCTTCATCGCCTGCTCGTCGAGGCGGCCGTCGCGGTCCACACCCTGTCCGAGGCGGGTGATCCGCATCAGCCGCTCGAGCGGGCCGCCACCGGCATCGGCCACGAGAAGGCGGGTGGAGTTCGTGCCGCAGTCGATGGCGGCGACTGATCCGCCCCCAGCCCCGACCGTGCTGGCCTCGGCGGGCGTGAGGATGTATCGAGAAGGATCGATGCCGAGCTTCTCGCAGGTCCACCGGCCGACCGGGTCGGGGCCGCCCGCGAGGAACCAGGCAAGATGGGCGTGAAGGCATTTCACGCCCTGGCGGGTTCCGCCGACACCGCCCCCCGGCCTTGGCCCCCGGTGCCCCGGTGGCACGGCCGCGTCGCGAAGGGCCGCGTAGCGGCCGTGGGCCGCTGCGGAGCTCGGCGGGTTCGACCGCACCTTCAGCGGCCCGGACCCCGCCGGTCGACTCCAGCCGGCTGACCAGGTCCCGTTCGGCCTGTCCCACAAGCCAGTACCGCGTCGGCATGGGAGTGCCGTCCGCGAGAAACGGGGAGTTCGCGATGACGACCGGCCTGCCGGCGGCGTCGCGGACCACTACCTCGAAGTTCCCCTGGGGCGCCCTTCCGAGCAGCCCGGCGACGGCCTCCCAGTCGCCCTGGCTCACCGCCGGCGGCGGCGCAACGAGTAGACGACGATCCGCAGGATGAGGAAGACCCCGGCGACTGTCAGGTACGGCGCCAGGCGCCGCACCAGCGACTCTCTCTTCGCGATCGGGTGGTCGACCAACCAGTCGTCTTCCTCAAAGCTCTGCGGATCGCGCTGCGAACCGTCAGAGCCGACCTTGTCAAAGGAGGCCTCTTTGCCGGCCTCGACCAGGTCGGCGGCAACTTCTGCATCGATCTCGGCCTTGTACGCGGCGACTCCAGTTTCGATCTCGGCCTCGGTGGCCGCCTCCGCCGCAACCGGCAGGGTTGCCTCCAGGTTGCGGGCGAACTCGGCGACGAGCTTTTCGAACGCCTCGGCCAGCTCCTCCTGGTCGAAGTGGGCGAGCTTGCCCGTCACGGAAAGATCACTGGCGATCCGCACCGTCGTGCCGGTCTCCGAAGGGAAGAGAATCGCGGTGATAACAGCGGTCGCGTTGCCCTGCCCACGGATCTCGCGACCTTCCGCCTTCAGCACGAGCTTGGACGCGTCTTTGTCGAGCGACTCGAAATGAGCGTCGCCCCGGTACGACACGGTCGTCGCGCCAACCTTGACCCGCATGACGCCCCGTAGCTCGTCGCCCTCCACCTCCCGGAGCTCAGCTCCCGGCACGGAGGGCACGATCTTCTCGACATCTGTGAGCAGCTCCCATGCCTCGGCCACTGGGAGCGGGACCTCGAATTCGTCGTTCAGTTCCATCGCCGCAGGTCCTCCTGAGTATCGATGTCAACCGTCGTGCCTTCGCACGCTAGTTCGGTGACGAGCTCCGGTCGACGGTTGGCGAGCGACCGGGCCCCTTCGTCCCCGCTTGTCGGCAGCAGCGACCAGATCTCGGCGTCGAGCCGCACGGGGTGCCCGCGGTGCCCGCAGTAGGTCGCGAAGACGATCGGGCCTCCCCGCCGCGCCTGCCACGGCGCGCCAGGCGTCGGCCGTCAGCTCGGGAAGGTCGCCCAGGCCGATCACCGCCGCCAGGTGGCCCTGGCGGGCGCACCAGTCGAGCGCAACCCGCAGGGACGCGGCCTGGCCCAGATGCCAGTCCTCGTTGCACAGCAGCGTCGCTTCGTCGGGCACGACCGCGCTCAGGTCCAAAGCGCCGGATACGACGACCAGCTCGTCGAGCTGTGCCTCGAGAGCCGGGCCGATCGCCCACTCGATCAGGGGCCTGCCCCGCGCCTTGGCGAGCAGCTTGGCCCCTGGGCCGGCACCTGGGTCATCCCGGTTGAAGCGGGTGCCCGCCCCTGCCGCGAGAATCACCGCCGCGACTGACATCTCCGGCAGCGTAATGCCCAACCACGGCGGCGGGGCGGCTCAATTGCGCCGCGGTGCTCAAGGCTGGTGGATGGCACCCACCGCCCTGCGCAGCGGCGTGACGACGCCGTCAGCCCGGCCCGTGCGCACCGCGATGATCTCGGCACAGATCGCGACAGCAGTCTCCTCCGGGGTGCGGGCGCCGATGTCGAGGCCGATCGGGCTCATGAGTCGCTCGGACAGCTCCGACTCGTCAGCACCGGCCTCCAAGAGGCGCCGCCATCTCCGCTCGTGAGTCCGCCGTGAGCCCATGGCCCCGAGATAGCCGGCCCGGGTCCGTAGCGTCGAGAGGATGGCGGGCACGTCGAACTTCGTGTCGTGGGTCAGGACGCACACCGCATCCCGGGGGCCGAGCCTCCGGACCGATCCGGTCCATGTACCGGTCCGGCCACTCGACGACGACCTCGTCGGCGAGTGGGAAGCGAGCCTTTGTCGCGAACACCGGGCGCGGGTCGCAGACGCTGACCACGAAGCCGAGCACCTTGCCCACCTCGACAAGGGCCCGTGTGAAGTCGACGGCGCCGAACACGACCAGGCGCGCCGGTGGGGCAAAAACCTCTATGAAGACGGCGACCTCTGAGCGCCGGGCCTCTCCGTGCGGTCCGTAGTGGCGGGTCACGACCACGCCCCGGTCCAAAGCAGCCAGGGCGTCTCGCGCCGCGATCCGGTCCAGCTCCGGGTCGCCGAGAGTGCCGAGGCAGTGGCCGTCGGACCGCACGACGAGCTTGGCGGCGATACCGGTGCGGCGTGCGGCCTCGCTCGCGACGGAGGTCACCGTCGCGAGCGCGACCGGCTCGTCACCGAGCAGCGCGGCCCGAAGCTCGCGGTAGAGCTCGCCGCTCACTGGTCGGCCCTGCCGGTCACCAGTCGAGCGGTTCCACGAGGACATGCACCGTGCCGCCGCACGTCAGACCGACCGCGAAGGCCTCGTCGTCCGAATAGCCGAAAGTGCACACCTTCGCCTTGCCGGTCTCGAGGACGGCGAGCGCCTCGGCGACCACGGCGCCTTCCACGCAGCCCCCCGACACCGAACCTGCAACCTCCCCGTCCTCGCTCACAGCCATCGTCGCGCCGGGGTCGCGTGGGCCGGAGCCTTCCACGCCGATCACCCGGGCGATGGCGACGCGCCGGCCCGCGGCTTGCCACCGGTCGATGTCAGCAATCACTTCCTTCATCGCGCTATCACCTCCGCAACGTGGCGCCCGAGGCTACCGCCGCCCCCGCCCCGCTCACACCGCAGACAAGCTCCGATCAGAACAGCGAGTGCCAGAACTCCAACGTGGCGATCACGCGGTGCCAAAAACCCGGCTCGTGCAGCGGCGGTTGTGCGGGCCGCGCGCTCGGGCCCAGGATCGCGTCGCTCGGCAGCAGGTCCGAGGACGGGATCGGGTTGTCCGAGAGCGGGTCAGGCGTTGCGGAAGAGGTCCCGGCCGTCCCGGGCAGCACCACGACGGCACGCTGGCCCGGCGTGACCAAGCCGTACTCCTCGTGCGCGATCCGGCCCACGGTCGCCGGATCGTGCAGATCCCTCACCTGGGAAGAGAGGGCGCGGTTCTCGGCTTGCAACGCCAGCAGCTGGGCGGTGTCGGCCCGGACAGCCGCGCGTCCCTGGACGAGCGCGCCGAGCGGGAAGTTGGCCAGGAGGATGACCAACGCGACCAACAACGCCACGAAAAAGAACAGCCGGGCTCGCTTGATCACGGCGCGACGCCTCGGCGCGATCCGGCGAAGGCGGCGCCGCCGAGGTACGCCGCCGAGCCTGCGAGCTGCTGCTCGATCCGCAGCAGCTGGTTGTACTTCGCCACCCGGTCCGAGCGCGCCGGCGCGCCGGTCTTGATCTGACCGCAGTTGGTCGCCACCGCGAGGTCGGCGACGAAGGGGTCCTCGGTCTCGCCCGAGCGATGCGATATCACCGCGCGGTAAGAGGCCCGTGTCGCTGTCGCCACCGTGGCCAGGGTCTCGGTCAGGGTCCCGACCTGATTGACCTTCACCAGGATGGCGTTGGCGATCCCGGCCGCGATCCCGCGTTCCAGCCTGTCGGCGCTCGTCACGAAGACGTCGTCGCCGACTATCTGGATGCGGCCTCCGAGAGCGGAGGTGTGCGCCACCCAGCCCTCCCAATCCTGTTCGGCCATGCCGTCCTCGATGGAGACGATGGGGTAGGAGCCGACGAGGTCGACCCAGTACGCGACGAACTCGTCGGACGAGAGTGTCCGGCCCTCACCTTCGAGCACATAGGCGCCGTCGCGCCACAGCTCGCTCGCAGCCGGGTCCAGCGCGATCGCGATCTCGTCGCCGGGCACGCGCCCGGCCGCCCCGATCGCGTCCACCAACACCTCGAGCGCCTCCGCGTTGGTCCGCAGGTCCGGCGCGAAACCGCCCTCGTCGCCGACCGCCCCGGACAGTCCTCTGCCGCGCAGCACCCGATGAAGCGCGTGATAGGTCTCCGCGCCCCAGCGCAACGCCTCAGAGAACGAAGCCGCGCCGACTGGCACGATCATGAACTCCTGAAAGTCGACGTTGTTGTCCGAGTGCACGCCACCGTTGAGCACGTTCATCATCGGCACAGGCAGAACATCCGCGTCGACGCCACCGATGTATCGGTAAAGCGGCGCCTCGGCGTCGCAAGCGGCCGCGCGCACCACCGCGAGGGACGTGCCGACGATGGCGTTTGCGCCCAGACGGGACTTGTCGGCGGTACCGTCGAGATCGATCAGTGCCACGTCGACCGCCCGTTGGTCGTAGGCCTCGAGGCCCAACAACGCGTCTGCAATCTCCTCGTTCACGTGTGAGACGGCCTTGAGGACGCCCTTGCCGCCGTAGCGTTCGTCACCGTCCCTGAGCTCGACGGCCTCGAATCGCCCCGTCGACGCACCGGAAGGAACCATCGCCGCGGCCGCCGCACCTGAGTCGAGGCGACACGTCACCTCGAGGGTGGGGTTGCCCCGGGAATCGAGGACCTCCCGTGCGGAAAGGTGCGCTATCCGGCTCACTGGCCCGTGTCTCCTGTGAAAGGTGTGATCCAAGTTAGCAAAGTGACACGACGCCACCGTGCCAAGCTTCGGCGCGGACGACCTTGAACCTCAGAGCCTCGGCGTTTGCCACCCGCCACAACTCCAGGCGAACGGCGGGGTCCTGCGAGGCAAGGTCGCCCCCCGCGTCTCTTGCGGCCGCCTCGGCGACGGCCAGCTTGGCTCCCAGGCGGTCGAGCGCCTGGCGCACGAGCGCCTCGGGGTCCTCGCCCCGGTGGGCGACCAGCCTCGCCTCCTCCAACAGCAACGAGCCCACGGCCGCGGCCGTGTCCGGGTCGATGCTCGCCTGCGCGTCGGTGAGCACCAACATGGCCGCCAGCGCCGTGACGAGAGACCTGGCGTCGAGGCCCGTCTCGGGCCAGCCCAGGTCCAGGCCGGCCAGCTTGCGCTCGGCTTTGGCGACTCTCGCCAGGGCCGGCATGGCGGCGGGGATCCCTTCGAACAAGTGCGTGCGCTGCTTCTCGGCCAGCTTGTTGCGCTCCCAATTCGCCAGCACGGCGCCCGGGGTGGTCGCCGTCACGTCGCCGAACACGTGCGGGTGGCGGGCCACGAGCTTGTCGTGCACGTTCCGGGCGACGTCGGCCAGGTTGAACAGGCCCTCCTCCTCCGCGAGCGTCGCGTGGAACAGCACCTGGCACAGCAGGTCCCCGAGCTCTTCGCATACGTGGGTGGTCACTGCGACTGGGGCACCGGCCGGGTCCTCACCCAGGAGCTCGATCGCCTCCATCGCCTCGTAGGTCTCCTCGAGCAGGTGTCTCACGAGCGAGTGGTGCGTCTGGGTACGGTCCCAGGGGCACCGCTCGCGAAGCACCCGCACGAGGCTCGGTCAGGCGCGTCAACTCCCGCGCCAGCGGCACCTCCAGGTGCGGCAGGTACAGCGACGTCAGGTGGTCTGCCTCGAGAGTCCTGTCGATCTCGGTCCAGGGGACCTCGACGACGGCCTCGTCGGCCAGACCCAGGTGATGGAGGAGGACCGCGGGCCCGGGATCGGCGTCGAAGCAGAGCTTGACAGACGAGAGCACGCTCTTCGACCAGCACTGGCCGACCAGGAGGGGCCCGGGGTCACCGGCCGCCTGGACGGCGAAGCTCTCCGCGTCCACGAGTCTGACGCCGCCCTCGATCGGGTCGATCCCGAGCCGGGCCCAGGCGAGCTCGCAGAACGACAGGCCCGGGACGACCTCGAGCTCGATAGCGGGCTCGCCGCGGAGCATCTCCACGGTGCGTTCCGCAACGGCCGGCGACCCGGGGACGGCGTAGGCGACCGTGCCATGCTCGGCGGCCGCAGCTACCACGACCTCGACGATCGACCGGTACACGTCTTCGAAGGTGGCGCCCTCCTCGTAGCAGTGGTCGAGGTCGACGACGTTCGCGAGCCCGAGCCAAGGTGCCGCGGCCGGATGACGCGAGGTGCGCAGGAACACCACCGGCGCGCCCGAAAGCGCCTCGGCGGCGGCCCGGGTCGTGTGCTCGGGCCCGGCGGGACCGAGGCCGACCACCACGACGACCGGGCGGCGGCCCTGGTCAGCGCTCATCGAAGCTGCTGGTGGTCCAAGCGCGGGTGCAGGACAGCCACCCGCTACCCGGCGGCTGTCGGTCCGGTGTTGGCGCCCACGTTGGGCACGAAGTTGGCGGGCGGCCCGGCGTTGGCGTTGACCCGGGCCAGGGTCCCCTTGCTGCTCCAGGTGCCGTACTGCGGGTCGACCTCGACCTTGGCCGTCCCCAGCAGATGGGGGAAGACCTTGTTCAAGGTGGTCAGCTCCTGGGAGACCAGGCTCTCTATCACTTGCTGGTAGGTCTCCTTCTGGCGCTGGCTCACCAACAGCAGCAGCCAGTCCGAGCTGAAGGCGATGGGGCTCGAGACGCTCCCGACCTTCAAGCCCGCGAGCACCGTGTTGAGCGGGGGATTGAACTCCGCGTCGGGGACGCACCCGATGACGCCTCCTTGGGATGCGGTCGTCGTGTCGATCGAGTGTGCCCGGGCCACCGACGCGAAACTCGTGACGCCATGGATCTGGCTCCGCAAGGACAGGGCCGTCGCCTTGGAGCTCGTCTCGATCACCGAGACGCACGCCTGCATCATCGCGGCCTGGTGGCGGGCCACGTAGGCATCAAGCGCGCCGTGGCCGAGCGCGGTGCCTGCCAGGTGGGCGCTCAGCGCGTCCTCGTCCTCCTGGAACCTGATCAGCACTTGCCTGTACCAGCCGGGAAAGGCGGCGAGGACCGAAGCACCTGTTCCGGTGCAGCCGCTTGCCGGCGTGGACGCCTGCTGGAGCTGCGCCAAGGCCGCCGCCTCGAGAGTCGACGGCTCCGCGAGCCGCATGCGCGCGACCTCCTCGCGGACGACCTTGTCCTGGATGAGAATCGAGAGCACCTGGGCGGCGAAGGTGGCGTTGTAGGTGCCCTGTCCCGCGCCCAGTACGTGCGTGGTGCCGCTCGATTCGATCGAGCACTTGTAACCGGCGTTGTTCACGACGGCGGCCAGCGCATCTCGCAACTGGGACTGGGAGATCACTGCGCCGTTGACGACGGCGGCATAAGGGGAGAACCGGACGTTGCACCCGGACAGCCCGAACATGAGACCACACAGCAAGGCCAGACTTACCAGCGCGGCGGGGAGCTTCTTCACGATCCTCAGATGCTAGGGGCGCGACGAGGGCCGAAGCCAGCCGCGATCGTCTCGGCGGCGGCCCGGGCCGCCGTATCGGGATCGGGACGGGCACTGTCGCCGGGGTCGGCCGGCACGAGCTCGCGCAGCAGCGTGGCGAGCCGGTCGGCGATGTCGGGGCCCGCCGCCAACGGCACGATGATCTGGTCGACATCCTCCTTCACTATCGCCCGGGGATGCAGGCGGCCGAGGCGCACCCGCGCCGAGGCGCGGAGGCGGACCGGCGAAAGGCGAGCCACGGCTTCGCCTGTTCGCCCGGGGCCTCCGCCACCGGGGCGCGTGACCGACGCCGTCACCTCTGTGACGCCGGTGCGGAAGCACTCTGCCCGGAGGCGCCCGACGGCCACGAGAGCCTCGGCCTCGTGTGGCAGCGGTCCGTAACGGTCGAGCCATTCCGCCCGCAGGTCCTCCACCGCGGCCAGATCGCGAACCTCCGCCAGCCTGCGGTAGGCCTCGAGGCGGAGGTCCTCACGTTCGACGTACGGTGGCGGCAGGAAGGCGTCGACCGGCAGATCGACGGTGATGTCCACCGGCACGCGGACCGGTTCGCCCTTCAGCTCGGAGACGGCCTCGGCCACGAGCCGCACGTAAAGGTCGTAACCGACAGCCGCGATGTGGCCCGACTGGTCCCTGCCCAGCAGGTTCCCGGCGCCGCGGATCTCGAGGTCGCGCATGGCGATCTTGAACCCCGACCCGAGCTCCGTGTGCTCGCCGATGGTCCGGAGGCGCTCGTAGGCCTGCTCGGAAAGGACCCGGTCGGGCGGGAACAACAAATACGCGTAAGCACGTCTGCCCGCACGCCCGACCCTGCCCCGCAACTGGTGGAGCTGACCCAGACCGAGCTGGTCGGCCCGGTCCACCACGAGCGTGTTCACAGAAGGCATGTCGATGCCCGACTCGATGATCGTCGTGCAGACCAGCACGTCGTAGGCACCGGCCCAGAAGTCGAGCACGACCTGCTCGAGGGTTCCCTCGTCCATCTGGCCGTGCGCGACGGCGATGCGGGCGTCGCGGACGAGGTTGCGCACCCCGGCCGCGACCCGCTCGATGTCTTGCACCCGGTTGTGGACGTAGAAGATCTGGCCCTCGCGCAGCAGCTCACGGCGAATCGCTTCCGCGACACGGCGCGTTCGTCGTACTCGCCCACGTAGGTGAGGATCGGCTGGCGCTCCGACGGCGGGGTCGTGATGAGCGAAAGGTCCCGGATGCCGGTCAGGCTCATCTCGAGAGTGCGCGGGATCGGGCTCGCCGTCAAAGTGAGCACGTCGACACCGAGGCTCATCTGCTTGATCGCCTCCTTGTGGGAGACCCCGAAGCGCTGCTCCTCGTCGACGACGAGAAGCCCGAGCCTCTTGAAACGGACGTCGGGCGTGAGGAGGCGGTGTGTCCCGATCACAACGTCGACCGATCCGTCGGCCAGTCCGTCGACGACCTTGCGCGCCTCCGAGACGGTGAGGAAACGCGAGAGGACCTCCACCCGGATCGGATAGGGCGCGTATCTGTCGGAGAACGTCTGAAAATGCTGCTGGGCGAGAAGCGTCGTCGGCACGAGGATGGCGCCCTGGTAACCGTCCTGCACCGCCTTGAACACCGCGCGCACTGCGACCTCGGTCTTGCCGAAGCCGACGTCACCGCACACGAGACGGTCCATGGGCACGGCGCGCTCCATGTCGGCCTTCACGTCGTCGATCGCCTTCAGCTGGTCCGGGGTCTCCGGGTACGAGAAGGCCTGCTCGAGCTCGCTCTGCCAGGGCGTGTCGGGCGCGAAGGCGTGACCGGGGGTGGTCTGGCGGCGCCGGTAGAGCTGCGACGAGCTCCTTGGCCACCTCCCGGACCGCCGCGCGCACCCGCGCCTTCTGGCGGGACCACTCCGCCCCACCCATCCGGTTGAGCGCCGGCGACTCGCCCCCCGTGTAGGGCGTGATGGCGTCGATCTGCTCGGAGGGCAGGTACAGCCGGTCGCCGCCCCGGTATTCGAGCAGCAGGTAGTCGCGCTCGGCGCCGCCCGTGGCGCAGCGTCACCATGCCCGCGAAACGGGCGACGCCGTGCACGTTGTGCACGACGTAATCGCCAGGGGCCAAGTCGTCGAAGAAGCCTTCGGTGGCGCACGGTCGCGGGCGCGCCTGGCGGTGCGGGCGCCGCCGGCCCGTCACGTCCGGCTCGGCGACGATGGCGAGCTTCGCGGAGGCGATCACGCCCCCTCGGTCCAAGGGCGCGACGACGACGTGAACGCCGGGTCGGCGGATCTCGGTGTCGAGGCGGTCCTGCGCCTCGTCGAGGAGCAGGTTGCAGGTGAGGCCCTCGCCATCGAGGACGGCCGCCATCCGTTCCGCACTGCCCCGACCGTCGGCGCATATCACGACCCGGTTGCCTGCACGGGCGAGCTCGGAAAGGCGCCGGGCGAGCCCCGCGGCATCGCCTAGCACCGGCGGCCATCCCGCGGCTTGGAGCGTGACCGTGCTGGAGCTCTCGGCGACCGGCAACAGCGACGCGACCCTGGCGGCACTCCGCTCCAGGAGACGGTCGAAACCGAGGTGGAGCCTCGGCATCCCGGCGGAGACGTCGGAAGCCCGCAGTCCCCAGGTCGTCGCGAGACTCTCGCTGAGCGCCACCTCCTCGTCGAGCAGCTCGGTCGCCCTGTCGCGCAGTCGCCGGGGCTCGACGAGCACGACGCGGAGCTCTCCGCGAGCAGGTCGGTGAAGAGGTGCTCAGACGGGCTCAGCCAGGGGAGCCAGGACTCCATGCCGTCGAAGAGCTCCCCGTCGGCGATCCTCGCGAAGTTGTCGCGGGCGAACGGTGCCTCCCTGGACAGCTGCCGGGCGCGCCCGCGGACTTCCTCGGTGAGCACGACCTCGCGGCAGCCGAAGAGCTCGACGTGCGCAAGCTCGGCGACCGAGCGCTGGCCGGCGAGCTCGAACTCCGTCAGCCGCTCGACCTCGTCGCCGAACAGGTCGATCCGGATCGGGAGGTTCGCCGTCGACCCGAAGACGTCAATTATCCCTCCCCGCACGGCGAACTCTCCCCGCGCCTCGACCTGGTACTCGCGCCGGTAACCGGCCCGCCCGAGGCGCGCCACGAGGTCCTCGCGGTCGAGGTCCTCACCATGGCGGACGACGATCGGTTCGGCGTCCTCGACCCGCGGGCCGAGCCTTTGCAGAAGGGCGCGTATCGGCGCGACGACGACGCCGGCCGAAGGCGGAACGTTCGGGCCGAGAGCCGGCACCAGGTCCCCCGCCAGGCCGTGGCGCAGGCGCCACATCGTGCGGAGCCGGCGGCCCATGGTCTCGGTCGCCGGTGACACCCGTTCGAACGGGAGGGTCTCCCAGGCGGGCAGCAGCTCGACCGCATCAGCGCCGAGGAAGGGAATCAGATCGTGCACGAGCTGCTCGGCCTCCCGGGCCGTAGCGGTCGCGACGAGAACCGTGGGGGACGTGCTCAGGACGGCAACAGCGGCCAACACCACCGACCGCGCCGAATCGGGGACAGCGACGACGGCGTCGTCGACACCGAGGAGCTCAGCGATCACAGGCTCACCGGCCAGCAGGCCGGGGAGAGCCTCGAGGGGCCGCAGGTTCATCGGTGCCGGCTCAAGGACGGGTGTTGAACCTGTTCAACGCGACCTCCGGCCCTTCCAGCAGCAGGCACTCGACCGCGTCGGCGGCCACTTCGACAGCTGTGGCGATCAGGTCCCGATCCGCCCGCGAGGCTCGCTTGAGAACGTAGTCGGCGCCGGCCGCGGGGCTCGGGGGCTTTCCGATCCCGATGCGGACGCGGGCGAAGTCGAGATGGCGGAGGTGCGACTGGATCGAGCGGAGCCCATTGTGACCCGCGGTGCCTCCCCCGATCTTGACGCGGACCACGCCCGGCTCGAGATCGAGCTCGTCGTGGACGATCACGAGTGAGCCGGGGGCGAAGAGGAGCGGACCGCGGCCGGCGCCGCCTTCCCCCGAGCCTCTTGCCTCCTCGGCGCCGAGGTAGCGCCGGACGAGGGCCCGGACCGCGGTGCCGGACTCGTTCACATAGGTCTGGGGGACCGCCAACGCGAGGGCCTTCCCATCCATCCGCACGACAGTCGCCTCGGCGCGCGCGCCCCGCTCGGGGCGTAGGTTGCCCGCGTGGCGCCGCGCGAGGAGGCGCACCGCCTCCGCCCCGGCGTTGTGTCTCGTCCCCTCGTACTCGCGACCCGGGTTGCCGAGCCCCACGGCCAGCAGGTCGACGGAAGGCACCTGCTCTCGGTCCCCGCTCAAAGCGCGGGCACGAACGGCGCGGAAGCCTCGGAACAGCTTGCCTGCTCTCAGACTTCGGGGGAAGCGCTTGGCTGCTCGCCTTCGACTCCCTCGGCCTCGGCGATGGGCTCGGGCTCGAGAGCGCGCGGCATGTGTGCGATGGCGACCGCCGTCTCGGGATCGACGTCCGTCGTCACACCCTCGGGCAGCACGAGGTCCGACACCCTGAGGGAGTCCCCCACATCGAGCGCGGAGATGTCGACCTCGATGACCGCGGGGACGTCGCCGGGCTTGGCCTTGATCTGCAGGCTCAGCATTTCCTGGTCGATGGTGCCCTCGGCGCGGTGCACCGCCTCCGACTCACCGACGAGGGCGATGCGGACTTCGGCTGTGACGATCTCGTCACGCCGCACGACCTGGAAGTCGACGTGCGTCACCGTTTGGCGCACCGGGTGGCGCTGGAGGGACTTCGCGATCGCAAGGTGCGTCGTGCCCCCGATCCTCAAGCTGAGCAGCGCGTTGAGCCCGGCCTCGGTGGACAACGCGGCCCGAAGGTCGCGCGCCCCGATGGCCACCGGAATCGGGGCCATGCCGTGCCCGTATACGACGCCGGGGATCTTCCCTGCTCGGCGGAGTCGTCCGCTCGGCCGGGTGCCCAGCGGGCGACCCGACTCGACGTTGAGTGTGATCTCGGCCATGTGGCGCTCCTGCAGAAGAAAAGGCGGGCTGGTACAGCGGCGGACGCGACCATACCTACGGGGCGTTCACGCTGCAGGACCGCGATTGTAGGCGATGGGGCGAGCCTGCTCGGCTCGGATCGTCGCGCGGCACCTTCCTGAGCCCGGGGCGCGTCTCAGAGCAGGTTCTGACCGCCGAATATCTCCGACACGGAGGTGTCTTCGAACACGGCGTGGATCGCATCCGCGACGATCTTGGCGATCGAGAGCACCTCGAGCTTGGGGATCCGGAGGTAGACGGGCAACGGGAGCGTGTTGGTGACTATTACGCGGCTGATCGGCGCGGCGTTCAGCCTGTCGAGCGCTGGGTCTGACAAGAGGGCATGGGTCGCCATTGCCCAGACGTCGGTCGCGCCCGCCTCCACCAGACGGTAGGCGGCGGCGCACACTGTGCCGGCGGTGTCGATCAGGTCGTCGATGATCACGCAGGGCCGGCCGCTCACGGTGCCGACCACGTCCATCGCCTCGACCTCGTTGTAGGTCCCGCGGGGGTGCCTCTTGTGCACGAGCGCGAGATCGGTGTCGAGCAGCTGGCTGTAGCGCTCGGCGACCTTCACGCGACCTGCGTCGGGGGCGATGACGACGAGGTCGCTCGGGCCGTTCTCGCGCAGGTAGTCCAACAGCACGGGGGCCGCCGTGAGATGGTCGACGGGCACGTCGAAGAAGCCCTGGATCTGGCCCGAATGGAGATCGACGCTCACCATCCTGTCGACGCCTGCAGCCGAGAGCAGATCGGCGATCAGCTTGGCCGTGATCGGTTCGCGTCCGGTTGCCTTGCGGTCCTGGCGCGAGTACCCGTAATAGGGGCAGACGGCCGTGATCCTGTGTGCCGAGGCCCGCTTGGCAGCGTCGACCATGATCAGCTGCTCCATGATGGAGTCGTTCACCGGCCCGGAGTGGGTCTGGACGATGAACATGTCCGCACCCCGCATCGAGGCATCGAAACGGCAGTGGATCTCGCCGTCGGCGAACCGGCGGATATTGGTCTCACTCAACGTGACGCCCAGGCAGGAGGCGATCTCCTCCGCCAGTCCAGGGTGGGTCTTCCCACTGACCAATTCCAGTCGCCGCTTCGGCGTCATCTCCATCGACTCGCCTCCCTTGCGCGCCCTGCGGACTCGGCCCGGGTCTCCACTCGCGCGCGGCGGAAGCCTAGGACCGAAGGCCGCCCCCGTGCTCAGCTCGCACCGCCGGCCCCCGGTGCGAACAGGGGCCCGCGCCGCTCGCCCCGGGCGAGCCGTGTCCCCTTCTCGAGCACGACGTAAGGGCCGACCGAGCATTGCTCGCCGATCACCGCGTGCGAGCCGACGGTGTGGCTGAGCTTGGCCCCGGGCGCGACCTCGCAGTCGACAAGGTGGACCGAAGGCCCCAGCACGGCGCCGGTCCCGACCGTCGTCCTGCCTTCGAGGATCACTCCGGGGAGGAGGGTGACGTCCGCGGCAAGGCGCACGGAAGCGTCCAGATAGGTCCGTTCCGGGTCCCACATGGTGACGCCGCGGAGCATCCAGCGCCTGTTGATGCGAGCCCGCAGCTCCGCCTCGGCCGTAGCGAGCTGAGCCCTGTCGTTGACCTCTAGGGCCTCGACCGGGTCCGGCACCATGACCGTCGTGACCGCGTACCCGGCGTCGTGGAGGACCGCGACGGTGTCGGTCAGGTAGTACTCGCCAAGCGAGTTGCAGGGCGACAGCCGGCGCAGCGCCGGAGCCAGCACACCGTGGCGGAAGCAGTAGACATTCGTGGCGACCTCGCCGATCTCGCGCTCGGGCTCGGTGGCGTCAGGCTCGTCGACGATGCGGGCCACGCGTCCGTCCTTGTCGCGGATGATTCTCGAGTAGCCGTTCGGCTGGTCGAGCCCGGCGGTGAGCAGCGTCGCGGCGCCCTCGTTGGCCCGATGGCCCTCGACAAGCGACGCGAGCGTCCCCTGCCCGAGAAGAGGCATGTCGCCGGGCAGCACGACGACGTCACCCTCGTCGAAGTCGGCAGCGCCGGAGGTTCCCGAAAGGCCCGTGAGGGCCACGGCGACGGCGTCGCCGGTCCCACGCGGTTCGAACTGCTCGACGAACTCGATGGCGAGGTGCTGGGGAGCCTCGGCTTGGACGATCTTCACCACCTCTGTCACACCATGGCCGACGACGACGACGACGCGCTCGATGCTGAGGGCGCCGAGCGCGTCGAGCACATACAGGATCATCGGGCGTCCGCACAGCCGGTGCAGCGGCTTGGGCGTGGCGGACCGCATTCTCGTGCCCTCGCCGGCAGCAAGGACGATGACCGAAAGCGGGCGGCGGTTCATGGCCCTATTGTCCACCTCTTGGCGAGCTTCGCCAGAGCCTTTCTCGAGCCGCTAGGAGCGATGGCCGTGGACCCCAGTCACAGCGAACCCAAAGTGCTCGCAAGCTACGTCGACGATCTCTGGGAGGACAGCGTTGTGGGCACGCTGGCCTCCTACGTCGCCATCCGCTGTCTCTCGCCTGACTTCGACCCCACCTGGGCCGCCCACGGCGAGATCGGGCGCGCGGCGCGGCTGCTCAGTGAATGGGCGGCGTCACGGCCGGTGCCGGGCTGCGTCGTCGAGATCGTCGAGCACGAGGGCTTGACCCCCGCCATCATCGCGGACGTGCCGGCCTCACCCGGCGCCGCGACGCAGCTCACCAGCTTGCTGTACGGCCACCTCGACAAGCAGCCGCCGCTCGGGAGCTGGCGGGAAGGGCTCGACCCCTTCGTCGCGGTGCGCGAAGGCGAGCGCCTCTACGGCAGGGGGACCGCTGACGACGGCTACTCCATCTTCGCCGCCATCGGTGCCCTCGAGGCCCTCTCAGCGACTGGGACGTCGCATGGCCGCTGTGTGGTCCTGATCGAGGCGAGCGAGGAGAGCGGCAGCGCGCATCTCGGCTCCTACCTCGCCGAGGTCGAAGCCCGGATCGGCGCGCCGGGCCCCGGTCTCGTCGTCTGTCTGGACTCGGGTTGCGCCACCTACGACAGGCTCTGGAACACCACCTCGCTGCGTGGCTTGCTCGTGGCCACCGTGACCGTCGAGGTGCTTTCCGAAGGTGTCCACAGCGGGCTCGCGGGTGGTGTCGTCCCGGACTCGTTCCGCCTTCTTCGCCAACTGCTCTCGCGTATCGAGGACGAGAAGACCGGCGACATGCTCGTCCCGGAGTGCCTCGCCGAGCCTCCCGCCCGCTACCGGACCGCGGCCGAGAAGATGGTCGCCGAGCTCGGCGAGGCCTTCCTCAACGAGTTCCCGACCGTCGGATCCCTCGAGTTGTCCGGCCGGACGGCGGTCGACCAGCTCCTCCGACGCACCTGGATGCCCTCGCTGGCTGTGACGGGAGTCGACGGCCTGCCTTCGGTGAACGACGGCGGCAACGTGCTGCGGCCTTTCACGACTTTGAAGCTCGCCCTTCGCCTGCCACCCTCGGTCGATCCGGACCGGGCCGGCGAGGCGGTGGCCCGGGCCCTGTCGGCAGACCCGCCGCAGGGAGCGACGGTGAAGCCAGTCGTGGTGAGCGCTGCGCCGGGTTTCGACGCGCCTGCGCCGCCGGAGTGGCTCGTGCGCGCCGTCGACGAGGCTTCGCGGGCCCTGTTCGGACGGGCGGCGGGAACCATGAGCGAGGGCGGGACGATCCCGTTCCTGGCCGCGCTCGCGTCACGGTTCCCCGCCGCCCACTTCCTCGTCACAGGTGTGCTCGGGCCGGACAGCAACGCCCACGGGCCGAACGAGATGCTTGATCTCGTCACGGCGCGCCGCCTCACCGCCGCGGTTGCGCACGTGCTCGCGTCAGCGCCCTGATCGCAGGCTCGGGCCCATGGGTCGCCCGTCGGTGCCCGCTCAGGGCGTACCGAGCGTCACCTCGATGCCCCGGGCATCACCGTCCTGGTCGACCAGGACAACGGCGGCGTTGTAGCCGAGCCTGGCAAGGTCGGCGCCGAGCGCGTCCGCCTGCTCGCCCCCGAACTCCAGCAGGAGGGTCCCCCCACGTCGCAAGAAGCGTGGGCACTCGTCAAGGACGCGCCGCAGCACGTCGGTGCCGTCCCGACCGCCGTCGTAGGACAGAGGCGACTCGAACCGGAGCGTGTCCCGCGCGAGCAGTGCCAGCGCGGCTGTCGGCACGTAGGGGACCACGCCGACAACAACGTCGGCGCCACCTTCGAGGAGGTGGGGAAGCGGAGCGAACAGGTCGCCCTGGTACACCTCCACGTCGTTGGAGGCTGCGCAGGCGACGGCCCGCCCGTCGATCTCGGACGCGACGACGTGGGCGCCGGGGCGGCTGACCGCCAAGGTCTTCGCCAACGCGCCGGACCCGGTGCACAAGTCGATCGCCACGCCGTCGTCCGGCAGGCGCGCGACGGCGCGACGCGCGAGCGGCTCGCTCTGCCAGCGTGGGACGTAGACACCGGGGTCGACGCGGATCTGTAGACCGCAGAAACGGGCCTTCCCGGTGATCCAGGCCAATGGCTCACCTTCCAGACGGCGCCTCACGAGAAAGTTGAGCAGCCCGACGTCACCTGCCGCCCGCGCCAAGAGCTCGTCGGCTTCCTCCTCGGCGGCCACGAACCCGGCGCCCGCGAGCAGAGCCACCAGAGAGCCGGGGAGGTCCTGTCTCGGCGCGCTCACGAGTGAACCAGCAAGGCTCTCAGCCGGCCCGCTCACGCCCCTCGGTGTCCGCCCCGGTGGGGAGCACCGGCCTGCACTCGGAGCCGGCCTCACGCTCGGGGCTGGCGGCGAACGACCGGTGGAGCACAGCCGTTTGCGGCCGTATCACGATCTGACCGCCGGAGACGCTCGCCGACCCATCGACGATGAGGCTGAAGCCCCCGGCCTCGATCGCCGGCCAGAGCAAGGTGACATCCGGACGCGTCGCAGCGTTCAAACGCGAGCGTGTCCCGCCGGACAACTGGAGGTTGCCCTCCTCCCAACCGACGCGAACCGAGACCGCGTGGGGACGGCCGTCGTCCGACACGGTCAGCAGAAAGGGAGCGTCACCATACTTGGCCACTTCCGCGCGCAGCTGCTCTAGCCCGACCGGAACCGTCATGGTCGCCATCGTAGAGCCGCGGCACGCGCGACGGTCCCCTCAGGAACCGATCGCGAGGAGCTCCCGGGCCGTGTTGTAGCTCCGCCGTGCGACGCGCGCCGCCCGGGCGGTGACAACAGAGATGACCGCGAGACCAGCCGAGACGAGCGGCCACTCGGCCGCGATCGAGGTTTGGACGCCGGTCCAGGGACGCAGCCCGGAGCCGGAGCCGATCAGGTCGGCCCGCGGGATCGGTGGTTGGTGCGTGACGCCGAGGCCCCAGGCGATCGACGCGAGCGCGGCCAGGAAAAGCACAACCGCAGTCGCTTGCGAGAGCCACACCCCGCCGCGGAGGTCCCTCACCCGAACTTCGGCACTGCGCGCCGCGAGCACCACGCCGAAGACGCTCAACAACCCCGTCACCGCGACCGCGTCCCAAGCGACCGATACCACTTGCGCTGCCAGTGGATGCCGGTAGTCGACGAGGCTGTGGCCCCCGACGACGAGGACGACATGACCCTCGAGCGTCTGCAGGAACGACAGCGCGATCTCCACGACACCACAGACCAGAGGGGCCGTGACGAGCAACAGCCACCGCTTGCCCACTCGCCCTCGGGCCACGGTGTCGGCCAACCGCCCGACCAGCGCCCACCCGATGAGCAGGAGCATGATCATGGCGAGGCTCGCCCACGCGATACTCGTCATCGCGTCGGCCGCGACGCGCCCGCCCGTGCTCAAGAGCGCATCGGTCCCGGCATCAGTGGCACTCCCGAAGGAGTGCTGCTCTATCGCCGAGACGAGAAGGAGGGCGAGCAAGGCCGGCACCGTTGCCCAGGCGATCGAGGCCTGAGCACGGTCCCGCCACGCTCCGGCGGTTTGCGGCATCCCGACAGGGCGCAACCGGACCCGCACCGAACCGACGGCGAGGTCGAGGACGGCCCGGCCGAGCGGGCGATGGTCGCCCGCAAGCTCCTCCAGGAAGCTCTCCTGGTCCTTCCCATAGCGCTCGCGCCACCAAAGCGGGTAGGCACCGAGCGCGCACCTGGCTGCCAGCGGCAGGCGGGCGGCACCCTGTTCGTCCCTCCCGGGCCCTCTCATGGGTGGGCTCCCGCCGGGCCGTTTGCCCGGCGGCCCCTGGTCGCCCCGAGCCGCGTCGCACCGGTCGAAGTCACCCGCTGGAGCTCGGCAAGTTGCTGCTCGAGCGCCGTCGCGCCCGCGGCGGTCAGGCGGTAGGGGTGGCGCCGGTCCTCGGGCTCGAGCGCCTCCACGAGCCCGCGTTCCTCGAGACGGGCGAGACAGCCGAAGACGGTCCCGGGACCGAGCGTCACCCGGGCGAAGTCCTCGACGTCCTTCATGAGGGCGTAGCCGTGCTTCGCGCCGCCTGCGAGAGAGGACAGCACGAGGAGGGAAGGGTCCGGTTTCGGGAAAAGCCTGCGACCGCTCATGTCACCTTACGATATATCATGTCACGTAATAGTCAAGGCCGAGACGCGGGCGCCTTCAGCCGCGACAGCCGGCGAACGCCGTCCCCAGGGCAGCCAGGTCTTCCACGACGGCGACAGCACGATCCGGCAGGGTCTCGGCGAGGCGGGCGCGAACGTCGTGCGCGCCCTTCGCCGTGAGCGCCGCGGCTGCGATGGCGACCGCCGCCGCCGCGAGCCGCTCACGCGCCACGAGGGCTCCGGCCACACCCGCGAACGCGACCCGCCCGGCCATCCCGGCCGGTTCGAGCCTCGAGCCGGTAAAGGGCATCTTGTCGAGCACGAGCTCGACGGCGACCCCGACACAGGCCGCGGGTGAGGCGAGACGGTGCCGCAGCACTGCCGGCAGCTTCTCGGCATCTCCCCGGACGATCACCGCCGCCAGTCCCGCCGTGGAGCGCATGCCGCTCGCCGCGCCCACGAGCGCGGCCGGCAGAAATCGGCGGAGTCTCGGGCGGTCCAGGGCTCGGCTCATCCCCCTGTCGTAGCACAGCGGCGCACGGCGAGCTAAGGGGCGAAAACGACCCGGTTTCGTCCCTGACGCTTGGCCTCGTACATCGCCGCGTCGGCCGCCGCCAGCAACGACCCCGTCCCCATGAGCTCCTCGGAGAGCTGGGCGACGCCGATAGAGACACGCACCGGCAGTTCGCCCGTCAGCGAGTCGAAGTCGAGCGAGGCGATGCGGCTCCGCAGGACCTCGGCAACCTGCAACGCGGCCGCGAGGTCCGTGTCGGGAAGCAGCGCGACGAACTCCTCACCGCCGTAGCGCGCCAGCAGGTCGCCGCGCCGGAGACGGTCCCGAAGTCCCGCACCGACTGCTTGCAGCACGGCGTCGCCCACGGCGTGCCCGAGGGCGTCGTTGATGTCCTTGAAATGGTCGATGTCTATGAACAGCACCGTGCACAGGGCGGCGTCGCGTCGCGCGCGCGCTATGGCGCGAACCACGGCGACGTCCAGCGCGCGCCGGTTCGCGAGTCCGGTCAGCGAGTCCGTCAGCGCCTCTGCCCTCACTTCTTCGTACCGGCGCGCGTTGGTGACCGCCGCGGCGCACTGGTCGGCGAAGAACTCGATCGCCTGAACATGGGCCCGGTCGGGGACCAGCCCGTTGACCGGCTCGTCGACCGAGATGAGACCGAGCAGGTCGCCATCGGCGCCGGCGATCTTCACGGTGAGCATGTCATCGGGGTGCCATTGGCCGTCCACCCACTCCCGGTCGCTGACCGGGGTGTTCAGCTTCTCGCTGAGCTCCGGCGGTATCTCGAACCTGCGGTGGTCGAGGAAGTACGAGCGGCTCAGCAACATCTCGGGCCGCATGGCCCCGGCGAACTCGTGCAGTGTCAGAGGGGTCTCCCGCAGCTGTTTGCTCTCGGCCTCGCTGAGTCCGACGGTCGCGCCGACGACTAGGTCGTCGTCGGGCATACGCAGATAGACGGCAGCGCGACGGAAGCCTCCCGCGGTCGTCATCGCCCGCGCGATCTCGCGCAGCACCTCGTCCAGGGAGTAGTAACCGCGGACCTGGGCGCTCGCGGCAAGAAGGTCCTCGAGCTGGCGCCGCTGCGCCTGCGCCACCGCGACCGAGGCGCGCTCGACGGCTCGGGCACGGACGATCTCGAGTCCGACGACGATGAGCTCCGCGAGCGTCTCGAGCAGGAGAGTCTCTCGCGGACCGGGAAAGGGCTCGTGCAGCGGGTCAGCCGGGTTCAACAGCCCGAGCGTCTCACCGTCCGCCCCGATGAGGGGCGCGAACACCAGCGAACAGGATTGGCGGCCGGACGCGGTCGGGGAACCGCCGAGGGGCATGCCGGCGATCACATCGGGCCGCTCGCGCACCGGGTGACCCGGCGGAACGCAGCAGACCGCACCGATCGGCACGGCTGCCTCCCGCAGGGCCGCGAAGGCGGCCGGGTGGAGCACCGCGCCGCGCAGGGCGTGGTCCTCTTCGGCAGTCAGTCCCGACGCCGCCGGATACCGGAAGGCGCCGTCGTCGCCCCTGATCGCGATGGCGCAGACGTTGCAGCCGAGCTTGTCGCGGGCGGTGGTGTTGATCAGATCGAGCAGCTCGCCTGCCTCGGAGATCCTTCCCAGGGAGCGGGCAACCTCAAGGATCTCGCGCAACCGTCCCAAAGTCTCCTCGAGGTCCCGGGCCCCGTACCCCGGACCTTCTGGTGGTATTCCAGTCACGAACTCAAGCCTGACCTGCCCAGCGCTCCCGCGAACTCGGAAAGGATGATCGAGGGTATTCCACCACGTTCTAGAGCGCCGTGAGGGGCGGCAGCCGGTGATTGAGCCGCCGTCCTCGGCCACGAGCCAAGGGTAGGTCGCCCTGGCGGTCGACGATGTCGATCATCTCCGAGGCTGATGGGACCTCGACCTCGAAAGAGATGGCGCTCGACTCGACGATTGTAGCTGTCCCTCACTGCGGGAGCATTGGCCGCCGTCGCTGCCCGAAGGTGCACCGGATGATGCTGGCGTCCGCTGCCGACAAGCGCCTAGAGGCGTTGCGTGTGGTCGAGCCACTTGTCGACGGTCACCGGCGTCCACGAAGCGAGACGGTCGAGCAGGGACTCGGCGTCGGTGTCGGTCACGATCATGTCGCGGTGCTCGGGATGCAAGAAGCGCTGGAGCGTGGCCAGTGCGAACAGTTCCAGCAACGGGTCAAAGAAGTCATTGACGTTGAGGATGCCGCACGCCTTGGCGTGAAGGCCGAGCTGCGACCACGTGAGCGCCTCGAAGAACTCATCGAGGGTCCCGAACCCGCCCGGGAGCATGACGAAAGCATCCGCCTCGTCCGCCATCGTCGCCTTGCGTTCGTGCATGGTCGTGACGACCTGAAGCGTCGTCAGGCCCAGGTGGGCGACCTCCTTGTCCTTGAGCGCTTGCGTGATCACTCCGTGCACAGCCCCACCCTCAGCCAAGACGGCATCAGCGAGAACGCCCATCAGCCCCACCCGTCCACCCCCGTAGACCAGGCGGATGCGGCGGCGCGCCAGCACAGACCCCAACGACTTGGCAGCCTCGGCGAAGGCGGGGTCGACCCCGGGGCTCGACGCGCAGTAGACACCGACAGAAGAGAAGCTCCGCGACATGACCGCCTCCAGTGGCGGGCTCGTGAGGGTCAGGACAACGATAGGTGCTGTCCCCGGGGCAGCGCCCGGGCCATGCCGCTCGACGTTCCCTCGCGAAGCCTCAGACAAGCCCGAAACGATCCTCGTCCTGCTCGACCACGAGAAAGACGAGCCCGGCAGCGCAGCGGCGGGCCACCAAGCCGGCCATGCCGATCAGCACGGAGACGTCGCCAAGGGGCTGGTCGCGTCTTCCCGGCGTCTCGATCGTGTCCCTCCCGACGACATTTCCCCCTGGCCGAAGCGCTCGGCGCAGCTCGGCCGGCAGCAGGTCCTGGAGTGCCGCCGCGCCTAGGAGATGGAGCCTCGTGAGCAACGTCGCGGCACTGAAACGGCCGCGCCGAAGCGCAACCGGCTACCGCCCGCGCGGATCACTGCCACGTTCGTGCCTCTGAGGCGCCGCGCGAGCCGGCCTACCGACACGCCGTCTTTCTCTACCGCGGTGAGGCGGGGCGCTTTGGCGCGCAACAGGTCCGTGGTGAGCCCCGGACCCGGGGCGATCACGAGGACGCCGCCGCCGCGATCGGTGCGGGCCAACGCCCAGGGACAGCTCGCTCTCCACGAGCGCGCCGCCCCTTCCGGGCTGGAGCACAGCTTCGGGTGAGCCTGTTTGTCGTAAAGCCCAGTGTTCAGTGGGTGTTCGCGGCACAGGCAGTCGCGAAGACAGCGAACCAGGCTAGCGCCGCGATGTAAAAGCCACGTTCGATCGCTCCGAATCGCGCCCGTAGGGACGGAAACGACCGAGCCAGCAAGATGCCGAGGAGGCAGGCGACCATCGCCCAACCGAGCGCTGACGACACTGGCGCCAAGGACCGCCACCGCGCGCCGTGCGACAGCGCGGCGCCGAGCCTGAGGGCGGCAGTGGCCACGCTGACGAATGCCCCAAGCGCGAGGAGCCCGTGCATCTGTCCGGTCGAGGTGCGGGCGGCGCCGGGTGCGTCCATCGGGAACCAGCTAATCGCCCCCCGCATGAGAGCGAAGAGGACCAGCAACACCACGACGACCTCTCTCCCGCCTTTGCTCGCAGCCCCGTCCACTCCCACGGCGAGCGCTATGGCGGCGACGGCAAAGGCGATGGTTGCTACCCGGTAGCCGGCCCGGAACGTTGTGATCCCGTACTGGCTGACAGCATTGCGCACCGGTGACAGGCCGGTTGACTCGAGATGGAGATAGCCCAGGGCGGCCACGACCGTCGCGAGGGCCAACAGAGCCAGCACGCCGGCGGTCGACGTCATCGCTGCCGCGGACACCGACGACGTCGCGCCCGTGCCGAACTGCTCCAGCCGTCCGCCCGGCTCACCTCAATCCCCCCAAATAGGCAACCCAGTTGCGTGTCGCGGTAGTATGCGATGCCGTGCCAGGGAAGTCAACCTCCCCGTACCTCTTCGGTGACCTGCTCGCTCTCGCCCGTCAGAGCTGGGCACGCCAAATGGCCGGGCGGCTTCACGAGCTCGGCTACGACAACTACCACCGCAGTGATGCTGCCACGCTGCGGCTCCTCTTGCGCGAACCGCTGCCGATCGGCCAACTCGGATCGCTGCTCGGCGTAACGCGCCAAGCCGCCAGCAAGCTGGCCGGCGGGCTCGTCCGGCGGAGCTTCGCCCGTACCGAACGCGACGTGCACGACTCTCGACGGATCAACGTCGCGCTGACGCCAGGGGGCCGGACCTACGCCCGAACCGTCGTAGAGGTGCTCGGGGCCCTGAACCGCGAGCTGTCCGCGCAGGTGGACCCCGTCCAGCTCATTGCTGCCGACGCCGTACTGCGGGCGGCGATCGCCGCCGACAGATCCTTGGCGGAAGTCGCGGCCTCCGTCCCGCCTCCGGGCTGAGTCGTTGCCGCACTGGCGCTGTCCGGATCCCGGCGGGATAGCACCAGGCCGCGGCCTGAGCCAGCCGGACTCGGGTCTATGGTTGCGGAAGGACATCGACCAAACCGGGGGGATCATGACGAGACACCGGCCCATGGCCTTGCTGGTGGTCGTGCTTGCGGCCGCTGCATCGGCCGTCGTCTGGGCTGCCCCCTCGGGAGCGGGGGCGGCTGCCACCTCCGCCCTCTCCTTGCTTGGATCGAGCGCAAGCCCGCTCGTTCCGGAGCACTCCTCTGCTCTCGGGGCGCTCGCACCCGCGACCGATATTCACCTCGACGTCACGCTGAAGCTGCCTGACCCGTCGGCCGTGACGGCCTTCATCACGTCCCTGTCCGAGCGCCACTCTCCGAACTTCCAGCACTTCCTGCGTCCGGGGCAGTTCGGCCAGCTATTCGGACCGCCACTGTCGCAAGTCGCCGCGGTCGAAACTGTACTGCGCGGGGATGGTCTCCGTCCCGGGCCGGTGAGCCGGAACCGTCTTTCGATCCCGGTGACGGCAACCGTTTCGGCGATCGACCGCGCCTTTCACGTGAACCTCGTGCGCTACCGGCTGCCCAGCGGGCGCAAGGCGTTCACGACCCTGTCGGCACCGAGCATCTCGGCGTCGGTGGCCGCAGACGTCGAGGGAATCGTCGGCCTCAGCGATCTCGTGCAGCCCACGAGCTTGGCCCTCCACTGGACCAGGGTGCGCGGGAAGGACCCCTTGGCCAGGCTCGCTGTCCGGGCCGCGGGCTCGGGCCCGACACCGTGCGCGGCTGCCACGACCGAGGCCCAGAGCTATGGGAGCTTCACAGCCAACCAGTTGGCGACTTATTACCACATGGCGCCGCTCTACGCGCAGGGCGACTTCGGCCAGGGTGTCCACATCGCGCTGGTGGAGCTCGAGGACGACTCGCCGACAGACATCGCTGCCTACCAGTCGTGCTACGGAACTCACGCCGTCGTGAACTACATACCGGTCGATGGCGGCACCAGCCCTGATCACGTTTACGGGCAGAGCGGCACCGGCGAGGCGGCCCTCGACATCGAGGACGTCATCGGCATAGCCCCGGAGGCGACTGTCGACGTCTACCAGGGTCCGCAAAACGCCGACACGAGCCAGATCCTGGACGTGTATTCCGCGATCCTCAACGCCGACACCGATCGGGTTGTCTCGACGGGCTGGGGGGGCTGCGAGCCCGACGCGGACCCCGCCCTGCTCCGCGCCGAGCACGACCTCTTCTCCCAGGCCGCCACCCAGGGTCAGGTCGTCTTCGCGGCCGCAGGTGACACGGGCTCGACCGACTGCTACGGCGATCCGAGCTCTGCCAACGGCTCTCAGCTCGCCGTCGACGATCCTGCCAGTCAGCCGTACGTGGTCGGGGTAGGAGGGACGTCGATAGCCACCGGCTCCGACACCGAGACCGCCTGGAACGACTCGGGGGGCCTGAACGGCGCCGGCGGTGGCGGCGTGTCGCGGCGAGTGGTGCATGCCCGCGTACCAGTACCAGCCAGACATCGCGGGGCTGATCAGCTCCGACTCGCCGGCCGCCCCCACCGCCTGCGGGACCAAGAGGCCGTACATGCGCGAGGTTCCCGACGTCTCGGCGGATGCCGATCCGGTGACCGGATACGTCACTTTTTGGGACGGCGCCTGGCAAGGGGGCGAGGCGGGTACGAGCGCCTCCACACCGCTCTGGGCGGCCGCCGCGGTCCTGATCGATTCGTCGCCGTACTGTGGCGAGTACGGCTCGAACGATGCCACGGGGACGCTCTCCACGACCCTTTACGCCATCGCCGACAGCGACTACTACCTGAGCGCCTTTTTCGACGTCACCCGGGGGAAGAACGCCTACGCGCCTTCGAGCTATACAGGGTCCCTCTACCCCGCGACCAAGGGTTACGACATGGCCACCGGGTTGGGGACCCCGGTGCTCGCCTATCCGGGCAACTACTTCCCGGGCCTCGCGGCACTGACCTGCTTTATCACGGGCAGGAAGCTGACCACGAGCATTGTCACCGGCGTCTCGCCGAAGATCGGTCCGAGCGCCCGCCCGACGCGGGTGACCATCGGTGGCTCGGGCTTCCTCCCCAAGCCAGGGGCGGATCAGCTCAAGGTGGGCACCAGGTGGATAACCGTTTCCTGCGTCACCGACACGCGCTGCACGGGTGTCCTCCCGGCGACGAAGCCGGGAACGGACAATCTCGTCATGTCGGTGGCGGACCTGACGCTCAGTCCGCTCATCGCGCGGTGACAGGTTCACTTTCGTCGCCGCACCGACGGTCACCAAGCTGGCACCTGCCGTCGGGTCCGACGTCGGCGACGTCACGGTGACGGTCCGGGGAAGCAACTTCGTCGGAAAAGTGTCCGTGCTCTTCGGGGCAACCCCGGCGACACGTGTGCGGGTGCTCTCATCTTCCGAGATCACCGCCACAGCACCGGGAGGGTCGGGCACGGTCTATGTCACGGTGTCGGCTGTGGGCGGGACCAGCAGGAGAACTTCCGCGAGCAAGTACCGCTACGAGCCCGCGTCGGGCTGACCGTCGTCATCAACCGGTGCCGGCCGGTACTGCACGCCGAACGACGCTCGCTCAAGAAGCGATCCGATCGGGCAACACCGAGGGGTCGGCACGACCATGACCCGCACCGCCGGCGGTGCACGCCCGCCGGCGCCTGTCCGATGCGCGCCCTGGGCGAGGCGACGAGCGACAAAGCTGCGAAGCGACCCGCCCGGCCGGAGTAGAACAGGCCCGTGATCGAGTTCGTCCACCGGCCGGCAACGGGCCGTCTCTACAGCAACACTCGCCGAGTGCGTCTCAGCGATGCCGGGCCTGACGGCGTCTTACGTCTCGACGGGGCGGCCCGGTACCTGCAGGACGTGGCCTCCGACGATTGGGCGGAGTCCGGCCTCGATCCCCGCGACGCCTGGGTGGTCCGGCGCACGGCATTGCGCGTCGCCGCTGGAGGCAGGTGGCCAGCGCTGCGCGAGGTCGTCTGCCTCACGACGTGGTGCGGCGGCGCGGGTGCGGCCTGGGCCGAGCGCCGCACGGACCTCGAGGTCGAGGGTCGCGTGATGGTCGAGGCAGTGGCTCTCTGGGTGTCTCTCGACGGGTCCGGGCGCCCCTCGCGGCTCAACAAGGCATTCCACGACGTGTACGGCGAGGCCGTCGCCGGGCGCCGGGTATCGGGACGGGTCCCGGCCGCGCCGGTGCCGGCCGACGCGACGACGCAACCGTGGCCGGTCCGCCGCGCAGACCTCGACGTAGTCGGTCACGTCAACAATGCCGCGGTGTGGGCGGCGGTGACCGAGATCGTGCGCGGGCCCGTCGCGTCGGCCGCTCTCACCCACCACGGGCCGGTGGAGGACGGTCACGC
This sequence comes from uncultured Acidimicrobiaceae bacterium, assembly GCA_963836935.1. Lineage (GTDB taxonomy): Bacteria > Actinomycetota > Acidimicrobiia > Acidimicrobiales > Bog-793 > Fen-455. The sequence continues at coordinate 63,099 of CAWILM010000029.1, forward strand.
ACTGACGCTCGCGACCGAGCCGGGCCGGCTGTGGCTCATCGCCGATTCCGAGGTCAGAGTATCGGCCGAGTTCGCGCCCGCCTGAAAGACCTCGCCTCAGCTGGCAGATCGGGCGGAGCCTGAGCCGTCACGGCTCAGTGGCTCTGTGCCGGTCCGGTGTTCAAGAACAGCTGCCACTGCTCGAGCGTTGCCCAGCCAGTTGCCTCGTACAGGGGCCTGCCTGCCGGAGTGGCGCCGAGAAGCCCGACGGTCGCCCCGTCGAGCTGCGCTTTGAGCAGCACGTCGTTGAGAAGTCCGCGACCGTAGCCGCGCCGGGCGAAGCGCGCGGGGGTCCCCATGCACCACACGCACACGGCGTCGTCGACGAGCGAGGTCAGGACCGTTGAGACCGCTTGTGCGCCGTCGATGAGCAGCCAGATCTTCCCGGCGGCATCGCCCACCTCGAGGATCCGGGCGACGACATCGGCAACGTCTCGGGTCAGGCTGAAAGAGCTGGCGACGAAGCTCGCCGACCATGTCGAAGTCGTCGATGCCCGCCCGTCGGACCCGCCCGTCGGGGTGCAGGCGCGCCCCAGCCAATGCAATGGCCATGAAGGGCATGTCCCCGACGTTCTGCCATCCGCCTCCGAGCTTCCGCGCCGCGGCCGCTGCCCGCCAGCATGATCAACGTCGGTAGGCCAGAGTCCTGGACCTGCCCCACGACGGCCGCGAGAACCGCGGCGTCGCTTGTGTCGACGAGCACCATGTTCGCGTCCGGGCTCGGCGCGCCGCTGAGAGCGACCCAGTAGCCGGGCCCCGCGCTCGCCAGGCAACGGCTGCCGGTGACCAGGAACGAGCGGGCACTGCGGCCCATTTGGCTTCGTCGCAGGGATAGCTCGACCTCATCCACGTGTCGCCCCCTCCTGTCTTGCGAGTGGGCACTGATGATAGAGGCCCGCGCCCTTGCTCAGACCAACCGCCTCCGGGCGTGGCCGGCGTGCCGTCAGCTGTCGGCGGACGCGTCGGTCCGCGTCCGGCGTTGCTCCGCGATCAAGCGGTTGCGAAGCTCGTTGGCAATCCCGGCGAGCGCAGTGGCGTGCCGTGCGACGACTCCCTCGTTGAACCGGTCCGCCCGCACGGCAGCAAGAAGGGTGCGCCACAGCAGGTCGAAGTTCTCTCCGGCGAGCCCGCCCTCGGTCTCACCCCCGGCTGCCCTGGCTAACAGGGTTCCCAGCGCGGCGCGGTCCGGCTCGTTGTCCGGGCGTGGGTCCGTACCGGCGCTGTCACGCGCGAAGTAGGACACGGCGTAGGCAAACTGGCGAAGTCGGAGACTCGCCTCGTCAGGGGAGTAATCGAGTATCCCCAACCATCCGAGCGTGGGACTCGGACTCTCCAGCTCGACCGGCACCTGGAAAGGGGCGAAGTCGTCAGCCTCACCCGCGAAGAACTCCTCGAAATCCATTTGCGTCACGTCCAAAGACACCCTGAGAGCGGGCCCGACAACGCCAGCCTGGCCACGGACCAATGGTAGGCGGCGGCTCGTGGCCCAACTCGCCAGCCACGAACGCGGGCGAGCGTGCGGGTAAGCCGCGTGAGCGATCACGACAACAGCCGCAGCCGATCGCCCTCGACAGGACTCAGGCCCTCATTCGACGAGGCTGGACTCGACGAGACCTGGCTCCAGAAAAGTCGCGACGTCGAGCCGGCGTCGGCCGCCCTCTTGAACACGACCGTTTCATAGATCGCGAACTTGAGGACGAAGAACGCGCCTGACACGACGAGGAAAGCGACCGTGGTCAGTGCCACCTGCGACCCCCGGTCAGCTGTCACATGGCGCGCGCCCGTCGCTGCCCAGTGCGTCACGACGGCCGAGACGAAGAAGGAGGTCAGGGCGACGGCGATGTACAAAGCGATCTCGGTACCACGGTCTCGGCCGCGGCGGTCGCGCCATGCCCAGCGCCGGTTGAGGACGTAGTTGGGCACGGCACCACCGACGAACCCGGCGGCAGAGGCCAAAGTGGTGCCTGCGTGCGCCCACCCCAATGCGGCGGCAAAGGCGATCTCGCTGATCACGATGGCAACGACCGACCCGGCGCTGTAGCCGGTGATGCGCCGCACGACGGGACGGCGAGCAAACCTGGTGCTGCGCCGACCGACACGGTCACAAAGCTGCGCCGGCCGCAGGGCTGGAAGTCTCAACGTGCTCCCCTCGTGCAAAGCCCCGGAACCGTGAACCTCGACATCCCGGCACAGCTGATTGGAACAAGGCCGCGAAACATCCAAGAAAAGGGACCTCGCGTGAGCACGACACGAGCCTAGCCGCCCGATCCCACGGGGCGACAGTCGGGCCCGCCGGTTCAAGGGCCACCTCGGCCGGCGGTCAAGCAGTCCACCGCAGGAGGTGGCGAGCTTGGTTTCCGTGGTCCCACCCTGCGTTTGGCGATGCTTTGCTGGTCCTTGAGCCGTGCAACTGAGACCAGAATGACTCCACTCTTAGGAGTATCTTCTTCTGAGTGCCCCCAACAGCCGACCTGCGAACCGAGCCGCGTCTGGCCGGGCTCCGGGTCACCAACCAGAGGTTGGCGGTGCTCGGGGTGCCGCGCGAAAGACGGCTCCGCTCGTCCGTCGATCAGGTCATCCAAGCGTCGAAGCCGCGCCCGGGGACAGTGTCGGGCGAAACGGTCTATGACGTGCTCTCGGCGCTGTCAGCGGGCCCCGCCCAACGGATCGGGCCAGACGGAAGGGCGGCCCTGTTCGAGGCGAGAGCGGCGGACCAAGACCCTCACGTCGTCTGCCGTGTGCGCGGGACAGTTTCCGACCGCGACTGTGCGGTCTTCAAAGCCCCACGCCTCGAACTGCCCTCGGCGGCAAGCGGACACGTCATCGACGAGGCCGCAGTCACCTTCTGGGGAATCTGCCCCGACTGCCACCCGGGCCGTGCGGCCACACGAGCAACATCGAACAAGGAGTCAGATCATGCCTGATCGCCGCATTCTCACGACGGAGTCCGGCGCGCCTGTCGCCGATAACCAGCACTCACAGACAGCAGGCCCCGGCGGGCCGGTGCTGTTGCAGGACCAGCATCTTGTCGAAAAGCTCGCCCGGTTCAACCGCGAGCGCATCCCGGAGCGGGTCGTGCACGCCAGGGGCTCGGGCGCCTACGGGTACTTCGAGGTCGCAAACGACGTCTCCGCCTACACCAGGGCCAAGGTTTTCAACGGCGTCGGCACCCGGACCGAGACCTTCGCGCGGTTCTCGACCGTGGCGGGCGGCCGGGGTGCCCCAGAGGCGGTTCGTGACCCGCGTGGCTTCGCTGTCAAGTTCTACACAGTGGACGGTAACTACGACCTCGTCGGGAACAACACGCCGATCTTCTTCATCCGGGACCCCTTGAAGTTCCCCGATTTCATCCACTCCCAGAAATCGGATCCGTTCACCAACCGCCAGGAACCCGAGAACGTCTGGGATTTCTTCTCGCACTCGCCGGAGGCGACGCACATGTTCACCTGGCTGTTCGGTGACCGCGGCATCCCGGCCAACTACCGCCAGATGGACGGCTTCGGGTCACACACCTTCTCCTGGACCAATGCGCGCGGCGAGCAGTTCTACGTCAAGTACCACTTCAAGACCGACCAGGGCATAGCGACGCTCACGAGCCAGGAAGCTGCGGTGCTCGCCGGCGCAAACCCGGATTCCCACAACAGCGATTTGCTAGAGGCGATAGAACGTCGCGACTACCCCTCCTGGACGCTCAAGGTTCAGGTCATGCCGCTCGCCGAGGCCGTTGGCTACCGCATCAACCCGTTCGACCTCACAAAGGTCTGGCCCTATGCCGACTACCCGCTGATCGAAGTGGGCAAGCTCGTGCTGGACAAGAACCCGGACAACTACTTCGCGGACGTCGAGCAGTCCGCCTTTGACCCGGGCAACTTCGTTCCGGGCATCGGCCCGTCACCGGACAAGATGCTCCAGGGGCGCCTGTTCGCCTACGGTGACGCGCACCGCTACCGGCTCGGCATCAACCACACGCGCATCCCGGTCAACGCACCCCGCGCCACCAGAGCAGACAACTACGGCCGCGACGGCGCCATGCGCTTCGACTCCAACGGCGGTAGATCGAAGAACTACGAGCCGAACAGCTTCGATGGCCCGGCCGAGACGAACGAGCCCCTCTATGGCGGGCTTGACACCACAGGCGTCTCGGGCACCTACGAATGGGACAGGCGCGAAACCGATGACTTCGCGGAAGCGGGCGCGCTCTACAGGCTGATCGACGACGCTGCCAAGCGGCGCCTCGTCGACAACATCGCGGACGGCCTTGCCCAGGTGGAGCACAGCCCGATCGTCGACCGTTCTGTCTCCTGTTTCCGCGCCGCCGACCCGGATTACGGGGATCGCATCGAACGGGCTATCGAAGCACGACACGGATGAGGGCGGGCGGGCCCTCAGCTCCGGGAGCCAAGGCGCGACCGGAAGGCCGCTGCGGGCTTACGTCTGCGGACGCCGCGCCCTTTGATACGGGCGAGCTAGGAGGCGCTCGTGGTGTCGACGATCAGGACCGAACAAGGCGCCTTGTGCGCGATGCTGTTCGGAACGCTCCCGAGAACCCTCCTTGCGCCCCGCATGCCCTTGTTGCCCACGACGACCAGGTCGGCGCCGATTTGTGTCGCCACGCGGACGATGGCTTCGGCGGGATCGCCTGTGGCGGCGTGGATCTCCGCCTCCACTCCGGCCCTCTTTGCGACCGAGATGAGCTTCCGCGAGCAACGAGTCGGCAGGACGGAGGTAGTTCGCGGTGAGGAATTCGGCGGGCAAGTCGGGGGTGCGAAGCGGCTGCGGTTTGTAGGCGGTGACGATGTGCAACTTGGCGCCGCACGTCTTGGCGAGGTCCACGGCCGCCTCGACGGCGCGCAGCGCGGTCGCCGAGCTGTCTGCGCCAACCAGAAGCTTCTTGAACATTTGACCCCTCCCCCTTTAGGGCGGCCTGGCCGTGTTTTTCCGCAATCGTATCGTCGTTCGCAAGTCGCTCCCATGGGGACGAGAGCTCGCGGTTGTCGGCATATGAACACGACTGGAGCCCCCTGGTGCGGGCGGACGCGTTAGGGCAAGTCCAGAACGGTTCCTTGCACCGCGGCGGCCACTGGCACTTTGGCACCCTTGTAGCTGTCGACGATCGAGTCGATCGCGTCGTTTGTCCGCGCCGGGTCGTGATGGTAGAGCAGCAGTTCTCCCACTTCCGCAGCCTCCGCGAGCCCGACGGCATAACCCGAGGAGGCGTGACCGTAAGAGGCGCGGACCGGCAGTTCCTCATCCGTGTACTGGGCGTCGTGGAACAGCACGTCGCAGCAGCCGGCAAGAGAAAGGGCCGCCGCGTGGTACTCCCCGAGACCGGTTGGGCCGGGACCCAGGCTCGTCGGGCAGTGGTCGGAGAGATAGGCGATGCTCGCCCGTCCGTCGGAGATCCGGAAGCCGAAGGCTCGCCCGCCCTTGTGCGGGATCTCGAGAGCAAGAACGGAGAAGGCGCCTATCTTTGCCTCGCCGGGCTCAAGGCCGTTGAAGGTCCACGAGCCGGCAAGGTCGGAAGGCGGGATCGGGAAGTGCGGTGGGGACATGAACCGCCCGAGGACGCTCTCGGTGTCGCCTTGTGCGGGCACGTAGAGATCGACCCGGGAACCGGCGCTGTTGCCGGCGGCGAAGAACGGCAACCCTTGGGTGTGGTCCCAGTGCATGTGGCCCAGAACGATCGACCCCGTGTACGGCTGGCCGCCGAAAAGGTCGGGGCTCCCCCGAAAAAGGTCGCTGGCGAGTCGGATGCCGGTCCCCGCGTCGACGATCAGGCTGGGCAGCTCACCGTCGAGAGCGATGGCAAGACAAGAGGTGTGGCCGCCGTAACGGACAAACTCCGGCCCGGGTGTCGGTGTAGAGCCGCGGACGCCACAGATCCAGATTCGCATTGACACAGTGTTTCATGCCGCCGGCGACACGCTCACACCGAGGGTGCCTGAGACACTGCTGCATCTTCCTCAAGAACCCGAAGTCGCGGCGAGCCGCGGCTCTGATTGTCCGCCGGTAGATTCGTGGGCCATGGCCATCGTCCCCGACAACAAAGACTGGACGTGGGTGCTCGAGCGGCGTTGCCCCGAATGCGGCTTCGCCTGTTCGGAGCTGCCCAGGGACCAGATCGCGCCGATTATCCGCGCCAACGCCCAGGCCTGGAGTGACATTTTGGCTGACGATCCCGTGCAGTTGCGCCTCAGAGAGCGCGACGACCGCTGGTCGCGCCTCGAGTACGCCTGCCACGTGCGAGACGTGTTCCGCATCTTCGACGAGCGCTTGAACCTCATGCTCACCTCGGACGATCCGACTTACGAGAACTGGGACCAGGACCGTACCGCCAGCGAAGACCGCTACGGGCACCAGAACCCGCAGGCCGTGGGCGCCGAGCTGTCCAAGGCCGCGGGCCTGCTCGCAGGCGACTTCGACAGAGTTGAAGGGGCGGCTTGGCACCGGCGGGGAACCCGGAGCGACGGCGCGAAATTCACGGTCCAGTCCATTGGCCGGTACGCGCTCCACGACGTCGTGCACCATCTCCACGACGTGGCCGGTCATTCGGCAACGCCCGCCTCCTGAACACCTGACAACTTCCGACGGTAGGCCTGCCGCCGTGGCCGATACGACCGACAAGCACGGTCCGATTGCAGGGTTCCGACGCCTTTCGATCCCACGGCTCGGTGGCAGTCGGCCTGGTCCGGTTCCGGCTCTTCATCGCGTCAATCGGCAGCTTCTTCAACGTCCCTCTTCTCGAGCGGCACCCGAAGGGCCGTCTGCTCACGGCCATCGCCGGCACTCGGTTCGCGATCGTGGCGACGAGCGGCCCTTGCCGCCACGGGTGTGCCCCTCGCCCCGCTGTTGATCCTTGTGGCGATGGGTGCCATCGTGTCCGCCCCCTACCGGCCGGCCCAGTCGGCGATGCTCCCGGTGCTCGCCCGGACCCCGACTGAGCTGACCGCGGCTGCGGCAGGGATGAGCACGGTCAAGACCCTGAGCCAAGCCCTTGGAGCTATCGCGGGTGGCTTCCTGTTGGTCACCACCCCAGCAGTGGTCTTTGGCGTGTCGCCGTCCTCATGCTCGCAGCGGCCGTGGCGACCAACCAGTTCGGCAGCATCCCGATCCGGGTCTCCGCGACCGGGGCTTCGATCGGCATACGCGGCCTTCTCCGAGACACTGCCGGTGTCGTCCGGCATCCCTACGTAGGCGGCCTCCTGGTCGTCAGCGGCCTGCGGACCTTTGTCCGTGGCATGTGGATCGCGGTCGCGGTGATTGCACCTTGCGACTAGCCACGAAGAACAGCGCCGTGTCGAAAAGGGGGATGCCCCGCGATGATGACGAGCGGGATGCCGCACGCGACGAAGGCAAGGGTCGTCGGGCCGCCAATCGTCCTCCGACCGACGAGCGCGGCCGACAGAGGCACAACTGCCAAGGCGCCCACTCCGCGGCCAGCATCAAGAGCCCGACTCCGGCGCTGCCGGCGTGCAAGAACTCCTCCCCGGGGATCAGTTCGGCGAGATAGCCCTCCTCCGCCAAGTCCCCCGGCGCGCGGACGTGACCGCGACAACCCCGCCACAACTTCGAGCCTGCCCCGCGACGCGTTCGTGTCGGCGGTGCGCTCGCGGGTACTGGCCGGCTGAACCTCGCGGCCCCCAGTCTCATCAAGTCGCACCGAGACGCGATCCCGGCGCGTTCGCGCGAGAGTCCGTCACGCCTCGACCGGACGCTCGGCAGATCCCGGAGGCGAGTCTCTCGGCCATGGACGGTGCCAAGAGACCGAACGCGAGGGTCTGACGTTCGTCCGGCGTCTTCGGCGAGCGGTCGCCTGCTCAAGAACCCGACACCGAACCAGGACCACGCGTGCCTCCTTCGCTCGATATCAAAGACGGCCCCGCGCCGGCAAGCCGCCTGCTTCACGTCCCCGGGAACATCAACGCGGCCGGCACCGATCCCGGCCTACGCGTTCGTCGAGGCTGGCTAGTTCACCGGCCGACTCCGGCGTGGGGTGAAACAGCAGGACCACCTGATTGGCCGACAGCACAGCAGGCATGGCCGGAGCGATCGCGGCCCGATCTAAGTGGAGTTCAAGCGGCACTCGGCCCATCGAAGAACACGGAGAGCTCTCAGCGTGTTCCACCTGCTCCGCCCTCCCGTCGGTTCCATGTCGAACCAGACGCGACCCGCGTGCTTGTGCTGCAGCGGCCAGGTCCCGTCCTTGCGCCGGCGCCCGGCGAGCACTTCGAGCGCGTCGCGGTATCGCTCGTCCCCGGGGGAGCCTGTAGCGGCGAAGTGGTCGAGCCCGCGAAGAATGTCGTAGTGCCACCGGGTTGGAAACGACAGCCGGGTGAAGGCGGGGTCGGAGACCGTGCCGTCTCGTTGGGACTTGAAGAGGCGGTGATCCAAGAAGAACGCTCGACCGCGCGCCATCGCGGTCGTCAGGTCCGTGCGGGCCGGCTCGGCCCGGTGAGCTTCTGCCAAGGCCTCCAACACCGAGATCGAGGTGTGGAACGAGCCATGCCGTTCCCCGAACCGCACGGCGCGACAGTTCCAGCCGCCGTCTTCGAGCTGGTTGGCCAACAGCCAATCCAGGGCGGCAGCAACACGGGGATCGTCGAATCCGAAGTACCTGGCCAGGACCGCGTACATCGAGGTGACGCAAGCCTCCGGGTGATCGACCGTCGCCGCGGGCGTGAGTCCGCCGTCCAGGTAGCGGGCGCCTTCCCATAACAGCTCGACCCCGCGCAACGCCGCCGGATGACCTGGAATTAAGCCGCACGTGCGCAGCAACAAGAGCGTGTAGGTCGTGGATGTCCACTTCGGGCTGTAGAGCCCTCCGCCCCAGGTACCCCCTGGGTCCTGGCCCGCCAGCAGGCGGCGTCCCCAGCCCGTTGTGGCCACTTCCGCGCGATCGGCCTCGCAGATGTCCGGCTGTTCGTCCAGAAGATCGCGTCTCGTCTGCCAACGGATCGAGGCGTCGCCGGCCAGCAGCCAATGGATCGTGTCCGGCAGGACCCCGTCGTCCTCGCGAATCCGGCTGTCCAAGGTCGTGGTCAGGTATCGGTGAAAGGTTGTCGGATTATCGTGCGCAGATCGGCCGGGTCGGTCGTGCGCGGGTCGGAGAGGTAGACCTCGTGGTGCCTTCCCCTAGGCCTACAGCCCAGGGCCTCGATGTACTCATGCAACGTGGCAATAGTCGGTGATTCATCGGCGTAGGAGCCGACATGGAGGATCTGGGCCGACTTACCCTCGGCGAGGTGCTCCACTCGGGCGAGACCACCCGCGACCAGGCGCTTGCTCGCAGTGACAGTCGGGAGCACTTCGGTCCACATGGAAGCCGTAACCGCCGCGGGGACACAGATCATCGCGGTCCACAGCCAATTCGACTTGTCGGCCGGGTCGAAGGAACTCATCTGCTCGCTCCACCAAAGCCCTTCCAGTGGCATCACGACATATGCGTCGCCCGTGAGCCGCTTGACTGCCCCCCGGAGGCCGTAGGCGAGCGGGTAGAGCGCCTCTACGGCGTTGCTGTACTGCGCGGAGGTGTTGGGATCGCCCGCCCCGTCGATCATGAGGAACGGCCGGGACGGCACGTCGACGACCACGGGCTGATTCGCCTTTGCCGAATAGTGCTCGCGGTACACCTGCTTCAGATCGATGTTCGCCACGTCCTCCAATCTCCTCGACGAGCCCCGGCGCTGCCAGAGCATAAAGCCCAACCGGGTTCACGGACTTTGCAAGTCATCGACAACGTAGGAGCTGTTGTACGGCTTGTGGGAGTCGCTTGTCCGATGGGCGGAGCCGAGCACCGCCCAAACCTGCAACCGATGGGCGTGCTCCGCCACTTCTGCAGCGGCGTCTTGGAGCCGATCCCGTTCGAAGTCGGCGAGGGACTCGAAGTCCGTGCCCGCATAGCCGGACAACGAGCCCTCCGGGAATTGGACGACGCGCCCAGCGCGTTGGGCAAAACCATTTGTCGCCTGATGTAGCGAAGATGGCTGCCAATGTCCGCGCTCACGGGGAATGGCCACGTGGCGATCTTGAGTACTGCCATCTCTTCATGATGCCCGTCCACCTGACCTGGTGTCAGGGCGCACGAAGGCTGGCGCCTGTACGCGTCGGCAGGTTCGACCACGACGTGACCGGCACCCCAGTGCGATGACGAGCCGGCGTGCCGGCCCGGTCCGGGCAAACTGCAACCCGAACGTTCAACGGCAGCGGCGACGGAACACTCGAACAACCAGACTTCGGCACAGTCAAATGGAGACGCCAGAGGGACCACTAGGACCGTGAGCCTCCAGGTTGCGACTTCAGCAATCGATGGCGCCGCCCTGCCTGCTGGCAGCGGACGGGTGATCGGGGTGCGATGCGAAAGTGCTGGTACCGTCGTTGCTCGTCCTCGGCCTGGCGACGGGCAGCATCTACGGGCTCCTGTTGCACCAGACCCGATCACGGGGCATCCCGGCATGAGCTCTTGGCGAGAGGTCCCGGAGGGCCGGTAGCCCGACTGGCGTGCACGGAGACCAGCGGTCCGGCTCTTGAGCGATAATGGCCGGAATGGGGGATCGCAACGTGTTGGGCAGGGAGCTGGAGCCGTGCGGCACAGACCCGCTCAATGGCTTCTATCGAGATGGATGCTGTCGAACCGGGGCCGAGGACCGGGGCAACCACACGATCTGCGCGGTAGTCACCGCTGAGTTCCTCGACCACCAGCGTCGCATCGGCAACGACCTCATCACCCCCATGCCTCAGTTCCACTTCCCCGGCCTCATCCCCGGGGATCGATGGTGTGTGACCGCGAGGAACTGGCTGCGGGCGCACGAAGACGGCTCGGCCGCCTACGTCGTGTTGGCATCGACCCATGAGCGAGCCTTGGAAATTGTTCCGCTCGCGGCCCTCAAGCAACACGCGGTCGACGTCCCCGAAGGCCCCGGCGACCTCAGGATTGAGGATTGAGCGCAACTCAGCGGATGAGCCGCCGGGTTGAAGGGCTCGCGCTCTTCTCGGCCTCCCGGGCCACTGACTCGTGTCCGCCACTCGGCAGGACCAGCAGACGGGACCTTTTCGCGTGCAGAGTGCCTCCTCTCCCGCCGGCGGCCCGGACAGGCACCCGCGGCTTGCACCCCACCTCGCGATGGTTCGGGCAAGGAATGTTCTCGCAACGGCGAACTGAGGAAAAGCCATGATGACGGACGCCGGAGCGTCGGGGCCGCCCCCGACACCAAACCGCTGGCCATCGCTGCCGCTCGCCGAATGGGCTCCCACTCGCGACACGCTGCAGCTGTGGACTCAGATCGTCGGCAAGGTTCGGATGGCCAATACCCCGACTGTCAATCACTGGTGGAACGTGCCCTTCTACCTGACCGCCCGCGGCTCGACGAGCTCCCTCATCCCGCACCAACAGGGTGTGTGCTTCCAGGTCGATTTCGACCTTCATGACCATCAGCTGCAGATCGCGAACCGGGGCGGGCGAATGCCGGAGATTCCAACTGGAGGGACTCTCTGTCACAGAGTTCTATGCCCGGCTCATGGCTCAGCTCGACGACCTGGGCGTCACCACGATGATCTGGCCCATGCCCGTCGAGATCGAGGGCGCCATCGCTTTCGACAAAGACCGGGTGCACGCGACCTACGACCGAGACCAGGCGCATCGCTTCTGGCTGCTCCTCGTGCAGGCCTCGCGAGTTTTCCATGTGTTCCGCAGCCGCTTCGTCGGCAAGTCCAGTCCAGTCCACTTGTTCTGGGGGGCGTTGGACCTGGCGGTGACCCGCTTCTCGGGAAGAACTGCCCCGCCGCACCCCGGAGGTGCCCCGAACTGCGGGCCGGAGGTCATGCACGAGGCCTACTCCCACGAGGTAAGCAGCTGCGGCTACTGGCCGGGTGGAGAGGGCGAGGGCTTCTTCTACGCGTACGCCTATCCTGAACCGCCCGGGTACCGGAACGCGAAGGTCATATCCGACAGGGCCTTTTTCAGCGACGCCTTCGGCGAATTCGTTCTCCCCTACGAGGCCGTCCGCACCGCCGCCGACCCAGACGTGACCCTCCTCGGGTTCCTGCAGTCGAGCTACGAGGCCGCCGCCGACTGCGCCGGGTGGGACCGCCAGGCGCTAGAACGGCACCCACGAGAGTGATGAGCTTTCGCCGCTGTCCAGGCGCATGAAGGGAGGGGCTCCGTTGCCAACACCGTGCACGCATCTCGACGCCGTCAAGCCGGTCGAACCCTCAAGCTGGGGATGTGAGGACTGCCTGCGGACCGGAGGAGAATGGGTACACCTTCGGCTTTGCATGACGTGCGGACACGTTGGCTGCTGCGACAACTCGCCGAACTGCCACGCGACCGCACACTGGCATCAGCGCCCCGACCACCCGATCATCCGCTCCTACGAGCCGGGTGAGGATTGGTGGTGGTGCTATGCCGACGACCTCTTCTTCGAGGTGCCCGGCGCACCTGCGGCTCCCTCACATCCATGAGTCCCAAGGGCACGCCAGTTCTCAGGTGGTTCCCTGAGGACGCGCCCTGGGCTCAGACCCCTGCCAGCCGTTCGAGCTCCTGGTCGGGGAGGCACTTTTCCCAGCGCTTGCTTGTGCGGGGAGGACGGGCCCGACCGGACCGGGCGTGTCTCCGCCGGGCTCAGAGCAACGGATCGAGCCCGCGGCAGGTTTCCATTGCGTCGCCCCACCTGAAGGCCACCGCCCGCGCTGTAGCTTTGAGCGTCTGTGACAAGGAGGCGACCAATGGCTACCCTGATGCTCGAGACGACGCGGGCAACCCAGGTCGAGAAGCGAAAGCTGCAGCGCCACTTTCGCCGCTTCGACGTCTTCTTCTATCTCATCTGCACCGTGGTCACGATCGACACGATTGGAGCCGTGGCCAGTGACGGGGCGCAGGGCTTCACCTGGCTCGTGTTCCTGGCCGTGTTCTTCTTCCTGCCCTACGCGCTGATCGTCGCCGAGCTCGGCTCGGCCTTTCCCGAAGAGGGCGGCCAGTACGTCTGGACACGGCTCGCGTTCGGTCGCCTCGTGTCGTGCGTCAACTCGGTGATCTACTGGGTTTCGAACCCGATCTGGGTCGGCGGCAGCTTGACGATCGTCGCGCTGGCGACCGTCGGCGAGTTCTTCACACCGCTGAGCGGTGTCTCGAAGTACGTGTTCGCCCTGGCCTTCATCTGGTTCACGATCGGCACAGCGATCATCTCGCTCCGCTACGGCAAGTGGGTTCCGACCGTTGGGGCCTAGGCCCACGGTGCAGTGCTCGGCTTCTTCACCGTCTCTGTGGTCGTCTACGCCACCAAGCACGGCGTGCACGGCTTCGGCTTCGGCGACTTCTCGCCGACCTACGCGATGTTCATTGCTGCCGTGCCGGTGCTGTTCTTCAATTTCGCCGGCCTCGAGGTGCCATCAGCGGCCGGCGAGGAGATGACCAATCCGCGGCGCGACGTGCCCTTCGCAGTGCTGTGGTCGGGCCTGGCCACCGTGCTCGCCTACGGCATTCCCATCCTCGGCATCCTCATCGTGTTGCCCCGGAGCCAGGTCTTCGGTCTCACCGGGTTCATCGACGCGGCCAGGGCGGTGTTCACCGTCTACGGGGGCCACGTGGCGAGCAATGGCACCGTGATTCTCACAGGTGCCGGCAAGGTGCTCGGCGACGCCGTTGCGATCACCTTCATCTGGGCGATCGCCTCGGCCGGCGCGACTTGGATCATGGGCAGCGAGGCGATCGCAGCGGCTGACGGGGGCGGCCCGCGCTTCTTGGGCTACTTCTCGAAGCGTTTGGGCACGCCGATCGCGGTGAACCTGCTGTCGGGTTTGGTGGCCACTGTGCTCATGGTGCTGGCTTTCACGCTGACAGGCGGCAACGCCAACCGCTACTTCGAGGCGGTCCTCGGGCTGACGATATCGACGACCACGCTCTCGTATATGTTCATCTTCCCGGCGTTTGTGCGACTGCGCTACAAGTACGCCGAGGTCGAGCGACCCTACAGGGTGCCGGGGGGCGCGGCCATAGCGTGGGCCTTGTCGGTGCTGACCACACTTTGGGCGCTGCTGGCCACGGTGGCGCTCATCTGGCCGGGCTTCGGCGTGGACTGGTTCGGCCAGCATGCCAATCCGAACGACGCCCTGGCCGCGCTCAGCTTCTCGCACGAACGCCTGCAGTACGAGCTTTCGCAGATCGTCCCGCTCATCGTTCTTGTCGCAGTCGGCCTGGTCTTCTACGGGGCAGGGCGCCGGACGCGCCTGCAAAGCGTCGCCGTGCCGCTCGAACCGGGCGCGGCGCCAGTGGGAGGCGACATCGTCGAGGCGCCCCTTGAAACCGGAAGCACGGGTACACAGCTGTGAGCTTTTTCGACCTGACTCTGCCGATCGAGAACGGCATGACCTACTACCCGGGCGATCCCGAACCGCGCATCTCACGGTTCGAGGGCGTACCGCCCTGGACGGTAAGCGAGCTCCGGCTCGGCAGCCACACCGGCACCCACATGGATGCCGCCCGGCACTACATCGCGGACGCGACGCCGATCGACGGCTACCCGGTCGCGCGCTTCGTCGTGCCGGGCGTGGTCGTGGCAGTCCCGGGCCTGGCCGACGATCAGCCGATCACCTGGAACATGGTCGAGCCGGGCCTGGCGCGTCTTCCTGCCGGAGGCGCTGCCGTGCTGTTCACCGGTTGGGACAGTCATCTCCGCGACGAGCGCTGCCTGCGACACCCGTACCTCGCGGTCGAGACGGCGCTCGGCTTGGTAGAAGCCGGCGCGGGCATCCTTGGCATAGACACGATGAACCCCGACTCGTCGGTTCAGGGCACGACCCATGTTCACGAGACGCTCTTGGGGCGCGGTGTGCTGGTGGTCGAGAACCTGACCGGTCTCGAGCAGCTCGAATCCGGTGCGCCCTATCACTTCGCGTTTCTGCCCCTGCGCCTGACCGGCATCGACGGATCGCCAGTGCGCGCCATTGCTTGGGAGTAGTAACCCGGGTCCGGTGTTCTTAGCCGGCCTCGTGGCGCACGCCGACCGTTTTCGTTCCCAGTTCCTCGCAGTGACTGGCAGGACTCTTGAACAAGAGCCGAGCCGTCAAGCGGGACTCATCCCACACCGTCGTTGCCGTGCCAACCGGGATGGCCACCGAGAGTTGTGGGCAACCGGGATCGAGAGCCTCGTCGCCGCGGCGGTGCGTGCCTACCCGAGCGACTGCGATTCGATCTCGACTGCTTTCGCGAGTTCGGCCATCGACTTGAACTCCCAGTCCGGTCTGACTCCGCTCGGCGGTGCCGGTGTGGCACCCCAGCCGGGACGCCCGTGGCGACGGTTTATCCACACGGTCGCAAGTCCGGCTCGTTTCGCGGGGACGTGGTCGTGAAACAGGCTCTGAGCGACATGGAGCAGCCTGCCCTGCGCGATTCCGAGTCCGGCAGTCTTGTCCAAGAGCGCTTCGAAGTTGCGGGCGGCGGGCTTGTAGGAGCCGATGTCCTCTGCGGTCAGGATCATGTCGAAGGCAACGTCCAGGCGCCGATTGCTTGCCGCGAACGACTGGCGATCGACGTTGGAGAGGATCACGAGCTGGAAGTGCTTGCCGAGGGTGACGAGAGCGTCATGTGAATCGTCGTAGGCGGGCCAGTCCGGAACAGACACCGCCAAGCTGTGTGCCTCCTCGGCCGAAACGCCGATGCCGAACTGTCTTCCGAGTGCCTCAAGGCAGCTCGCCAGAACGTCGGGGTACGTGTCCGCCGGATGCTCGCGTTCGATCCGCGCTTCATGATCGGCGTAGACGCGCAGCAACGTCTCGTCGTCGAGATTCGAGCCGTGCGATCGCACCCAAGGACGGAGAACTGCAGCGAGGCCGACCTCCCAGTCGATAAGGGTTCCATAGCAGTCGAAGCTCAGCGCCTCGTAGTCGGTCAACTTCACGGCGTTCACTCCTCGCGGGCGACCGGACTCAGTCGACTCCGTCCACAACGTAGATAACTGCCCACCGCGGCACCCTCGCGGAGCTTGCGAATCTCTGTGTATTCCTCGCTCCGGTACCAGTCGAGCGCGGCCTTCTTGGTGGGGAACTCCACAACAACGGTGCGACCAGCGGGCAACCCACCCTCCAGCGGCTCAGCGTCGCCGCCCCGAACCAGGTAACGACCGCCTGCTGCCGCGATGTTCGGAGTCACTTGCGCCTTGTACTCCTCGTAGCGCTCAGGATCGAAGACTTCCCCTTGGTAGATCACATAAGCCGCCAATTGAGTCCCTCCCGGCTCCGAACTTCCCCCGGAATGCTTATCCGTCCCATGCGAGTCAGCGCGACCCTAGCAAGGTCACAATCCGCTGAGTCGTGAGCGGCTCGGGATCGGGTCGCACGCCTCGGCCTCTCGGGATGCCGCCGCCCACGGCTTTAGTCATGTCTGTCTGTCACCGGTCGTGGTAGACGTTGGCATGGGAACATTCAAGCTCGGGAGCCTCTCGAGCGTTCCGGCCGCGGACCGGCCCGATCTGTTGGCCGCTCGCACTCTGGGAACGCTGGCTGCGATGGGTCTGCTGAAGGACGTCGGGGTGGTCGAGATCGATCCGGCCTTCTCGGACACGGCGACGGCACAGCAACAGTTCGGGCTGGAACCCGGCTCACTCGCCAACTGTGTGGTGGTCGGTGGCAAGCGTGAGGGGGTCGAGCGATTGGCGGCTTGCGTCGTTCTCGCCGTCACCCGCGCCGACGTCAACGGAATCGTCAAGCGGTTCCTCGACATACGCAAGGCGTCGTTCCTCCCGATGGCCCGTGCCGTCGAGCTCACCGAGATGGAATATGGAGGGATCACACCGATCGGCCTTCCTTCCAGCTGGCCCGTGCTCGTGGACCGAAGGGTTGTCGAGACCGATGTCGTTCTCATCGGGTCCGGGGTGCGCCGCTCCAAGATCATTCTCCCCGGAGCGCTGCTCGGCCGGCTGGCGGAAGTCGAAACGATCGACGGGCTCGGGGTCTAGCAGCAGACTCAGTCTTAGCCTGGAACCACCGCCCAGATAGGCCTTTGATAGCCTGACCATCCGCGAAAAAGGTGCCGCGATCAGGGAGAATTGGACTCGCCAAAGAAGCAATTCGCCAGATCAGAAAGGCACCTTTTCGATGCCATTTTCTCACAGCCCGTCGCGCCTGTCGGTGATGTTCGATGACGACCGCGCCGTCGCCGATGCGGGTCTTGCTCTCGTCGGTGTGCTGAGCGAGATGCTCGGTCTCGAAGTTCTTGCCGAAGAGCTGGTCGAGGTCCATCCCTTCCCAGGACGTCGGGTCGCGACGCTCGTGCACGCCATGGTCGCCGGCGCGCAATGCATCGATGACGCCGACGTGTTGCGGTCTGGGTCGACCGTGGAAGTTCTCGCCCACAAGGTGATGGCGCCTTCGACGCTCGGGACGTTCCTCCGGGCTTTCAGCTTCGGCCACGTCCGCCAGCTCGACAAGCTCTCCGAGGCGATGCTCACCCGGGCGTGGTCGCTTGGCGCGGGGCCCGGTGCCGAGCCGATGACCATCGACCTCGACTCGACGATCTGTCCCGTGCACGGGGACCACAAGCAAGGTGCCGCCTTCGGTTACACCCACGTCCTCGGTTACCACCCACTGGTCGGCACGCGTGCAGATACGGGCGAGGTCCTCCACGTCCGGTTCCGAACCGGATCGGCCGGATCGGGCCGAGGGGCGGAACGGTTCGTCAGAGAGCTCGTCGGGCGTGTGCGACGTGCGGGGTCAACCGGCCCGATCAGCCTTCGGGCCGATGCGGGCTTCTACTCTCGCCATGTCATAAAGGCCTGCCGGGACCACGGTGTCACCTATTCGATCACCGCACGGCAGACCGAAGCGGTGAAAAGGGCCATCGAGGCAATCGACGAAGCGGCCTGGGTCCCGATCGACTACACCGATGCCGGCGAGGCGTGGGTGGCCGAGACCACCTATGGCGACGGGCATCGCCTCGTCGTGCGCCGGACAAAGCTCGCCGATCCCCAGCCGGCGCTGTTCCCCACCTTCCGCTACCACGCTTTCATCACCGACCGTGTGGGCGACGCCGTCCTCCTCGACGCCGACCACCGGCGCCACGCCGTCGTCGAGCTCGCGATCAGGGACTTGAAGGAGGGATCGGGACTTTCGCACTGCCCTTCGGGGCGCTTTGGCGCCAATGGCGCCTGGACGGTGTGCGCGACGATCGCCCACAACCTCATCCGCTGGCTCGGCTCACTCGGGCTTCAGATCCACGGACCGCTCGTCTCCAAGACGATCCGACGGCGGTTCCTCAACCTTCCGGGTCGCATGACCGCGGTGCACGACGGCGCCGGCTCCACTTGCCGACGAACTGGCCCTGGGCCAAGCAGTGGACTGCCTGCTTCGAGAGCCTCTGCGCGCTCCGGACCTGAACCAGCCCCCACCGAGATCGCTTGTGGCGTGCCCGGCGATCTCCAGCACGAGCACCATCGGTGACAGGCGAAACGAACACGCCCCCGACTCGGACACGGGCCGATAGGTAGTCGCGATGCCGCCAAAATCCAGCAACTCAGGGCCCAGCAGTCACCTCACCGGGGTCGGACGGTGGATCGAGGCTTAGGCATCAAGTCAAGGGCTGGACCCTCAAACTGAGCTCTTTGCTCGGGTGAAAGTCGGGGAGGGACGAGAAGGCACGAACTGCCGTCAGTAACGCCGGCGACCGGAAGCCTGGCTCGCTTGGGAGAAACGTTGGGTGATCCGGCCGACCGGTATGTCAGTCAAGTCAGAAACATGCCCTGACATGCACTCTTGGTGACTCTTGGGGGCTCTTGATGAGCTCCTAGTGGGCGAGTGGGCGAGTGGGCCGCCCGGGGGTCAACCCGGCACCTTGGGCTTAAAGGGCCACTCCGACCAGTGCCGCGGGGTCCCGCGCCGTCCGGTCGCTTCCCCGATTGGTCGCTTGAGCAGGCGTTCGAACCGCGGGCGGGACGCTCATGGAGAGTGCAGGACGGGTTGGGAAGTCCAATGTTGGGTGAATATTGGGTGGGAAGCGCAAGTGCCGGCACCCCGGACCTCGTTGCCCACAACAGAAAACACGAATTCGCTTTGCTCGGTTGAGCTACTACTTGTACGATTCGTACATGACAGAGCTGGCCGTAAGTGAGGTACGTGATCATCTAGCGGAGGCCATCGAGGAGACCCGCCGATCAGGGGAGCCGATTTACGTCACTCGCCGTGGCCGTCGAGTCGCTGTAATCGTTGACCCCGACACGTACGAACGGGTCGTCGATGCCGCCGAGGATGCCGTTGACCGGCGAGAGCTTGAGGCCGCGCGCGCTGAAGACGACTACGTGCCCTGGCATGAGGTCAAAGCCGATCTCGGCCTCGTGTGAGCCCATACCGCGTCGAGATTGCCCGCCGTGCCGTCAAGGCTCTCGCCACGTTGCCTCGAAAGGAGCAACAGCGAGTTCGTGCCGCCATCGACCTCCTCGCCGCTAACCCTCGTCCGCCAGGAGGCGTGGCTATGGCCGGGGAGGTTGGCGTCTACCGGGTGCGGGTCGGGGATTACCGCATCGTGTACGAAGTGTTCGACGATCGACTTGTTGTCCATGTAGTCCGCGTGGGTCACCGTCGCGAGGTCTACCGCCCTTAGATACCGGCGCTGCTCGTAGCCGTCGGCTCCCGCACGAGAGTCGGGCTCCGTGTCATCGATCCCCGTACGACGCTCGGTACAGTCGCTCAGCAGCATTTGTCCATTTGCTACAGCTCCATCGGCCGGCCGCGTTCCCAGCGTTTGTACTCGAAAAGATGCCTGCACCTCGCCTTTGGGCTCGACCCTGTAGGGATAATCGTCACAGGCACGGGGAACGGGGAACGGGACCTGGGCCTTTCCATCAGCCGCTTAACAACGTGAACGCGCGCGCGGCCCCGGTGCCGGGCGCCGTAACCGTCTCGACATGGATGGCCGCCGGAACCGCCAAAACCGTTGGGCAACCGCACAGATGGGGCGTTCGGCCTTTGATATGGATCCAACGGGAAACGACGGTTCGGTCGCGAGGCGTAGCGTCCTTCGCAGTTGTCGACCGTGTCGTTCTGGACCCAGCGCGCTTCGCGAGGTGAACGACTGTTCGGGACGCGCCATCCCGAGCCTGCAGGCCACGCCCGCGACTTCTCGCTTGCGGCCGTCTCCTGTCTGTCGTCGCGGCCGACGGAGCTTCCGGCCGCCAACCTCGGCGTTGTCAGCGGCACGCCAATACTGACCCCAGACGATAGGGAGCCTGCTCTCGTTCAACTAGGTAGCTCGACTAGCTCAGCAGTTCCACCTGGAGGGACCGCACCACCGCTGGGTCGGTCACGATCTCGATCTCGGTGACTTTGTCACCGACGACGCGGAAGGCGAACACCGCACGGGGGCGCCCGCCAGGAGCCCAAACCGCTCCGGGAGCACCGTCGATAAGTGCCACCTGTGCGGCTGCGGCCCGCCCCGATAGCACCGCCGCCACGGCCCGAGCCCCCCGCACTTCGGGTGCTAAGAGGGGAGCGCCCCGATCGCGATTGGCGGTCGCGGCTTTCACTGCCGCGCGGTCGGCCCGAAGGACGGCGTCCGGGTCGAGCAGGGAGACCAGCGTCTCGAAATCGCCGAGGCGGGAGGCGGCCAGGAACGCCTCGACGATCTGTTGTTGGCGGCGGCCGTCACCGGGGTGCAGTCCGTCGCCGCCCTGCACCCGGCGGCGAGCTCGGCTGGCCAACTGACGGGCCGCGGCGGGAGAGCGGTCGACGATCGTAGCGATGTCCTCGAAGGACACCCCGAAGAGGTCGTGGAGCACGAAAGCGAGACGCTCGGAGGGGCTGAGCGTGTCGAGCACCATCAGCAGAGCTGGACCCACTGTCCCTGGCTCTGCCGTCGGAGAACTGGCATCCGAGCACGAGCACGCTCTCGCAACGAAACTGGTCATCGACGCAACGAACCGAACGGACCGACCCGTCGCCAACAGCCGAGATGTGCTCCCTGCCGGCGCCCGCTACGCCCGGGCGTTCAACACCTTGGGGGGTGAGAACATGGCCAACCCGGTCTTCGATGAGGGCCTTGCCGACATGTTCTTCTCCTCCGGGGAGGCGGATCGGTCGGCCGTCGAGACCGTCATCGAAGGCGTAGGCCTGCGACCCATCTACGTGGGACCGAACGAGGAGGACCTTATCGACTCTCTCTTCCGGCTGTGGATCGCACTGGCTGTTAAACAGGGCCGCGGCCGAAGACTAGCCCTCCGCCTCCTCGAACACTGACCCCCAACGGTTAATCGGTGTGCCTTCTAGCTCCTAGCTTGATTCTTCCTGTGGAGCACGGATTCGGCAGGAAGTCGGGGGTGCACTTCAGAGCCTCGATATGTCACAACGCCAGCGGCGGCGGACGGCGGACCCCAGCGCAGGAGATCGGGACAATCTGTAGCCCACGGCCGATGGCCGTGGCGCCGCGCGTGACTGGAAACGGCTGGCGCGGCGTGGTCGAAATCGTCCACCCTGGTGGCATGGCAGACGACTCCAGTCCGAGCGGACGACGCTGGTCGGCTACCTGCGCGACTACCGCTCGACCATCGAGTTGAAGTGCTCGGGCCTTGACGCCGTCGATATGGCACGCCGGTCGGTCGAGCCGTCGAACTTGTCACTACTTGGTCTGGTTCGCCATCTCGCGGACGTCGAGCGTCACTGGTTCCGCCGTGTTCTCGACGGCCAGGATGGCCCGTCTCTGTTCGACCACGACGACGATCGGGACGCCGCGTTCGAGGGTGCCGTGGGCGACCCGGAGGCGGTGGCGTCCGCTTAGGCCGAACTTACAGCCGTAGAAACGAGAGAACCCCCTGGTGATCAGGTGGTTCATCATCGGGATTGGTGTTCGCTCTGTCTACAAAGGCCCGAGCCGGGTCGGGATCGCGGCGCCGATGAGCTCGAAAGTCCGGCGCTGCAGCGGTGTCGGCAATGCCAGCTTGTCGATGCGGACCCCGCCGGCGAACACGACGGTGTTGCGCGTCAAGGTAGCCAGGTGGCTGAGCAAAGTGGACAGGTCATGAACCGGCTCCTTGTTCAAAGTCATCTTGGAGGCGTCCTTTGCCTTGGCGGCATCCGACCGCCCTGCCGGCGCGACAGGGTCGTCACGGCCCGGAGGCTCCTCGTCGGTAAAGCACAACGGGGACAAGGCCTTGCGGAGGTGCCACAGCACATAGGCGGCCAGCATGCAGATAAACACGTGGGAACGGACCCGGTCCTCGGTCCAGTGGTAGATCGGGCGTAGGTCCAAGTCGATTGACTTCAAGCTGCGGAAGTCTCGCTCGACCACCGAAAGGCCCTTGTAGGCCATGACGGCGCGGGGGGCATCGAGGCGCTCGCTGTCCACGCTCGTGCGGATGACGTAGATGCCATCGAGTGAGGCCTCGGCGTCGATCTCGGCCTGGCGACGCGAGACGGCGAGACTGTCGTCTCCGATCACGATCTCGAAATGCTTGGCCATCTTGTAGTGGTTGACGTGGCGACCGACACGCACCCCGATCTTGTCGGCACCTTTGAGGCGCCCCGAAGCCACCGCCGCTGAGATCGGGGCGAGCAGGGCCTCGGTGGCCTCGAGCAGCTCGGTGCGCTTGCGCGCCCGCTCGGCGGCAAGGGCAGGGTTGCGGCACGCGATGAGCCGTTCTCCGGGGTAGTCGGGGTGGGTGATCTCAGCGAGGTTCGTCTCGTCGAACAACGAGAGCTGGAGGACTCCTTGTTCTGCGAGCACCCTGATCGCAGGCGCGCGAAGACACGTGATCCACGAGATGCCGCCGAGGGTTCCCAGCGCCTCGATGCGAGCCGATGTGATCATGCCTCGGTCGCCGACCATGACGACCTCTTTCAGCCCAAAGCGGGTGCGCACCGCTTCCACCGCCGAGATGAACGCGGACGGGTCGGCGGTGTTGCCGGGGAACACCTCGACTGAGACCGGACGGCCTTCATGGTCAGTCATGAGGCCGTACTCGATCTGGGCCTTTTTCGACTTTGCATCACGGGAGTAACCCCGGGCTGCGAGTGGGCACTGCGTTCCTTCCATCCAAGAGCTCGACAGGTCGTAGAGCACCATCGATCCCTTGGACAGGTGCAAACGGGCGAGGGATGTCTCGATGGTGCCCTGACGGGCAAAGAGCCAGTCCATGGCCGCGTATACCTCGTCTGTAGAGGTGCCCTCGGCCAAGAGGTCAACTCCTAGGGTCGTGTCGTCCCACCACCTCGTCGTGGCGAGCTTGGAGGCCGGCTTTAGGCAACGGGCGATGATGAGCGACAAGGCCACGTCTCGCTCGGGACACCCCGGCCCCAACAGCTTCGCGAGCCCGAGCTTGTTCGCCATTGCGAACAGTGCCGCGACATGGCCCTGGGGAAGTGCCCGTTCGATCTCGAAGCTCTCTCCGGCGATCACATGGCTCTCGCCCGCCAGCGACTCGCGGATGACCCGGATCGTCTCGGGCGGCAGGTGCGAGAGATTGGCGAGCGTCTCGTTTTTGACCTTGCCGCCCTCGCGATAGGAATGTCGCAGCAGAACGGTCTCGTAGACCTTGTCCTTGTGCTGACGACGCGTAGTCGCCACATGCATGGCACCACTCGGTCTTGTCACAAGGACATAATCTCATATTGCCGTCGCAATGTCTAGCATACTCGTGTCTACATTGTTCACTCCGAACGAGGCACTCATCGCTGCTCAAGGGGCAGATCGGGGCTCAGATGCGCCGTAAGTTCGGCTTAGGCAGCCTGGCGGGAGGAGGTGCGTTTCGCTGAGGGCTTCGTCGAGGAGGCACCGGACCTCGAGGTGGCGGGGCTGCGGCGAGGGTCAGGTGATCAGCCTGCGTGGGGTGCCGGTGCACATGATCGAGGAGTACGCCCGTCATGCCGGCCACGCAGACTTCCTGCGAGAACGCATCGACGGCCGGGTAGGCCAGTAGCCACTCACCCCGATCAGGACCTTCTGCGTCGATCCAGCCTGGCCGGCTGCGAATCACCGCGAAACAAGTACTCGGCGCTGATCAGCCAGCGGCGCCCTTAGTCTGTCCCGCGGTCATGCCTACTCCCGCGCAATTGCTGGGCAAACTCATGCATCGCGGTCGGCACCTGCCTGGCGGTGAGTACTGCCGACATGCTCTGGAGGGCTACCCCTCGGCCTACAAGCTGACCGGCGGCTCCTGGGACCTTGTACCGGACTGAACTGCCCAACCGCAGACGACAAGAGCGACGACAGTTTCACAGGCATCGTCGGATGCCCCTTCGACGTGCTCGGACGCGACATGCCCAGCGCCGCAGGCGTCGTCCAGGCGCGCCGGTCATCCCAGAGCCTTCGGGGCCCAGTTTCCCGAGACCCCGAGCTCTGGGTCCTCGTCTGGAACTCGTGCCCGCAGGACCAAGAGCAGCGCTGCATTGGCACCAGCACTGCAACAAGCCTTCTTTGTTGGGGTCCACCGAGATCACTCGGGTACCTCTTGCCTGCGACGACATCCGGTTGTTCTTGGCATCCGGCCTGCATCTCACCTTGCTCAGTTGGAGCTCTGCCCAGAGCGCGGACCTAGGATCTCCCGACGCGTCCAATCGTCTACCCTGCCTCCGTCGGCGATTCCTCCCCGTCGCCTTGGGCGTCGTACTACTCGGTGCCGCCTCCGGCCTGCTGGTCGCGCACCCGTGGGGTGGGGGGCGCGACGCGCGCCACGCCCCGTCGGTGACCCTGGCGGGGCAATCCTGACTGAGCTGTCGGCATTGAAGCGCGCCGTCCCCGCTGGCGCCGACATCACCGATATCGCCCGAATCGAGCCACACTTCACCGGCTCCTGCTGGACGACGAGATCAAGCGTCCAGGTGACGATCCTTTTCTCATCGCTGACCAGCATCGGCGGTGTCCGGTCTGAGGTCGCGGCGCGTCTCGAACGCGGCCCGCTGGGTGCACTACTCCGGAAACGGGCCCGAGCGGTGGTACGACGACATCGGAGGCAAGCAGGTGCTCGCCGACAACTTCATCTACCGCTGGCGAAAGCTCCTTCCGCAGGGCCCCACGGCCGAGGCGACCTTGGAGGTCGGTGTTCCCGTGAAGGGCTGGAATCGCCGCGAACCCCTGGAATGGACCTTCGGGGCCATCTCGCCGGCAGTCGGTGGGCCGGTGTTGCACTGCGGTTCGGGATGATGTCGCCGGTGACCCACTTGGGTTGAGACCCCGGCCACGGGAGTCAGTGCGGCGTCAGGTCCGGTCGGTAGAGATGGCAGGCGACCTCGACCGGCTCGGCGCCGTCGAGGACGGGCTGCAGCTCCGGCGTGAGGTGGTCACGGAAGCGGACCAGGACGCCATGGGTGCGCGGCTCGGTCGAAAGCACCCCTTTCCAGAACGGGTCCCCGGGTGTGGACCTCCGCTGCTCGTCAAGCAACGCCGCCAGCTCGGCCACGCCGTGGCCGCGCCCGGCGGGGATGAGAGCCTCAGTCGACGGCGAGTCGAGCCCTCCGAGATCGCCGACGATGGCGCGCTCGCGTGTGTACTCGTCGGGGCTGAGCGCCGCCCACCTCTCCTCGAGCATCAGGCGCAGGTCTCGGCTCTCCCAACCACACGGCCCGAAAGCCCTCGGGCAGCGGGGGTGGAACGAGCAGCCGAGCGGCGGTACGGCGGCGTCGGGCACCTCGCCCCTCGGGAGGTCGCGGGGCACCTTGTGGCTCGGGTCCGGCTCGGGGATCGCCTCGAGCAGCGCCCTCGTGTAGGGATGACGCGGTTCGGAGTAAATCTCGGCCGCCGAACCGATCTCGACTATCCGCCCGAGGTACATGATCGCGATGCGGTCACAGAAATAACGGGCTGTCGCGAGGTCGTGGGTGACGTAGAGATACGTGAGCCCGAGATCACGCTTGAGGTCGCCCATGAGCTCGAGCATCTTGGCGCGCACGCTCATGTCGAGCATCGAGACGGGCTCGTCGGCTATCACGAGCTCCGGCCCGAGGATGATCGCCCGGGCGAGAACGGCGCGCTGCTTCTGGCCGCCGGAGAGGTCGCTCGGGTACTTGCGCAAGAACCGGTCTACTGGCACGAGGCCAACCCGCTCCAAAGACTCGGAGACGAGCCGGCGGACCTCGTCGTCACCCTTGGCGATGTGGTGGATCCTGAGCGGGTGACCGACGGCGTCGAGGATCGTCATCGCCGGGTTGAGCGAAGCGTGGGGGTCCTGGAAGATGAGCTGGAGCCGCCTGCGCAGTGGCCGGAAATGCCGCTCGGAAAGCCCCGAGATCGTCTCCCCGTTGAACGCGATCGACCCGCCCGTGACCTTGACCAGCGAGAGCACCGCGCGCGAAAGCGTCGTCTTTCCGCTCCCGGACTCGCCGACGAGGCCCAGCACCTCGCCCCGCTGCAGCTTGAAGGTGACGCCGTCGACCGCCTTCACAGAACCCGTGTCCCGGCCCAGCATCCGCTGCAGGAAGTTCCCCCGGAGCGAGAAGTGGACCTGGAGGTCGCGGACGTCGAGGAGAGGTGTCGTCCCGGAGTCAAGCTTCATCTGCAATGCCGATCTCCTCGCGTTCCAGGGGGCGACGGCCATCGGGCGGGATCTCTTCTTGCGGACCGTGGAGCCAGCACTCGGCGAGGTGGCTCGGCCTGAGCTCCACACCCACAGGCTCCTTTCCGCGGCAAACCTCCATCGCGTGCGGGCAGCGCGGGTGGAACCGGCAACCGGAGGGAGGCGCGACCAGATCGGGCGGCGCCCCTGGGATGTAGTGGAGCTCCCGCGTCGACAGCGAGATCGTCGAGCGCATCAGCTCCTGGGTGTAGGGGTGCTCGGGACGGGAGAAGATGTCCGCGACAGCGCCCTGCTCGACGATGCGCCCCGCGTACATGACAGCGACCCGGTCACAAGACTCGGCGACGATCCCCAGGTTGTGCGTGATGAGCAACAGCGCGGTGTCGAAGTTGTTCTTGAGGTCGGCGATGATCGAGAGGATCTGGGCTTCGACCAACACGTCGAGAGCGGTCGTCGGCTCGTCCGCGATCACAAAGCGCGGCTTCAGCACGAGCGCGAGGGCGATCATGATCCGCTGGCGCATGCCGCCCGAGAACTCGTAGGGATAGTTGCGAAAACGCGTCGGCGGGATGCGCACGCCGCCCAGCACCTCAAGTGAGCGCCTGCGTACCTCGGCGTCGGAGATGTCGGGCTCGTGGGTACGCAACGCCTCGGCGAAGTGGTCCGAGATCCGCATGAGCGGGTCGAGTCTGGTCATCGGCTCTTGGAACACGAGGCCGATCGAGGGTCCCCGTAGTCTCCGCATTTCCTGCGGGGTGGCCTTCACGAGGTCCTGACCTTCAAACTCGACGGACCCGTCCCGGATCGCGCCCACGGGCAACAGGCCCATGATCCCGCGACCGAGGGTCGACTTGCCACTGCCGGACTCACCGACCAGGCCGAGCGTCTCACGTTCTTGGATCTCGAAGCTCACGCCGTCGACGGCGCGCACGGGGCCGCGGTCGGTCGCGTACCACACCCTGAGATCGCGGACGCGCACGACAGGACGTACCGCCTCGCCGACCGCGGTGGTCGCCTGACGGACGCCTTTGGGCATCGTGAACCGACGGTGGTTCGGCCGTCGCAGGAGTGGGTTGAAGGTGTCATTGATCCCTTCGCCGACAAGCGTGAGTCCGGTGACGAGCAGGATGACCGCGAGCCCCGGGAAGAGCCCTGTCCACCAGAAACCGGCTTGGGCGTCGGAGATTCCGCGAGAGATGTCGTAGCCCCATTCGGCGGCGACGGAAGGGTCCATTCCGATGCCGAGGAACGACAGGCCGGCCAGGGTGAGGATTGCATCCGCCGCGTTCAGCGACGCCACGACGGGGACCGAGTGGACCACGTTGGCGAACACGTAGCGCCGGATGACGGTTCTCGGCTTGGCACCGAGGGCGCGGCCCGCTTCGACGTACGGTTCCTCGCGCACCGAGAGCACCGTGTTGCGCACGACGCGGAAGTACTGCGGGATGTAGACGACAGTGATGGCGATGGCCGCAGTCAACACGCCGCCACCCACCGAGGTTGAGAGCAGGAACGCGATCACGATCGCCAGGAGCAGGTATGGGAACGCGAAGATCGAGTCGTTGATCAACACGAGGACCCTGTCGAGCCATCCGCCGAAGTACCCCGAGATGAGGCCCAGAGGGACGCCGATCACGATGGAGAACACGAGGGCGAGCACGACTACCTCGATCGAGGTGCGCGCCCCGAAGATGACGCGGGAGTAGACGTCCTCGGAGACGACCGTCGTCCCCAACCAGTGGGCCGGCGAGGGTGGG
Source organism: uncultured Acidimicrobiaceae bacterium (assembly GCA_963836935.1). Taxonomy (GTDB): domain Bacteria; phylum Actinomycetota; class Acidimicrobiia; order Acidimicrobiales; family Bog-793; genus Fen-455. Next base: position 91,375 of record CAWILM010000029.1, read on the forward strand.
GCCTGTTGGGGGAACCGGATGCCGTGCGCGACGTACTGGTTGAAGCCGTAGGGCGCGATCTCCGGGGCAAAAACGGCAAGCACGATGAAGACGAGCGTGATCGTCGCCCCCGTCCAGAAAAGCCACCGGGGCAGGCCGCGGACGGCTATAAGCGGTGCGATCGCGCGCCTCAGGCCACGCGCTCGCCCGTCACCGGTGCCGGCTCGGGTCGGGCGATCGATCTCTAGTTCGTCGGGAGGGAAGGTTATCGCCACTAGTAGCGCACCCTTGGATCGATCCAGGCGTTTATGAGGTCGATGAGAAGGCTGATGGCCACCACCGCCAGCGCGAAGACGGTGATGATCCCCTGCACGGCGATGTAGTCACGGGCCTCGAGGTAGTAGATGAGCTCGCCGCCGATACCCGGCCAGTTGAACGTCTCCTCCGTGAGGACGGCGCCCGAGAGAAGAAGGGCCGCCTGCAAGCCGGTGACGGTCACGATCGGGACGAGGGCGTTGCGGAAGGCGTGCCGGACGACGACGGACCGCTCTTTGAGCCCCCGGGCCCGGGCGGCCTCGATGTAGTCACCTTTCATCGCCTGAATGACGTTCACGCGCACGAGCCGCAGGACAACCCCGGAGATGACGAGGCCTAGCGTCGCCGCCGGCAACACGAGGTGCGCGAGCAGATCTGGGATGTCACCCCAGGCGCCGTCGATCATGGCGTCGATGATGAGGATGTTCGTGTGAGGCGTGAGGGTCGCCTGAACGAGGACGCCCGACTCGCTCGATGTCGGGAGCCAGTTGAGGATGTGACCGAACAACAGCTGCGCCAGCAGGCCGAGGAAGAAGACCGGTGCCGCGTAGATAACGATCCCGTAGACCCTTGCCCCGGTGTCGAGCCAGCTGTCGCGCCTGCGGCCGGCAAGCATTCCGAGCGGGATGCCGACGAGGAGAGCGATGAACATCGCCGCCACCGTGAGCTCGAGCGTGGCGGCGCCGTTCTGCGCGATGACCTGGGTGACGGGACGGTGGTCGGTGAGGGTGGTGCCCAGGTGTCCTGTCACGACCTGTCCCAAGTACTCGCCGTACTGGACTATCAGCGGCTTGTCGTAGCCGCCGATCTTCTCACGGACGGCGAGCTGGGCAGGGGAAAGGTGGCCTCCGAGCGCCGCGACGATCGGGTTGCCGGGGGCGACGCGCATCAGGAGGAAGACGAGGGTCAACAAGATGAAGACCATCGGGATGACGAGGATCAGCCGTGTGACGATATAGCGGCGGAGCGATCCCTTCGACGACGACAAACCTGCGCGCCCTTCTCGAAACCCGGTCTGGCCGGGGGCCAGGCGGCGAGCGCCTGGCCCCCGGACTCAGCAGGTCAGGACTTTCCGACGAGCCAGAACCGGAAGGTGTACGACGCGTCGAGCGTCGACTGGACTCCGGTCACGTCATCACGGACCGCGGCGATCTGGCCTCCCTGCCAGAGCGGGATGAGCGACGGGTCCTTGGCGGTGATCGTCTGGATCTGCGCGAACGCCTTGTCACGGACGGACGGGACCGACGACGCCTCTTCCTGGGCGGTGAGCGAGTTCACCTGCTTGTTGCAGTAGTGGTCGTTGAGGAAGTTGTTGCAGAGGTAGAACGGGCCCGTGTAGTCGTCCGCGTCGGGATAGTCGGGGAACCAGCCCATCAGGCGGACCCCGTACTGGTCCGTAGCGCCTGCACTGACGTAGGTGGACCATTCGGCCGACTGGAGCGACACGTTGAACAGGCCGGAAGCGTTGAGCTCACGCTGCAGCTCGGTCGCGATGTCGGTGTCCGCGTAGTGGTTCACGTTGTACCAGAGCGTGAACTTGACCGGCGTCGCCACGCCGGCAGCCTTGAGCACGGTCTTCGCCTTCGCGACATTGGGAGAAGCCCCGTACACCTCTTGGAAGGAGTTGATGTGGCCTTCCAGCGCGTCGGGGATGATCGAGTACAGGGGCTTGACCGTCCCCTTGTAGACGAACTTCGCGATCGAGGCCCGATTGATCAGGTACGACACAGCCTGGCGGATCGCCAGCTTCTGCGTCGGGTTCGCGCCCGGCTGGATCTTCTCGTTGAAGACGAGGTAGCGGATCTCGAGGCCCTTGCCGATGACGATCTTGACGCCGCTCGAGTGTCCGAGCGCCTCGAGCTGGGTCGGGGTCAGCTCGCGGTAGGCGACGTCGATGGCGCCCTGCTGCTCGTCGGAGACGAGCGTCGTGGCGCTCTCCTCGTAGCGGATGATGAACTCACTGTTGTGCAGGACGTCGTTCCCGCCGTAGTGCGGGTTCGGCACGAACACGGCCAACTGGTTCGGCGTGTACGACTTGAGCTCGTACGGGCCGGACCCGATGATCTTCCCGTCGGGCTGGAGCTTGTTGAACGGGTACACCTTCTGGTCGACGATCGCGCCCACACCGGTCGCGAGCACGTCCGGCCACACGGCGTCGGGAGCCTTCAGCTTGAACGTGACTGTGTTCCCTGACGCCGTCACGCTCTTCATCGCGGCGATCAGGACCCCCGGGGCCATCGGGCTGTTGATCTTGAGGACGCGATTGAAGGAGTACGCGACGTCCGCGCCGGTCACGGGGTCGCCGTTCGAGAAGTACTGCCCGGGCTTGACGATGCAGACGTAGGTCGTCGCGCCGTGCCACGAGCACGTCGCGGCGTCGGGGACGATCGTCGTCGTGTCGGGCACAAACTTGACCAACGTCTGATAGACGTTCCAAATGATCGTCCACGACGGCAGGTCGTAGGAGCCTGCCGGGTCCGCAGAGACGATTCGGTCCGTCGTTCCCATAATGACCGTAACGTTCGGGATCTTGCTGTGCGACATCGACGTGGCCGCGCCACTCGAGCCCGTCGCGACTGCGACGGGCACCACGAGCACCGCCGCGGCGGTCACTCCGATCAACCATCCGATAGCGGACCTCTTGAAACCTCGGTCTCGGTGCATTAAGCCCCCTTTACTAGCGGTTTCGCCGGTCCCGAGGCCGTCGTGATGACCACGTCCAGCTGCGGGTTCGGGCGCTGAGCCCGCGTTTTCGGCCAGGAAGATCAAACCGCGCCACATCCTCCACAGTGCACCTATTCCGCGAGTAGCCGGATTGTAGTGCCGCCGCACCAGGCAAGTCCAAGGCCCCGTCAGCTCATGAACATTTCGGGCACGACAAGCCGGCTTTGTCCCGCCGCGTCGTTGGAACCTGGTTCGTCCTCCGGCCGGGTAGCAACACTGCGACTGCCACACCCCTACCGGCTGACCGCCCGGACGGCTAACTTCGGCGGTATGCGTTTCGGGATCGACGTCGCCCAGCAGAGGATGGCCTTCGACGAGGTCGTCGCTCGCGTGCAGTTCGGGGAGGAGCTCGGCTTCGACGGTGCCTGGGGGTTTGACCACTACGTCCCCATGTACGGCGAAGGTCCGGGTGAGTGCTTCGAAGGCATGACCACACTCGCCGCGCTGGCGACTGCGACGAGCAGGATACGTCTCGGGCTGCTCGTCACCGGTGTCACCTATAGACACCCCTCTGTCTTGGCCGCCGAGGCCGTCACGGTTGATCACGCCAGCCACGGACGCTTGGAGCTGGCTCTCGGCGCGGCTTGGTTCGAGGCCGAGCACCGCCAGCTCGGCATCGAATTCCCCCTGTCGGTGCGCGGTTCGACCGCCTGGAGGACGCCCTTGAGATCATCGTCCGCCTCTCGACGGGCGATGTCGTCTCGTACGACGGGCACCATTTCAGCCTTAGAGAGGCGAGCTTGCGGCCGGTTCCCGTCCAGCGCCCCCACCCACCGATCTGGATCGGCGGCTCGGGGCTGCGGCGCACCCTCCCTCTCGCGGCGCGCTACGCCGACGTCTGGCACACCTACGGCGGTCCGGAGAAGCTGGCCGAGCTGTCGGCCCGCCTCGACCAGCTGGCCGAGAAGGCCGGTCGGGATCCCGCCGCGATCGTCCGGGCCTCGTCGCTCTCGCTGTCGGAGCCCGACGCCGAGGTGCGCGCCAACATCGAGAGGTTGGCGGAGGCCGGATTCGGCTACCTCGTGTGCGGCTGGCCGAGCGAGGGCCGTAGCCGCGTCGAGGCTTTCGCCAGCACGGCGATGGTCGACTACCCGGACTGAACGCCCGGGCGCTCGTGCGCCACCGACTCCGAGGGAATCGAGGCGGACCACACGCGGCGGCGACCGCCCACTCCTTGGGGGGTCAGCGTTTGTTCGCCGTCGGGGCGCCTTGCTGAAAGGCGCCGCCGAGCGGCGTCTCGAGGCTCACCGCAGCGGCCTCGACAACATCACGAAGGAACTCTTCAGCTGCAGCCTCCAAGCAGGCAAGCATGGAGAGAACGGGCACCTGATCGGCGACGGCCGGCCTGGTCACCGCCCACACCTGGCGCGCGGGCTGGGCGCCCTTGATCCTCCGCACGGCGACGTCGGGATGCAGAGTCGAGCCGAGCGCGAGCATGGGCACGAAGGCCACGCCGAGACCGGCCGCGACAAAGCCCTGGGCGGTCGAGTACTCGTCCGCGTCGATGGCGTATACGGGCCTGAATCCGGCCCGCATGCAGGCGGCCTCGATGACAAGCCGACAGTGGCCCGGGCAGGAACTGACTCCGATCCACCGCTCCGACGCCAAAAGTGCCAGGTCCACCGATCGCTTCGCCGCCAGCGGGTGCGTGCGGGGCAGCACGACCCGGAAGGGATCCGCCAGTAGGTGCTGGTGGACAAGGCCGTCGTCCATAGCGTCACCGGGAGATCTCTCCTCCACCGCCACGAGGACCTCGATCGAGCCGCTTCGCAGTGTGGTGATCGCGTCGTCGCCCTCCACGACGACGAGGTCGAGGGCAACGCGCGGATGCAACGCCTGGAAGGCGGCGAGCGCGCCAGGCACGAGCGAGGAACCCGCCGTCGGGAAGGCGCCGACCCGTATCCGGCCACTATGGCCGGAGGCCAGCGCGGCAATGGCGTCCTCGGCGTCCTGGATCGAGGCGAGCACGCGGGTCGCGTGCTCGCAGAGCAGCAGGGCGGCGTCCGTCGGTCGCACCCCTCGACCCGCCCGCTCGAAGAGCCGGACACCGGTCTCGTGCTCGAGCGCGGTCATCTGCTGACTCACAGCAGAGGGCGAATAGCTCAAGAGCGCCGCGGCCGCCGACACCGGACCGGTCGCCACAACGGCTTGAAGGATCTTCAAGCGCCGGACGTCGATCGCGAAACAATTAAGTCATACTGAAATGTTATTCGCAACTAGTTGCTTGTTCTTCAGGGTAAGCGGCGGAGAATAGAGGTATGAAGTCTTTGCACGCCTGGTCCGAGCTGCGGTCATGATTTGGCTGGTGGTGGTCCTCGTCGTTGTCGGCCTGCCCTTGGCGGCCCTGTTGTTCGGCGCGGAGAGCCGGGACGGGCGTGACTGGCAACCGCTCAGCGGGTTGCCCAACTCTTCGCTCGACACCGACTGGTCCTCCCCGCACATCGTGGGTACGGGCGGGCGCGGTGGCCTCGTGCCTCGACAGGGGCGGGTCAAGCAGAGCTGACGGTACCTGCTACGGGCGGCGCTGCACGACGACGCCCTCCAAGCCGGCGAGTTGAAGGGCCTCTCCGACGGGCTCGCCGCCCTGTCGCCCGCCGAGGCTCGAGCTGAGCAGGAGACCCGGATGTCCGCGGAGCTCGCCGGGCGTCTCGGAGAAGTTTGCCGCCACCACGACATCGCCGATCCGGTAGACCCAATGGTGGTCAGCCGACGGCAATTGCGCGTAGGTGCCGTCTCGGCCCTTTATGTGCCGGCGACGGACCGCGATGAGCCGGCGGCAGAGGGACAGGAGTGATCTCGGATCTTCTCGCTGTTCGGCCACGTTATGGGTGCGGACGTCGCCGAGCGGAAGCCATGGAGTGGCGCCTGCAGTGAAGCCGCCGGTGGCGCTCGGCTGCCACTGCATCGGGGTCCGGGCGCGGTCCCGGCTCGGGTGACCCCCCCGGCCGCCGAGGAACATGTCGTCGCGCTGCCGCTCGAGGGGGACCTCGACGTCAGTCATCCCGATCTCGTCACCGTAGTAGACGACGATCGTGCCGGGCAGCGTGAGAAGGACCGTGAGCGCGAGTGCCGTCCTGACGTCGTCCCCCGAGCACCAGCGGGTGGTGAAGCGCGACTTGTCGTGGTTAGACATGGCCCAGGCGGGAACGGCCCCGGCGGGCAGTTGACCGAGGGTCTCGCCCACCACCTTCGAGAGCTCCGCGGCGGTGAAGCCTGAGACCAGGAAAGGGAAGTTGAAGCCCAGTTGGAGCTCGTCGTCCTGCCCGTAGTAGCTGGCAAGTCTCACCGCGTCCGGGACGGCGGTCTCCCCGAGGAGGAGTTTCGGCGGCGCGTACTGCTCGGCGATCCGGCGCCAGCTCCGGAACACGGCGTGGGTCTCGGGACGGTTGGCGCTGTAGCGCTGTTCCTGGCCGGCATTGCCACCGACAAGCTGACCCGCGGGCACGGGGGGGTTGTCGCGTAGGAGGGCGTCCTTGTACAGGCCATGAGCCACGTCGATGCGGAACCCCGCGACACCCCGGTCGAACCAGAACCGGATGATCTCCTCGAACGCGTCGTGGACCGCGGGCTCCCACCAGTTCAGGTCGGGCTGGGAGGGAAGGAAGTTGTGCAGGTAGTACTGTCCGGTCGCCGTCTCAAGGGTCCAAGCACTGTCACCGCTCGCATCGAGCCAGTTGTTCGGGGGGGATCCGTCCGGACGCGGTTCAGCCCACACGTAGAAGCTGCGGTGGGCGGCGTCCCGGGAGCGGCGCGCCTCGACGAACCATGGGTGCTCGTCGCTCGTGTGGTTGGGCACGAGATCGAGCAGGACCCGCATCCCGAGGCGGCCCGCCTCGGCGACCAGGCGGTCGAGGTCTGCCAGGGTCCCGAGCTCGGGGTGGACGCTGATGTAATCCGAGACGTCGTAGCCCCAGTCGTGGTCCGGCGAAGCCATTGTGGGCGACAACCAGACGCCGTCGACGCCGAGCCAGGAGAGGTGGTCGAGCTTCTCGATCACTCCGGCAAGGTCGCCGTAGCCGTCGCCGTCCGAGTCCCGGAAGGAGCGCACGTAGAGCTGATACACGACCGCGCCCGGCCACCAGCGCTCCTGGCTCGTTGCGTCCGTCATGACCCCGCCTCCTCCCGCGTGCTGGCGCTGTCGTGTGACACATCGCCCTCCTCCCCGTCGCCTCGTTCAACGCGCGGCGCCCGGGACACCGAACTCGACTGTCTAGCCGAGAAACAAGGTGCAGCCGCGCATCTCCGAGCTTCGGCCACCGACGTCCCGACCAGGCCCCGGATACCGGGCCCCGAAACTCATATCACCCGGGGCGACCTCCACAAGTCGATGGGCCTGGCCACACCCGTGGCGTCGAAGGGCAGCTCTGCGCGCCGGCCCGAGCCGGCCGACTGATACCCGGCATAGAGCAGCTCCTGCACGACGCGGCCGTCGCGGCCGGTCGCCTGGGGCTCCTCCATGCCCCTCACGCAACGCGCGAAGTGGTCCGTCTCCTGGGGGAAGCCGTAGTTCCAGAGCTCTTCGTACACGGGGTAACTCCACCCCTGGGTGCTCGGTGCCTTCTCGACGGCATAGCCGTAACCGGCTTCGGAGTAGGTCGGCAGGGCATTGCCCATGTGCAAGTTGCCGTAGGTGACGCCTTGGTCGCCGTAGCTCTCGATGCGGTCGTCCATGCTGCCCCGGCGCGCCCAGCCGTCCTCGACATGACCGATGGCACCGCTGGCGAACTCGACAATGGCAAAGGAGTGGTCCTCCCCCGCGGTCTTGTCACCGTGCCCGTAGGTTCTGAACTTGCAAGGGTCCCCGCCTGGGACCCCGACGGAGCTGGCCCGTTCGAGGTCCCGATCTCGTCCCGACCAGGTTCGATGACGCGGGGGCCATGGCCAATCTGGACCGGTCCGGAATCACCACGGTCATCAGAGTCCTTGCGAAAGCAGAGAGCACCGACTCTCACGACGCGGCAATCGCTCTCGCCCTACGGTCCTACTCCCTCTTCGGTCAGGACAGGAAGACCTACGATCTCGCCGGCAGAGCTGTGCCGAAAGGTGCCCGGCGACGCGAGCGTCGTCTGCTCTCGGACAGCAGGACGGCCGCGCTCGCCTCCCGTGCTGCGGACGCCCAGGCTCGGGGTACTTCCGAAACCGCCGCAGCCCGCTACACCCATCTCGGCCAGACCAGCGCCCCGCCTGAAGCTGCGGTTGACTTTTCTTTGTGAGCGCACTCCGCCGACGCCGACAACGGCTCTAAAGGGCAGCGGAACGATGACCGCCGACGAGCTTGGCCCGGTGATCGAACGAGAGCTGGCCCTGATGTCCCCGAGTGTCAGGCGGTCGGTCGCGCTGGTCGATGAGTTGCTCGACCCAGAGTTCCGCGAGATCGGCATGTCAGGACGATGCTGGACCCGGCCGGAGGCGATACAGGCCCTTGCCTCTGAAGCAACTGACGAGTCCTGCGCGGCCGAGATGACGGACATCGAAGGAACAGTCCTGGAGCCAAACCTCGTCCTCTTGACTTATGTTTCAAGTCGAGGTGGGCGTCGGGCGCGCCGCAGTTCCCTTTGGAGATGCTCCGACGGCAACTGGCGGCTGGTTCTTCATCAGGGCACTCCGATCTAGGCGTCGGTACCTGCGCGACTCCGGCGAGCCTCGGTCCAACCGTCCCTGCCACCCGGCAGCAAGCCCGCGGTTCACGTGGAGACGACCGACTCCGCCGCCGCGATCAGCTCGGAGCTCGACCTCGTCGGCTCACCGATTACGATCTCGCGCAACACGTGGTGGCGGGACGCACGCACGAGCATGGCTGCCGCCAGTGCTGCCGCGGCAAGCAGGGCGGCACTGACCGCGAAGGCCGTGGTGTAGCCGTGGACCGCGGCAACCTGGAAGGCCGCCCTCCCGGCGCGGACATGAGCGGTGAGATAGCTGGCCGCCGCGGCGGAGGCCACCGTGTTCAAGAGCGCGGTGCCCAGCGACCCCCCGACCTGTTGAGTCGTGTTGACAAGTGCGCTTGCCACCCCCGCGTCGGTGGGATCGACCCCTACCAAGGCCGTGGAGGACATCGGGACGAAGGTCATGCCCATGCCAAGGCTGACGAGCAGTTGGGGTGGCAAGACGTGGGCCAGGTAGGTGCTGTGCACGCTCAGGCCGGTGAACCACAACAGCCCGCCGGCTGCGAACAGCAGCCCCACCACCATCAAAGCCCGGGGCCCGATGCGGGGAAGCAGGCGGGTGGCCACGCCTGCGCCGACGATGATCCCTCCCGAGAAGGGAAGGAAGGCGAACCCGGTCTTGAGGACCGAATACCCGAGGGTCTCCTGAAGGAAGTAGGTGAGAAAGAGGAAGGTCCCCAACAGGGCACTGCCCACCAGCAGGGAGGCCAGATAGGACCCGCCCCTGTTGCGATCGAGGACGACGCGCATGGGCAACAGAGGCTGGGCCGAACGCAGTTCGATGACGATGAAGGCGCCAAGGGCGGCAACGGCCCCAGCCAACAACCCGAGAGTGAGAGGCGCCGTCCATCCGTCGGTGCCGGCCATCGTGAACCCGTAGACGAGCAGGAAGAACCCTCCGGTCACCGTCACAGCCCCAGGGATGTCGTAACCAGCGCGCTCGTGCACGCGGCTCTCTTTGATGAAGCGCATTGCACCCGCCACGGCCAACACGGCAATGGGCGCGTTGATGAGCAGGGTCCAGCGCCATGACGCCCACTGGGTCAAAGTGCCGCCCAGGACGAGGCCTATGGCCGCGCCACCGCCTGCGATGGCCCCGTAGATGCCGAAGGCACGAGCCCGCTCCTGCACCCCGGTGAACGTCGTGGTGAGAAGTGACAAGGACGCAGGTGCCATGATGGCGGCGAAGGCACCCTGCAGGGCCCTGGCGCCGAAGAGCATGGCCGAGTCCTGGGCCAGGCCGCCGAGGGCGGAAGCGGCGCCGAACCCGATGAGGCCGACGATGAACATGCGCCGCCGGCCGAGGTAGTCGGCGATCCGCCCACCGAGGAGAAGCAGGCTGCCGAACGCGAGCGTGTAGGCGCTCAGCACCCACTGGCGGTCGGCGGTCGAGATGTGCAGGGCGCGCTGCGCCGAGGGCAGGGCGACGATCACGACGGACGCGTCGAGCACGATCATCAGCTGGGCCACGGCGATCACGGCGAGCGACCACCACCGTCTCGGATCGGGCTCGGAGCTCGTTAGGGTGGTGGCTGTCACCGCGTCGACTGCGGTCGGGTCGTTGGTCATCGGGTCCCCCTCTTCCGGTGGCTCAGGCCTGCCTGGTTCCGATATATTCGGAGCGGTGGCTCCGTTTCAACCCCCATTATACGGAACGATCGTTCCGCTTGTCAACAGGGCGGCGGTCCGGGTTCGGTGACGATCGATCCCGACAAGATCCGACCTATGCGCGTGGACGCCGTGCGCAACCGCGAGCGCATCCTCGAGGCAGCCGAGGCGGTGTTCTCCGTGGAGGGTGTGTCCGCGCCAATCGACAGGGTGGCGGAGCGGGCCGAGATTGGGGTGGGAACGGTCTATCGCCACTTCCCTACCAAAGAGGACCTCTTCGAGGCCATCGTTATGACACGGCTGGAGGGCTTGCTCGCGCTGGCACAGTCCGAGGCGTCTGCGGAGTCACCCGGGGCAGCGCTGTTCTCGTATCTCCAGGAGTTCTCCCGCCAGGCCGCGGCCAAGCACGACCTGTTCGACGCCATGGGCGCAGCCGGGATCGAGTTCAAGGCACGCTGCGCCGAGAAGATCGGCGAGATGAAAGAACGCCTGGGGCTGCTCCTCACGAGGGCCCAGGACGCGGGCGTCGTCCGGCCCGACACCTCGGTCGACGAGCTCATAGGCCTCGTGATAGGGACCTCCCAGGCAGCGGTCCAGGCCGGACTCGACGAAGATGCCCGCCGGCGAATGGTGGGAATCGTCTGTAACGGCATCCGCGTTCCCAACACGACCGAACCCTAACCAACCCGGGCGGCGTCGCAGCCGCAACGCGACCGGGCGCCGAGCAAGGGCCGCTTGTCCCAATGGACGCGTGCGTCCTCGCCGACCTCGCAGTTCATGACGAGTTCATGCCGATTTAGCAGTCGTGACCAGGATTCCGAGTGGAACTGCCGTGCCTGCCCGATAGAACGGCCGGGTGACCGATACGCATGTAGGCGTCCACCCCCAGAGACGATCCCGACCTTGTTCGGCAGCTCCGATGCGCATCGCGCTGGTGGCCCACGACAACAAGAAGTCGGATCTCGTCGAGTGGGCGCGCGTCAACAGGGGCGCCCTGTCCCATCACGAGCTCCTGGCCACCAACAGCACCGGGGAGTTGCTCGAGGCTGAACTAGGGACGGTGGTGCACCGCTTGCACTCCGGGCCGCTCGGCGGGGACCTCCAGCTCGGGGCGAAGATCACCGAAGGCGGCATAGACCTGCTGTTCTTCTTCTGGGATCCACTGGAACCGCAACCGCATGACCCCGATGTCAAGGCGCTCCTGCGCATAGCGGCGGTCTGGAACATCCCGGTTGCGTGTAACCGTGCCACGGCGGACTTTCTCATCACGTCGCCGTTGTTCGACGGCGAATACCACCGGACCGTGCCGGAGTACTCGACGGCGGGAAGCCAGGCGGACGCCCCGTTGACCGGTCCGGCGCGTCGCCAGGCCGATCCCGGTGAGATGCCGAGCTGATCTGCAGGCGAGGCCGCGATCGGACGCGCCGCCGGCGCAGTTCCTGCAGCGCCCGGCCCTAGCGAAATCGTGAGGATCGATCGAGGGCCCGGAGCGGGCCTTCACGAGAGGTGCGAAGGTGGCGAACAGCTCGTTCGGTGACTCGGTCACGGCGCCGCACGCCCCGCAAACCAGGTGGGAGTGGGGCAACCGGGGACACGTCGTAGACAGCAGGGCCGTGGCCCAGATGCGACTGGCTGACGACGTCGAGCTCCTCGAAACCCATCGAGGAACCGGTAGATCGTCTACATGTGGACATCGGGCCCGAGAGCGCGGACCTGCGACGGGGTCGACTCCCTTCGCTGCCTGGATCGTCATCCCGCGAACGTAGGAAGTTCCCCGTTCCATATTGCAGATCCGTGCCGTTTCAGTCCAGCTCGCTATTGCGTTCAGGTCGCAGTTAGGCAAAACTCGGCGGCGAGGCCGACCGACTGCCTCAAGAGCCTTGTCGGGGGAGGGGCGCATGGCAACCACAGTCGTCGGCAGGCCCGGCGGACGCCTGAAAACCATCCGGGACGCACTGACGCCGAAAGAGTGGGGCAGGGTCGGCGCGATGACGGGCATAGTGATCTTCCTCAACGTGCTCGGCTGGGCGATGCTGGCGGCCGCCACCGGTCACCACTACCACCTGAGCAAGACGGACGTCTTCGGGCTCGGGACCGGTGTGCTCGCCTACACGCTCGGGATGCGCCACGCGTTCGACGCAGACCATATCTCGGCCATCGACAACACGACCCGCAAGCTCATGGCCGAGGGCAAGCGCCCGCTCAGTGTCGGGTTCTTCTTCTCACTCGGTCACTCGACGATCGTGTTCCTCCTGGCCGTGCTGCTGAACTTCGGCATCCGCGATCTCGACAACCAGGTGAAGTCAGGCTCATCGGCGCTTCACCAGTGGACCAGTGTCATCGGCACGTCGGTGTCAGGTTTCTTCCTCTATCTCATCGCCGGGCTCAACATCGTGATTCTCGTCTCGATCCTCAAGGTCTTCCGTGACCTGCGCAGGGGCGAGTTCGACGACGAGGAGCTCGACGAGCAGCTGAACAAGCGCGGTCTCATGAACCGGCTGCTCGGCGGCTTCGCCCGCAAGATCGACACGCCGTGGAAGATGTACCCGGTCGGAGTCCTGTTCGGGCTCGGTTTCGACACCGCCACCGAAGTCGCCCTGCTCGTGCTGTCGGGGACAGCTGTCGCGAGCGGGCTGCCCTTCTACGCGATCTTGTCGCTGCCCGTTCTGTTTGCCGCAGGCATGTGCCTGTTCGACACCCTGGACGGCTGTTTCATGAACTTCGCCTACGGCTGGGCGTTCTCCAGACCCATCCGGAAGGTGTACTACAACATCATCATCACGGGACTCTCGGTTGCGGTGGCGTTCGTCATCGGGACCATCGAGCTCGTCGGGCTCCTCTCCACCGAATTCAACCTGCACGGCGCGTTCTGGGACACGATGGCGAATTTCAACATCAACCGCGCCGGGTTCATCATCGTGGGAATGTTCGTGGCCACCTGGGCGGTGGCGCTGGCCGTCTGGCGTTTCGGCCATATCGAGACGCGCTGGGACAGGTCCGCAACCCCGACAAGGGCGGAAACCTCCGCGACGGTGCGATTGGAACGTGGCATCGAAGGCCTCAACCCCTTCGAGCCGGCGTGGGCAGAGGCCGAATAAGTCCCGAGTGCCGACCCTCGGCCGGAGCAACGATGCAGGCGCCGCGGGAAGGCCGGCCCGTTGAGCTTCCTATCGCAAGTCGACGGCGTCGAGGCCGAGCGGCGGTGTCTTCGGAGCGTCGTAGAACTGGATCCGGACGTCTGCGTGGGGCTGGCTCGCCGTCACGCACACTGAGACGTGGGTCCACCGGTTCTGGTCCCCGAGTGGCCCGAAGCTCACCGATGAGGACTGGCCCGGCGACTCGCCGTACAGCCAGACCGCCATCCGGCCGCGTGCCCCGGAACGGGTGGCCGCCGTGACGACCTCGGCGTCGGCACAGAGGCTCTCACCGGCGCGCGTCGGCAGGGAGATATCCTGGTAGATGCCACCACCGACGGTTGCCGTGGTGACTACCCCGAAGCCATCGCCCTCGTACGGGGTGGTGGCCGACGTGCCGCTAGCCTCGATTTTTAACCGCGTGCTCGCGAGTTGCCCGCCAGTCGTTGCCCTCGTGGCGGTTAAAGCCGCCGTTCTCCACGAAGGACTGGTGGACGTCGACGGCGTCGACACCGAGCCGGGGCATCTTTGCGACGTCGGAGAACCGGATCCTGATCACCGAGTGCGGTCGTGTCGCGGTCACACAGCTCGCGACGTGGGTCCACTGGTTCTTGCCCGGGAGAGGCCCGAAGCTGACCGATGAGGACTCCGGTGGGGACTCGCCCAACAACCAGAGGGTCAGATGGCCGCGCGCGCCTGGGTAGGCGGCCGCCGTCACGACCTCGGCGTCGGCACAAAGACTGTCGCCGGCAGTGGTCGCAAGCGCGACGTCTTGGTAGATGCCCCCGCCGCCTGCGGTACTGCTGGTGTATCCGAAGCCCCTGCCCTCATACGGCCTGGTCGCCAGCTTGTCGGCCAGTTCGATCCCGAGTTGCGAGTGGCCGGCTGTCCTCCAGCCACCACCCAGCTCGTCGAAGCCGCCGTTTTCGACCAGCGACTCGTGAACGTCGACGCCGTCAATGAGGAGTCTTGGCGTCGTCGGGGCGTCGGAGAACTGGATCCGAAGGTCCGAGTGGGCTCGGGTCGCCGACACGCAGGTTGAGACACGGGTCCACTGGTTCCTGCCCGCGAGGGGTCCGAAAGCCACCGAGGACTCCTCGCCCTGCGACTCGCCGAGCAGCTTCAGAGTCATGGTGCCCCGGGCTCCCGATCGGGCACCGGCGGTCACCGCCGCGGCGTCGGCACAGAAACTTTCCCCGTCTTTGACCGGAAAGGAGATGTCCTGGTAGACGCCCCCACCGAGGGTCGTGGTGTCAGCGAGCCCGAAACTGCTGCCCCCGTAGTGCCCGAGGGCCAGCTTGCCGTCCGATTCGATCCCGCGCCACGAGTGGCTCGTCTGTCGGCCGCGGCCACCGTGGTCGGCGAAACCACCCTCGGCGACAAGGTCGCCAGCGGGCGAGTCGGCGGCGGTGACGGAAGGTGGCGCTTGCAGCCACCCGGTCACTGGCATGCCGTAATCCGGCTGGACAACGTTGCCGACGACGCTGAGCGTGTTGGTGCCGTTGCCGCCGTCCATGTTCTGTTCGAGAATCCCGATCGTCCCGTCGCCGTTGGTCACGTTCGCGGAGGTGACAACGGCCGTATGGCCCTCCGCCCAGGTCCCTTCCATACTCAAGACGTCACCCGGTATCGGCGCGCTCTCACCATTGTTGACGATCTTCTGCAAGTCGCCCCCGTCACTGCGTGAATAGTTCCAGACGACGTCCGAGCCGTTGGCCGGGTAGGGGCGCACCCCGTCCTCGAGATACAGCCACCGCATGGACAGTTCGACGCATTCCCACTCGTACTCTCCCCAGGCGTGTGGGAAGAAGGCGACAGTCCTGTCCCAACCGCCCCGGTTCGGACCCGGTCCGCAAGCCGTGAGCCCGTCCCAGCTCGAGAGAGGAAACGACCCGGGAAGGTCGTTCGCATCGCAGTTCCCGCTCCACCAGGGCGGGAACCGAGCCGGCGGCGGGTCAGCCGGGCTGTCAGAAACTACTATCAGGTGCGGAGTCAGCGGGGAGGCGGGTCCGGGGCTGATCAGTTTGCTGCTCGGCACGGTGGTCGGCGTCGAGATGTTGCCCGCCAGGACCGACGTGCCGGCCGCGAACGCCGCCACGGCGGTGCGGCTGGAGCTAAGCGGCCCTGCCGCCTGGATGATCCAGAGCCGGTTGCCAGCGTTGGTCAACCAGGAAACGACCTCGGTCGGCTGACGGCGCGGGCCGAGGTCGACCTCGACCATCCGAGCCGAGCCTCTGATGCGGTGGCCGAATATCAGAGCCGAAGGGTGTACCGACCGGATCAGGATCCCGGCGCCGGTGGCGCGGTACTCGCGTAGGTATTGCGGCTCGACAATCCCGGCGTCCGGCGCCGGGGCGGCCGAACCGAACGGGTAGGCGTAGATCGTGAATCCCCGGTACGGCACCTGCGTCACGGCGGCGGCTGCTTGGAGCGAATCGCCGGGCTTCGAAGCGACAAACCCAGTGCGGGGAAGCGCCGGGGAGCTGACAATCAGCTCAACCGCGTCGACAACCGTCCGGGCAGAGTACACGCTGGCTGAGGCGCGGATGGAGCCGACCCCGTACGGTGTCGCGAGCGCGCTCACCAGAACCATCCCCGTGACGAGCGACTCCATTTTCCAGGTTCCTCTCTCGTAGCGCACGGAAGTCTCCCGATTGTGTCGGCCGGACCCCGGGTTGG
Source organism: uncultured Acidimicrobiaceae bacterium (assembly GCA_963836935.1). Lineage (GTDB taxonomy): Bacteria > Actinomycetota > Acidimicrobiia > Acidimicrobiales > Bog-793 > Fen-455. The sequence continues at coordinate 107,477 of CAWILM010000029.1, forward strand.
CTTCCGGCCAGTATTGCGCGTCAACAGCCGGGCTCGCCAAGTGAGAATTGCCACCGAGCCGCCAGGGCGGGGCGGAGCTCATGTCTTGTCGTGCGCGGCGCCCCTGCGTGGTGGCGGCGCCCCGGGTTCTTGCTGGAGGAGCGTTGCTCGTAGGCTCGCGGCGTGGCCACCGAGCAGGACGTCCCTACCGAAACAGCCAAGGATCCCGGCCTGGCAAAGAGGCTCTATCGCTAGATTCGCTTCGAGCCGCCAGCCGGGGCGACCGAACTGCTGCTCGTGCGCCACGGCGAGTCGGAGGCCGCCGATCCCGGTCGGCCCTTCCCGCTCGTAGACGGTCGGGGCGATCCGGAGCTGTCACCGCTCGGCCGGGCACAGGCCGTGCTCATCGCTGATCGGCTGGCTGCCACCCGCGTCGACGCCATCTACGTGACAAACCTGCGCCGGACGGCCGAAACGGCGGCACCACTTGCGCAACGGCTGGGGCTCGTGCCCGAAGTCGAACCAGATCTGGCCGAAGTTCGCCTCGGCGAGTGGGACCGCGGCGTTTACCGCCAGCGCGTCGCCGAGGGCCATCCCCTCGCCCGGCGGATGGCCGCGGAGGAGCGCTGGGACGTGATTCCGGGCGCCGAGTCCGACGCGGACATTGCGGCGCGCGTGCGGCCGGCGATCGGGCGCATCGCAGAGCGCCACGCCGGTGGCCGCGTCGTGTGCTTTGCCCACGGCGGGACGAGCGGGGCGGTCCTCGCGCTCGCGACCGGCTCCCGGCCCTTCGCCTTCATCGGCTCCGACAACGGCGCCATCTCGCGCCTCGTCGTGGCCGGCCCACGCTGGTGGCTGCGAGGCTTCAACGACCGATCACATCTGGAGCGACACAGCCCTCGCGTACGCTCCGTTTGATGACCTGGGACGAGGGTCCGTTGCTCGGGTTCGACCTGGAGACCACAGGCGTCAATCCGTGCTCGGACCTACCGGTCCAAGTCGCCCTGATCCGTTGGGAGCCTTGCGGACGTGGCTGCCGCAACGTGTTCGTCGTCGACCCGGGTTGCGAGGTCCCTTCAGGCGCGCAGGCCATCCACGGGATCTCGACGGAAAAAGCACGGCACGAAGGCTGCCCGCTCGGCGAGGCGGCGGCGATCGTGCACGCGGCGCTGCGCAGGGCCCAGGAGGACCACGTGCCGGTTGTGGCCATGAACGCAAGCTTCGACATCACGATCGCGGCGATGTTGTTCCGCAGCTTCGGGCTGGAGCCGGTCGAATGGCGAGCACTGGTCGACCCCCTCGTCATCGACCGCAAGGTCGACTGTTTCCGAGCCGGAAAACGCCGGCTGGACGCCCTGTGCGAGACCTACGGCATCGCACTTGGCAGTCCCCATGACGCGGGCAGCGATGCCACCGCGACCCTTGCCCTCGCCCGGGCGATCGCCTGCAGGTATCCGGAGATCGCAAGCTATGAGATCGGTGAGCTGACCAGGGTTCAAGCTGACTGGCATCGGACCTGGGCGCTCGAGTACGACCTTTGGCGGCGGGAGAACGGTGAACCCGGTCTTTCTCCAGGGGACTTCTGCTGGCCTTTGCGCGAGGTCCTCGACCTGCACGCTAGGCCAGGCGGCTGAGGGGGCCCTCGCCGACAAGACTCCGCCTCGGTCCGCCGGGACTCGAGGCTTGAACTCGGGGTAGGCGGCCTCAGCAGGGCGTGGGGTCCCAGGGCGCCGGCGCGTTGTTATAGATGGGCGTCTCGCCGGCTGGGGTCGGTGCGATGGTCGTGACAGTTGTCTGGTTGGATGCCGTGGTGGCCGCCGTGGTCGTCGTCGAGGTCGCGCTCGGCGAGAATCGCCGTCCAGATCAGGCCCGCGGCGGTGCCCGCCGACGTCGCGCTCGCCGTGGTCGCGGTGCTGGAGGTCGCCGGGGTCGCCTTCGCAGTGGTTCCGAAGTCAAGGAAGTTCTTGATCACGACATCGTCAGCGGTGGCGGCCGGCAGCAGCACGTCGGCTCCGCCGGGGGTCATGTACGGGCCGACAGTCGGGAAGGTCACTGCCCTGAGCGACCCGGGCGGGAAGTCGTGGAACTCCCGCGCCAGGTTGAACATGGTGCCTTCCGAAAGCGTCTGGTCGATCGTGAGGTTGTGCACCGCCGCGTTTATGAATCCGGTCACCGCGATGGGGTTGGTGATCTCGGCGTTCAGCTGGTGGATCACCGCCCGGAAGAAGGCCTGCTGGTTACGGATCCTGGTGAAGTCGCTGCCGTAGTCGTTGTACCAGACTCCCTTGACCTCGTACTGGAGGTTCCGGCTGCGCACCAGGGCGAGGGCCTGGTTGCCGTTGACGACCTGGCATCCGGTCTTCAAGATGCGCAAGCCCGTCGGGTTCGTTGCCACGCCGTTCACGTACTCCCGGTCCCGCAAAGGATCCGCGAAGTGCAGGTGGATGCCACCGATCGCGTCGACCATGTTCTCCAGACCGGGGAAGTTCACCTCGACGAAGTAGTTGACCGGGATGTGGAAGTCCTGCAGGATCGTCTGCACCAACAGCGACGGCCCGCTGTTGAAGGCGGCGTTGATCCTGTTCTGGCCCGATATGTACTGGACATTGCCCGGGATCGTGACCCACGTGTCGCGGGGTATCGACAACATCTCGATCTTGCGGTCGGCCGGCACGACGCGGGCGAGGATGATGACGTCGCTGCGCTCGCCACCGGTGTCCGCCCCGCACCCGAAGGACTTGCACTCGGCGGAGTTGTTGACAAAGGCGCGCGAGTCGGAGCCCGCCACCAGGACCGTGAAAGGTTTCCCGGGCTTGGCATGCACGAGGTTGGGTACGTCCACCTTCTTGATGTGGTGGAACTCGAAGTCGAGGTAGAGGAAACTGCCGAGCCCGACGACGATAATGAGCAGCACGACCACTCCGGCCGCGATCACGGCGCGCTTGGTCCACCGCCTGCGCTTGGAGGGGCGGGCTCTGTGACCACGCCCGTTCCGCGCCGGTGACCGCCCGGCGGTCCTTCCTCCACCGGCTCCGCTGGGGGCAACGCCGGCGCCGGCGCCCGGTGGTTCGCCTCCCACCGGTTCTTCGTCCGTGGGTCCGGGCTTCTCGCCCCAGGACAGGGACGGATCAGGATCGGGCAGTTCGCCGTCGAAGGGTGCGTCAGGCACGGGACTGGAGGTTACAGCCTCTCTGGTCGAAGCTTCATTCACCCGGCACTGGTGACGAACTCGGCCGTATCAGACTCTTGCCAAGTCCCCGAAATTTCGCGTAGTTCGCGATGAATGCCAGGTGAGCAGAGCCGGTCGGGCCGTTCCGGTGCTTGGCGACGAGCACCTCGGCGGTCCCGCGGTCAGCCGAGTCCGGGTTGTAGACCTCGTCCCGGTAGATGAACATCACGACGTCGGCATCCTGCTCGATGGCACCGCTTTCCCGGAGGTCGGTGAGCATCGGCCGCTTGTCGGCACGCGCTTCGAGCCCGCGGGACAACTGGCTGAGCGCCACAACCGGCAGCTGCAGCTCCCGCGCAAGGATCTTGAGCCCGCGGGAGATCTCGGAGATCTCGACCTGGCGGTTCTCGGCCGAGGTCCGGCCCGTCATGAGCTGGAGATAGTCGATGACGACGAGGCCGATGCCGTCCGATGATCGCATCCGGCGGGCCTTGGCCCGGATGTCCATGATGGTCACGTTCGGATTGTCGTCTATGAACAGCGGTGCCATGTCTATGCGGCCGATCGCACTCGAGATGCGAGGCCAGTCACTGTCGAGCAGCCTGCCGTTGCGAAGCTTGGTGACGTCGAGGCGGGCCTCTGCCGCCAGGACGCGCTGGGCTATCTCCAGGTGGCTCATCTCGAGCGAGAAGAACAGCACCGGCACGCCGTGGTTCGAGGCGGCGTGTGTCGCCAGGCCGAGCGCGAAGGCCGTCTTGCCCATCGAGGGCCGGGCACCGACGACGACCAGGTTCGAGGGCTGCAGGCCCGAGAGCAGATAATCGAGCTCGCTGTAGCCGGTGGGCACGCCGGTGATCGTCTCGCCCCTGTCGTAGAGGTGGTCGAGTCGTTCGAGGCTCTCGGTCAGGAGATCCTTCAGTGAGCGCACCGAGTCCGACGTGCGGCGCTGGGCGACATCGAACACAAGCGCCTCGGCCTGGTCGAGCGCTCCGGCCACGTCGGATGGAACCTCGTAACCGATCTCGGCGATCTCGTGCGCGACGCCGATCAACCGCCGGAGCAGCGCATGCTCTTGGACGATGCGCGCGTACCGGCCCGCGCTCGAAATGGCCGGCGTGTTGGCCTGCAACGCGATCAGCGAGGCTGCTCCACCGGAGGCGTCGAGTACGCCGACTCGCCGAAGCTCCTCGGGAACTGTCACATAGTCTGCAGGCTCACCTCTGGCGTACAGCGAGGTGATGGCCGAAAAGATGTGAGCGTGCGAAGGCTTGTAGAAGTCCTCGGCACTGACCTGCTCGACCACGACCGCGATCGCATCGCGTGAGAGCAGCATGGCGCCCAGCGCGGATTCTTCAGCATCGAAGTTGTGCGGCGGTACCCGCGAACCGCCCGCCGTCACGACCGTAGCCGAGGGACCAGAACCGCGCCGGCGCCGTGACATGTCTGGCACGGGCTGCAGGACGGTCATCATGCTAAGGATGAGCGCGCAGCCCTGGGGGGCGCTAGGGCCGGATCTTGTGGATTACCCGCTGAATTCCGGGAAGATCCTGTGCACAGAACGTGGACAAGCATCCCCGCCCGGCTTTGGGCGGTCGCGCGTTGCACGATCGGCAGCTCGTGCTCGAGGGGATCGGCCCGGTGTACCAGCACGGCAGCAGCCTTACATCCGGCTGTATCACCGCCGCACGGACGGGTCACAGTCAGCTCGAGCTCACTACCTCCAACGTGAGACGGAACTCTACGTCCGGGTGGAGCCGAACTCCGACCTCGTGCGAGCCGAGGGTCTTGATGGCGTCGTCAATCACGAGCCGGCGCCGGTCGAGCTCGACTCCGGACTGACGGCTCACCGCGTCGACAATGTCAGAGGCGGTGACAGAACCGAACAGCCTGCCTTCGCTGCCCGATCGCGCCTCGATACGAAACACGATCGGCACGAGCTTGCGGGCGATCGCTTCGGCGCCTTCACGGTTGCGCGCATCTTTCAGGTCGCGCGAGCGGCGCATGGCGGCGGCTTGGTCCTCGATGCCCGCGCTGGCGACGATCGCGCGGCCCTGCGGTACCAGGTAGTTCCTCGCGAAGCCGTCGGAAACGTCGGTGATGTCGCCGCGCTTTCCCACGCCGGGTATGTCGGTTCGCAGCACGACTTTCACGGCTCGCCCGCCTCGTCATCGATGACAGCCATGGCCAATGGCTCGAAGCTCCGCGTCCTCGAAGTCGTCCTCGAGCACGGTGTCGGTGAGCCCTTCCAGGTCCGGCTCATCGAGAGATTCGGCGCCGCGGCATCCCCCGCCCGCCCGGAAGCTCCGCGGCCCGCACCACGCCCGCTGGGCCGCTCGCTCGTCGTCCGCTGTGTGAAGGGAAGAAGCGCCAACTCACGAGCGGTCTTGATCGCCAGAGCGACCTCACGCTGGTGTTGAGCGCAGTTGCCCGACACTCGACGGGCCCGGATCTTGCCGCGGTCTGACATGAACTTGCGCAGCAGGTTCACGTCCTTGTAGTCCACCCAAGTGGCGTGGTCTTTGCAGAAGATGCAGATCTTCTTCTTCGTACGCCGACCGGTCTCTTTCGGAACCCGGCGGGTACCACGATCTCGATCATTGTTGCGCGCCATCTAGAAGGGCTCCTCGTCGTAGGCCGCGAAAGGTTCTCCGGCAGGTTGAGCAGCCGGACGAGGGGCGGCACCCCGACCGCCACCACCGCCCGGACCGCTGTCGGAAGGTCCGCGCCTCTCGTTCTTCACCACCTGTGCGGTTGCCCAGCGGAGGCTGGGGCCGAGCTCATCGGCCACGATCTCTACCTTTGACCGCTTGTCCCCTTCGGCCGTCTCCCAGCTGCGCTGTTCGAGCCGGCCGGTGACGATCACCCTTGCGCCGCGGGTCAGGGTCTCACTCACGTTCTCCGCCATCTCCCGCCAGCACACGACGTCGAAGAAGGAGGTCGCTTCCTCCCACTCCTGAGTCTGGCGATTCTGCCAGCGGCGGTTCACCGCCAGGCCGAAGCTCGCTGTGGCTTGCCCGTTCGGGGTGAATCGCAGCTCGGGGTCACGAGTGACATTGCCCACCAGCGTGACGGAATTCCCATTTGCCATTTCCTTCGCTCCAGTTCGCTCAGTTCGCCGCTTTGGCCCGAGCAGCCTTGCGAGCAGCGGTGTCCCGGCGCTTCGCTTCCGCCGCGAAGGGCACGCCCGCTCTGCTTGTCCGGTTGCCGGAGCACCTTGTGGCGAAGCACGTTGTCGTCAAGAGTCAGCATCCGGTCGAGCTCAGCCACGAGGGCTGGATTGGCCGTGAACTCGATAAGGACGTAGTAACCCTCGCTGCGGTGCTTGAGCTCGTACGCGAAAGTCCGGCGACCCCAACGCTCCGCGCGGGCGGGGCTGCCCCCGCGCTCGCGCACGAGCGATGTGATGCGATCAAGGCTGGCGTTGATGTCGCCGTCCTCTAGGCCGACATCGAAAATAACCATGACTTCGTAGGGCCGCACGGCGGCCTCACCTCCTCCGGACCCGGCGCGCTGGACGCTCGGGGCCCCGGTTCTGACGGGGCAGGGGTATAGGGAACGACATCATGGTAGCCGAGCCCGGCGGCACTTGGCGCAGGTGGCCGTCCATGCCAACAGCTTCGCAGCCAGGTGTGTAACCCAGGGGTTCGCCCTTGTCAGGAAGGCAGACCGAGCGCCGCGCGCAACTCCGCCGAGGCGTGATACGACTCGGCCTCGGACGGATACCGTCCTTCCCGGACGTCGGCTGCCCAGTCCCTCACGGCCTCGGTAGCGGCGTTTCCCAGCTCCGCATAGCGGCGCACGAACTTCGGAGCCTTCGGCCCCGCCAAGCCGAGCAGGTCGTGCAGGACTATGACCTGCCCGTCACATGCGGGTCCCGCCCCGATGCCGATCGTCGGTATCTCGATCTCTGCGGTGATGCGCTCGGCCAGAGCGTCGGGCACGCCCTCGAGCACGACGGCAAAACAGCCCGCTGAGACCAGCGCCTCCGCGTCCCGGCGGAGCTCGGAGGCGGCCACCGTTTCCCGCCCTTGCACCTTGTAGCCGCCCATGGCATGAACCGACTGCGGAGTGAGCCCGAGGTGGCCCATGACCGGTATCTCGGCATCGGTGATGGCGCGCACGGCGGTAACCCGCCGGCGCCCCCCCTCGAGCTTCACGGCGTGGGCGCCGGCCCGCACGAGTACGGCCGCGTTGCGAACTGTGTCGCTCGCCTCGAGATGGTAGGTGAGCCAAGGCATGTCGCCCACGAGCAGCGCCCGCGGCTTCGCTCGCGCGACAGCTGCGAGGTGGTGTGCAAGGTCCCCGATGCCGACGTGGAGAGTGTCCTCCCACCCTAGGACCACCTGGGCGAGGGTATCGCCGACGAGGATGACGTCGACATCGGCTTGGTCCACGGCGCGGGCAAACGGCGTGTCATAGGCCGTGATCATGACGATCGGTTGTGCCCCCCGGCTCCGCTTGCGGGCGCGGATGTCGGGCACCGTCACCTGTTCTGTCATCTTCGGACCTCCTCCCGTCCGGCGCACCAGGGCTACCGGCGGTCAATCAGTGGTCAATCAGTGGTCGTTGCCCGCTGGAGCAAAGACGCTCAAGAGATGATTCCAAGCACATCCGGTACAAACTTCGACCACGTAGCAAGCTACGTCAGCACTTCGCTTGCCTGTCCTGCGCTCGACCTCGCGGAGGTCAGAGAGTGCCAGTCCCCCCGAAGGAAGTCCCGGCCCGAACGCGAACGTCACGTGCACGAGCTGCTCGTGCTCGCAGATCGGGCACTCGGTCTCGGTCTCGCGCCCGAGGTTCTTCGCGACGCGCAGCAGCTCGGGCTGGGCGTCGCAGACGTCGAGCCGGCCGAGGCGGCCCCGTCGGTACTCCTTCACTATCGACTCGCGGATCAGCCGGTATTCGATACGACCGGGACGCGGCAATCCCCCGACTCCCCAACTCGACTGTGGACCGCTTCGGACGCTCGACATCCCGGCCAGGCTACCGTGCCCACCACCCTGGCTTTGACCGTCCCTCGTCTCGAAGACCGACATGGCGGTTTGCGCCGCCTCTGCGGAACACGATCACCGACAGCGCGAACAGCCGCACCCCTGCGACCAGCGGCGTTGCGCCCCAAGCCGCACCACCCCCAAGTTATCAGCTCGACATATCGCATCGATATGTCGAGCTGATATAGTGGCCTAGTGCTCGAGCTGGCGATCCTGGGGTTGTTGAAGGAACACCCCATGCACGGCTACGACCTGCGCAAGAGAATGCGCGAGGATTTTGGCCTTCTCTCGAGCCTTTCCTTCGGTTCGCTCTACCCGGCTCTGGCACGACTCGAGGCTTCGGGCGCGGTCCGCGAAGTCGCTTCAGAACACCACAACGCGGGCGTGCCGCCCGCCGCCAAGTTCACTTCTGCCGGCTCCATCGCCGGTGAGCGGGCGGCCTTCCGGGCACGCCTCGCTTCTCGCCGCGCGGCTTCGACCCGATCTGGGGCCGGTACCCGGGGCCGGCGGGTGTACGAGATCACCGCGCGGGGCGACGAATTGTTCCACCACCTTCTCGAAACCGAGGAGCCCAAGTCCGAAGGCGGGCGTGGCTTCGCGCTGCGCTGGGCCTTCGCTGGGTACTTGAGCCCCGAGAGCCGGCTGGCTCTCCTGCACCGCCGGCGCGCCCAATTGCTGGCCACTCGGGAAGGCTCGCGGCGTGCGGTCGAATCGCCCTGGCGGACACTCGACCGCTACCAGCGTTCCCTCGTCGACCACGACAAAGAAGCCACCGAGCACGATCTGAATTGGATCGACCGTCTCATCGCCACCGAACAGGCAGCCCAGCTCTCCTCACCGGCGTCCCACGCGGCGTCCGGATCCACTCAAGCCGTTGACAAAGACCCGTCTGCGCTCTCGAAGGCGTCGCTCGCCCACGCGCGTCCGGCGTTCAAGAGCGCAGTCACCGAAAGGAGCAACACATGAATCGCAGCGCCCGCAAGATCAAGGTCGCCATCGCGGGAGTCGGCAACTGCGCCTGCTCGCTGGTGCAGGGCATCGAGTACTACCGCGACGCGGATCCGCAAGATCACGTGCCGGGTCTCATGCACGTATCGCTGGGTGGCTACCACGTCGGTGACACAGAGTTTGTGGCAGCCTTCGACGTGGACGCGGCAAAGGTCGGCCTCGACCTTTCGAAGGCCGTTTTCGCCTCCAACAACTGCACGCTCCGGTTCTCCGACGTCCCGGCCCTCGGGGTGACCGTCGAACGCGGGCCGACATTCGACGGTCTCGGCCTGTACTACCGCAAGGTCGTGGAGGAGTCGCCGGCGAAACCTGTGGATGTCGCCGAGGTGCTGCGCAAGACCGGAGCCGAGGTGCTGGTCGCCTACCTGCCAGTGGGCTCAGAAGAGGCTCAGAAGCACTACGCCACGGCCGCCCTCGAGGCCGGTGTCGCGTTCGTCAACGCCATCCCGGTCTTCATCGCGAGCGATCCCGAGTGGGCGGACCGTTTCACCGCCGCCGGCATCCCTATCATCGGTGACGACATCAAGAGCCAGGTCGGCTCCACGATCGTCCACCGGGTGCTCACCCGCCTTTTCGAGGACCGGGGCATGATCCTCGATCGCACCTACCAGCTGAACGTGGCCGGCAACATGGACTTCATGAACATGTTGGAACGCGAGCGGCTCGTGTCGAAGAAGATCTCGAAGACCCGCGCCGTCACCAGCCAGATCGACCGCGCGATCGCGCCGGACAACGTGCACATCGGGCCTTCGGACCATGTGCCCTGGCTCGAGGATCGCAAGTGGGCCTATATCCGCATGGAGGGCCGCAACTTCGGTGACGCGCCGCTCAACTTGGAGGTCAAGCTCGAGGTCCACGACTCCCCGAACTCCGCCGGCGTCATCATCGACGCCCTGCGGTGTGCCAGGATCGGGCTCGATCGGGGCCTGGGCGGCCCGCTGATCGGCCCGTCGTCCTACTTCATGAAGTCGCCGCCGGTGCAGTTCCACGACGACGAGGCCTACCGGATGGTCGAGGAATTCGCTGCCAACGCCTGACGAAGCCCCGTCCAAGGTGGCAACCGACACCTCTGCGATTCTCGATTACGCGTCAGTTGCTGGGTCAGCCCTGCCGTCTTCATTGGTCGCGCGGCGGGGCGACCCGGCTCTTGCTCAGGCCTTCTCGGATGTTCTGAGCGTTCCGCGACCCATAGACCAGGTTGAAGGTGTCGAACTTCTCGCAAAGCTGTTGTGGGACGACGTGCTGCGCGGCATCAGCTCCGATCCGGAGCTGATCCGGCTGGCAATCGACTTTTTCCACGTAATGGGCTTCCTTTGCAAGTACAAGTCCTACGGCGTGAAAGTGGCGTCGCCTTTCGGATACTCGCTGTTCGTCCTCGAGGACGGCAAGGGCTTCAGCTTTCAGCTGCACGCCGCTCGCAAGCTCGAGGCGTTTCACATCCTGGAGATTGCGAAGTCGAGCTTCGTGTATCTCTCGTCAGAGGCCGAATGGTACGAGTCTGGCGCGCGCGTGAAGCCCAGGACTGGGCTGAAACGGGACTGCAGCCTGAGTCTGCCTGTGTCTATCGACCCGCCGCCGGTGATGTGATCGAGGTCGGTCAGACGAAGCTCGTCCACACTGTGATCGGCTGTGTTCTCGAGGAGTTCGCGACGTGTTCGACCGACACTGTCGTCCGGCTCTTCGATCAGAACACCGGTCAGGCCGTCGTGCTGCCAACCGCACATCCTGACATAGCGAGCATCCTGCGGCGAACGGCATGGTTGCCGAGAAGAAAGCTGAGCCGGACCGAGGGCGGTTGGTCAGCTGTTGCCTTCCAACCTGACTCGCCGTTGATAGACGTCCGAGGCGAGTTGACCGCAAGACGCGTCCCGTTGGCGGCTTCCCGGGACGATCTCAGCTTCGCGCCGCTTAACGACCGGCTCGTTGTTATCGTGCCATTGAACAAGCCACTGGTGGTCGACGCCATCGGAACGAACTGGAAGGTCGCTCCCGGCGAGACCGTGGCCATACCCCAGAACGTTTCTTTCGGCGTCCACAGCGCCGCTGCGGACAGCCTGTTTGCGCTTCACGTGGTGAGCAGCGAACTCGCCCTGAAGGACTGGAGATAAGGGCCCGGATCGGGCCGACGACACCCGGCGCTCGCCGGCTGCAGGAACGGACCGACTGCCCCTCTGCCCCGACTTCGGCGGCTCAACTCCATTATCGGGGCCGCGCACCCCTGCTGACCTGGGCGAGCTGTGGATAAAGTCAGGTTTTCGAAGTCAAATGTAGTGACAAATGGATGATTGACTGATGGGATCACACGCCTGTAATATGTGATTCATGTACGTGAAGGTGAGCACAGTACGTAGCGGCAAGAAGACCTACCGCTATCTCACCTTGGCCGAGTCGTTCCGCAATGAGGACGGCCAGCCCCGGAGCCGGATCGTCGCCCGTCTGGGCGAGGTGTCGGAGATGACCACCTCGGGCGAGCTCGAGCGCATCGTCGATGCCCTCTCGGCCCAGTTGGGACGCGGAGCCTCCCTCGAGCTCACCGCCGAGGCCGTACCCTCCTATGGGGCGATGGCCGCCTGCGACGCCTACTTCTCGCGTCTTTTGCTCGATGAACTGTTCGACACCCTGGGCGCCCGCCGGCGCTCGGCCGGCCTTACGGACGCGGTCTTCGCGATGGTGGCGAACCGGTTGTCGGACCCCTCCTCCAAAAGGCGTTGTGTCACCGAGTGGCTCGGCGCCGACGCGGCTCTGCTCGAGGCTCGCAGCGCCGTGTCGCTCGACCGGCTCTACCGGGCGCTCGACGCCGTGGCGGACGCTAAGGACGAGATCGAGGCGCATTGCTTCACAGAGCTCTGCAATCTGACGAACCTCGATCTGCGCCTCGTCTGTTACGACCTCACCTCTACCTACTTCGAGGGCGAGGAGAAGACCTCGGCACGGTTTCCCTCCAAGGCCTTCGGCTACAGCCGCGACCATCGAGGTGACCGGCCGCAGATCGTGATCGGACTGCTCGTCACCTCCGACGGCATCCCGATTGCCCATCACGTGTTCTCGGGCAACACGGCGGACCGTTCGACGCTGGCCGAGGTGATGTCCGACCTGCAGGCACGCTTCGGGGTCGGACGGATCGCCCTCGTGGCAGACAGAGGCCTCATCTCAGAGGAGAACCTCGCCCTGGTCGCCGAGCGCGGCTTCGACCACGTACTCGCGACCCGACTGCATCGCGACCCGTCGGTCGCCTCAGTGCTCGAGGTGGCCGCGCGTGATGACGCGGTGTTCGTTGCAGTCGGAGACGACGGGACCAGAGCGACCGAGGTCATCTACGAATCCCGCCGTTATGTCGTGGTCGATTCCCCGCACCGCCACGTGCGTGACGACGCCCGTCGATCGGAACTGTTGGCACGGACCGAGGACCGCCTCATGGCCCTTGCCGATCGCGTGCGTCAGGGACGGCTCGTCGACCCGGCCAAGATCGGCGCCGCAGCAGACCGGATCCTCCGTGACTCGGGGGTCTCGCGTTGCTTTTCGACCAAGATCGCCCACGGGGTGTTCACCTGGGACTACGACGAACAAGCGATGGACTACGAGGAGAGGCTCCTTACCGGCCGCTACGTGATCACCACCTCGCTCGATAAGAAGACCGCTTCGACCGCACAGGTTGTCGGCCACTACAAGGCCCTGCAGTCGGTCGAACGGCGCTTTCGGGTGCTGAAGGACTTCTTAGCGTTGCGCCCGGTCTTTCACTACACCGAAAAGCGCGTGCGGGGACATGTCGCCATCTGCGTGCTCGCCGCTGTCTTGGAAGCTGTGATGAGCATCGACTTGAAGGCCCGAAAGCTCACCGACCCAGACCTTGAAGGCCAGCACCTCTCCGTGCGCCGGGCGCTTCGCGAGCTCGAGCGGATCCGGATGGTCCGCTTCAGTGACGCGGAAGGCAATGAACGTCAGGTCGTGACCCGGCCGAGCCCCTTCCAGGCCGAGATCCTCGCCGCTTTCGGCGTCGACACTTCCGCCTGGCGCTCACGCGTGGCCTGATCACCACGATCACGCGATGTAGGGCAAAAACCGCCTCCACGCGACTTCGTGACCAGGTCTTTCATGTTTGAGCCGCCGAAGATGGCATGTGGGACCCTCCCCGGCACGGTCGTAGTGGTACTACGGCATTTGCACCGACGATCAAACGCCGGGGCGGTCTTCATCAGGAAGCTCGAGGAGGATCCCATGGGAATCGTAGGAGGAATCGACATCCACCGCCGGCAGCTCACCTTCGACATAGTCGACCTTGCGACTGGCGAGAACGTCCGTGGGCGCGTCTCGCCCGCTGACCGGGTCGAGCTGCGGCGCTTTCTCGCCAGCCTCGACGGCGCCGGCGGTGATGTGGCGATGGAAGGCTGCACCGGCTGGCGTTATGTCACAGAGGAGGCTCGAGCGCGCAGGCTTTCGCGCTCACGTCGCCGAGCCGGCCGACACGGCTGCTCTCCGGGGCAACAAGCGACGGGCGAAGACCGATCGTGGCGACGCCCGGCATCTTCGCAAGCTGCTCATGACCGGGGAGCTCCCCGAGAGCTGGATCCCGCCTCGACACGTGCTCGAAGCTCGTGGTGTCGTCCGGCTCTACAAGGATCTCGCCGATCAACGAGTGGCGTGGACCCAGCGCCTCCACGCCACGCTCTATCACCACGGCGTTCCCGAGCTCGGATGTCCGGTGGCGGGCGAACAGGCCAGGACCTTGCTTCACGACGCCGAACTCTCTCCGGCGGCCCGGCGTGCCGTTGAGGTCGCGTTGGCACAGATCGAGGTCGTGAACGAGATGCTCGCTCCGATCAAGCTCGATCTCGCCCGTCTCTCACGGCACCAGCCGGGCTGCCAGGCGCTCACCGCCCATTACGGCATCGGACCGGTCACTTCTGTCGCCATCTGGTGCGAGATGGGCGACACCCGGCGTTTCTCTTCGTCTTCTGACGCCGTGCGTCATGCCGGCCTTGACGTCACCGTCTACCAGTCCGACAGCAACCGGGCCAAGGGACATCTCGCCCGACAAGGGCCAGGACTCCTGCGCTGGGCGCTATATGAGGCTGCCATGTCCTCGACGAAGAAGGCCTCCCCGGACCACGAGTACTTCTGCTCGCTTCGCGAGCGTCTCGGGACACAACGAGCCGCCCTTGCTGTCGCCAGGAAGCTGGCGCGCTGGTGCCACCACGCCCTTCGTGCGGCCGGCGACGACGCCTGGGTCGAGGCCGCCTGAACGGCGCTTGTCCCGTGCGCGTCCCGCCCGCAATCACAATGATGATCTGCGGTCTGCTCCAGCAACCCGAATGCTCGCCAGGTTCTCACACCCTGGACAGCCGCCAAAGAATGAGCGACCGCAACTTCTCCGTGTGGGGATCACCCCATCCACCATCATGTCGCCGGAGAGCGCTCCGTGCACCGAGGTAAGTCTGGGCGTTCGCACACGGGTACAAGCATGGAAACCGAGGAGACCGAATGAAACGCTGAAGACCTCCACCGTTCCGGCAACCGTCTCATCGTCGCGCCGACCCACGTCGGCCTCCAGGTCGTTCGTCCTCCCCACGCTGCGGGCGCTCCACCTGGACCCCGACGTCCAGTCGTCGCGTCTTGGCAGCCAAACCGGATCGGAGTGTTGACTATCACGAGTCCCACAGGTAAGTCGGGTCTGCGGCGGTGCCGGTCCTCGATCTCTAGATGCCCAGGCGAGCGCGCCTCATCAGCTCGCCTGGGGTGCGGATCGTGACCGGTTGGTAGCCGGGCAGCGGCAGCACGTGCTCGTGGATGGCGTCGAGCACCCAGGACGGCTGAGGAAAGAACATCGAGTCCAGCTCAGCCGCGGGAGTGATCCAGTTCCGTGCCCCGACGACGGCCGGCGGCGCGTCGAGGTCATCGAAGCACAGCTGCGTGAGGTTCGCGGCGACCGTCTGCATGACGCTGCCGCGCTCGACCTCCTCGGACACGAGCACGACCTTGGCTGTCTTGCGCACGGACTCGACCAGCGGTTCATAGGCAATCGGGACCGCGGCACGCAGGTCGATCACCTCAGCCGACACGTCGAAGCGCGCCGAAAGCTGGTCCGCCGCCTTGATCGCCGTGTACAACGCCGGCCCGAGTGTCACGATCGTCAGGTCGCGGCCGGGCCGCTTCACCGAGGGCTCACCGAGCTGGATCTCGTAGTAGCCCTCGGGCACTCCCCCGGGCTGGAACTGCTCGCCCAGATCGTAAAGCTTTTGGCTCTCGAGGAATACCACCGGATCGGTGCCGACGAGCGCGGAGTTCAACATCCCCTTCGCGTCGTACGGCGTCACGGGGTACACGACCTTCAGCCCCGGTATGTGGTGCAACAGAGCCGTCCAGTCCTGCGAGTGCTGCGCCCCGTACTTGTCACCAACCGAGATGCGCAGCACGACGGGCATCCGGAGGACCCCCGCCGACATCGCCTGCCACTTCGACAGCTGGTTGAAGATCTCGTCACCGGCGCGGCCGATGAAGTCCGCGTACATGAGCTCGGCGACGGCACGGCCTCCCTCCATGGCGTAGCCGACGGCCGCCCCGACGATCGCGGCCTCCGAGATGGGCGAATTGAACAGGCGGTGATAGGGCAAGGCCTCGGTGAGGCCCCGGTAGACGCCGAAGGCCCCGCCCCAGTCACGGTTCTCCTCGCCGAAGGCGACCATCGTGGGGTCGATGGCAAAGCGATGCAGCAACGCCTCGAAGATGGCGTCGCGGATGTTGTAGAGCTTCAGCTTGGGCACCGGCTCGCCGTCCACCGCGGCCGTGCGCTCCTTGCCGGCGATCTGCTTCACACGCGGATTATCAGCCAGGTCGCCGAGGAAGCTCAGGTTCGCGCTCATCGAAGCGCTCGACTCGTCCGGAGGAGAACATGACACTGCCCACCATCTCGGAGCTGACCTCGATGCGCGGGCTCGCCTCGAGGTCGACCGCCAGCCGGAACATGTCGAAGACCATCTCCTCGACGGCGGTCCTCGCCTCGTCCAGCGTCGACTCCTTCACCGCACCGGTGTCCAGCACGTGTGCCCGGAAGCTGCTTATGCAGTCCGCCGCCCGCCACTGCTCGATCTCCTCGCGGCTGCGATAGCTCGACGCATCGGATGGTGAGTGGCCGCTGTAGCGATAGGTGAGGGTGTCCAACAGGACCGGTCCCCGTCCCTCCGAGAGGGTGACGCGGGCGCGCTCGAAAGCGTCGATCACCGCGAGCGGGTTGTAACCGTTGACCTCCTCGGCGTGCATCTGGTCGGGATTGACTCCGGCACCGAAGCGGGCGATGGACTGCATGCCCGTCGTCTCGCCTTCGGGCTGGCCACCCATGCCGTAGAAGTTGTTCATGCAGTTGAAGATGATCGGCAAACCGCCACCGATGGACGGTTCCCAAAGCTTGCGGTACTGGTCCATGGAGGCGAACGTGACGCCCTCCCACACCGGGCCACAGCTGAACGAGCCGTCGCCGATGTTGGCCACAACGATGCCGGGTCGTCGGTTCACGCGCTTGAACAGGGCGGCGCCGGGAGCGATCGAACCTGAGCCGCCGACGATGGCGTTGTTGGGGTAGATGCCGAACGCGGTGAAGAACGCGTGCATCGAGCCGCCAAGCCCTCGGTTGAACCCGGCTTCGCGTGCGAACATCTCGGTGTAAGCGCCGTACATGAAAAAGCGTTCCGCGAGCTCGCCGACCGGGACGCGGTAAGCCTTCTCCACGGGAGCGAGGACCGCTCCGTCGCGATAGGAGCGCATCACTTGCTCCAGGTCCTCATCACGGAAACGGCGAATGGCCGACAGTCCCTTGGCGAGGATCTCGCCGTGGCTGCGGTGCGAGCCGAAGATGTGGTCCTCGGGGGTCAGCAAGTAGGCCATGCCAACCGCTGCGGCCTCCTGGCCGATCGAGAGGTGCGCGGGCCCGGCATGGTTGTAGGCAACTCCCTTGTAGGCGCCCTTGGTCTTTATCTCGTTGAGGATCGTCTCGAACTCGCGGATAGCGCACATGTCGCGCCAGATGTGCACGAGGTCCTCGGGCGAGTACCGGGCGCTCTCCTCTGCGAGGGACAGGTTGTAGACGTTGACGGGGATGTCTTTGAAGTGGATCGCACCCGGACGGAACACCTCGTCGGGGACAACCGGGATGAACTTGGGCATCGGCTCTCTCCTAGGCCGCTTGTCACTGAGCCTTGAGGATCGCTGCGTGCAGCGCCTCGGCTACCGTCGGGTGCGGGAAGATGACCTCGCCGGCCTGTTCCAGGGTCATCTCGGCTTCTATCATCGCTCCGGCGGCGACGATGAACTCGCTTGACAGGTCACCGATGGCGTGCACGCCGAGGATCTCGCGGTGCGCCGCGCCGGCGAGCACCTTGACGACTCCGGTCTCTCTCACGTGCTCGACGAGGAAGCGTCCGGCGAGCGCCATCGGCACCACGGCCTTGCGATACTCGATGCCGTCCGCCTTCAGCTCTTCCTCCGTCTTTCCCACCATCGCCACCTCCGGGTGGGAGTAGATCACCGCCGGTATCGCGTCGTAGCGCATCCGATCGGGCCGACCGAACATCGAGTTGACCGCCACTATCCCTTCACGGACTGCCACGTGCGCGAGCATGTGCCGCCCCGTCACGTCGCCACAGGCCCAGATGTTGGGCACGTTGGTACGGCCCTGGGAGTCCACGCGGATGCCTCGGGCGGACGCGTCGACTCCCGCCTCTTCCAACCCGAGACCGCCGACGATGGGAGTCCGGCCGGTGGCGTTGAGGATGTACGTGGCCGAGTCGCTCTCCGCTGCGCCCCCGGAATCCTGGTACCGAAGCGTGGAGCCCTCGATGCCGAGCACCGAGCAGGACACGTGGAACTCGATGCCGCTCCGGCGCAAGATCTTGAGCAGCTCGTCGCCGATGTCACCGTCGGAGCCGGAAGCGATCCTCGGGAGGGCCTCGTACACCGCGACCCGGGTGCCGATCTCGTGGAAGAAGGAGGCGAACTCGAGACCGATGTAGCCGCCGCCGATGATCGCGATCCGCTCCGGCACCTCTTTGAGCTCGAACGCCGACGTGGAGTCCAGAACACGCTCTCCGTCGATGCCGGGTATGGGCGGGACTGCCGGTCGCGAGCCGGACGCGATGAGTATGTTCGCCGCTTCGTGACGCTCCCCGGCGACCTCCACCGCGTTACGTCCGACCAGGCGACCGGTCCCGTGGAGCACTTCCACGCCCGTGGTGCTCAGCAGAGTGGACACACCGCGCTTCAGCGTGGCGACAACGTTGTCCTTGCGGACGAGGAGAGCCTGCAGGTCGAACCTGGGCGCATCGAGGATGATCCCGAAGGCGGCTGCTTCGCGGCACTCCCTAAACAGCCGGGAGGAGCGCAGGAAGGTCTTCGCCGGTATGCACCCCACGTTCAGGCACGTACCGCCCAGCTCAGCCTTCTCGACAACGGCCACGCTCTTGCCGAGACTGCCCGCATGGGCGGCAGCCTCGTACCCACCCGGCCCGGCACCGATGACGATCAGATCGAACATAACGACTGCACGCTCGCAATCTTTTGCTTGACGACATTGAGGAATCTCGCTCCAGGTGCTCCGTCGATGACCTGGTGGTCAAAGGTGGCCGAAAGACCGATGACATCGACGAACTCGACTCCGCCCTCGGCCATGCGCACCGGCCTCAGCGTGATGGCGTCCACGCCCAAGATGGCGACCTGGGGTGGGTTGATCACGGGGGTGAACGACTCGACCCCGAGCCCGCCGAGATTGCTCAGGGTGAATGTGGCGTCCGCCATGTCGTCGGCACCCAAAGATCCCTCGACCGCCTGCGTGGACAGTGCGCTCATCCGGCCCGAGAGCTCTGCGACGCCGAGCTCCTCTGAGTGGCGGACGACGGGGACGACAAGGCCGCGCGGCGTGTCGCAGGCAAAGCCCAGGTTGACGTGCCCACGCTGGTAGAGCCGGCCTTCAATGAACTCTGCATTGACCGCTGGGACTTCGAGCACGGCCCGGATCACGCAGAACGCCACGAGGTCATTGATCGTGATGTCCGGGGCGCCCGGAGTCGCCTTGATCTCGCGTCGGAGCGCCAAGAGACCGGTCGCGTCGGCCGAGCCGTGCAGCGTGTACTGGGCAGTGGTCGCCAGCGACTCTCCCATGCGCCGGGCGATCCTCTCGCGCATGCCCGTGAAACGGACCGGTGGCGGCACGAGGTCATCCGCGCGGATCATGCCTCCCAGGCCCGATCCCGCCCCGCGGATCTCATAGCCGCTGTCCAACAACTTGCGAGCGGCGCGGGTGACCGGCTGGGCGGACCGCAACTGGGCGCGAACGTCCGTCTCCAAGATGCGCCCACCGGGCCCACTGCCGGGTGGCGCGGGCGGACGAAGGCCGTGTTCAGCCGCGAACCGTCTCGCCCGCGGGCTCATGCGGCCGACAGGCGGGGCGACGTTCTCCGGCGGCGTTGCGGGCTGGGCCGCAGGCCACGATCCGTTCGATCGCCGGGACATCGCCCCACCGGCGACGCCGTCAGGCGCTGCTGACACGGCGGCTGCCGCGGGGAACGTCTGCGCAGCTGGCGGCGGGGCACTTCCACCGATCGCGCTCACCGGCGTTCCAGCCGTGACGGACCGGACGGGCATCTTCGGGCGATAACCCTCGACCGATTCCCCCTCCTCGCCGATGACACATACGTTGGTGAAAACCGGGACCATCGCGCCGTCGTCGAAGAACAGCTCCAGCAGTGTCCCGCTCGTGGGCGCGGTGAGATCGAAGGTGGCCTTGTCGGTCTCCATCTCAGCGAGGACCTCGCCTGTTGAAACAGCGTCGCCCTTGCGCTTGTGCCAAGCCACAAGCAGGCACTGCTCAACGGTGTTGCCCAGCTTGGGCATCTCGACTGGTGTCGCCACGTGCTCAGAACCTCCCGGCCGACCTGCGGGTCATGTAGTCAGCCATCTTGGCCATCCGCGGGCGTGGGTGACTGGCCGGCCAGCCTCAGCAGCTCTCTCTCCGCCTCGGCGCACCAGTGCCCGTCCTCCAGCTTGGAAGCGACAGTCGGGAAGGCGCCGCCGAGCTCGGCGAGCGACAGCAGCCCGACGTCTTGGAGAGAGGGATAGATCACGATCTTGCCGGCCATTGATCTTTCCTGCAGTGCCGCCAGCCCGGCTGCGGCTCCCGCCATGCCGGAGACAGCATCGACGGACAGGTTGGTGTCCAACCGCCCAGCGGCGATCCTTCGCAGCAGAACCTCCATGTCACCGACGACCGAACCGCTGGACCCGAACATGTAGCACTGCCGGGCGATGTAGGTGTCGAGGTCGATGTCCCCCCGGGTGGCCACGGCAATCCCGGCAAAAATGTTGATCAGGCTCCGATCTTCGCTCTGGGCAATCGCGTCCGCGACCAGCGACGGCACCGGCACGAGGATCAGGTGGTAACTAAAGGCACCGACCAGAGGCTCGTTGTTGGTGTTCAACAGTCGCAGGCTCACGCCGTTGGCGTCCGCCAGGGGCTCCGCCTTGAGCGCGAGCGCGCGCAGCCGTGCCACGTCGAGGTCGGTGCCTACCACGGTAAGTCCGTCCACGCCCACCGAGAGGCTCCGAATAATGTGCATCTGACCCATCGGTCCGGCGGCGCCGACGGCCAGCAAGGAGTCTCCCGGTCGCAATTCCCCCGAGGGCGGGATCGTGCTGTAAGAGTCCGCGGCCGATAACCCGGCGGTCCCGATCCAGCGCGTCATCTCGTAGTGAATGCGGCCGACTCCCACAGACACAGGCGCCCCGATCGTCGCACCGCCGAGGACGATATTGATGATCCCGCCACTAGCGAGCTTGTCGTTGAGCACGTCGATCGTCGACTTGGACGCCCCGAAATAGACAATGTCGTCGAAGGCGGCGTCCTGCAGGTGGCGGACGTCTCCCGCGCGTGTCGTCTCCACACCCGGGCCGGCCCAGGCACAATCGACCTCGACAGCCGCGACGATGGTCACGAAAGCCGGTGGCTGACCGGGCTCAGCTGCCTCGGCCAGGCCCGACACGTCGTGACCGTCATCGACGACCACAAGCAGTCGACCAGCTGGCGCAAGCGTGCGCCGGTTCGACGTGGAATAGGAATTCTCCACACAGGCCCACGGCTCGACCAACGCCACGGCCGAGGCGCTCGGCTCCTCCGGCACGGGGATCAGCGACCGGACACCGGTTGGGTCCACGACGACGCGCTCGTCCATTAGCACGTACTCCTGGAGCCCGCCCTCGAAGTTGTACCCGAACGCGGCGTTGGAGCCTCTCGTGGGCAGGTAGCGGTAGTCGGTCTGCACGAGGCAGCGCTCGCCGACACTGTGGCGAGTCACCTCACGGCCCACCGCGACGATCCGGCACGACACCTCGTGTCCCGGAACGGTCGGCAGCTCGCCGGGCACGTAGCTCGCGATCTCCCTAAGCACCTCCGGGGCGATGCCAGACACGATCTCGCCCTTCCGGGGGTGGGCCGAGAACTGGTTCCACAACTTGAGGTCGGAAAAGCACAGACCTACGGCCTCGATCTTGGCCACGATCTGGTGAGGGCCGGGCCGCGGGACGCTCTTGGCGGCATTGCGCACGAGCCGCCCGGGCCCGACCAATTGAACAGCGTTCTGCGTTGCCGGGAGAGCGTCGTCGTCTTGATCTGGTGTCATCGTGTCCGTCTGGCGTGATCGTATGTGATCTGAGGGCTGTTCTTTGCGGGCAATTCCAACCTATAGGTGATCGTAGACGACCGCTACGACCCCACGACAATTGCAATTAATGGAGCATCACTTGGCCGCCGGTCACAGGCAGAGCCTGGCCCGTCTCGTACTCCTGTTCGACCAAGTAATAGATGGCCTTCATGACGTCGGCGGTCGTGCACCCGCGCCGCATGGGCACCTTCTCCGTGTAGTACCTCTTCACGTCCTCCACTGTCCGAGCGCCAGGGACTTTCCCTGTATTTAGGTACTGAACGAATAGCCCCGTGTTCGGGTCCGACCACAAGGGTCCATCCAGGAAATTTCCGGGACACACAGAGTTCACTTTGATGCCGTCGGCGACGAGCTCCAGGGCGAAGGACTGGGTCAGGCCGACGCCGCCGAACTTGGAGCCCGCGTAGGCGAAGTTCTTCTCCGATCCCACGAGACCTGACTTCGAGTTGATCTGGATGATGTCGCTCCAGTAGTCCGGGCGCACAAGACGCGGGATCGCCATCACTGGGACCGCCTTCTGTACGCACAGGAAGTAGCCCTTGTAGTTCACGGCCGTCGACAGGTCGAAATCGGGCTCGGCCTGAGTCTTGACACTGGCTGCCCTGAGCACACCGGCGTTCGAGACCAGCAGGTCCAAGCCGCCGTAAGCGCGCACGATCTGGTGGATCAGCTCGTCTACCGAAGCTGCGGTGGCGACGTCGACTGGAAAGCCCATCGCTCGCCCCTCCCCCCACTCCTGCGACAGAGCCCCGGCAGCCGCCTGGGCACCTACCTCGTTGACGTCGGCCAGAGCGACGTGCGCACCCTCAGAAACGAGGTCCTGAGCTATCTCCAGCCCGAACCCCTGGGCGGCTCCGGTCACAAGTGCCACCTTGCCCGCGACGCGCCCTGCGCGGCGGCCGGAGGAAGCCATCTCCCGTCTGTAGGACTCGACCTCCCATTCCTCGATGAAACGTCGCAGCCCCTCGCCGAGGTACTGGACGCCGCCGAGCCCTGCCGCACCCGTCATGACCTCGATGGCGTCCTTGTAGACCTGGCGCACCGCGTCGGCCGCAGCCCACGTGTCGCCAGCGGCGAACAGTCCGAGTCCTTTGACCAGCACAACGTTCGCCAATGTCTGGTACCGGCGCCGATACTCCCCGACGGCGTCGGTGAGGCGCCGCAGGCGGTCACCGCCTGCCTCGTCCTCGAACCACAACGGGAACGACTTGCAGTACACGATCTGGTCCGGGAAGACGGGACCGAGAGCCGTCACCGCTTCCCCGTCGGTTGCGCCGGCCAAGCACATCACCGAAGGTGAGTCGTCGAACGTCACGACCTTCATCGCCTCGCCGGGGCTCAGCAGCGCGCGCAACGCCGGAGCTACTGCGTTGACCAGCTCGTGGGGCCCAACTCCCTTGAGGGTGGTCACGGCGCCGAAAGGCTCCGGACACCTTGTCGGTGCCAGCACGCGCTCCAGCTCCTGGAACAACCAGTCGGTGTGGGCCCTGATCTCCGCAGGGGTTTCGCCACTTACAACCAAACCATGGTTGCCCATGATCACGGCGCGCGGGCCTTCCCGGCCGGTTCTCACCCGGTAGTCGTCCAGGGCCCTCTCCAGGGTCTTGGCGAGCAGGAAGCCGGGATCGACCGGGTCGATCCAGAGCACCTGGTCTCCCAGTTCACGGTCGAGGATCGCGGCGCCGTCGTGCGCGACAGCTGAAGGTGTTGACCAGCCTCGGATGGGTGTGCACGACGAAGCGGTTCGGGATGAGGTGGTGCAGTACCGCCTCGACCGAGGGGCGTCGTCCCGCCTGAGGCTCGACACGAGCCGCGAGCACCGCCGTTTTGAACTGCGCCTCACGCTGTTTGGGATCGGTGCTGAGAGTGCTCTCCAACAGGGTCTGCAGTGCCTCCCGGTCCAGCTCGACGACCCCCTCGAGTCCGATCGTGGCGAGGGCGTAGCCGCTGGCCTTGACGAACAGGCGGTCACCCAACTTCACGGACGTATTGCCACCGCCGGCCAGCACGAACTGCGGGTCAGAGCCGTAGTAGTGGGACAGGTCGAGCAGATGCTGGAGCGGGTTGGCCGTCGCCTCGAACGACGGCCAAGGCCGGCCGGGCGCCGTCACGGCTGCGCCGTCCCCGCTGGTGAGGTGTTCGTCGACTCCCCGGCGTCGGCGGCGTCCTTGCCGGGTCGCGTCGCCGTCTCGATGACCTTCGCGCCCAGCCGCGCAAGGCCACTGATGCGCTGCTCGTGGGTCGCGAACCCCGGGTTCAAGCTGCCCGTTGCGTCCACGTAGCCCACGTGACCGCGTGCCGACAGGTACTGGTGCGCTGCAACCACGCAAGCTCCTTCCCAGAACAGCTCCGCCACGTGCTCGGAAACCGGCACGCGGCCCTTGCACTCGGGCGTTATCGGCGCCAGATCGAGCGTGTTGTGCTCGGTGCCGCCCAGCACGACGATCCCCGCGCTGCGCAGGACCGTCGTGTAGCGATCCACCGTGTTGGCGGCGTTGCGACTCGGGATGACTTCGGCACACCAGATCCCTCGGGCGATCAGGGCGTCAACAAGATCGTCGACCGACTCCTCGAACTGGCACACCGGTGACGCGCCATCGGCCAGGATGGGGTAGCACGGCACACCGCCGAGGGCGAGCACCAGCTCATAGGCCATGTCGGCGTCGAGGACGGACTCTTCGACGTAGGCGGGCTTGCCCGCCTTCATCAGTTGCGAGCGGACTTGGTTCTGCACGCTCACCGGGTCGTCAGGTGCCGCGCACTCCACACCCAACAAGCGTCGCAGCACCCCGGCTCGTCCTGTCACCTCGACCCTTGCGAACAAGGCCTCCTGGAATGCCTGTGCGACGTGGCGCTCTTGCAGGTACACCGTGTGCGCAGGCACCGCGTAGCGACGCGCCAGTGCTGCGCGGACCGACGCGGCGGTGACATCGATGCCCGCGCCGTTCTCATGCATCAGTGCGCTCACCCGCGCGATCATCAGGTCGATGCGCGCACTATCGGCGTCGCGGATGCGCTGCATCAGCTGCTCCGCCTCGGTCGCCATGGGGGTAAAGCGCGTGATGCCTTTTCCGCACAGGTACATGCGTCCCGGATTGTCGGGGTCGTTCACCTTGATGCCGGCGACCTTCAGGTCTTCGACCAGACTGATTATCTCCAACCCGAAGAGGGGGAAGACGCCGCGCCCGCGTGCCGAAGCTGCGAAGCGCGCGTAGACGCTGAAGTCGTAGTAATTGCTCGAGCCCAGAACTTTCAGCCCGGCCTCTGCGGCCAAGTCGACGGCCTTGTCGACAGTCTCGAACGCAGAGAAGTTGGGCGGTAGGTGAACGTGAGTGTTGACCTTGGAGTACGTGACCCGCGCGAGATCGTCCGGCTCCGTCCCGTCCTGATCGGGCGCGTCCTGGGTGGCTCTGGCCGCGAACGAGGCGGTCGCAGCAAGGCCCTCGAGCCCGAAATCGGGGAGCGCGCGCAGCGACACGAGCGGGTCGGGCGACTCTGCGCCAACCAGCGGGTCTGGTGCCACCTGAGGTTGTCGTCGCATCAGCGTTACTCACTTGCCGATCGCGGGGCGACGCGAGTCTCCGCCTGGTGCCAGACGTTCTCCCGGCCTGACGGCTGGTGGATAGCGCATTCCGTGCTGGCGCGGACGACCGCCCGCATCTCGCTGAGACCGCCCGCGAAAGCTCCATGGGCCCTGGCCTGCACCAGCAGACTCCCGAGCGTGGTCGCCTCTGCCGGGCCGGTGATGACCGGCAGACCCAGGGCGTCGGCCGTGAGCTGGCAAAGCAGGCGGTTGTGGACGCCGCCGCCTACCAAGTGCACCACCTCGACGTCCCGCCCGGTCAGGACGCGTGCCTCGTTGATGGTGCGCCTGTGGGCAAGGGCGAGGCTGTCGAGAACGCACCGGACGAGTGCTGCGGGTGTCTCCGGCTTCGGCTCGCCCGATCGGGCGCAGGCGTTGGCGATCCGGCCGGGCATGTCGCCAGGAGGCAGGAACACTGGATCGTCGACGTCGATGAGCGACCGCAGCCCGGGCAACCGGGCAGCCTCGGCGATGAGCCTTCGAGGTCAGCCGGCTCGCCTGTGCGCCCGAAAGCCGCAACGCACTCCTGCAGTATCCACAGGCCCATGACGTTGCGCAGGTAGCGGACCGTGCCGTCGACCCCGCGCTCATTGGTGAAATTGGCGCGGCGGCTCGCTTCGTTGAGCACGGGTCGATCGAGCTCTAGGCCGACCAGCGACCACGTTCCGGAGGCGATGAAGGCGAAGCGCTCAGATGAAGCCGGTACGGCGACGACTGCCGACGCCGTGTCGTGCGAGCCCACAGCTGTGAGACTGACCGGGCCTTTGAGCTCGGTCTCACGCATCACCTCGGGGAGGAGGTCGCCGACCGGGTCACCGGGATGCCTAAGAGCCGGGAAAAGGTCCCTGCTGATACCCAGCTCGGTCATGAGCTCGGCGTCCCAGTCGTCGGTGGCGATGGACAGCAGCTGGGTCGTTGACGCGTTCGTCACCTCGGCACCGACCTTACCCGTGAGCCAGTACCCGAAGAGGTCGGGCATCAGCAACAGGGTGGTGGCCGCCTCGAGCTGTGCCGTACCTGCGGCCGCGACAAGCTGGTACAAGGTGTTGAACGGCAGAAGCTGGATGCCGGTGCGCTGGTAGAGATCGGCTGCGGGGATCTGCTTGAGTACCGACTCGATGACGCCTTCGGTGCGACGGTCCCGGTAGTGGACCGGGTTGCCGAGAAGTCGCCCGTCACGATCGAGGAGTCCGAAGTCGACACCCCAGCTATCGATGCCCACTGAGTCGAGCCTGCCGATATGCCTCCCGGCCTTTCTCAGACCATCGAGAATGGACCGGTACAACGCCAGAGCGTCCCAGTGCAACATGCCGCTGATGGTCACCGGTCCGTTCCAAAAGCGCGCTACTTCCTCTACGTGGAGCTCATGGTCTTGCACCACGCCGAGCACCATGCGGCCGCTGGAAGCACCGAGATCGACCGCGAGGTGGTGGGTTGTCGACGACATCTAGGGCGTGGGGACGGCAGTGACGCCACCGTCGAGGTGGAACGCGTCAGGAACCAAAGGCTTGATGCGCCTGTCCGCGATGGGGGCAGCGGCTTGGGCGACCCTCCGCACCCGGTGGGGACCACCGGGTGCGCCCTGGAAGTCAGGACTGGTCACCATCCTCCTCTTTCAGGAGCCCCATCCCGCCTGGCTGCCCTCTGCCCTGAGCTCGATGATTCGCTCGGCATAGCCGGACCGGGCGTAGGCCGCGAGAGGATCTGGGTCGAGGTCCATCTCCTCGCGCACTTGGGCCAGCAACGGACGTACGTCGGTGTTGTATGCGTCCATCAAGACACCGTGCGCACCGAGCACGTCACCTGCCTCTTGGCACTCCCTGAGCGCGTCCCGATCTACGAGCAGTGCTTTGGCGGTCGCCTCCTGCACGTTCATGACCGAGCGGATCTCAGCCGGGATCTTCGACTCGAGGTTGTGGCACTGGTCGAGCATGAAGGCGACGCCGCGGTCAGCCCCGAGAGCTGACGCGGCGACGATCTCGTTCATGATCCGAAAGAGCTGGAACGGATCTGCGGCACCCACCATGAGGTCGTCATCGGCGTAGAAACGGCTGTTGAAGTGGAAGCCGCCGAGCTTCCCGGCCCGGAGCAGCACCGCCACGATGAACTCAATGTTTGTGCCCGGGGCGTGGTGCCCGGTGTCAACCAGCACCTGTGCCCGCTCGCCGAGCTGGATGCAGTGGGCAAAAGAGGTGCCCCAGTCGGGCACGTCGGTGCTGTAGAAGGCAGGCTCGAAAAATTTGTACTCGAGCAGCATCCTCATGCCCGGGGGAAGCGTCCCGTACACCTCGGCAAGAGCCTCCGCCATGCAGTCCTGGCGCCTAGCGATGCTGTCTTGACCGGGGTAGTTGGTGCCGTCGGCAAACCACAGGCTCAAGATCGTCGAACCGGTCGCCTTCGCCACCTCGACGCACTCGTTGAGCTGCCCGATCGCGCGCCGGCGCACCGCCGGGTCCGGGTTACAGACGCTGCCGAGCTTGTAGTCGAGCTCCTGGAAGACGTTGGGGTTGACGGCACCTATCTCCACTCCGGCGCTCCGGGCATGCTTGGCCAGCTCCTCGTAGTCGTCGACCCGGTCCCAGGGGATGTGGATGGCAACCGACGGGGCGATGCCTGTGAACCGGTGTACCTGCGCGGCGTCGTCGATCTTCTCGTATGGGTTGCGTGCCACGCCGGGCTGAGGGAATACCTTGAACCGGGTGCCCGAGTTGCCATAAGCCCAAGAGGGCGTCTCGATCCGCTGCTGGCGTAGGGCTTCGCGGACCGCGAATAGGTTGGTCATTTTCCTCATCTTCTCATCTAATTGCGGGCGTCTCGCACTGCGTTGTCCGGCAAGACGGGTGACTCTCAGTCAAGGTGGAAGACCTCCGGGATGGGCACGATGCCACGGTCGGGAGGCCCGCCGCCGAGCCCCACGAAGTACTCGGCCATCTCGGCCTGCCAGCGTGCATTCACAGAGGTCGATTCCATCGCCCGTTGAACCTCTTCCAGGTCCTCGCACTCGAAATAACCGGTCAGGAGACCCGTCGTGTCGAGAAAGAGGGAGTAGTTGTGCCAGCCGGCGGCCGAAAGTGCTTCGCGCATCTCCGGCCACACCGAGGCGTGACGCTCCCGGTATTCAGCTAGGCAGTCCGGTTTCACCCAGAGATGAAAGCAAATACGTTGCATAGGAGGATATTGGGAGGCGAGGGGCGCAGGCCGAAGCCTGCGCCCTTCGTGAACTCCTCTAGAAGTGGAACTGGGCGATGTTCGACTTGTTGAAGATGTACGGCAGTCCAAGAAGGACCGTCTGGGCAGGTCCAACCTTGAACGTTCCCAGCGTGCCGGCCTTGAAGCTCTGGCCCACCGCATTGGTGATGACACCGGATGCGAAGTTCACAGCCGCGTAGGCGGCCAGGTAGCCGAGCTGGGCCGGGTTCCAGAGGGCGAACTCCGGGACAGTCCCGTCCAG
Source organism: uncultured Acidimicrobiaceae bacterium (assembly GCA_963836935.1). Classification (GTDB taxonomy): domain Bacteria; phylum Actinomycetota; class Acidimicrobiia; order Acidimicrobiales; family Bog-793; genus Fen-455. The sequence goes on from CAWILM010000029.1 coordinate 136,356, forward strand.
GACATACTTCTTCATCTGCAAGGGTGTGCCCAGGCCAGTCAGGTTGATAACGCCACGGTACTTGGCGGTGTCTAGCACCGCTGCGGCTGCGGCTATCCCGACGGTGGTCGGCGAGATAATTCCCTTGAGGTTCGGGTACGCGGTGAGCAGGCCCTCGGTGACGGTCGTCGAAGTGGCCGTGTCATCCATGCCGTAGACGATCTTGACGAGCTGGATCTTGGGGAACTTCTTGAGCTCGGTCTTCATGTAACCGATCCAGACGTTCTGGTTCGGTGCCGTGGGAGCTGCCGAGACGATGGCGAGCTGACCCGTGTCGTGCATCTCCTTGGCGATGATGTCGACCTCGATGTCGCCGATACCCTGCGAAGTCGCCTGTTCGATCCAGAGGTTCTCGGCACGTGGGCGCGTCAGCGTCATAGGTGACGACCGTGATCCCCCTGGCCATAGCCCCTTTAAGTGTTGGGCAGAGCGCGGCCGGGTCGGTGGCCGAAACGATCAGTATGTTCGCGCCCTTGGTGATCGCACCCTCTATTGCCGGGATCTGGGAGCTCGGTGTCGCAGCGGTCCCGCTCGTCTCGGTACCGTTCTCGCCTAACTGCCGCAACGCGAAGAGAGCGCCGCCGCTCTTGTAGCTGTCGGAGGTGGTGAAGTACGAGTTGCCGAGGTTCTTGGGGATGACAAACGCCTTGAGGCCCTTCTCCAGGGGCCGCGTTGCGTTAGCGACCCGAGGCGAGGATGCCGCCGTCGCCACGCCGGATACGGCAACCATGCTGGCTATCGCAAGGCCGACCGCTACCGCACTCAGCAGTGAAACCTTTAGACGGCTGCTCTTAATGGGGTTGTTCATAAGCTGAATCCTCCATTCAGGTTCCGACCGACAACGATCGGTCGGATTACAGTTGCATAGAATCAGCAACTTAAAGGGAACTGTACAGGCGCATTGACTCTTCCGCAATAGGCCAATTCAGGAGATTGGCCCTACGACAGTTTGTTTCGGGTAGACGCGACGGCATATGGGTCGGGACAGTCCAGCGTCTTATCTCACTAGGCAGGAAGCGAGGATAATTCCGCGGCATGACAAACCAGGAAGATCTCCGATTTCCCTAGGACTTGAATCCCGCTGTAAACACCTATGTCTCCGCTGGAAGAAGGTATATTACACCAGACCAGCTTAAATAGGGGGCCCTCCCTGCCCCGCTTTGCTACTGCTGTCGCCAGTCGCCAGCCGCTGAGCGACGGATCGGCTGTGAGCAATGGCCACTTCGGGTTTTCTTGACTGCATGCGGTGACGTCCGGCCCGGAACCGCGCCCTGAACTCCGGCACGCTGGGCACCAGCACACTTAGGAGCAGCAGCCCACCTATGACGATGCCGCTCGCCTGCTGGGGGAAGCCTGTCAACAACAGCGCATCCAGCAGGCCGGAGTAGATGAGCACGGCAAACACCACACCGACCATGGAGCCCTTGCCGCCGAAGATCGAGATACCGCCCAACAGGACGATGGCCACCACGGAGAGGACCAGTCCCGTCCCGTTGTCGTACTCGGCGGTGGAAAGCCTGAACGTGTAAAGGATCCCGGCGCCTGAGCAGACGATGCCTGAGACGATGTAGAGAATCATCTTGGTTCGCTTGACCCTGAGCCCCGAGAAGATGGCCGCCTCCTGATTGGCTCCCATGGCAAAGAGCGACCGACCGAAGGGGGTGAAGTGCAGGACGACCCCGAAAATGACCGCCAGCCCGAAGAAGATCACCGTCGAATAGGACAGACCGATGCCGGGCACGCCGTACACCCCGAGGTTGGTGTAAGCGGCGGGGAAACTCGAGACGATGTTCGAACCGAGGAGGATCTCGGCAATGCCCGCGTAGAGCAGCATGGTGCCGATGGTCACGGCGATCGACGGCAGGCCGACGCGCGTCACGAGGAAGCCGTTGAACGCTCCTAGGAACGCGCCGGTGATCAGGACCACGACGATGATCGCGGGCATCGGCCAGCCGTGCATCCAAAGCAGCCCGAGCAGGCTGCTCGCCAGGCCGAGGGTCGACGAGACGGAAAGGTCGATCTCACCGGTCACGACGATTAGCGTCATAGGGAGGGCCATGATCGCCAGCTCTCCGTTGGAGAGCCCCATGTTGAAGAAGTTGTAGTTCGTGAGAAACTCCGGCGACAGCACTCGCCCGACGATGAAGACGACCACGAAGGTCGCGAACAGTGCGACCTCCCAGCGCGCCAGGCCCCGCAGCCGCGAGAAGTGAGCAGGCCCGGCGCCACCGGGCTGAGGCACGCCGACGCCGGACGCGGTTGATGGCATCGGCTCTACATCGGAAGGGGGTGGCGTCGCCGTCGAGACGCCGGTAGCGGCCACGCGCTCAGGGTTCATGTCGGAACGTCCGTTTCCTCATGACCTCGGCGAGCCGGAGGGCAATCCCCCGGTCCAGGGTAATGGCCAGGACAAGGAGAAGACCGTCAAAAGCCGGGTCCCAAAACGGTGACACGCCGAGGGCGTAAAGAGCAGTCGCGATCGTGGAGAGGAGCAGGGCGCCAAACGCAGCACCGGCCGCGCTACCGCTGCCGCCGAAAATGGCGACGCCACCCACCACGACCGCTGTGACAACCGTCAGCTCGTACCCGGTGCCCGCGGTGGAGTCGACCGTCCCGTAAAAGGATGCCCAGATGACTCCCGCGAGGCCGGCGATGGCGCCACTTGCCACATACGCGGTGAATACGCGACGCGCGATCGGGATCCCGACCAGGCGAGCCGCGTCGGGATTCGACCCGATCGCGTAGAGCTCGCGTCCCGACCTGAACGAGCGGAGGGAGTACGTGCCGATCGCGATGACGACCGCCACGCAGATCGTGACATATGGGACGCCGGCCACAGAGTCGGAGCCAATAGCTGAGAAGTGCGCGGGCAGTGAGCTCGCGACCACCTCTCCGCCACCGATGATCGAGATGTCGACACCTCGAATGATGTAGAGGGTGGCAAGCGTGACGACCAGGCCAGGCACACGGGCAAAGGCGGTGATCGCGCCGTTGAGGATGCCGCAAACGAGGCCGATTCCGATGCCGGCGAGAAAGACCACCGGGATGGGGATTCCCTGCACCTGCCCGAAGAGATTGGAAGAAACGTAGGCGGACAGACCCAGCACCGAGCCGACGGAGAGGTCCATCTGCCGGCTGACCACGACCGCCGTCTCACCCAACGCCAGCAAGGCATAAATCGTCGCGTTCAACAGGACGAACTTGATGTTCTGCTGTCCAAGGAACCGGGGCTGAATGCCCGTGGTAATAGCGATGAAGAGGATGAGGACGACGATGATCCCGTATTCCCGGAGACGGAAGACCATGTCGACCAGCCGTTGTGGGCTTCCGGGGGCCTGCACCAGGGCCGTGTCCGGGCTACTCATCTCTGTCACCTGCTGCGGGTACGCCGTTGAGCGGTAGTGCTCTCATGGCGTGTCAAGTCCCACTGCGTTGGTCGTCACCAGGTCGTCGGGGCCCTCAATCTGCCCTGTCGCCGCGGCAACGATGCGCTCCTCGGAAACCTCGCCGTGGGAGAACTCGGCAACTAGCCGACCCTCGCGGATGACGAGGGTCCGGTTGCCCATCCGCAGGACCTCGGGGAGTTCCGACGAGATCATCAACACCGCGACGCCCTCCTCGGCCGCGAGTCTCTCGAGCAGGCGGTGGACCTCGGCCTTCGTCGCCACGTCGATGCCCCTCGTCGGCTCGTCGACGATGAGAAGCGATGGGTTGCGACCGAGCCATTTCGCGAGAACGAGCTTCTGCTGGTTCCCCCCGGACAAGGTGGAGGCGTTGCCGCTCAGCTTTCCGTACTTGAGGCGAAGCCGGCTTGCCCAGTCAGCGGCGAAGCTCCGCTCGAGGGCGCCCCAGATGAAGCCGGAACGCTTCAGGTGGTCGTACGAGGCAAGGGCGATGTTGCGGTCGATCGCCATCGCCATGACAAGGCCCTGCTGGCGCCGGTCCTCGGGGACGAAGCCGACGCCCGCCTCGATCGCATGGATCGGCGATCCCGCCCGTAGCGGTTGGCCCTTTATGGAAACACTCCCAGCATCGCGGCGATCGATTCCGAAGATGGCCCGTGCCACCTCACTGCGGCCGGATCCGACCAGGCCGGCGAGCACGACGATCTCTCCCGCGTGCACGTTGAAGGACACGTCGGTGAAAACGCCCTCGCGGCTCAGGCGTTCGACCGAAAGCACCACATCTCCAATTTCCCGGCTACCTGAGGCAGCTCGGTCGACCACTTCGCGTCCCACCATCGCCCGGACGAGATCGTCGGCGACCAGCCCGACGAGCGGCTTGGTGAAGACGTGGCGACCGTCGCGCATCACCGTCACCCGCTGACAGATCTCGAAGACTTCCTGGAGGCGATGGGAGATGAAGAGCACAGCCGTCCCGTCACGGCGGAGCATCTCGATCATCTCGAAGAGCCGATCGACCTCATGTGCGGAGAGAGAGGCAGTCGGCTCGTCCATCACGATGATCGACGCATCAAGCGAGAGTGCTTTGGCTATCTCCATGATCTGCTGGTCGGCGACTGAGAGCCCCTTCGCGAGCCGGCGGGGGTCGAGACGGACGCCGAGACGCTCGACTATGACGGCAATCTCCTCGTTCATCGTCTTGAAGTCGATGCGGCGCCCGCTACGCAGCGGCTCTCGACCGATGAAGACATTCTCGGCGACACTGAGATCCGGAAACACAGATGCTTCCTGGTGGATGACGGCGATCCCAGTGGCTCGAGAAGCGGCGGGGCCGTCCAGCCTCACCTCGCGGCCGTTGACAACGAGCCGGCCGCTATCTGGTTCATGGACGCCAGCGAGGATCTTGACGAGCGTCGACTTGCCGGCCCCGTTCTCGCCGACAAGGCCGTGGGTCTCACCCCAGTAAAGCTCGATGTCGCCGTCGACGAGCGTGTGCACGGCACCGAAGGACTTGGTCGCGTGTTCGAGAACCAGAGCAGCCGGCCCTGGCTCTTCTGCCCCCACCGCCACCGGCTGGGTAGCGTGCACAGGCTGCTCGCCCTCTCGTGGATGAGCAGGCCCGTGGAGGCTATCCGTGGAGTCGCCGGGAGGAGGGATGCCGAGCGTCATATCGACGTGCCCAACATCTCACCCTCCGGTCGGATGACTCCGCTCTTTGAACGGTCCGGGTGCCACCCTCCGCAAGGTTCCGTGCCTTGTCCCGGTTTCTTTTCTTGTCCGGGTGTCGCGGCAGACACTGTCGTGTACGGTGTCAACCACCATGTTCTCGCCGTCCTCCCGGCCTGTGCGCCCTGCCAGTCCGATGACATTCCTCGGTCCCAGCTTTCTTCCAGAAAGGAATGAATCGTTTCAAGCCGGGCACACAACGAAACGTCGCCGTGGTCCCGTTGGAACAGCCGCCAAAATCTTCCCACGTGAAGGTGGCCCAATCCACCTTGCTCGAACTTTTACGGGACGGAACGCTAACGACGTCGCCGGTCAGTGTCAAGGCACCGAGCGATGACCGACGACCACCTCTCCACGGGCATTGAAGCTGAGACCCCCGGTGACCACGCGGGAGCAGCGGGAGCAGCGGGTGGGCGCCACCTGAGCGCCTCTGGGGCCGGTCGTAACCCTGCCAGGCGTCGGGCCACCATCCGTGAGGTCGCGAATCTTGCGCAGGTATCCCTCGGAACGGTGTCGAACGTGCTCAACAACCCCTCGGTCGTGGCCCCCACCACTCGTAAGCGGGTTCTCGATGTGATCGACGCGACACGGTTCGTTCGCAACACGGCAGCACACCAGTTGAGAGTGGGCAAGAGCCGTACGATCGGCGTTGTCTTGCTCGACATTGCGAACCCGTTCTTCACCGAGATCGTCCGCGGAGCCGAGCACGTGCTGCGTGAGCAGAACTACGTCCTGATGGTCTGCTCTACGGACGAGTCGGCCAGACGCGAGCAGCGCTACCTCCGCGTGCTCGAGGAACATCGAGTGGACGGCCTTCTGGTCTCTCCGGTCGACAGCGACCTAGAGAGCGCCGTCGGGCTAGCGGCCCGCGGCATACCGACTGTTCTATTGGACCGGGATGGCAGCAGCCACGGCCTCTGCTCCGCCGCGGTGGACGACATTCGAGGTGCCGAACTTGCTGCCGATCATCTCTTCGGACTGGGGCATCAGGCGATCGCACTCGTCAACGGCCCGGCGACGATCCGACAATGCATCGACCGCAGAGAAGGCGCCAGCCGGTCGGCACGGCGGGCCCGTCGCGGCCGCAGCGCCTCGCTCCAAGAGATTGTTGTGGGCGCTCTCACAATCGACCGTGGCGAGGATGCGGTGGCGGCGCTCCTTGCTGCGGAGCCCCGGCCGAGCGCGGTGATGTGCGCCAACGACCTTCTCGCCTTCGGAGTACTCCGCGGTCTCGCCGCGGCGGGAGTGGCCGTTCCCGAACAGATGGCCGTCGTCGGTTACGACGACGTGGTCTTCACCTCGATGTTGTCGCCCCCGCTCAGTTCTGTACGCCAGCCCAAGTACGAGCTAGGCGCCGCCGCCGCCGAACTGCTCCTCGAGGAGGTGAGCGGCGCACCGCATGAGCATCGGGCCGTCCGCTTCGAACCCGAGCTCGTGGTGCGGGCATCGAGCGCGCTGCCGCGCGTGAACGGTCCATCTGTGCCGTTTTTCGGTCGACTGGGCTCTTACCGGATGGTCGAGGATTCACTGGCAACTCCTGAGGCCTGCGAAGGGGGCAACACCGCGACCACCACCGGTCAATCAGCCCGCGATCGATCCTTCCACCACGCATCGAGGCGTCGCAGGATCTCCTTATCGTCCAGCAGTCCCTCGTCCAAACGGATCTGCAGCAAGAACTCCAGCGCGGCACCCACCTCGCGACCAGGGGGAATGCCGAGATGTGCCATCACCGCGATGCCGTCCAGCTGTGGACGTATGGCGTCCAACTCCTCACGCTTGCGGAGCTCCACGAGGCGTCGTTCGAGTTCGTCGATTCGCAAGGCGAGCTCTTGCGCCTTGGTCTCGTTGCGCGTCGTGCAGTCGCAGCGGGTCAACTCGTTCAGACGGCCTAGCAATGGACCGGCGTCGTGCGCGTAACGGCGCGCCGCCGAGTCGGTCCAGCCCATCTTGTAGGTGTGGAACCGCAGGTGAAGCTCCACCAGCCGTGCGACATCTTCGATGACGTCGGTGGGATAACGAAGCTCTTGCATCCGTTTGCGCGTCATCCTGGCGCCGACCAAGTCGTGGTGGTGGAAGTGAACCCCGCCTGGGCCGATCGAGCGCGTCGCGGGTTTGCCGACGTCGTGAAAGAGGGCGGCCAGGCGAAGAACTCTCTCGGGGCTTGTCTTCTCGACGACCGCGATCGTGTGAGCCAGGACGTCCTTGTGACGCTGGACCGGATCCTGCTCGAGCGCGAGCGCTGGCAGCTCGGGCAGGAACTCCTCGGCGAGCCCTGTGTTGACGAGGAACCAGAGACCTGGTGCTGGGCGGGGCAACAGGAGCAACTTGTCCAACTCGTCCCTTATTCGCTCCTTCGAGACGATTTCGAGTCGGGCACGCATGGACTCGACCGCTGTCACGAGCTGAGCGTCGGGATTGAGTTCGTAGCCGGCTATGAATCGGGCGGCTCGGAGCATGCGCAGGGGATCATCCGAGAACGACACCTCCGGTTCGAGCGGGGTACGCAGGCGCCTCTCCGCGAGATCGGTGATGCCGTTGAACGGATCGACCAGTACGAGGCCCGGCAAGCTGAGGGCCATCGCGTTCACGGTGAAATCCCGGCGCGATAGGTCGGTCTCGATGTCGTGGCCGAATCTGACCTCGGGCTTGCGGGACTCGGGCACGTAGGCCTCCGCCCTGTGAGTCGTTATCTCGAAACGGCGCCCTGCGCGCCTGAGCCCGATGGTTCCGAATCGCTTGCCCTGGTTCCACATGGCATCGCTGAGATCCGCGACCAGCACCTCGATCTCGTCGGGAGTCGCGTCCGAGGTCAGGTCGATGTCGACCTCCGGGCCGGGTTCGACACCACCGGGGCGCCCCGCGATGCCGTCACGCACGGGCCCACCGACGAGGAAGATCTTCTTACCAGCAGCCTCGAAACGCTCGGCAATCGGCCGCGTCGCCTCGAGAACCGCGCGGAGGCGCTCGGGGACCACAGTCGGAGGTGCGGGCTTCTGGCTCATCTTGTGAACGCGGCCCGATGGTATCGACCGGCCGTGGCGATGACTTCACGTACATGCTGAGTCGTCTCACCTCGTGAGGCGGCTTCGGGGCGATAGTCGGCTCCGCCGAGCGTAGCCACGCACGCGCCGACGCAAAGGGCCAGCGACGCCAGGTCGTAGCCTCCTTCGAGGAAAGCGACAAGACGGCCCCGCGGCACGAACTGCAGTGCTCGAGAGGTCAGGTCTGCGAAATCACCTGCGGTGAGCCCAAGATCGGTCAATGGATCAGCACGATGAGCGTCGAATCCGGCGGAGATGAGCAGCCACTCAGGCGCATACTCCTCAGCCAGCGGCGCCACAAGCTCGTCGAACGCCAAGCGGTAGGCGTCCCCTTGAGTTCCGGCAGGAAACGGCAGGTTCACCGTCGCACCCATCCCCGCGCCCACCCCGACTTCGCTCAGGGCGCCAGTCCCGGGGTAGAAGGGGAACTGATGGAGCGAAACGTAAAGGACGTCGGAGCGCTCGAAGAAGATCTCTTGGGTGCCGTTGCCATGGTGCGCGTCCCAGTCGAGCACCATTACGCGCTCACCACGGGCCGCGATCGACCCCGCTGTGACGGCCACGTTGTTGAACAAGCAGAAACCCATCGCCCTTGCCTCGAGCGCGTGATGGCCCGGGGGCCGCACCGCCAGGAAAGCGACGTCGCCTTCCCCCTTTCGTAGACGTTCAACTGCATCCAGGCCGGCACCAGCGGCGCGGAGAGCCGCGTCGAAGGAGGCAGGGACTGCAACGGTGTCCTGATCTAGGTGTCCGCCGCCACTGAGGCAGTGATCCTCGATGCGTTCTATGTAGGACGGGTCGTGGACGACCTCAAGCTCTGCGGCTGTTGCGCGGCGGGGTTCGAAGGGGACTGTCACTTCGGCTGCGGGCGAACTTTCGACGCCGGCGAAGACCGCCTCCAGACGCTCCGCGCGCTCGGGGTGCCATTGCCCTGTGGCGTGCGCTGCGAACTCCTCATGACGTCCGAACAGCACTGGCATTCTACGACCGTACCGCCCTCCGAGCTCCTCCGCGCTCTGGTCCACCTGTATGAGCCTGCTGCGCACAGATAGGCTCGCTGCGTCTCGCGTGTCCGATCGGAGGACAAGACCGCCGTTGCCGTCCGCTTCATGGCTCAGGGATGCCCAGTCGGCTCTGACGTCGCTCGGGTGGCTCACCGCACGGGCTTTGCTCGCCCTGTTCGCCGCTGGCGCCCTGGTCCTCGCCACGACCTCGATCGGGAACTTCCGTCCGGCCGGAGCTCAGCCCGTCCCTAAAGGTCTCATCACGCTCGTATCGCAGAGCCCCTGGGTGGAGAGCTCGAGTGTTCCCGTTCGTCTTGGTCTCAGGGTGCGTTCGCCGGTCGCAGCCAACGATCTCCTCGTCGACGTAGCGCTCTACACCGAACCAGACCAATCGGCCCTGGCGAGCCGTTATGAGTTCAACACAACGCTCACGGGACAGCTCGCAGGCCTAAACCAGCTCGCGCTCACAACGTTCTCGCTGAGCTCCATCAGCGAGACGCACGCCTCGGTGGAGATCTACGTGACAGGGTCCGAGCTCTCCGGCCAAGTCCCGACAGGGGTCCCTTCGGATCAGGTGTTCCAGCTCCCTTGCCCACCGCGATACGGGGGCTGCGGTGGCGTCTACCCGCTGCAGGTGTCCCTCGTCGACGTCTTCACCGGCCAGCCGGTCACCATCGACTCCTTCACGACGTACCTGATCGTCGTCCCCGCGAAGGTTTCTCCCCCAGAACGCCTCCGTTTCTCGTTCGTCGTGCCGGTCGGGGTACCGCCGGCGTTCACCCCAGCCGGAGCGCCGAAAGTACCCCGTGGAACCCGCACCCGGATCGAGACTGTCGTCCGGGCAGAAGCGAGCTGGCCTCAGGCGCCCCTCACAGTCGACCTCTACGGGCAAACCCTGCTGGCCGTGGCTCAGAGCAGGAAGAACGTAAAGCTTGCCTACGCGTTCGCCGCCCATCCTGACATCGTCGTGGGCGGGCCCTTCAGTGCCGTCAATCCGACCCGGCTGATCCGCGCCGGTCTCGGAAGCGAGCTTGCGAGCCAGTTCGCCCGCAGCGACCAGGTCTTCGCGAAAGTGCTGCCGCGCATCGGCAAGCTCGGACATCTACATCGCAACCACGCCGATCGGCGTTCACGGCGTCGCAGATCTCGCCGCCGACGGCATTACGCGCATCGTCGTCCCCGAGAACAACCTCGCTTCGGTCCCGAACTCCAAACCGGCGGCAACCCAGTGGCCGTACACCTTGTCGGCCCCGTTTCGAATCGCGGGCTCCACCGTCGAAGGTCTGCAAGCCGACCTGGGTTTGGCGACACATCTGACTGCGCCGGGAAGTCCCGCGCTCGGGGCGCAACAGTTGCTCGCTGACCTTGCCGAGCTCTATTTCGACTCGCCCGACTATCCGCAACCGAGAGGCGTGGCCCTGGTTGCTCCTGACTCCTGGGCGCCCACGATGGCATTCCTCAACGTGACGCTCCGGGGACTCGCCTCCAGCCCAATTGTCACAACCGTTCCCCTCGGCCAACTCTTCCAAACAGTCCGGCGGGGAACCTGCCAAGAACCACCCACCGTCGTCACGGGTTGCTCACCTGCCGTTCGTTCGATCGTGAGCCCGACGCTCACTGGAGTGTCGATCACCTCCGGTCAAGTGCAAGCGGCTCGTGGTCAGCTCGCGGAGCTCTCTTCGGTCATCCCGAGCGACACGACCACGATCAACGCGCTCGATGACGGGATCTTGCTGACCGAGACCGCCGGGCTGGACACCGGCGCCCGCCAGGCGTACTTGTCGGCTCCCCTCGCAATGTTGGACAAACTCGGTGGCGAGCTCAGCCTGCCGGCGGGCCGGACTGTGACAGTGACCTCGTCCTCGGCCAGGCTCCCGATCGCCATCACCTCGACCTCGAGGACGCCGCTTCACGTCATACTCTTGGTCTCGGGTCCGAATCTGACCTCATCGACCGATGTCCCGGTTGTGCTCAAGCACGGCACCACGAGCTTCATCGTCCGCGTGGGGACCCGCACGTCGGGCGATTCCACCCTCCAGCTGCAACTCGTCTCTCCAGGCGGTCTCCTCCAGCTCGCAAGCGCCGAGTTCACTATCCGCTCCACGGCGATCTCGGGCGTCGCGATCGTCCTCACCGCTGGCGCGGGGGCCTTTCTCCTGTTCTGGTGGGTACGGTCCGCGTCGCGGCGCCGGCGCCGCCACGCGGCGCGACGTGGCCGCAGCCATCAGCACGAACCGATGTCGGGCACCGTCGCGGAACCGGCCTCGTGAGGCACAGGCGGCGGCGCTCCTACGGCCGCAACAATCAAAGGACGCTCTACCGGGGACGCCTGCCGCGCACCCTCCCGGGGATACCCGCACCCTCCGGACTCACAGGAATTCGGGGTCCCGCGCAAGGAGCCCTTGGTTCTCGCGCGGCCAGCACCGGGCGACCGCGCTCGTAGCAGCCCTCCGCGCCGCGGCCTGGGAACTGCCACGGCCTATGTCGCGGCCGGCACGCTCCTTTCGCGGGTAACCGGACTGCTGCGCATCCTCGTCGCGATCTACGCCCTCGGGTACTCGACTCTTTCCGACTCATTCAACCTCGCCAACAACACACCGAACATCGTGCACGATCTCGTGCTGGGCGGAATCCTCACGGCAACATTCGTCCCGGTCTTCGTCTCGCGCCTGGCGACGCGTTCGGAACAGGAAGCTGTCGAGTCGATCTCCGCGGTGTTGACGTTGGCAACCTGCCTGCTGCTAGTCGCGACCGTCGTGTTCTTTCTCGCCGCTCCTTTGATAATCGACCTGTACACCGTCGGCAGCCACGGTCCGGGGATCGTCACCGAACGCCAGGTGGCCACGTATCTCCTGAGGCTCTTCTCGCCGCAGCTGCTCGCGTACGGCGCCATCAGCCTGATGACTGCCGTGCTGAACACCGCCCGCCGTTTCTCAGCGCCCGCCTTCGCCCCGATTCTCAACAACATCGTCGCCATCGGCATCCTCCTGGCTTTCGTCGCGGTCGGTCACACCCACAACCTCGCTGCGGTTCAGCACGACCATGGGCTGCTGTTGCTGCTCGGTATCGGAACGACGCTCGGGGTTGTGATCCAGGCTGGCGCCCTCGTGCCAAGCCTGCTGGGCTGCGGGTTGCGAATCCGGCCTCGCTGGAGTCCGAACGACCCCGCCGTGCGAGAGATCGTCAACCTCTCCGGCTGGACCTTCGGGTTCGTCATCGCCAATCAATTGGCTGTCTTTGTCGTATCGGCGATCGCTGTGAGCATAGGTACGGCGTCGCTCACCGCCTATACGTACGCGTCGATCTTCTTCCAGCTGCCTTTCGGAATTGTCGCCGTCTCGGTCATGACGACGATGGCCCCCGTTTTGGCATCGCGTTTTACCAAGGGGGACACCGCTGGCTTCGCCCAACAGTTCGGGCTCGGGCTCCGCCGCACGATGGCAGGCGTGATCCCGGCCCTCGTCGGCTACCTGCTCCTGGCCCAGCCTGCCATCTCTCTCATCTCCTTGGGTGCAGGGACAGCGCACCACCTGAGCGGAGCACACCTGACAGCAACGATGCTGGAGCTGCTTGCGTTGGGCTTGCCCGGATTCTGCATCTACCTGCTCGCAGTCCTCGCCTTCCAGGCGATGCGCGACACGCGCACTCCCTTCTTCCTCTACCTCTTGGAGAACGGGCTTAACATCTTGTTGGCATTCGGTTTCCGCAGCCCGCTCGGGGCGAAGGGACTGGCGCTCTCCCTCAGCGTCGCATACACGGTCGCCGCGGTTGCAGCCTTGGTCGTGCTCAGGAACCGCGTAGGCGGACTCGGCGGGTTCGTTGTGGGCCGCTACGTGTCGCGAACAGTGATCTGCTCGCTCGTCATGGCCTTTGTCGTCGCTCTGGTGCTCGCAGGTGTCGGGTCGGACCAGGGAGTCGGACTCTTGGCGCGCGTGTTCGTCAGTGTCTTGGCGGGCATCATCACCTACGTGCTTGCGGCAGGACTCGCCGGGACCTTTGTCAGCTGGCAAACTTCCCGGAGGGGGCACGCGATTGCAGGAAAGGGACGTCATGGCCGGGATCCGAGTCGTCACCGACAGCGCGGGGGATATCCCCGCGAGTCTCGTTGAGGAACATGACATCCGGATCGTCCCACTCGACGTCCGACTCGGTATGTGGGGACCCGACGCGATGAGGTTGATCGAGCCCTCGGAGTTTTGGCGTCGGTGTGCCATGACTGCGGCCCTGCCCGAGACGTCTGCGCCATCACCGGGAGCCTTCGCAGAGTGCTTCACGCAGGCGGCAGATGACGGCTGCAGCGGCGTTGTGTGCCTTACGCTCTCGGCGAGCCTGTCTTCGACCTATCAAGCCGCTTGTGCCGGTGCCGACGAAGTGCGGGGGTGCATCACGGTGCGGGTGGTGGACACTCGCACCGTGACCTTGGGCCAAGCGATGGTCGTGTTGGAAGCCGCAAGAGCCGCGAAGAGCACCGATGACCTAGACGCAGCCGAGGCGGCTGCCCGAGCCGTTGTCCCGCGGATAAGAGTGTTCGGGGCTCTCGACACCATGGACAATGTGCGCAAAGGCGGCCGGATTGGGGCGGCGAAGGCACTCTTGGGATCGCTCTTGTCGATCAAGCCGATCATCGAGATCCGAGACGGAGTGGCCGAAGCCGAGTCGAGACAGCGGACACGCGCGGGTTCGCTCGAATACCTCGTCAACAAGCTGAAGCAAGCTGGCAAGTTGGACGGCCTGGCTGTGGCACACGCCGCGGCACCTGATATCGAGGCGTTCTTGGACATGCTGGCCGGGATATATCCCCGCGAGGAGATTCTCATCAACTACATCGGCCCGGTGATCGGAACCCACGCCGGGCCCCGCTGCGTGGGGATCTGCTATCGGCTTGCGGAAACCAGAGACGGCTAACCTACTGCACATGTCTTCTGAGCCGGCTCCCAAAGACGACTGGGCTGCACAACTGACGGAAAAGGTCGGCCAGCTCGTCGAGCTCGTCCGTGACCACACCGTGCGGCCGGTCGAGAAGCTCGTCCGCACAGCCATCTTCGGCGCGTTGGCCTTCTCGGTTGTGATCTTCGTCCTCATCGCACTCGTCATTGGTGTCATTCGCCTGCTCAACAACGAAGTCTTCGACCAGCGCGTGTGGGCGAGCTACTTGTTGATGGGTGGAATCTTCGTGGTGATGGGGACGTTGATCTCCAGGATGCGCCACAGCCGGAGCTAGCCGGCGGGCGGTACGAAGGGGAGCGACACAAATGGAGTCCGGCACGATACGCGACGTGGTGATTCTCGGCTCAGGCCCTGCCGGCTTGACGGCTGCGATCTACTCCGCGCGTGCCGACCTCCGGCCGCTCGTGCTGGAAGGTGAGCCTTCGTCATCGAGTGACCAGCCAGGCGGCCAGCTCATGCTGACGACCGAAGTTGAGAATTTTCCCGGCTTTGCCCATGGGGTACTGGGTCCCGAGCTCATGGTTTCGATGCGAGCCCAGGCTGAGCGATTCGGCGCTGAGATAGTGACGGAACGGGCATCGAGGGTCGACCTGTCCGCCGCGCCTTTCGGTGTCTGGATCGGCGATCGAGATGCGCCCGAGCCAACACTGAGAACAAGGACGCTGATCATCGCGACCGGCGCGCGGGCGCTGATGCTCGGACTTGAGAGCGAGTCCCGGCTGTTGGGTTATGGGGTCTCGACATGTGCGACCTGCGATGGTTTCTTCTTCCGGGACAAGCGGATCGTCGTTGTAGGTGGTGGGGACTCCGCGCTCGAAGAGGCACTGTTCCTAACGAAGTTCGGAGATTCAGTGACCGTTGTGCACCGGCGGAAAGAGCTTCGCGCGTCCAAGATCATGCAAGACAGGGCGTTCCTGAATGACAAGATCACCTTCCGCTGGGACGCGGTCGTCGTCGACGTGCTTGGCAACGAGCGCGTAACCGGACTGCGGATAAGGGACGTGAACACCGGCGAGGAGTCCGATCTCCCCGCAGACGGCGTCTTCGTCGCCATCGGGCACGCACCGAGCACGGAACTGTTCCTTGGACAGCTTGAGACTGATGAGGCGGGCTATCTCGTCACCCACGGAGGCACAAAGACCAACGTCCCGGGCGTTCTTGCATGCGGGGATGTCCAGGATCATGTCTACCGGCAGGCTGTCACGGCAGCCGGTTCCGGTTGCATGGCTGCAATCGAAGCCGAGCGGCACCTCTCATCGCTCGCACAGACCTGACACACAAGGAGATTGGAATGAACGACGTCATCACGGTCAGTGACGACACTTTCGATGAGGCGGTTGGCCTTTCGGACATCCCTGTAGTTGTTGACTTCTGGGCTGAATGGTGCGGCCCCTGCAAGATGGTGGCTCCCATCCTCGACGAAATCGCCAGCGCCCACAGCGGCAAGCTCAGGGTGGCGAAGCTGAACGTCGATGACAACCCGCGTACCGCGCAGCGCTTCCAGGTGATGAGCATCCCCACGCTGCTGCTGTTCAAGAACGGTGAGACCCAGGCGCGGATCGTGGGCGCAAGAAGCAAGTCACAGATCATGTCGGCGTTCGAGCCTCTTCTCTGACACAAGAACTGCCCTGATTCGATAGCTCTTCGTACTACCAGCGCTTGTCCGGCGTCTCCTACGATGTCGGAGATGACCGAAGTGCCACAGAGCTCGGGCTTATGAGCCGTCCGCGGACGGCATCTCCCCGCGAAGATCTCCTGCCACTTCATGAGGGCGACTCGGGCAAGGCCGTGGTTGACCTGCAGGAGAGGCTCGGGCGGCTTGGGTTCCAGCACGGAGACGACCAGCTCGGTGCCTACGGCCCCGGGACGGCGGCGGCTGTGCAGGTGTTCCAGTCCCAGCGCGGCCTTCGCGAGGACGGCATTTGCGACCACGAGACTTGGTCGAGCCTTGTCGAGGCTGGTTTTCGTCTCGGTGACCGACTCCTCTATCGTCGCAGCCCGATGTTGCAGGGAGACGATGTCGCTGAAGTGCAGCGGAGGCTGAGCGGTCTTGGGTTCGATCCAGGAGGGGTGGACGGGATCTTCGGTGACAACACCCACGCCGCGATCGCCGAGTTCCAGCACAACATGGGTCTCGTGACAGACGGCATCTGTGGGCCGGTGACACTGTCGGAGCTCGAGCGCGTAGCGCCGGTCCGGGGAGGTAGTGATCTCGTGACCCCGTTGCGAGAACAACTCAGGGTCACCGCGGCCTCGGCGACGCTCAACTGCAAGAAGATAGCCGTCGGGGAGGAGGGGGGGTTCGCGACGGGTGTGGCAGCAGTTCATCGCACACTCCTGCTCGCCGGGGCACAGTCACTCGAACTGCACGATCCAGACCCGTTCGCGCAGGCTCAAGCCGCGAATACGGCACAGGTCGACTGTTACATCGGACTGCGGCTGGAGCCGAGCCATGCATCGGTCAAGACGTACTTCTACCGCGGCTTCCGCTACGAGTCGGCCGCCAGTCGACACCTCGCTGAGCTGCTCTTGCAGGCGGCGGCAAGCTGGCTCGACATGCCGGAGGCCGGCGCGCACGGCATGGCCGACGTGATCCTTCGACGAACCGTCATGCCTGCCGTCGTGCTCGAGCTGGGCGCTCCGCACCAAGTGGCAATGAAGACTGCAGGCATCGCAAGAGCGGTTCAGGAGTCCCTTGAACGCTGGCTGACCACGAGCGGAGAGTGAAGTGGTCCACAACCTCATGCACAGGTTGTGGATCAACTTGGACCAACAGTAGAGGTCCAGAAGGTAACGGGAAAGTAAACTTTGGATGGTGTTACGGCCGCGAAAGGTGCTTTTACCAGGGAAAATCCGTACGGTTGTCGACTCTCGGCGGCCTTGTGCACCAATTCACAGCCTGGGGATGACCTCGCGTTTGCGGACTTGGGCTAGGGCGTATCCACCTCAGGTTAAGGTTTCTCCGACAATTACGCGGTAAATCCGTTCCAGGTCGTCCAATGTAGCGAACTCAATCACGAGTCTGCCACGCTTCCCGCCCATGTCGACTTTGACACGCGTGTTCAGGCGGTCTTCCAGGAGCTCCTCGAGATCGTGCACTCCTGGCGGCCGTAGCGATCGCCCCAGCTTCGGCGCCGGGGTTCCGGGCGACGCACCTTGCTCTCGGGCGGGTGCTCCGCTCGGTTTGCCTGCCTCATCGAGCTCCCCTTCGAGCCCGTTTTCTTCCGCCTGCGCCCGTCGGAGCTCGTTTCGGACGAGGTCTTCGAGCGCGCGTACGGAAAGGCCGTTGCGGACGGCTTCGGCGGCAAGCCTCTCCTGCAAGATGCGGTCCGGTGTGCCCAACAGCGCCCGTGCGTGACCAGCGCTCAGCTGGCCATCCCGGACGTATCGCTGGACCGTCGGAGGAAGCTGGAAGAGCCGTAGGGCGTTCGTGACACCCGTCCGGGACCGGCCCACCCTGCGGGCAACGTCTTCGTGCGTCAGGTTGAACTCCTCGATCAACTGTTGATATGCGCCGGCCTCGTCGAGGGGGTTGAGGTCTTCACGGTGCAGATTCTCCACCAGAGCTTCTTCGATGCTCATGGCATCATCGGCCACGTGGACGAGCGCCGGTATCGACTGCAGCCCGGCGCGCGCGCGCCGCGCGAAAGCGACGCTCTCCTGCGATCAGCTCGTATTCATCCGGCCCGATCTCTCGCACGAGGATCGGCTGAAGAATGCCCACCGACTTGATCGAGTCAACAAGTGCGGACAAGCCCTGTTCGCCAAACTGGTTACGAGGCTGGTACGGGTTCGGACGGATCCGCGCAAGTGGCACTTCCCGGAGCATGGAACCGGTGGAGACCCCGGGTGTCGGCGGGATGAGCGCCCCCAAACCCTTGCCCAAACCGCTACGCCGGACCACCGCTGACCTCCTTTGCTAGCTCTCGATAGGCAATGGCGCCTCTTGATGCTGGCGAATGGACAGTGATCGGCTCACCGAACGAGGGTGATTCGGAGATCCGTACTGTGCGGGGAATCACATTCCTGCAGACAGCGTCACCAAAATGCGTGCGAACCTCCTCGACCACGTGATCAGCCAACCTCGTCCGTGAGTCGTACATCGTCAACACCATTGCCGAAACCTCGAGCTCGGGGTTCAGGTTGCCGCGCACGAGCTCGACGTTCCTGAGGAGCTGACCAAGACCCTCCAGGGCGTAGTACTCGCATTGGATTGGCACGAGGACTTCGCTCGCCGCGGCAAGGGCGTTGACAGTTATCAGTCCAAGCGAAGGTGGGCAGTCGATCAGCACGTAGCCGAAGTCCTCCCGGATCGGAGCGAGCACGCGCTTCAGTCGAAGCTCTCGGCTGAAAACCGACACAAGCTCGATCTCGGCCCCGGCCAGGTCGATCGTTGCCGGTGCCAGGAACAGGTTCTTGATGCTGGTCGGCTCTACACAATCCTCGAGTGCGATGTCACGAAGAAGAACGTCGTACATCGAGTAGTCGAAGTTTCGACCCTCGATCCCGAGCCCAGTCGTGGCGTTCCCCTGTGGGTCCAGGTCGATGATCAAAACTCTGTATCCGAGATCGGCGAGCGCGGCACCAAGGTTGATGGTGGTCGTCGTCTTGCCAACGCCTCCTTTTTGGTTGGCCACCGCGATAACTCTCGGCAGCGACCGCACCACGGCGGGCTCCCTGTCTTTGACTCGTGCCAGCCAAGCCTCGGGCGACTTGAGCCCGGTGTGGGCACCGGACACGAGCTTCTCGAGCTCAGCCTGGTCTCTGCGATCCTCGTCGTCCTCTGGGTCGTTCATCACACCTTCGGTTCAAGGGAACTGTTCCACGTGAAACATCTGCTGGCCGATCGGCTGGAGGCAGTCGCTCTGGGAGAACAGGACGGACTCAATCGGGAGCATAACGCGCGCGCCAGGCCCGACCCAGTGACTTACCAGGGTTGCTGTTCGAGCTACCGCAGATCACGCGCGATGCAGCATGGGCTCGAGTCGGGCAGCGACCGGTCGGTAGCGGGACACCGGAATCAAGTGGACGCCCTGGAAAGCCCCGGACTCCCGGATGGCCAGCAACAGTTCGCAGGCGACGTCGATTCCGGCCTTAGGGTCCCGGTCAACTCGGTCGACAATCTCGCTCGGAATGACAATGTCGGGGATCGTTTTTGACAAGCTACGAGCCATGGTGGAGCTGGCCAGTACTATGACGCCCGCATAAACGGCCATCTCCGGCCGTACTCTGTCGTTCCAGCGCAACAATGCCTCGAGAGAGAAACCGACCTGCACGAACAGAAAGTCGGCCTCCCGCTTCCAACTGGGGAGGTCGCCGAGGCCGGTCACCGCGCCCAGCCGCAACCTCCTGCCCCCGGAGAAACCTAGAGTGCTCTCGAATGCCCGGGCCTCGGTCAACATTGTCCGAACCGTGAGCTTGCTTGTTCGCCGGCCCACTCTTGGCTCGTCTCCACGGACCAAGAGGAATTGGTCCACTCCGTAAGCCTCCGCCGTTAGGAGATCCCGCTGGAAGCCGAGCAAGTTCCGGTCCCTTGCATTCAGACAGGCGATCGAACGACCGCCCATCGCCTCCACCTCATGAGCGACGGCAACACTTGAGACCGTCGCCCGGCCGATGTGGTTGTCCGGGATGAGAAACGTCCCGGCGATCGAGCTCAGGACGCCGATTTGGTGTCTCACATGCTTGAGGTCTGGTCGAGTAGCAGGCTCGATCTCGCAGACCAGCTCGAAGCCTGCTGTCGTCATCGGAACTAACACTATCGAGGCGTGGCCTGCGGTCGTGGCGCTTCAGAAAAGAGCGGCCGCTTGGCGGGGATCCCGGGCCGGCGAGGATAGCGGTCCGAGCACTGAGATGCTTGCCGGAGTACGGCGAAGCCGAACTCGTGTCTCAGGCCGACCTCAGGTACCAGACCGAGCTTCCGGCAACCCTCGACCGGCCACCGCGTCACTGTCGGACATGACAAGTCACCGGAGGTGCCCGCGTCTTCCCCGGGCGGCTCGGAAACTATCAGCCGGCCGCCGACTTGGAGGAATGGCGCCGCGCATTCGGCCGTCACCGCGGGCGGGCCGAAGCTCCTAGCAACCACTGCTGCAAAGCATCCGCGATATCTCTTCTCGCGCCCGAGCTCTTCGGCTCGAGCATTGACGACCTCGACGCGCGCAGACAACCCGAGCTCCTCGACCGCCCAGCTCAAGAAGTCAGCAGAGCGGTGCGCGGAATCGAGCAGGACGAGACGAAGGTCTCGGTCTTCGACCGCCAGCACGAGGCCTGGCAGCCCGCCACCTGATCCGAGCTCAAGAACGGGACCGTTGACGGCTTCCATCAACAGGACTTGCAGGAACTCCTCCGAGTGCGCCTTCTGCACCGCGAAGGGCAAGTTGCCTGTCAGTGACCGCTGCCGCGCCTCGGCGAGAACTGCCTCCAGGCAATCCTGATCATTGGGGAAGCTCATGGTTCAGCCTCTCCCTGGCAATGAAGCCTGGTGAGAACTCTCCCATTCAGTTCAGATCTTCCGGCTCCTCGGATCCGTCGCCATCCTCTTCCAGCGGACCAGCAGAAGGATCCTGAGCCGCGAGGACCGAGGCCGGACGAATGACAACGTAGCGTCGCGGCTCGATCCCCTCAGAGCTCGTCTCCAAGCCTTCAAGCTCATTGACCGTGTCGTGAACAATTTTCCGGTCCGATGGAGACATCGGCTCCAGTGCCTCGGGTGCACCCGTACGCAGCACGTCCGCGGCGGCCTCGAGCACGAATTGGCGCAAAGCAGCAGCTCGGCGTTCGCGGTAACCGCCGACGTCCACGACAATCCTGCTCGTGTGCTCCTCCGTGTGCCGTTGGACGACTGTCCTCGTCAACTCCTGCAAAGCCTCAACGGTCGCACCCTTGGGGCCTACCAAGAGTCCGAGGTTGTCTCCATCCACGCTTATGTGAATGCCGTCGTCCTCAGTCCGGCGTGCAGTGGTTGTGGCGGCTATCCCGAACCGGGCGACGACCTCCCGCACGAAGTCAGTTGCGAGCTCTTGCTGGGTCTCGATGCTCATCTGCGCCTCCTTAGGTGATCCCGTGCCACAACCGACTCCACTCGAAGACTCGTCACCGGTTTCATCCGCGCTGCTCGCCACACGCCCACGGCCACCGCGGCCTCGGGAACGCGACCGTGGGCGAGCGCCTGTTGTTGGAGTAGCGGCTGCACCGGCATCCCCGTCCGTCGTTGCTGCGGCTTCGGGCGTCCCACGCGACCGAGCTTTCCGCGAGCCATTCTGACCCGGCCCTTGATCTTGGCGAGATTGACCACGGGCTCTTCCGGGAGCGGAGTCCGCAGCAGCCTTACCGCGGACTTCTTCACCTTCGTCTGTCTCGGCGGACTTGCGCGTCGGACTTTCGGGGCGAGTCGCCTGTCGGCGACGCACGCGCTCATTGACGCCCGACGGGGTTCTCGGCCGACGCGAGGGCCTTTTTGCCCTGGGCTGAATCGGGCGCACCCGAGCCCTTATCCTGGCGCCACTGCGGCGAAGACCGAACATGCCCGATTTCGGCTCCTCGACTATGACGATCTCGGCGTCCGCCTCGGCAACACCGAGCTGCTCAAGGGCTGCCTCGACAGCTTCCTCGACCGTTCTTCCCGTCATCTCGACCCATTCCACGGGCTATCGGCCCTTTCGCGGTCGCTTGTCCCTCGAGCGAGGTTGTGACTTTGAGCCGCCCCCGGAGCCAGCCGACCTGGACGCCTGCGGACCTGGCCTCTTCGCGGGTGGGGCGTTCTTGGAGCCGTTCTGGCTGACCGGCACCTTCGAGCCGTTGGTGCGCCTGGGTCCACTTGCTCCCGTGGACCTTTGCGTGGCTCCCGTCGCGGGTCGGGTCGAGCCCGTATTCCCGCTCGCCTCGCGCATTCTCGCGAGAAAGCCTTTGCCACCTGCGGCATCCCGTGCCGCGGTGCCCTTGACAGCGTCCGGGCTTGGATTGAGCGCCTCCGCATGCTTGCGTTTGGTCAGCTCCTGAATGGCCTTCACGATCGTCGGGTCATGCTTGTACATCCACTCCTGCTGACCGACCCGGAACAAACTCGAGACGATGAAGTAGACGCCGACACCGGCAGGGAGCGCGATGTAGAGCACCAGGAAGATGAGCGGCATGTACTTCTGCATCTGCTGCATCTGCTGGTTTGACGCCGCGGCGGCTGGGTTGCGATTCGTCACCTGCCAGATCGACACGTACTGGAGGCCGACGGCAATCAACACGAGCAACGCGTAGGGGAGGACATCAACCACATGCGGCTGATGCGTACGCACTGAATCCGCGAGATTGATGCCCAAGACGTGCATCTGGCCACGAGCCGCGACGAGGTCTCGGTACATCCGGCTTGTCTTCGGGATGTTCTGTGGCGTGGCCCTGACTAGCAGCTTGCCGTGTACGTAGATCTTCTGACCCTTGGCATTGAGGACGTCCGCGGTCTTGGCGAGGCCCCTGACAACGTCGTAGAGGACGATCAGGATCGGGAATTGGAGGAACATCGGCAAGCAACCGCCTGTCGGATTCACTCCGTTCTCCCGGTAGAGCGCCATCACCTCCTCGTTCATCTTCTGACGGAGCTCCTGCCTCTCCAGGGTCGGCATCCCGGGCTTGGCCTTGTAACGCGCCTGGATCTTCTTCATCTCTGGCGCCAGGAGCTGCATCCGCATCATGGAGCGGGCACTAGCGCGGGTGAGAGGGAAGACAACGATCATCACTGCGATGGTGAGCAGGGCGATCGCTACGGCGTAGTTCGGGATCAGCCCGTAGAAGAAGGCGAGGACGTATCCGACGAGGACGAAGATCGGGTGCAGGACCGTGCCAATGATGGAGGTGCCCGCCTTTGCCGTGTGGGTCGCGGCAGCGAAAAGCATGTCTGGCCTCAGCTCGGAACCGGGTCGAAGCCCCGGCTACCGAAGGGTCGGCAGCGGGCAACGCGCTTCACAGCCAGCCAGCCCCCCCGCAATGAACCGTGCAGCTCTATCGCCTCCACGGCATAGGCCGAGCAGGAGGGAACCAAACGGCACGGTGACGGTCGGCCAGCGCGTACCGCCTGGTAAGCACGCAAGAACAGCAACAACCCCCTGGCGAGCGGCGTTAGTTCCGCCTTGACAGTGCTCATCGAGCACCTGACTGACTCGCCCGCTGCATCGCTTCGATCACTCTTGCCCTCAACTCTTGGAACGAAAGGTCGCGAACTCCCTGGTCAATCGCAACGAGATAGGTCCCCGCAGGGATCGCTGCCGTGTTCTCGGCTACTACCGCCCGTAACCGACGACGACAGCGATTGCGCGCGACGGCAGTTCCTACCTTGCGGGGCACTGCGAAGGCGACGCACCGGGCCTCTTCAGCCTTCGTCACCGGCAGGAACTGTACTCTCACCGGCCCAGCGAAGACCCTCCGCCTCGAGCGGCGCAGTTCGGCGAAAACGCGGCGGCCGTGCACCGGCCGCGGACGTGGCACATAATGCGCCTCACTGAGAACTGGCAACTCACTGCCCATTGTTATTCGGAAGTCGCAACGGTGTCGTGCTGTGATTCAAGCTGACAGCCGGACGCGTCCGCGGCGCCGGCGCGCTCTCAGAACCGCACGGCCCGCGCGTGTCGCCATCCGATGGCGAAAGCCATGTCTTTTCGACCTCTTGCGGGTGTTGGGTTGGAACGTCCGCTTCATCTCAGCCTCGTTTCGTCGTTCCGGTGCCGCGCGGTCTTGGTGTCTGTCGACGCGGCAACGGTCCGGTGAAGCAGGTGCAATCGACCCGCCTAGACGATCTCTGCATCTGGCGCGCGAAAACACGGGTCCACCAGACAGCAGGGACCGGCCGGGATAATTTAGCGCACGATCCACCTCTAGACCAAGCGGCAGCCCCCAGGCAAGCGGTGCACAGGGGCTGTACGATGCGCCTCACACCCTGCGAGCTCGCCCCGCCGTCCACACCTGTGGATGCTGGTGTGGAGAACTTCTTGACCGGAGGGCCTCGAGCTGGTGACAGAAGCACAGCAACTATGGAATGACTGTTCGGACGCTTTGCGCTCGCAGGTGTCTGAGGCGACTTGGCGTGCGTGGTTCTCCGCCATCCGACCGGTGGCGGTCACAAACGGAATTCTGGTCCTGTCTGTGCCCAGTGGCGTGGTTCGTGACCGTCTGGAAGGACGGTTTCACGGTCTTGTGCACGACGCCCTCCTCGACAGCTCGGGCAAAGAGGTACCTTTCCGCTTCGACGTTCAGATCGACGACCCCGCTCCGGAAGAGGTCGCGACAAGCAGAGAGCTTGCTCAACTGAACGCCGAGGAGCAGGTATCGGTCCAAGCTGCTCAGCACAATGGCGGGAGGACCGTTCCGGCGCGCCTAAAAGACGGGTCGAGCGCTGACGACGTTCCCTTGAACCCGAAATACACCTTCGACGCTTTTGTCACCGGGCCTTCCAACCGCTTTGCTCACGCGGCGGCACTTTCGGTAGCCGAGGCGCCCGCTCGCTCGTACAATCCACTCTTCGTTTACGGCGCGGCTGGCCTTGGCAAAACCCATCTACTCCAGGCGGTCGGCAACTACGTACGCGAGAACTTCACGAGGATGAGGGTTCGTTACGTGTCGACCGAGACCTTCATGAACGAGTTCGTGGAAACACTTCGTGCGAAAGACGATATGGGGGCGTTCCGCAGGCGATATCGCGAGTGCGACCTTCTCCTCATCGACGATGTCCAATTCATGGACAAGAAAGAGTCGCTGCAAGAGGAGCTCTTTCATACCTTCAACTCCCTTTACGGCTCCTCCAAGCAGATCGTCCTCACCTCCGACCGAGCGCCGCGCGCGATCGCAACCCTGGAGGACCGTCTCCGGAGCAGGCTCTTGTCGGGGCTCACAACGGATATTCAGCCTCCTGAGCTGGAAACCCGCATCGCAATCCTGCGCACCAAGGCCGAGCACGAGCACGCGGTCGTGAGCGACGACGTGCTGGAGCTCATCGCCACAAAGGTCAAGGAGAACATCCGAGAGCTTGAGGGCGCGCTCATCCGCGTAACGGCTTACGCCAGCTTGAACCGGCAAATGCTCACACGCGAACTCGCGGAGTTCGTTCTCGCCGACTTTGTCGGTTCCAAGCAGCCCCGGCAGATCACCGCGCGTCAAATCCTCGAGATCAGTGCGCGTCATTTCGGTTTCAGTGTGGACGAACTGATCGGCCCGAGTCGGCGGCGTCCGCTTGTCATCGCCCGACAGATCGCGATGTACCTGTTTCGCGAGCTCACCGACTTCAGCTATCCGGCCATCGGACGGGAATTCAGTGACCGAGATCACACGACTGTTATCCACGCAGTCGAAAAGATCTCTGCTCTCATGAAAGAACGTCGACAGGTTTATGACCAGGTCACAGAGCTGAGCGTCCAAATCAAGAACGGTTTATGATCTGTGGATAACAGGACTGTAACTGTGGATGACCCTCCTGTTGATCCCCAGGTGCTGACGCCCACGAACGACAAGCTGTGCGATCGGAGGATAACCCCGCCCACGGTGCAACCCTCTCGAACAGGAAGAAGCCTGGGCTATCCACAATCCCCAGGACCTACTACTTCTGCTTGTCTTTTTCTCTAATTTCGAAAGGAGTAGAGCATTCCGTGAAGTTTCGTGCCGATCGTGACATCCTTCTCGAGACTCTTGTCACAGCATCGAGGGCGACGAGCACTCGTTCTGGACCGAGTTTCGGCGTTGCCGGGCTGAAGCTGCACTTGCGTGGGCAACATCTGGAAGTATGCGGCTCCGATCCCGATCTTGTGATCGAAGCCCGTTGCGAGGTGGCTGGCGACACCGACGGAACAGTGCTCGTACCTTCCCGGCTCGTTGTCGACATAGTGCGCTCGTTCGAGCCCGGGGCCGTGACCGTTGTCGCTGGTGAAGAGGACGTTCGGTTTTCCTCAGGCCGTGCTGAGTTTCTTGTCAGGGTTGCCATCGGGGCTGAGATCACACGGCTGGGTGTGCCCGAACAAGAAGGGATCGAAATCCCGGGAGCGGTCTTTGCCGATGGGTTGCGCCAGGTGGTGAGGGCGGCACTTGTGGACGATTCACGGGCACCACAGCTGACAGGAGTACTCATGGTCGCCATCGAGGGCGGCTTGAGGCTGATTGCGACAGACTCGTATCGGCTCGCGTTCCGCGATTTCGCCGGCATGACGGTTGTCGAACCGGGTGGGCAAGTACTCGTCCCGGCAAAAGCGCTCGCCGAGGTGCAACGACTCGCTGCAGGTGGCAAGAGTGACGGAGACCGGACAATCATCTTTCGTCACAGTGATCTGGACGCGGTTTTCGACCTCGCTGACGTTCGAATCACCACGCGGCTCCTCCGGGGTCAGTTTCCAGAGGTCGAACGGCTGATCCCCGCTTCTTACGCGTATCACTTGCACGTCGCGCGCGCGACGAT
Source organism: uncultured Acidimicrobiaceae bacterium (assembly GCA_963836935.1). Taxonomy (GTDB): domain Bacteria; phylum Actinomycetota; class Acidimicrobiia; order Acidimicrobiales; family Bog-793; genus Fen-455. The sequence goes on from CAWILM010000029.1 coordinate 162,940, forward strand.
CTCGAGGCGGCGTTGCGAAGAGTCCGGCTCGTTGTCAGGGACACCAAGGACGCCACAACACCGGTACGGCTGGCCCTTCACGCCGGTGGTGTCGACCTCACTGTGCTCACACCAGAGAGTGGTCGGGCGGAGGAAAGCGTCGAAGGAGACTTCGAGGGCGATGATCTGATGGTGGCTTTCAATCCCACCTACCTGTTGGACGGCGTTGAAGCAGTTCGATCCGACACACTGATCCTGGAAGTGAACGATCCGGGCAAGCCGGCCCTGGTGCGCGGTGAGGGTGAAGACGAGTACCGCTATCTCCTCATGCCAGTGAAGGTGTCCTGAGCACAAACAGGAAGTCCGCATGAACGAGACGGTGATCCTGCGGCTCGAGTTGCGTGACTTCCGCAACTTCAAGGCCGTTGAACTCCGTCCTTCAGTGGACGGGCTGACAGTCATACAAGGCGAGAACGGGGCGGGGAAATCAAGTCTCCTCGAAGCGATCGTCTACAGCTCGACGCTCCAGTCCTTCAGAGGCGCCCCTCGTGAGGCCATCGTGCGCCAGGGTGCGGCCGAAGCCGCTGTGCACTGTGACGTCCTGGCCGGCAAACGCAAGGTCGAGGTCGAGGTCGAGGTCGTGCCGGGTCGGCGTGATCGCGCTTGGCACAATGGGCAGAGAGTGCCTGGTACCCGTGGCCTTCTCGAAGTACTCCGAACGACGCTGTTCACCCCGGACGATCTCGCCCTCGTCAAGGGTCCTCCCAGTGGACGGCGTGACTTCGTCGACGACGTGCTCGCGAAGTCGTATCCACGACTGGGTGCCGACAGCTCGGGGTTGGACCGCGTACTGCGGCACCGCAACGCTCTCCTGCGCCAGCTCGGTGGTCGGCTCGATTCGGAAGCGGCGACGACTCTCGATATCTGGGACGACCGCCTTGCCCTCATTGGGGAGCGCCTCGCTCATTCCCGCGCCGAGACGGTGGAGGCGTTGTCACCCTACGCCGCTGAAGCGTTCTCCATCCTCGCCGCTCAAGCCGGTGGTTTCAGTATGCGTTACGTCCGTTCCTGGGAAGGGACATTGGGTGAAGCCCTCGCTGAAGCGCGCCGAGAAGACTTGAGGCGGGCAACGACGACTGTCGGGCCACAGCGAGACGACGTCGAGATCGAGGCTGGTGGTCTCGACGCGCGCACCAGGCTTTCGCAAGGGCGACAACGCTGCGTCGCCCTTGCGCTGCGCCTGTCGAGTCATCGCCTCATGACCACGATTACGGGGGCAACACCGGTGCTGCTCTTGGATGATGCCTTTTCGGAACTTGACGAGGGGACAGCCCGGGCACTCGTGGGCGAGCTGCCCGAAGGGCAGGCCTTCTTGACAACGGCGGGGGAGCTGCCGCCGGGGGCGTCGCCCAAGCTCGTCGTGCGTCTGGTCGACGGTAGGCTCGACCAGTGAGCCGTCCCGGGGCGGAGCCCGGTCGCGTACATGGGGAATCGACGGCAACCGGTCCTCGTGGCTCAGAGCCGGAAGCAGCCTCGGCAGTGCCGATCGGTGCTGCTGTTGATCGGTTGCTGCGGCAACGTGGCTTGGAGGACGCGCTCGTCCTCGGTCGTGTGACCAGCTGTTGGGAGGGGGTCGTCGGTCCCGAGGTCGCGCGTGAGGTGCGCCCGCTTCTGGTTCGCGACGGCGAGCTCGTGGTCTCGGTCGACCATCCCGCCTGGGCGACTGAGCTCGAGCTTGCAGGCTCCGCGGTGCTTGCCCGCCTCTCCGCAGAGCTCGGGGATATGGCCCCAAAACGCCTCAGCGTACGTGTGGTGCCACGCTCGCGCAGGTAGACTGTAGGCGTCGTCGGGAGTCGTACCCGCCTCCGGCAAGGGTCCATCTCCGGCCTGGTTCGTCCGCCATCATTGGAAGGTCGCGCCTGTGGGCTTGGACAGCGGCAAGGAAACTGGTACCGAAGAGGCCCAACGCTGTGGATTACGAGAAGGAGTACAAGAACGTGCTTCCAAAGCCGGTGGCGCCCGCTTCCTACGAGGCGGAGGACATCACTGTGCTCGAGGGTCTGGAGCCTGTCCGGTTACGACCGGGCATGTTCATCGGCTCGACCGGGCCCACTGGCCTTCATCACCTGATCTGGGAAGTAGTCGACAACGCCGTCGACGAGGCGATGGCGGGATTCTGCACCCGCATCGACGTGACGCTGCTCGCGAACGGCGGTTGTCGCGTGATCGACAACGGCCGAGGCATTCCCGTCGAGCCGATCCCTGGCTACGACAAGACCGCAGCAGAGGTCGTGCTCACCGTTCTGCACGCCGGGGGCAAGTTCGGGGGCTCGGGCTACAAGGTGTCTGGGGGTCTCCACGGCGTGGGTGTGTCCGTCGTGAACGCCCTGTCGAAAAAGCTCGTGCTCGAGATCGACCGGGGTGGCAACCGGCACAGGATGGAGTTCGCCGACGGCGGCCAGCCAGAGGGCCCGCTTGAAGTGGTCGGGCCGTCACCCAGGGGCCGGACGGGCACGCTGGTGACCTTTTGGCCCGACCCCACGATTTTCGAAGAAACTGAATTCAGGGCACAAACCGTGCTCGAGCGCCTGCAAGTCATGGCGTTTCTCAATCGGGGTCTCGAGATCCGGTTCAAGGATGAACGCCCGGAGCACCAGGCCGAGGAGACCTATCGCTACACGGGTGGGATCGTCGACTACGTGAAGCACCTCAACACCTCCAAGGAGTCCCTTTTCCGGAAGGTGGCCTCCTTTCTCCACAAACAAATAGATTCTCCCACTCAACACGAACATAATAATTCATATATCATACTGACACAATCCTGCACTGGTTCACAAATTTATGAAATGGTTGATGCACCATCTGATCCTCTTGCAGAATTAAGCTCCCTTTTGTCCGAATCAAAAGAAGAATACTCAAGAATTGTTGAACTAATGAAGAGCCACCATAAAAAAGATTTCAATGCAGGGAAAAAAGACAAAAAAATCCTTGTGGAAAAAATTAAACTCAACTATCCAATGGAGTTCGAAAAGATCTCTGTGAACCGCACGAAAATGATGAAAATTATTGAGGAAACCAAAAAAGATAATCCGACTATGGAATCAGACGAGATAATTAAGAACTCTGAACACATTTGTACACAAATGGAATAAATCCCTGGTTTGAGTTCGATGCAAATTAATTTCATAAAACAATATATGAAATTAATTTAATTAGTCTGATGCAGTTTTGTCTGTGGGATCATTATTGAATTAATTTAGATACCGGGTCTAATATTGCAATGGCCCATCCAACCCTCCAGGGGAGCAGCGGGTCAGGACAGTCATCGCCTCAACATTCCACATCTAACGCCAGCAATTATGTGCCGCCTCCAGGAGGTGGTTCATTTAGTTCCCAGGCTGCAGCTCCAATGCTGGCAGGCCAGTCTGACCAGATGCCTGCATCTTCATCGAACATGCCTCAGGAAGCGGTTGTTTCTGCACCGCAACCAGGTCAGCCGGGTACCAGCCCCGGCGTAAAACCGGTTCCCCACAGCAATCCGAACAGTACCCAGAATATGCTACAGTTCGCTGAAATCAGGGACGGCATAATTATCATGAACGACGGTTCCTACCGTTCGGTGATCATGGTCAAATCCATTAACCTTGATCTCATGAGCCAGGGCGAACAGGAAGCCGTTGAGTATAGCTACCAGGGTTTTATAAACTCTCTCTACTTCCCGGTTCAGATCTTCGTCAGCTTCAAAAATCGATTTGAAGCCGTATATCGGCCGGCTGGATAAGATTCGTTCAGAACACGACAACATGCTTCTGGCCATGCTTATGGAAGACTATATAAGCTACATCGACCAGATCTCGCAGCAGACGAACATTATGGATAAAAAATTTTATGTCGTAATTCCTTTTTTTCCGACAATCGCACCGCAGAAAGCACTTACAAACAGTAGGAACTTTCTTACCGGAGTTGTTGACCTTTTCAATTCCAAAGAACAGCACGTCGTCGTAAACGAAGCCGACCTGCAGAAAGCCAAAACAGAACTTAGAAACAGGGTTCAGTCGGTACTAAGCGGATTAATGCAGTGCGGCGTACAGGGCCTCCCTCTAGATACCCAGGAACTTATCGAGCTTTTGTATGACACTTATAACCCGGATACGGCCACCAGGCAGCCGCTTAAAAACTTCGAGGGTATGACGGCGGATGTTATTACCAAAGGAAAAGGTAACGCCCCTCAGGAACACTTAAGCCGGGAGCTTGACCAATGAGCAAAAAAAACGACCCGGTAACGCAGGCCCAAATCCAGGAGCAGCGGGAGCAGCAGGAAGTCGCCGCGGCATTCCAAAAAGGTATAACCGCTTTAAGGGATTTCATCGCACCGAGTTCTATTGAGCTAAGCGGCAGCTATTTCCGGATCGGAACCAGAATGGCCAGAACATTCTACGTCTACGGATACCCCAGGGAGCTGTATACCGGCTGGCTCAGCGGAATTGTAAATCTTGATGAGGCAGTCGACATTTCCTTCTGTACCCCCGGTTGAAAGCAAAGTCGTAATGGGCAGCCTGAGGAAAAAGGTTTCCCAGCTGGAAGCCGGTATTGAAATCGATGCAGAGAAAGGCAGGGTCCGCGATCCGGCAAAACAGGCGGCAATTATCGATGCCGAAGAAATGCGCGACAAACTGCAGGTGGGAGAAGAGAAATTCTTCCGGTTTGGTTTTTACTTCACGGTCTATGCCAATAACATGGAAGAGCTCGAGTTTATCAGCCACAAAGTCGAGTCGATGCTTGGGCAGCAGCTGGTATTCAGCAAAGCCGCAACCTCGCAGCAGGAACAAGGCTTCAACAGCACCGTACCGCAGCTTACAGACCAGCTGCAGATCCGACGCAACATGAGCACCGGTGCGATCAGCACGTCGTTCCCGTTCACCTCAGCCGATCTTACCCAGGATGACGGTATTCTTTACGGAATCAATATGCACGACTCCGGCCTGGTAATTTTTGACCGTTTTACGCTTGAAAACAGCAATTCGGGTGTATTCGCCAAATCCGGTGCCGGAAAATCCTTCACAGTTAAACTTGAGGCCCTTCGTTCCCTTATGATGGGAACTGAAATATTTATAATCGATCCGGAAAATGAATACGAGAGAATGAGCGACGCTGTTGCCGGAGCCTATGTCAGGCTGAGCCTGAACTCCTCGACCAGGATTAATCCGTTTGACCTGCCTAAAGTTGTCGATGCCGAAGAGGCCGACAGCGCGCTTCGAACCAACTTAATTACTCTTCATGGATTATTGCGGCTTATGATGGGCGGTGCGCAGGCAGAATGGTTGGTGGCAACCAGACTATGATGCCAGCCCTTACCCCCGTAGAAGAAGCCGACCTGGACGCCGCTTTAATTGAAACCTACGCCAAAGCCGGCATTACCAATGATCCTCTGACTCAAACCGGTTTGCCGCCGACAATCAGCGATCTTTATGAAACTCTGCTTCACATGGGCGGAACCGGACCGCAGCTGAGTCAAAGATTAAGAAAATACACTACGGGTACCTTCGCAGGCATATTCAGCCAGCAATCCAATGTCGACATCAACAATCCGATGGTCGTCTTTAATTTGCGGGACCTTGAAGACGAATTAAGACCGGTAGCTATGTACATAGTATTGAACTACATCTGGAACAAGACCAGAGCGACAAGAAAAAGCGGTTACTGGTCGTTGACGAAGCCTGGCAGCTCATGAAGTACGAAGACTCCGCCAACTTCTTGTTCAGCCTTGCCAAGAGGGCCAGGAAATATAATCTTGGAATTACTACCGTAACCCAGGACGTTGAAGACTTCATGGGCAGCCGGATGGGCCGCGCAGTGGTTGCCAACGCTTCTATGCAGTTTCTTCTTAAACAGTCTCCATCTGCCGTTGATGTTTTATCCGACGTTTTCAAACTTACCGAAGAAGAAACCAAACGATTAAGCCAGTTTCCTGTCGGACAGGGTCTTTTCTTCGCCGGCCAGAACCATGTACATATCCAGGTAGTGGCCAGTCCAACAGAGCAAAGCCTGATTACTACCAATCCGGCAGAAGTAAAACAGATCGAGGAACAGCAGGGTGAAATGAATATGCAGAATTCCGGTGGGCAGGGAACAATAGACTTCAGCGGACCGCCACAGGCCGGCCAGCAGCCACAGCAAGCGCAGCAAGCTAACGGGGTATATACTAATAACCAATAGGAAGCATAAGCTATAAAATGTTCAGTCGATCCGGACGATTACTACAAAAAAAGGCTCAGCAGAAACCGAGGGTCTAAGAGCAAGTCAAATACTGGAGAAGGCGACGGTGAATCGCAGGGCCTTAGTAATCAGAATGGCAGGCAGACTGACTACGATAACCGCGAGTTCGGCAGCATCAGGCATAATGAGTCTAACGGAGGATCGTTAGAGGACGATTTAAGGAACAGGGAAAGTGCGCAAAATGCTCAAGAAGCAGAAAAAATTCCTAATACC
>CAWILM010000030.1:0-113750 GCA_963836935.1 uncultured Acidimicrobiaceae bacterium
TCGCAGACCTGGCGCACGACGTCCGCGGAGTGCAACACGAGCACTATCGTCCGGCCCTCGTTCTGGAACTGGTGAACACGTTGCCCATGCACTTTTGCTGGAACCTCTCGTCGCCGACGGCCAGCACCTCGTCAATCAGCCAGCAACACGTCCGGCTCGACGTTCACAGCGACGGCAAACCCGAGGCGGACGTACATCCCCGACGAGTAGAAGCGAACCTGGTTGTCGATGAAGTCCTCAGCTCGGCGAACGCGACGATGGCGTCGAAGCGCCGCTCGATCTTCGCGGCGCGAGAGTCCCAGCAACGAAGCGTTCAGGAAGATGTTGTCCCTTCCCGACAGCTCGGGTTGGAAGCCGGCGCGAGTTCGAGCATGGCCGCCACCTGCCCCCGGACGACGATCTGGCCCGTGGTGGGCTGCAAGATGCCGGCGATGCACTTGAGCAAGGTCGACTTGCCGGAGCCGTTCCGGCCGATGATCCCGAACGTCTCGCCCGTGTGGACCTCGAACTCGACGTCTCTGAGCGCCCAGAAGTCGTTGAAGGGCACGTGACCTGCGTGCAGAATCCGCTCTTTCAAGGAGGTGTACTTCTCCTTGTAGAGCCGGAATCGTTTCGAGACAGTCTGGACGTCGATCGCGGTTTGCAGGTGGGCTCAGAGGCCTCGGCGAAGTTGCCCTCGACCCTGCCGAAGATCAGCATCGCGAGCAGGAAGAGCAACACAGATACGACGAACACGATGCCCAGCACGAGCAGGTACCAGGACTCCCCATAGCTGGCGAGCGGGTACGGGACGTCGCGGGGCGCCACCGTGCCGTAGATCGAACCGCTGGAACGAGAGCACGATGGTGACGAGGGGATTGCAGAAGTAGACCCACAAGATGCCGTGCTGCGCCAGCTTGTGCCCTACGGTGGCGAACGGGTAGACGATCGGGGCACTGAAGAAGCCCGCTACGAGTGCGACCTCGATCAGGTGCTGGACATCGCGCAGGTAGACGGTGATCGCCGAGAGGAAGACGGCGAGCGCTGCTGACAGCACGACGTCACACACGAGGGCGAAGATCATGACGGGCGCGAACCTCCACGCCGGCACGACTCCGAACCCGACGAGGAAGGCCAGCATGATGCAGGCCTGGAAGAAGAAGTAACAAATAGCGGTGCCGACCTGGGCAAGGGCGAGGATCTCGCGGGGGAACGAGACCTTCTTCACGATGCCCGCCTGGGCGACGAGCACCCCTGCCGAGCTCAGAAGCGAGTTGTTGAACAGGTTCCAGGGAACAGCCCCACGAACAGGTAGATCGCGAAGTAGGTGATGTGGTTGTTCAGGAAGTACTTGAACAGCACGTAGTAGACGCAAAGGATCAACACGGGGTTCAGGAACGACCACAAGAAGCCGAGGACGCTGTTCTTGTAACGAACCTTCAGCTCTTTGCGAATGAGGAAGACGACCGTTCCGCGCGCCTGCCAGATCTCTAGGAACCGATTACGGAGACTCACCTTGGCGGAGACGGCACGCGAGGGGAGCTGCCGCTGGTCGCCGAGATCCGCGGCAACAAGCGGCCCCGTCGGTGGAACTTTCATCCCCAGCACCCTCACCAAGAACGGCTCTTCCTGGCAGACGGGGCAAGCTGCGACCCCACGGACGTCCCCACCCGGCCCGGGCCCAACCCGGTAAGCTCCCCGGCAGATCGAGCGCACCGAAGGAGACGATTGACCGTGGCGTCCATCGGCCGACGAGGTTGGCGCCAGGCGAAGTCCGCCTTGACGACGAAGTTCGACAGGCGTGTCACGCTGCCGCTGGCGGACACGCTGCGACGCGTCACCCGCCTTCAGGACCAGGTTGGAGAACTGACTGAGATCATCAGAGAACAGGTCGAGACGGCCAACGAAACGACCGAGGCCTCCTGGGGCGTCTTCTCGCTACTGTTTCGGGCCGCCTGACGGATCGAAGAGTCTCTCGGTCAGATCACGACGGCCGGGATGACACCAGCCCAAGTGGACGCGCCCGGGCTCGGCGGAACCGAAGACCAGCTTCGCGACGAGGCACGAGCGTCTTCTGCCCCCGAGGACCCTTCCCAGCACTGAGGCTCGGCCCTCTCCAGCATGACTCCTGGCCCTGTCCTGTTCGACCTTCAGACACTCCAGAGCCCGGGACTGCGGGAACGGGCGGTTGCCCGGGGTACCGTCTCGAGTTCGCCGTCGCGCTCGAGCAACGACATCCGCAGCTTGTGGGCCGCTATCTGCTGAACCCCGACCTGCTTGTGCCCGACGACATCAGGCACCTCTATGAGCGGGAAAAGAAGTCGGATACCTCGACCCGTCTGACCCGGTTGCGGCAGAAGCCCGCGTGCTGCATGTGATCGCCCCCCTTCGATCCCGCTGTCCCGACGGAGCGCATCTGGCCTCGATGGGCGCACGAGCGCGGCTTGCGCTTGTGCACGACCGTGTGCGACCCGATTCCCGCCCGCCCCGACGACGAGTCCCTCGATGCTCTCCGCGAGAGGACGAGGCACTCCGCCGGCCTGGAGGTACTGCGGGCCGCCGACGCTTTGCTCACGACCTCGGTTGCAACCAGTCAGTCGCTCGGAGAACCTCCGCATCGAACCCGCAAGGTTGCACACAGTCGGCTCCGGCATCGAGCGGCTGTTCGTGCCTGCTCGGCCGAAAGAGAACGCCTACCTGTCGGCGCAGGCGTCGGTCCCCAATCTCGAGCCCTCCTTTGTCCTGTGCCCGGCCCTCGGCGACAGTTCCTGCAAGCGTCGCGGTGCTGATCGCCGCCTTCGCCCGCCTACCTGCCCTATTGCGCACCTCCCGTCAGCTTGTCGTGTGCGGCCCCATCCCTCCGCGGGTCGTGGACCGTCTCAGGGATGTGGCGGACGCCGAGGGCGTCTCGCGACGAGTCCTGTTCACGGGAGCCGTGCCGACCGAAGGCATGCTCCGGCTCTACCAGGCGGCCGCGCTCGTATGCTTCCCCTGGCTCTCGCAATGCAGCCCGGCCGTGGCAGAGGCGATGGCGTACGGCACGGTCGCGCTCACCACGAACATCAGCATAGCGAGGGAACTGTTCTCTCCCGTGGCTCGCTTCGATCCGGCCAGCCCGGCGGCGATCAGCGCCTCGATCGAACGCGGACTGTGCGACGAGGGGTTCCGGCAGGTGGCGCTTAGGAGCGTCTCGATCACGAACGCGACGTGGTGGAGGTTGCGGATCGGACCGGCCGCGGTCTACGAGAAACTGTTGGGCCGGCCCGGCCGGCCTTGGCGCCGGCGGCGGCGGCGGCTGGCGATAGTCTCACCCTTCCCGCCTGTGGTCTCCGGGGTCGCGAACTACAGCTTCCGCCTCGTCGAGGAACTAGCCGCTGTGGGTGGGCTCGACATCGACTGTTTTGCCGACGGCCTCGAGTTCTCACCCGGGCCACCTCGCGCGCCGACGGGACTCGCTGTTTATGACGCCCGCTCTCTTCCTGCAGTGGAAGCGGCCACGGCCGGCTACGACGACATCGTCTACGTCCTCGGCAACAGCGAGTTCCATGCGACGGCACTGGCCCTGCTCCGCCACCGAGGGACGGTCCTCGCCCACGACGTGAGACTGAGCGGCCTCTACCGAGTTGCCCCCCGGCAAAGGATCCATGAGCCGTTCCTGGAAGAGGGACCGGTCTTGTCGCCCGAGGTTCGCACGACTGAGACGGAGCCCCGTGACCCGCTCATGGCACGTGAGGTCATCGGCCTCGCGGACCGCTTGCTGGTGACCTCACAGGCCGCGGGCGCGTCGCGCGAGTCGAAGCCGGACCGCGCCTCGCACCACACGTCGGGGTCGTGGATTTCGCCACCGAGGCGCTACGAGCCGGGGCCGACTCCGTCAGTGCGCCTGCGCCAGTCGAGCCGGGCGTTCACGTCGTTGCGAGCTTCGGCATCGTCGACCCGATAAAGCAACCGCACAAGCTCCTGCGCTGCTTTGCGACCCTGGTCGCGAGCCGCCCGGATCTCGTAGTCGCCTTGGTCGGGCCCGTGAGCACCGAGTTGGCCAGCAGCCTCGGAGGTCTCGGGGAGGCACTCGGCCTCGACGGCCGGCTGTTCATCACGGGTCGAGTCGACGCCGGGGTCTATCTGGACTGGCTGAGACGAGCAGCACGCGGTCCAGCTGCGGGCTTCGTTCTCGGGGGAGGCGTCCGCCGCCGCCGGAGACTGCCTCGCCTGCGGGGTGCCAATGGTCGTGACCGACATCGGATGGATGGGCGACCTGCCTGACGACGTTGCCCGCAAGGTCCCGGTGGACGTCACCTCGATCGACCTGGCGGAGGCGTGCGCGAGCCTTCTCGACGACTCCGCCACACGGGGCGTGCTCGGCACCGAGCGCGTAGCTACGCGAGTGCCCATACCTTCAGTCACCACGCGCTCGCTCCTCACGACTCTCGCCGAGACCCCGGCCGCGGTCGGATGATCCCGACGGTCCCCAAGACCAGCGAACCGGTCGATGCTCAGTTCGCTCAGGACCGTCCGAACAAGTCCCTCACGCTCCGATAACCGACACGAAGAGCCCTCACGACCGGACGGAACAAGGGGCGCCTGTCCGCGACCACGAGAACGGAACGGGCAATGTCGCCGGGCGTGCGCGGTCGTTCCGAGGACCTGGACCGGGCCAGGTCGAACTCGGCCGAAGCAATCCCGGTAGCCGGAAGCCTCTCCCAACCGGGCAGGTGCGCCGACTCGCCGGCGAGTTCTTGCCGTTCTCGGGCTGCCCTCGTGCGCACGAGCTGAGCACGTTCTCGGCCGAGATGTCGCTTCCCTCGCCCCATGCACCATCGTCGGCCGGGGCCACGGCCAGCAGCCCGTGCTCGGACCACGAACCGGTCACAGCGCTCTCCAGCGGAACACCCACCGCGGCCACAAGGGCCGCCCGCTCGGCATCGCTTCCCACCACGATCCTGTCCGCGCTGCGCCAGAGCAGAAGGGCGCCGCGCCCAGCCGGGCCACCGGGAAGATCGTCCCGGCTTTCGAGGTGAATGACGACATGACGCCCGCGGCGCAGCACGAGTGCCAGCGCCACCAGGGACAGCTCCCGCTCCAAGCGTCCGGCTCGCTCCCGTACCGCCGGTGCAGGTCGCTGGAGGAGGAGGATGAAACCAGAATCATCTAAAGACGCACACAAGCCGGTATCCCACTCGCAGAGATGTAGCGGTGTGCGGTCGCTACCGGATCCGGCGCGACGACCTCGACCGTGTGCCCTTCGGCCAGCAGTCCGACGACCTCGGTGCGCAAAGCCCCACCCGCGGGCAGATTCCGGCGGCGGAAGCGAGCCGACGACGAGGACTCTCACGACCGGTCCCTCACAAGCCCTTGCGCTGGCGGTCGCCCGGTCTCACAACAAGACCTCGAGGGAACGCTCCATGGCGTCGAGCACCGTCGGCCACCTGTAGTTGGCGAGCACGTAGTGCCTGCCCCATGCGGGCCAGCTGCGCGGCTTGTTCCGGCGCCTCCGCGACGAACCGCAGGCACTGGCCGAGCTCGAGCTCGTCGGCGTAGACGAGGCCTCCTCCCGACCGCTCACAGTGCCAGGTGACGACGTCACTCGCCCCGCTCGCGATCACGACCGTCTCGGCGAGCCAGGCCTCCATGATCGTGCGCGAGAAGCTCTCGTTCGCGCTCGGCTGCACGAACGCGTCCGCGGCGGCAAACGCGTCCGGCACCTCGGCGGGCGCGAGGTAGCCGAGATCGACGATCCGGCGCTCGAGCGACGCGGGACCTGAGCGTGGCCGACACCCACAGTCACGAGGTCGAAGGGCAGGTGGCGGCGGCGACTCGCCGATCACGAAGCCGGCCATCAGCTCCTGCCAGCCCTTCCGCCTTCACGTCTGCCCGCGTACAGCACGTACGGGCGGCCAGGTTGGTGGCGTTCGCGAAAGCCCTCCGGGTCGTAGGACTCGGGTATCATCGACCGCCGCGCCGATCACCGAATGGTGCGGCGGCCACCGGGGCGAGCCGATGGGCCAACTGGTGCTCCGGCTCGGAGAGGAACCACACGACTGCGGCGGACGCCAACGCGGCAGCCACGGACCGGAGGTACGCGTAGGGCTCGTCGTGCAGGCAGGGCATGAGGACCGTCCGCTCGGGCGCGATCGCGGCGCAGTAAGGGTCGTCCAGAACAGGTACGGCGAGAACACGATCGCCGAGTACTCCGCGGCATGGCCGGAGAGGTAGAGGTACAGGTCCGGGGCACGCGAAAGCGGCCGTTGCTCCAGGCGAGCTCTTCGACGTCGTCCAACTGGTCGCCCGACAAGAGCCTTTCCTGCAGCCGGTCCCAGCGGACGTGGTCCCGGTTCTGCAGGGTTGGGAACCGTCGAACGGTCACCAGGCCCGTCCGCGGTCACGCCCTGGCGGGAAGCGTTCAGCCCACGTGAAATGGTCCTGAGCACAGGTCGTCAGCACATCGACGTTGTAGCCGCGCTCGGCGAGGCCTTGGGCGGCCTCGCGTACCACAGCCTCCGAGCCGCCCACGACGGCGTCTCCATATCGCGGTGCGACAAAGGCGACTCGAGCCGTGACCGGGGGTCGAGAAGCCCACGTTGAGTGCCGACTTCACCACTGGAGTGAAAAACCGGTAGGCTGGAGCCATGGACTCTCGCCACATGGGCCATTGTGACATGGGTCGTAGTCGGGTGACGACACGCCACGGCCTGCTCTGTGCGTGGTTGCCAGCCTGCCTCATCGCTGCTTTCACCGTCCCCGCGTTCTCGGCGGCCTCGGCCGCGGTGCGAGCCTCCGGTGGAAAGGCGCCCACCAGCGGTGACACAGTCGCGCAGATTCGCGACTTCCAGGGTCCGCTGTGGACACTGGAGGAAGCTCGGCCCGGTGTGGATGAGCTCACCGGTCGTCGCGACGATCGACGGCGTCAAGGCTGTCGTTCTCGCAACGCTCTCGGGCGAGATCTACGTCGTCAACGCGAAGTCCGGCCGCGAGCTGCCGGGTTGGCCGCAGTGGGTGCACATCAACAGCCCGACGCCGACGGCGGTCGACTCGAGCCCACCGTCGCGTATCTCGACGGTCCGGACCGGCCGCCCTCGATCATCGTGGGTGCAGGCTCGCTGTGGAGACCCGACCAACAAGGTGGGCTGGAGGCCTTCTACGCGAGCGGCAAGGTGCGATTCGTGTTCCAGACCAAGCGCACGTTCAACCCGTGGTCACGGAGCGCTCCAAACGATTACTCCGACCCCGTCTTCGCGACGCCAGCCGTCGGCGATGTCACCGGGACAGGCCGACCCGACATCGTCTTCGGCTCCTACGACCACAACATCTACGCGCTGCAGCCGGACGGGCACCTCGTGCCCGGCTTCCCCGTCCAGCGCGCCGACTCGATCTGGTCGTCGCCGACGCTGGTGGACACGAGCCGCACGGGCCGCGACGACATCATCATGGGCGGGGACGCGAGCGGCTTCAACCATTGCCGCGGGGGCTGGATCGTCGACTACCGCTATGTCGGCGCAGGTCCGAAGCTCATGTGGCAACGATGCACCGCACAGAGGATCTGGTCGAGCCCCACGGTCGGGATTCTCAACAACACAGGACGCCCCGCCGTCGTCGTCGGGACCAGCTTCTATTCCGGTTACAAGAGCGCCGCCACCAACGAGATCATCGCCGTCTACGCCGACAACGGTGAGAACGTGCCGGGCTGGCCCGTCACCGCGCGCGGGCCCACCTTCGGCTCACCGGCCATCGGGCGGATCGATGGCCAACAGGCGGTCGTCTCGACATCTTGCGCCCAGTGCACCAACGGCCCCGCCACCGTGAGCGCCTGGAGCGGCTCAGGCCACCAGATCTGGTCCGAGATCTTCGACCCTCACAACGGGGCCACGTCGTCTCCCGTGCTCGCTGACCTCACCAAAGGCGCCGACGACGGGGACGACGTTCTGGTGGGTGCCGGTCGGGGCCTTTACGTGCTCGCGGGCAACACCGGCAAGGTCCTGCCCATCGCCGGGAGCAGACAACCCGCCCTCGAGCCGGGCTGCGACACTGCGAACAGCGCGGCTGTCGCCTATGTGCCGGGCGCTCCCGGAAACGGCTGGATGCTCTACTTCGCCTGCGGGGGACCCACCATCCCGGCAAGACTAGTGGCATACCCGTTCCCGGCTGCGCCGGCCGCGTCCGACCCGCCTACCTGGCCCGAATGGAGGGCGAACGCGGATCGAACGGGAATTGCCGACCCGCCCGTGGTACCCGGCAAGCCGTGCGCCCCGACCAGCAGCAAGGGCGTCGGGTTACCGCCTCGCGACCAGTGACGGCGCGGTGTTCGACTTCGGCAAGCTCTCGTACTGCGGCGGCTTGAACACCGATGTCCTGCCCTCAAATGTCGTGTCGCTGGCGTCCACTCCAGATGGCGGCGGTTACTGGCTCCTACTCGAAGACGGCTCCGTGTACGCGTTTGGAGACGCCAAGTGGTTCGGGGACCTTCGTGGCAGTGCCTGGCACGGCGGACCGGTCCCGCCCGGGGCTCCCGTCGTCGGCCTCGCCGCGACCGGGGACGGGGACGGTTACTTCGTGGTCGCGGCGGACGGCTCCGTGTACACGTTCGGCAGACGCGAAATACCGCGGCTCTCGAGGTGGCCTGCGAACCGATGGGACCGTCGTCGGGATCGCGGTCGACCCCTCGACCGGCGGCTACTGGGTTGCGACTTCCCAAGGTGCCGTCTACGCCGAGGGTGCCGTGAACTGGGGCTCGGCGGCAGGGCTCAAACTGGCTTCGCCGATCGCCTCCATAGCGGCCTGGCCCCACGGAACCGGTTACTGGCTGGCGGCGCAGAACGGCGATGTCTACTCATACGGCGTGGGCGCCGACGGCTCGAAGTCTCACGAGAATGTCCGCTCAACGGTCGTCGGCATCGCGCCGAGCCCGTCCGGGAGCGGCTACTGGCTCGCGGCGGCGAATGGGAGCGTCATCCATTCCGGGACCAGCCGTTCATACGGCGAACTGGCCGCCACGTCCCACTCGGAGCAGGTAACTGCTCTTGGCTCGGTGCCCTAGGCAGGCCTTCGCCACTGGGGCCCTCTGTCGCGGAACTTCTCCTGCTTTGCGCCGCCCGGGCCTGGGCCACCCAACCGGGGATCAGGTCGTCGTCTTCAGCGTGGAGCGGTCGATCACGCGGTCGATGAAGCCATAGTCCAGCGCCTCCTGGGCGGTGAACCACCGGTCACGGTCGGAATCGGCCTCGATTCGTTCGATCGTCTGACCCGTGTGCAGCGCTATGCGCTCCGCCATCATGCGCTTCAGATAGATGATCTGCTCCGCCTGGATGGCGATGTCCGCTGCTTGTCCCTGCATCTGGCCGGACGGCTGGTGCATGAGGATCCGGCTGTGCGGCAAGGCGTACCGCTTGCCCGGTGCGCCGGCACAGAGCAGGAACTGACCCATCGACGCCGCCAAACCCAGGCAGATCGTCGAGACGTCACAACGGACGTACTGCATCGTGTCGTAGATCGCCAGGCCATCGGTCACCGAGCCGCCCGGTGAATTGATGTAGAGCGAGATGTCGCGTTCTCGATCCTCGGCCTCGAGGAGAAGTAGCTGAGCGCAGATCAGGTTCGCCGAGGTCTGATCCACTTGGGTGCCGAGGAACACGATGCGCTCGCGCAGGAGACGCTGGTAGATCTCGCCGGCCCGATCGCCCGCGCTGTACTCCGATCTGACGGTCACCGCTTCGACTCCCTCGGCGATCGGAAACGTGGACATGACATTCCTCCTCATCGGACTCGACGCTGGCCGAACCGCCACCGCAGATTACCGGACCGGCTGCCTTGCCCAGGTACGACCAAGTCACGGAGCCGTCGGGAGTACGCTCAAGCGAACCGCGCGGGCGTGGCGGAATTGGCAGACGCGCCGGGTTTAGGTCCCGGTCCCTTCGGGGGTGGGGGTTCGAGTCCCTTCGCCCGCACAAAATAGCTGGTACGCTGCAGCAATGCTTTCCTATCGGTGCTTGTCCGCTAACGGTCTTGGTGGCCGAAACACCCCAATTGCTAACCATTTGCTAACCGGCGGTTAGGAACGGGATGCTCGGTCACTTCAAGAAACGCGGTGCGAGCTGGTATTTCTGGGTCGAGCTGGAGCGTGGGGCCGACGGTAAGAGGCACCAGCTGTCACGCGGCGGCTTTCGCACCCGCAAGCAGGCCGAGAAGGCCTATGCCGAGGTTCGTGACCAGCTCCGGCAGGACAGCTTCGTAACGCCGACGAAGACGACCGTAGGAGCGTTCCTGGTCGACGAGTGGCTCCCGGCAGTTCGGGCGAGCATCCGACCCGGTACTCACGACCACTACTCCAAGATGGTCCACGGCTACGTCGTGCCCCGGATTGGAGGTCTCAAGCTCGGAGACCTCACTCCGGGACAGCTGAACGCCTTCTACGCGGACCTACTCGTTGATGGCCGGCTTCACAGGGGTCCATCACAGCCAGCAGGCCTGAGTCCGAAGACCGTCCGCCACGTTCACACTCTCCTGCACAAGGCTCTCGCCGACGCAGTTCGTTGGGGCAACCTCGGTCGCAACCCTGCGGATCGGACGGAGCCACCGCGTCCGCGCACAGCCGAGATGAAGGTCTGGGACCTCACCCAGCTGCGGCGGTTCCTAACCCAGGTGGAAACCAACCGACTGGGTCCGATCTGGCTGCTCATGGCCACTACCGGCATGCGCCGCGGCGAGGTCCTCGGGCTGAGGTGGGCTGACGTGGACCTCGATGGCGGCCGACTCTCAGTCGTGCAGACGCACGTTCTCGTCGATCGTCTGGTCATCGTTTCGGAACCCAAAACAGCGAAGGGCCGTCGTTCAATCGCGCTCGACCCGACCACGGTCTCAGCGCTGCGACAGTATCGCCGGCTCCAACGAGAAGAGCGCCTCCGCTACGGCGAGTTCTGGACCGACACCGGACTTGTCGCAACCCGCGAGGACGGAACCGCGATCAACCCACGCCTATTCAGCGCCTGGTTCACTCAACACGCCCGAGCCGCCGACCTGCCGCTGATTCGGCTCCATGACCTGCGCCACTCGTACACGACCGCCGCGCTTTCAGCTGGAATCCCAGCCAAGGTCGTAAGTGAGCGCCTCGGTCATGCGAATATCGCCATCACGCTCGACACCTACTCCCACGTCCTCCCGAACATGCAGGAGCAGGCCGCCGAGCAGGTAGCCCAGCTCATTCTCGGCAGCTGACGAACTTATGACTATTTGGAAAGGTGAACATCGGCAGGACCATGGCCACTCAATCTCACCTGAGGGCCGGGCTCCTAGGTGCCTGGTGTTGAACAAGGGTTCAATGTGACTGGCGGGCAGCTGGAAGTTGTTGAGAAAGCATTCTTTGCTCCGCGTGACGGTGTCGAAGATGTCGCGAACAAGGCCGACTCGTAGCGATCGACGGGCCTCGAGGGGCACGTGTGGGATGCCATTGGCCTCCACCTCCTTGTCATCGGGCCATCATCCATCCTCCGCCTTCGATCGAACGAACCTCGAGCTTGGCGAGGCGTGCAAGGTTGGCTGCGGCTGCGAGAAGACTGAAGTCGGCTGCAACCCGTAGTTTTCCGCGCACTCTCGCGCGCCTTCCCCCGTGTCTTCGTCTCATGAGGTGGCCGAGCTTGCGCTCGACTTTTGGACAGCGTCGCTCTGTAGTCGGCTCTCCATTTCGGGTCCTTCTGCTCGACGCGTGCACGGGCAACGACGGCTTCGTGGATCCCGACGCGGATCTTTCGCCCGATTCGTGACGTGGTGCACTGCCAAGCGAGCGGGCAGGTGACACAGTGCGTAGCGAACTTCGCGATCCCATCTCCGTCTTTCAGTCGCCGGATCTTCACGGTCACGTCGTTCGGACACGTGACCGTGTCGGTGCCGAGGTCGACAAGGAAGCGGTCCTTTGTGAACAACCCATTCTTTGCCACAGGTGGCTGGGTCTTGCATTTCGAGGCAATGTTGGCGTCTTTCAAGCGGGACTGGAGGCTCACCGGTCCCATAGGCGGCGTCTCCATAAACCGTTGCGCGCTCATGGCCGAGCGCGCCAGGCTCGCCTTGGCCTTCGCGGACAGCGTCGTCACCGGTCACCTCGTCATTTTCGAGGAGATCTCCGATCAGCTGCTCTGCGACGCTCGCGTCGCCGGCGTTGCCGGCGCTCACCGTCGTCGCGGTGATGATCTCTGAGTCGGGGTCGATCGCGACATGACCCTTGTAACCATCGAAGCCGTGCGCCGAGGTCTTGTGCCCGTGGCGGGCCTCGGGGTCCACGACAGAGATAACCCTGTCTTTTGCGACCTTTCTGGCGATACGCAAGATCTTGTCGTCGCCCTCTTCCAAGTCCTGGCCGACGACAGTCGCGAGCAGGCGGGCCGCCTCGGTGACAACATCGGTGAGCTCACGGCCTTCGAGCGCCAGGAGGCAGCCATAGGCGTCCTTCGCGCGAGTGTCGACGAGACGCTCGCGCGCTGGGGCGTCCTCCCAGTCGATCTGAGGCTTGTCCGAGGCTCGCATAGTCGTCCCCGCTCGTGAGAACGGCCAACACCTCGGCGCGAAGTGATCCGTCGGTGACCTTCAACAAGTTGCGGACCGCGGAGCGGATCAGCGTGATCGTGTCCATCGTCGCGACGGCGTCATACAGCGGCGTCGAGTCAAGGACGCGCTTTCTCCCGACGAGGCCTGCGGCTTTGGCGGCGCCGAGCACGATCGCAAAGACCCGGTCGGGATCGGTCGATCTCCGCAGGCGCTCGCGCATGTCGACGAACACCGTGTGGGAGAAGATCGTCCATTCAGAGGTGTCGTAGCTGCCGACACCCGCGGCGTAGCGCCAACGGGCGTCGAAGGCGTAGCGCTCTGCTGCTTCGCGGTCAGACAAGCCCTCCAAGCGTTGGAGCACCATCACGGCCGCTACAACCGAGGGAGGGACCGAGCGGCGTCCGTCATCGGCGAAGAGGTCGGCGAAGGCCTCGTCGGGAAAGAGCCGGTCCCGCTCTCGGTGCAAGAACGCGTAGATCGAGTCCTTGGCGAGCGTCTTTTCACAGAACTCGCTCATGTCATCGAGCAGACTGGCTTGTCTGTCAGCCACTCCGAGGGTCATCGGTCGCTCCTCACGAAGAGTTACACCCATGTAATTATCCCTCATCCCGGACCGGATCGCGAATCCTCAAAAGAGCGAAAGACACCAGGCACCTAGGAGCCTGGGTCAGAATCCACCACTGACCCGTTCGTAGCTGTGAACATCGTCTCATGACCTTTGTGCTCTCCGGTGATCAGCTCTTCGAAGTGGAGATGGGCGAGGCGGAACGCCCGAAGGCGACTCCGGTCGGCGAGGCGAAGACCTTTCGCCGCTACGACCAGAGTCAGTGCTTCTTGTTGCCACCCTCGCTCGATGACTGGCTCGACGAGGACGACGAGGCGCGCTTTGTCTCCGAAGTAGTGGAGAACCTCCTCGACCTCACCCCGATCTACGCCTCCTATGAGTCCGCCTCGGGCGCCCCGCCCTATGAGCCGCGAATGATGCTGAAGCTGTTGCTCTACGGCTACGCGACCGGGGTCACCTCCTCGCGCGAGATCGAGCGCCGCTGCAAGCGCGACGTCGCCTTTCGATGGCTGGCAGCGAACGAGGCGCCCGACTGCCGCTCGATCAGCCGCTTTCGCCGCCGCCACCTCGACGCGCTCCGGCCGCTCTTCCTCCAGGTGCTCGGCCTGTCCGCGAAAGCAGGGCTCGTGCGACTCGGGCGCGTCGCTCTTGACGGCACCAAGCTCGTCGCCAACGCCTCGCGCCACAAGGCGATGAGCTATGACCACATCGTGCCGAGGATCGAAGAGCTGCAGGCCGAGGTTGACGCGATGCTCGCCGAGGCAGAAGCGGTCGACCAGGCCGAGGACGAGGCCTATGGCGAGGACCGCCGGGGCGACGAGGTCGCCCCCGAGCTCGCCCGGCGTGAGAGCCGCCTGCAAAAGCTGCGGGCGGCGAAGGAGGCGCTCGAAGCCGAGGCGCGCGAGAAGGCCGAGGCGGCGGCGCGAAAGAAGGCCGAGGTGGCCGGCAAGTCCGAGGAGGAGGTCACCGCGGCCGGTGTGGTCGCGGCCAGCAAAGGCGAAGCCGAAGCCCTCCGCCCAGCGCAACTTCACCGACCCGGAGGCCCGGATGATGAAGACGAACCACGGCTACGCCTACGCGTTCAACGCCCAGGCTGTGGTCGACGAGAAGAGCCAGGTCGTGCTCACCGCCGAGGTCACCCAGGAGGCCGGCGACGTCGACCAGTTGGTCTCGATGGCCGAAAAGACCGAAGAGAACCTCTCCCAAGCCGGGATCTCCGGCTCCCCGCAGACGCTCCTCACCGATGCCGGCTACTGCTCGGAGGAGAACCTCGAAGCGGCCGAGGGCCTCAACCCCGACGTCCTCTGTGCCACCGGACGGGAACGCCACGGCGAGAAGTTCCAAAAGACACCACGCGGTCCGGTCCCGAAGAACGCGACGCGACGCGAGAAGATGGCCCGGCGGCTGCGGACGAAGAAGGACCGTGCCGACTACGCGCGCCGAAAGGCGATCGTCGAGCCGGCCTTCGGACAGGTGAAGGTCCGCCAGCACGCCGGACAGCTCCGCCTGCGCGGCCTCGCCGGTGCGCAGGGCGAGTGGACCCTCCACATGATCTGCCACAACCTGCGCAAGCTGCAGAACGCAGGAGGAAGTGCGGCGCTCGCGTTCGCATGAGGCCCTGAGACCGCTCCATCGCCGCCTTGGACTCGACTCGGCCGCCGATTCCTAACCCGAATAGAAGGTGATCATGACGAGATCGACGATCGCGTGCGTCGGGGTTGGCCACCTGGCCGGTTCTGACCCAGGCTCCTAGGTGCCTGGTGTCTTTCGCTCTTTTGAGGATTCGCGATCCGGTCCGGGATGAGGGATAATTACATGGGTGTAACTCTTCGTGAGGAGCGACCGATGACCCTCGGAGTGGCTGACAGACAAGCCAGTCTGCTCGATGACATGAGCGAGTTCTGTGAAAAGACGCTCGCCAAGGACTCGATCTACGCGTTCTTGCACCGAGAGCGGGACCGGCTCTTTCCCGACGAGGCCTTCGCCGACCTCTTCGCCGATGACGGACGCCGCTCGGTCCCTCCCTCGGTTGTAGCGGCCGTGATGGTGCTCCAACGCTTGGAGGGCTTGTCTGACCGCGAAGCAGCAGAGCGCTACGCCTTCGACGCCCGTTGGCGCTACGCCGCGGGTGTCGGCAGCTACGACACCTCTGAATGGACGATCTTCTCCCACACGGTGTTCGTCGACATGCGCGAGCGCCTGCGGAGATCGACCGATCCCGACCGGGTCTTTGCGATCGTGCTCGGCGCCGCCAAAGCCGCAGGCCTCGTCGGGAGAAAGCGCGTCCTTGACTCGACGCCGCTGTATGACGCCGTCGCGACGATGGACACGATCACGCTGATCCGCTCCGCGGTCCGCAACTTGTTGAAGGTCACCGACGGATCACTTCGCGCCGAGGTGTTGGCCGTTCTCACGAGCGGGGACGACTATGCGAGACTCGGACAAGCCTCAGATCGACTGGGAGGACGCCCCAGCGCGCGAGCGTCTCGTCGACACTCGCGCGAAGGACGCCTATGGCTGCCTCCTGGCGCTCGAAGGCCGTGAGCTCACCGATGTTGTCACCGAGGCGGCCCGCCTGCTCGCGACTGTCGTCGGCCAGGACTTGGAAGAGGGCGACGACAAGATCTTGCGTATCGCCAGAAAGGTCGCAAAAGACAGGGTTATCTCTGTCGTGGACCCCGAGGCCCGCCACGGGCACAAGACCTCGGCGCACGGCTTCGATGGTTACAAGGGTCATGTCGCGATCGACCCCGACTCAGAGATCATCACCGCGACGACGGTGAGCGCCGGCAACGCCGGCGACGCGAGCGTCGCAGAGCAGCTGATCGGAGATCTCCTCGAAAATGACGAGGTGACCGGTGACGACGCTGTCCGCGAAGGCCAAGGCGAGCCTGGCGCGCTCGGCCATGAGCGCGCAACGGTTTATGGAGACGCCGCCTATGGGACCGGTGAGCCTCCAGTCCCGCTTGAAAGACGCCAACATCGCCTCGAAATGCAAGACCCAGCCACCTGTGGCAAAGAATGGGTTGTTCACAAAGGACCGCTTCCTTGTCGACCTCGGCACCGACACGGTCACGTGTCCGAACGACGTGACCGTGAAGATCCGGCGACTGAAAGACGGAGATGGGATCGCGAAGTTCGCTACGCACTGTGTCACCTGCCCGCTCGCTTGGCAGTGCACCACGTCACGAATCGGGCGAAAGATCCGCGTCGGGATCCACGAAGCCGTCGTTGCCCGTGCACGCGTCGAGCAGAAGGACCCGAAATGGAGAGCCGACTACAGAGCGACGCGTCCAAAAGTCGAGCGCAAGCTCGGCCACCTCATGAGACGAAGACACGGGGGAAGGCGCGCGAGAGTGCGCGGAAAACTACGGGTTGCAGCCGACTTCAGTCTTCTCGCTGCCGCAGCCAACCTTGCACGCCTCGCCAAGCTCGAGGTTCGTTCGATCGAAGGCGGAGGATGGATGATGGCCCGATGACAAGGAGGTGGAGGCCAATGGCATCCCACGCGCGCCCCTCGAGGCCCGTCGATCGCTACGAGTCGGCCTTGTTCGCGACATCTTCGACACCGTCACGCGGAGCAAAGAATGCTTTCTCAACAACTTCCAGCTGCCCGCCAGTCACATTGAACCCTTGTTCAACACCAGGCACCTAGGTGCCTGGTGTCTTTCGCTCTTTTGAGGATTCGCGATCCGGTCCGGGATGAGGGATAATTACATGGGTGTAACTCTTCGTGAGGAGCGACCGATGACCCTCGGAGTGGCTGACAGACAAGCCAGTCTGCTCGATGACATGAGCGAGTTCTGTGAAAAGACGCTCGCCAAGGACTCGATCTACGCGTTCTTGCACCGAGAGCGGGACCGGCTCTTTCCCGACGAGGCCTTCGCCGACCTCTTCGCCGATGACGGACGCCGCTCGGTCCCTCCCTCGGTTGTAGCGGCCGTGATGGTGCTCCAACGCTTGGAGGGCTTGTCTGACCGCGAAGCAGCAGAGCGCTACGCCTTCGACGCCCGTTGGCGCTACGCCGCGGGTGTCGGCAGCTACGACACCTCTGAATGGACGATCTTCTCCCACACGGTGTTCGTCGACATGCGCGAGCGCCTGCGGAGATCGACCGATCCCGACCGGGTCTTTGCGATCGTGCTCGGCGCCGCCAAAGCCGCAGGCCTCGTCGGGAGAAAGCGCGTCCTTGACTCGACGCCGCTGTATGACGCCGTCGCGACGATGGACACGATCACGCTGATCCGCTCCGCGGTCCGCAACTTGTTGAAGGTCACCGACGGATCACTTCGCGCCGAGGTGTTGGCCGTTCTCACGAGCGGGGACGACTATGCGAGCTCGGACAAGCCTCAGATCGACTGGGAGGACGCCCCAGCGCGCGAGCGTCTCGTCGACACTCGCGCGAAGGACGCCTATGGCTGCCTCCTGGCGCTCGAAGGCCGTGAGCTCACCGATGTTGTCACCGAGGCGGCCCGCCTGCTCGCGACTGTCGTCGGCCAGGACTTGGAAGAGGGCGACGACAAGATCTTGCGTATCGCCAGAAAGGTCGCAAAAGACAGGGTTATCTCTGTCGTGGACCCCGAGGCCCGCCACGGGCACAAGACCTCGGCGCACGGCTTCGATGGTTACAAGGGTCATGTCGCGATCGACCCCGACTCAGAGATCATCACCGCGACGACGGTGAGCGCCGGCAACGCCGGCGACGCGAGCGTCGCAGAGCAGCTGATCGGAGATCTCCTCGAAAATGACGAGGTGACCGGTGACGACGCTGTCCGCGAAGGCCAAGGCGAGCCTGGCGCGCTCGGCCATGAGCGCGCAACGGTTTATGGAGACGCCGCCTATGGGACCGGTGAGCTCCAGTCCCGCTTGAAAAACGCCAACATCGCCTCGAAATGCAAGACCCAGCCACCTGTGGCAAAGAATGGGTTGTTCACAAAGGACCGCTTCCTTGTCGACCTCGGCACCGACACGGTCACGTGTCCGAACGACGTGACCGTGAAGATCCGGCGACTGAAAGACGGAGATGGGATCGCGAAGTTCGCTACGCACTGTGTCACCTGCCCGCTCGCTTGGCAGTGCACCACGTCACGAATCGGGCGAAAGATCCGCGTCGGGATCCACGAAGCCGTCGTTGCCCGTGCACGCGTCGAGCAGAAGGACCCGAAATGGAGAGCCGACTACAGAGCGACGCGTCCAAAAGTCGAGCGCAAGCTCGGCCACCTCATGAGACGAAGACACGGGGGAAGGCGCGCGAGAGTGCGCGGAAAACTACGGGTTGCAGCCGACTTCAGTCTTCTCGCTGCCGCAGCCAACCTTGCACGCCTCGCCAAGCTCGAGGTTCGTTCGATCGAAGGCGGAGGATGGATGATGGCCCGATGACAAGGAGGTGGAGGCCAATGGCATCCCACGCGCGCCCCTCGAGGCCCGTCGATCGCTACGAGTCGGCCTTGTTCGCGACATCTTCGACACCGTCACGCGGAGCAAAGAATGCTTTCTCAACAACTTCCAGCTGCCCGCCAGTCACATTGAACCCTTGTTCAACACCAGGCACCTAGGACCTGACCCGAAGCGCTTGTGACGAGCGGAGTGACCGACCGCCTACGTCCCCGGGGAGCACCCTCCCGCTTGTCGCGGCCCGAACGAGGCTCATGGCCACAACACTGGTTCCGCAAGCGGGATCCTCGAGGCACCAGGCCGGCCCTCCTGACACAATCGGAGGAATGGACCATCTGGAGCATTGTGACCTTCTCGCGGTCGAGATCGAGCGGTTCGCCGCTCTCGTCGAAACCGTGTCATCGTCGACGCCGGTGCCCTCCTGTCCCGGGTGGACCGCGGACGATGTCGCCCTCCACCTGGGCACTGTCCACCGGTGGGCGGAACACCTGGTCCGTGTCCGCGCCGCCGACGCGCATCCCGTCTTCGGAGATGGGTCTCGACGAGGGTCCCGTCGACGGCACGTGGATTCGCCTCGGCGGGGCGGCCTTGCTGGGGACCCTTCGGGCAAGCGATCCGGCGAATTCGATGTGGGCTTGGGGCTCAGATCAGCACGTGCGGTTCTGGTCGCGACGACAACTCCACGAGACCCTGGTCCACCGCTTCGACCTCGAGATCGCCGAAGGTCACCGCCCGACAGCAGCTGCGTATGTTGCCGCCGACACGATCGATGAGTTCCTCGTCAATCTGGCCAACGCGGAGTATTTCTCGCCCAAGGTCGCGCGCTTGCGAGGTAGTGGCGAGAGCATCGTTCTTCGCGCCACCGATACGGGGAACGCGTGGACCGTCAGGCTCGATCCTGACCGCTTCGACGTCCTCGCCGGCGAACAACAGGCGACAGCGAGCATGTCGGGCCAGGCGGTCACGATGGCGCTGGTCTTGTACCGACGCCTCTCGTTGGCCGACTCCGGCCTCGAGGTCGCAGGCGCGCACAGTCTCGTCGAGTTCTGGATCGCAAACTCCGCCCTCGAATAGGACGCCTTGGCGAGATGGACGTGCCGCGACGACCCTGACACGACCCGACTAACGGTCCCACCCACGCCTCATGCTGTAGAGCGGAATGAACACGATTCCCAGGCACAGGCAGCTGATGAACCAGTCGGAGGGAGTTTCCGGGTCATCCAGGTTGAGCAAGCCGGTCGCGAGAACTCCTGGATCACCCCGCTCGTATTGGGCCTTCGCGTCCGCATGGACCAGCTGTCGATCTCGAGGACGCCAACCCCGACGAGGACCGGTGGCAAAGCGCCTGACGCCCCGACCTGCCAGCACTCCTCGAATGGAGCGGCTCGCTCGTGCCCGCGTCATATCCCGTCTACCGGAGACATTCAATCATCGCGCGGCGCCTGTGTCGTTTGGCGCTTGCGGGAGCCGGACAGAGGCCGCGCCCGGTGAGCCCCGTCGGGTACACGCGGCTGGATCGGCCTGCTCGGTCGCGGCGGGGACTCTCCCCCTTTACAGCTCTCGCCGACTTACCTTGACGTTGTCCGGGGACCGGGGGAAGGACACTGGGCTTCGACACCTTTCCGGAAGGCCTCGACAACTGGGCAAGTCCGCGGACCGTTCGGGGCCGAAGAACTCACCCAGGACCCGACGAGACCGAGCCGCCTGCCCCTCCGCACACGGTACGAGTGGATGGGCATCGGCTGACCAGCCAAACTCTGGCGATGGACGACATGCTGACTCCGACCAGCGATCCCCTCGTCGTCGAGGCACGGTTGGCCATGCCGCTGGCAGAGGCAATGCTCACCCAGCGCGCGGTCCGCCGGGTCCTGCCGGACCCGGTCGATGACCGCGTCGTGCTGCGATGTCTGGAATTGGCGCTCGAGGCACCGACGGCGTCGAACGGCCAGAACTGGGAGTTCGTGGTCGTGAAGGATCGGGCCGTAAAGACAGCGCTCGCCGCGCAGTATCGACGGGCGTGGAGCGTTTACGGCGGGGCGTCACGGCTGGTCAAGACCGACGAGCAGACCTCCAGGATGTTGAAGTCTGTGCTATGGCAGGTCGAGCACTTCGCGGAGATCCCGGTTCTCGTCGTCTGCTGTGTGCGCGGCGCCCGGGTGCCTCTTATCCCGAGACCTCCGATAGCCGTGTCGAGCCGCTACGGGTCGGTTTACCCCAGCGTGCAGAACCTCCTTCTGGCAGCGAGGTCCGTCGGCCTCGGTGGTGCGCTGATCACGCTCCCGCTGTGGTCCCACACCGTGGCGCGCAGGATCCTCAAACTGCCCCTGCGCGTCGAGCCGTGCTGCATCGTGACCCTCGGGTGGCCGAAGGGACGCTACGGCCGCAAGGCTCGCAAGCCGGTCGGCGCGGTCGTTCATCTCGACCGCTACGGCCATCAACCCTGGAGTGGCCGCGCGGGCCTGACTCAGCGCGCCCTCTGGGAGAGCTGACTCCGCCGCGATCGGATCGGGCACAAATTGCGGCGAGCGGCCGCCACAACGCATGTCCTTCCCGAAGCGGACGATCGTCGCACCGGGCCGGCAAGTCCCCATGAGCTTCGGAGTTGCCCCTGGGCCTAGCGAAGGGACGGCAGAAGGCGCTCACGCCGCGTGCGGGCGACTTCTCGCCGCCAGCGGTGGGGCAGGAACGCGGTCGTCACGGCCTCCATCAACTCATTGACTGGGTGAACCCGACATCCTCACCCCTCTTGGACAAGGCAACCTGGAGTGACGTAATCCCGCCTCCTTGACGCCTCACTGCTCACGCCCGCACCAAGAGAGGCGTCCCCCGTCAATGCGCAACTGAGGTGAATGTCGGGGCTGAAAGCGCGCCGACCACCTGACGAACGGGTGCAATGATCGCTAGGTGCGCAGAACGGCGGTGTCCGGAGCGATCCCCGCGGCCCGTGGCGTCGGCGTTGGCTCCGGACGGTATGACCCCGAGCCAGCGTTCGGGTCCATTTCGAGGGCGCACGAGTCGCTGGCAGCCCACTCGTGACGAGCGAACACCCGAGCGACAAGGCCTCCACGGGCGACGCGAGTGCTCGCAGAAGGACCGCCGGCGACGATCGTGACATGCGGGGCACCTTGTACGGAATCGCCTTCTGGGTTCTGCTCTGCGGTTTCGGGGTCCTCGTCTGGCCTGCCCTCCTCGTCCTGCCGAAGCTCACCTGGCGCTGGAAGCTCACCCGGGTGGCGGCGCGGCTGCTATGCAGGTGCCTCGCCATCCCCTTTGAGACCAACGGTGGTCCGCTGGTCGGGAGACCGTGCGTGTACGTGGCTAATCACGAGAGTTTCCTCGACTCGTTCGCGATCGGTCTGATGTTCGCGGAGCCGGTCGTGTTCGTGGCAGGCGGCGTCCTCTCGCGCCAGCGAGTCGTCGGCTCGTTCCTCCGCCGGATCGGGGTCGTCTTCGTCCGCGACCAAGCGGGAAAGGGGCCGTCGTCGGTTGAGCCCCTCCTCGCGGCGCTGGAAGACGTGGTGCGCTCCGGGCGCTCCCTGGTCTTGTTCCCCGAGGGTGGACTCACGCTCACTCCCGAGCTTCGGCGCTTCCACCTCGGGGCGTTCGTCGTTGCCGCCAGGACGGGCTGCCCCGTCGTCCCCGTGGGGATCATCGGCACGCGAGCAATTCTTCCTGCAGGTCGGCACCTTCCCCGCCGGGGCGCGATCCGCATTGTGGTCGGGCAGTCCCTCCTGCCCGCGGGCGACGGTTGGAAGGCCGCCCATCAGCTCGCAGACGAGGCGCTGGCGACGGTCCAAACCCTTCGCGACGGGTGTTGAGCTCGCCCGTCGCTTCGGCCAGCGATGGAACCTCGCGTTGCCCAACATCGGCTTTGACAGGCTGACGCAACCCACCGGCACCTTCGCGGGACGCCTGCGCCGGGTACGTTTTCGCCCATGACCACCGTCGTGTTCCTAGGCGTCACGACAGGCTCGTCCCTTATCCATCAGGCCATCTCCGCGTGGCGGTCGATCCTGGCAACGCAGTGCGAAATCCGCGGCATAGACATCTCTCTCGACGCCAGTGACGCCACCTACATCCGGTTCCTCGAAAGTCTTGCGAAGGACGAGAGCGCGGCAGGGGCCGTCATCACCACTCACAAGGTCAGGCTGTTCAGCGCAGGGCGAAGCCTGTTTGCCGGCCTCGATCCCCTCGCCCTCGCCTGTGGGGAGGTCAACGCCATCAGACGGACCAGCGCTGGGCTGTGCGGCTTCGCCCGTGATCCGGTCT
The DNA here is from genome assembly GCA_963836935.1 of uncultured Acidimicrobiaceae bacterium. GTDB lineage: Bacteria > Actinomycetota > Acidimicrobiia > Acidimicrobiales > Bog-793 > Fen-455. The sequence goes on from CAWILM010000030.1 coordinate 22,736, forward strand.
CGGTCGGGCGGGTCGTCGACCGAATCTGGCCAGAGTCGGAGGGAGAGGTCGTGTGCCTCGGCACAGGGGGCACGGCCCGCGCCCTCGCCGCGCACTTGTTCGCGACCCGCCGCACCGTGCGGTTCGTCTGCGCCGATCCGATCCGCGCCTCGGTCGAGCAGCTCGCGGCAGGTAGCCGGACACCCGGTCACCGGACACGTTGGCGATCGGCCCTGGGATGACCTCGTCGAGCAGGCGCCGCCCGGCTCCCTGATCGTCAACGCAACCGGCCTGGGCAAGGACCGGCCCGGTTCACCGATCACCGGTCGGACACGGTTCCCACCGCGCGCAGTCGTGTGGGAGCTGAACTACCGGGGTGAGCTCGAGTTTCTCGGCCGGGCCCGGGCTCAGGCAGGGAACTTGGGGCTTCAGGTGCACGACGGTTGGCAGTTGTTCTGCCACGGGTGGGCAGCCGCGCTCACCACGGTGCTCGACCTGGCCGACGACGACCAACTCGGTGAGCGATTTGCCATGGCAACGCGGCCGTTGCGGCCCGGGATCGTCTGACCGGCCATGCCGAGCTCGCCAAACTGAAACAACGACCGGAGGATCGTGGAAAAGGTCTTCGAGTTCTACATCCGCCCTACGCCGGAACGCCGCTGGGAAGCGATCACCACGCCCGAGATCAGGCGCAAGTACAACTTTGGCACCGGAGTCCACTCGAACTGGGTGCGCGGATCGCGTCTGGAGCTGGTCGCCCCGAGGCCGGCCCGATCCTCGTCGAGGGCGACGTCCTCGAATTCGATCCCCGGCGGCGGCTCGTCCACACCATGGTCGCGCCGAAGAGGTGCGGGCCGAAGGTCCTTCCAGGGTCACCTGGCACGTCGAGCCTGTCGCCGACTCGTGCCATCTGACCGTGACCCACGACGAGCTCGCCGAGGGAGCCAACGCCGAGCTCTACCAAGGCTGGCCCATGATCCTGTCCGGCCTCAAGACCTGGCTCGAGACGGGCGCGCCGCTCACAACTCCCGGCTCACTCACGTACGGCTGACCGGGAAGGTCACTCGGTGCCGGGACGAGCGGCCTCTCCTGCCCACAATGGCGCGAAGGGGCAAGTTGGCGTCGTTCGTTAACATGTCCTGAGGGCCCAAGTTTGCTTTCGGAGTTGGCGCGCACTCCTGCCGGGCTGCGCAACCCGAATGAGGTGTGGCGATGGTTTCGAAGACGAGCAGCTCCTACGTTCCTTGGTCCCGGGAGCGGGCGGTCGCCATCGTCGAGAGGCACAGAGACGAACGCGGCGCGCTCCTGCCGATCCTGCATGAACTGCAGGACGTGTTCGGCCATGTCGATCCTCGGGCCATCGACCTCGTGGCAGAAGAGGTGAACCTGTCCAGGGCCGAGGTCTACGGCGTCGTCAGCTTCTACAGGGACTTTCGCACCGAGCCGCCGGGCCGGTCGGTGGTGTACGTGTGTCGCGGGGAGGCCTGCCAGTCCATGGGTGCCGAGCGCCTCGCCCAGCACGCGCGTGAGCATCTGGGCGTCGCGTTCGGTGCCACGACCTCCGATGGCGAGGTGACCCTAGAGCAGGTGTTCTGTCTCGGCAACTGCGCGCTCTCTCCGGCAGTGATGATCGACGGCCAGCTGAAGGGCAAGATCGACGAGGCCGGCTTCGACGAGCTCGTCGCCACATCCAGGACCGGGGCGAGCTGATGCAACCGGTCGTCGTCTTCGTGCCTGTCGACGCCGCCGCCCGGTCGGTCGGCGCCGATGACGTAGCCGACGCGATCGTGCGGGAAGCAGCCGCTCGCCGACGCGACGTCCGCCTCGTGCGCAACGGCTCCCGCGGGATGTTCTGGCTCGAACCGCTGGTTGAGGTATCCACGCCCACAGGGCGCGTCGCCTACGGCCCAGTGCGGGCCGGGAGCATCGGTGAGCTACTCGACGCCGGCATGCTCGACGGTGCGCCCCACCCGCGCTTCCTCGGGCGGACCGAGGAGATCCCGGAGCTGAGACGCCAGACGCGTTTCACCTTCTCGAGAGTCGGGGTGAACGACCCGCTGTCGGGCGCGGACTACGAGGCGACCGGTGGCCTCGCCGGACTGCGCCGGGCCCTCGAGATGACGCCACAGGAGATCGTGACGGCGGTAACAGATTCCGGCCTCCGCGGTCGGGGCGGGGCGGGCTTCCCAACAGGCATCAAGTGGCAGACGGTCCTGGACATGGACTCCGACCTCAAGTTCATCGCCTGCAACGCCGACGAGGGCGACAGCGGCACCTTCGCCGATCGCATGCTCATGGAAGGTGACCCTTTCCTCGTGGTGGAGGGCATGGCCATCGCCGGACTCGGAGTCGGAGCGAGCGAGGCTTACATCTACGTCCGCTCCGAGTACCCCGATGCCGTTGCAACCATGGCGGCGGCGATCGACATCGCCCGCCTGAACGGCTGGATCGGAGCCTCGGTGCTCGGGACGGACCACGCCTTCGACGTGCACCTGCGCGTCGGTGCCAGCTCGTACATATGCGGCGAGGAGACCGCCATGCTGGAAAGCCTGGAGGGCCGGCGCGGCATGATCCGGGCCAAACCTCCTCTGCCTGCAATCGCCGGGCTCTTCGGGAAACCGACGGCCGTGAACAACGTCCTCTCGCTCGCCACGGTCCCTCCGATCCTCGCCCACGGCGCCGAGGCCTTCCGGGAGCTCGGCGTGGGGCGCTCGCGGGGAACCCAGGTCTTCCAGCTCGCAGGCAACATCAAGCACGGCGGCATCGTCGAGATCGCCTTCGGCGTCACGCTCGGCGAGCTCGTGGACGACTACGGGGGCGGGACCGCGAGCGGCCGGCCGGTGCGGGCAGTCCAGGTCGGCGGACCCCTCGGTGCTTACCTGCCGAGGAGCCGTTTCGGCCTGCCGATGGATTACGAGGCTTTCGCGGCCGCAGGCGCCATGGTGGGGCACGGAGGCATCGTGGTCTTCGACGACACGGTCGACATGAGTCGGCAGGCGCGCTTCGCGATGGAGTTCTGCGCCGAGGAGTCGTGCGGCAAGTGCACGCCCTGCCGAGTGGGATCGGTGCGGGGTGTAGAGGTCATCGACCGCATCATCGCCGGGGACAGTCGCAAGGCCAACCTCGAGTTGCTCGAGGACCTGTGCGAGACGATGGTCGACGGTTCGCTGTGCGCCCTGGGCGGGCTCACTCCCCTGCCGGTACGCAGCGCCTTGGAGCACTTCCCCGAGGATTTCGATCGTGCCGGGGCGGGCCCGCTGTGACGCGCCCGGACGGTTTCGTGGCGCCACGATGCCATGCTGAATCCGGCTCGCCAGCAGTCGGATCGGGGGGGATGGTCGATGACCCGAGGAGACCAGCCATGACGTTGCTCAGAGAGCACGACCTCGGAACGCCGGCCCAACCGGGGCCGGCCACGATCGAGCTCGAGATCGACGGGCTGGCCGTGACCGTGCCCGCGGGCACCACGGTCATGCACGCCGCCGGGCTCGTCGGCATCGACGTGCCGAGGCTTTGCGCGACCGACAGCCTCGCCGCCTTCGGCTCATGCCGCCTTTGCCTGGTGGAGATTGACGGCCGCCGTGGCACGCCCGCCTCGTGCACGACCCCGGTAGAGGCCGACATGAGGGTCTCCACCCAGACTCCGCGGCTCGAAAAGCTGCGCCGCGGAGTCATGGAGCTGTACATATCGGACCACCCCCTTGACTGCCTCACCTGCGCGGCGAACGGCGACTGCGAGCTCCAGGACATGGCGGGTGCCGTCGGTCTGCGAGAGGTCCGCTACGGCTACGCGGGAGAGAACCACCTCGACGCCTCAAAGGACGAGAGCAACCCCTATTTCACATTCGACGCCTCCAAGTGCATCGTCTGCTCGCGCTGTGTGCGGGCTTGCGAGGAGATCCAGGGGACTTTCGCCTTGACGATCGCAGCCCGTGGCTTCAGCTCCAGGGTCGCGCCTGGCGCAGGCGACTTCCTAGGCTCCGAGTGTGTCTCCTGCGGCGCATGCGTGCAGGCGTGCCCGACGGCGACGCTCGAGGAAAAGACTGTGATCAATCTGGGCGTGCCCGGCCGATCTGTGATCACGACCTGCGCCTACTGCGGGGTCGGCTGCTCGTTCAAGGCAGAGCTTCGTGGGGACGAGGTAGTCCGCCTGGTGCCCTACAAGCACGGGGGCGCCAACGAAGGCCACTCCTGTGTAAAGGGCCGTTTCGCCTGGGGTTACGCGACTCACAAGGAGCGTGTGCTGACGCCGATGGTCCGTGAGGCCATCACGGACGCGTGGCGTGCCGCGAGCTGGGAAGAGGCCATCTCCTCCACGGCTGATCGCCTGAGATCCATCCAGGCTCGCCACGGCATAAGTGCGATCGGGGGGATCACCTCCTCGCGTTGCACCAACGAAGAGGTGTTCGTCGTCCAGAAGATGGTGAGAGCCGCCTTCGGCAACAACAACGTCGACACCTGCGCGCGGGTGTGCCACTCCCCGACCGGATTCGGCCTGAAACAGACCTTTGGCACATCGGCCGGCACGCAGGACTTCCGCTCGGTCGACAGCTGTGACGTCATCGTCGTCATCGGCGCGAACCCGACCGAGGCGCACCCCGTGTTCGCCTCCCGCATGAAGCGCCGGCTCCGGCAGGGCGCGAAGCTCATCGTGATCGACCCCCGGCGTACCGAGATCGTCCGCTCGCCGCACGTCGAGGCCGACTATCACCTGCAACTGCAACCAGGCACCAACGTGGCCGTCGTCAACGCCTTCGCGCATGTCGTGGTGACCGAGGACCTCATGGACCACGAGTTCGTGGCCGAGCGCTGCGAACCGGACGACTTCAACAGGTGGGCAGCGTTCATCTCGGCGCCGGAGTACAGCCCCGAGGCGACAGCGGTGATCACCGGCGTGCCGGCCCCGGACCTGCGCGCGGCCGCCCGCCTCTACGCGACTGGTGGCAAGGCTGCGATCTACTACGGCCTCGGCGTCACCGAGCACAGCCAGGGATCCACCATGGTGATGGGTCTGGCGAACCTCGCCATGGCAACGGGCAACATCGGCCGGCAAGGTGTCGGAGTCAATCCGCTGCGGGGACAGAACAACGTGCAGGGCTCCTGCGACATGGGCTCGTTCCCGCACGAGTTCCCGGGCTATCGCCACGTGTCCGACGACACCGTCCGCCACATGTTCGAGGAGACGTGGGGTCGACCGCTCGACTCAGAGCCGGGCCTGCGCATCCCCAACATGTTCGACGGGGCGATCGAGGGGACCTTCAAGGCCCTCTACGTGCAGGGCGAGGACATCGCCCAGTCCGACCCGAACACCCACCATGTGCAGGCGGCGTTGGCCTCCCTCGAGTTGTGTGTGGTTCAGGACCTCTTCTTGAACGAGACGGCCAAGTTCGCGCACGTCTTCCTGCCGGGAACATCGTTCCTGGAAAAAGACGGGACCTTCACCAATGCCGAGCGACGCATAAACCGGGTCAGGCCCGTGATGGCGCCGCGCAACGGCAAACAGGAATGGCAGGTGGTCTGCGAGCTTGCCACTGCGATGGGCTACCCCATGCACTATGGGACCTCCAGCGAGATCATGGACGAGATCGCGAGGACAACGCCCACCTTCGCCGGCGTTTCGTTCGCCAAACTGGACGCGCTCGGGAGTGTGCAATGGCCCTGCAACGACGCCGCGCCTTTCGGTACGCCGATAATGCACGTAGACAAGTTCGTCCGCGGCAAGGGGCGATTCGTCGAGACCCCGTTCATACCGACGGACGAACGGACGAACCGCCGCTATCCGCTCATCCTCACGACCGGGCGCATCCTTTCCCAGTACAACGTCGGATCACAGACGCGAAGGACGGAGAACGTCGCGTGGCATCCGGAGGACCTGCTCGAGATGCACCCGTACGACGCCGAAGAGCGCGGCGTGGTCGAAGGCGGCTGGGTGACGCTCGCGAGCCGCTCCGGTGAGACCGCGCTCCGCGCCCACCTCACCGATCGCGTGCCCCAAGGGGTCGTGTACACCACGTTCCACCACCCCGTCACCGGTGCCAACGTCGTGACTACCGAGTATTCGGACTGGGCAACGAACTGCCCTGAGTACAAGGTGACTGCTGTGCAGGTGCGGGCACGCGTGCCCGCGAGAGGTGCCGACGCGTCCCCGGGCGTCCCGCCGGACCAGGCGCACGCCGACGTTCCGGCCCTGCGTGGAGGAGGCACCGATGGTAAGGGCTGACCTGGTGCGAATGGCCAACCAGATTGCGGCGAACTTCCGCCACCACCCGCAGGCGCAAGCCGCCGCCGAGGTGGCCGATCACATCCGCAGATTCTGGCCGCCTCTGATGCGCCGCGAGCTTCTGGACAACGTCCACGACGGCCGCTTCGACCCGCTCGTGGTCGTCGCTGCTGATCTTCTCGCGGAGGCGACGCCGGCCTAACGCCGTGCACCGGCCCGCCGCCAGATGACAGGTCAGGCCTCGAGATCCACCCTTTCCGGGTGGCAGTACACGTTGAACTTGTCGTCGCGCAAGAACCCGACAACCGTCATGCCGAGCCGTTCGCCCGCTTCGACGGCGAGGCTCGACGGCGCCGAGACCGCACAGGTGATCGGGATGCCGGCCGCGGCCGCCTTCTGGACAATCTCGAAACTCACGCGTCCCGACACGAGCAGCAACCGGTCTCTGAGCGGCATGCTGCCAGAGAGAAGGCCGTGGCCGATGAGCTTGTCGACCGCGTTATGGCGCCCGACATCCTCCCGTGACTCGAAAAGACGCCCGTCCGCGTCGAACAGCGCGGCGGCATGAAGGCCGCCCGTCTGCTGGAAGATGTGCTGGGAGCTGCGCAACACCTCGGGCAACGAGACGATGGTCGAGCGGGCGACCACCGGCCCGGGCTCGATCACCGGACAGTTGATCTCGACTTGGTCGAGGGAAGCCTTTCCGCAGATCCCACAGCTCGACGAGGCAAAGAAGTGCCGCTTGGCGAAGTCCATGCTGAACGGCACGGTGAGATTCACGGTCACCACGTTGTAGTGCTGCTCCTCGGGTGCGACATCGCAGTAGCGAATGCCAGCAATCTCTTGGAGTCCGTGGACGAGCCCTTCGCTCACGAGGAACCCGGCGGCGAGCTCGAAGTCGTTGCCCGGCGTGCGCATCGTCACCGCGACGCTCACCGGGTCCTGGCGCCTGCCCCTGACCTGAATCGCCATCGGCTCCTCGGTGGCAAGACGATCCGGTCGTACGAAGCCGGCGCCGGTGCCATGCGCCGCCAGCACCTGGACCATTGTGGTCGCGCGACGGGTAGCAGAACGGGTCAACGACGGTTCCTGCAGCTGAGCCGACGGGCGGGAGGCCTCAGCTGCCGGCTCGCGCATGGCCGGAAGTCTAACGAGCAGGGTCCGGGACTCTTCCTGCTCGCTCGGCTCAGACCTTTCGTCACGCCGTGCGCACCGGTGCTGGCCCGATGCGCTTACAAGCCCTTTGGGCCTGGTGTCATTCCAGCGCGGACTCGACTGGCTGCCGATGCCGGGCGGCCACAATCGCGATGGCGGCGAGTCCCGCAAGGCCACAGCCGACCTGAACAACCGTCAGGGGCTGGCGGAGGATGACCACCGCGGCTGCGGCCGCGACGATCGGGTTGCTCGCTCCGATGACCGACGAGACCGAAGCGTCGACGTACTTGTGAGCCCAGTTCATCACCAGATGGGCCCCTCCCGGCACGACGGCCAGCAGAGCTATCCACAACGAGTCGCCGGCGTGCACTCGTGCAAGGGACTGCGCGGACACCAACACGACCAATGTCAAGGTGGCCGCGGCCACGATCGTCACGACGGCGGTGTACTCCAACGCGTTCTGCTTCGCCCTCGCGTGCTTGGACACGAGCCAGTAGGCAGACCAGGACAGCATGGATCCGGTGGCAAGCAGGTCTCCGAGCAGCTGGTGGTGGCTCGTCACTCCCGGACCGATCACGGCGGCCGAGACTCCGACCATGGCCACAAGGATCCAGAACACGTCCCAGCGTCCCATCCGCTCGCCGAACAACGGTCGCGCGACCATGAGCACCAAAGCCGGCTGAACGGCACCGATGACCGTCACGTCGACCACGCTCGTGAGCTTGAGAGCACAGAAGAACATGGCCATGTCCCCGGCCAGGAACAGACCGCCGAGCCAGGAATCGCGAAAGTGATCCCAGCTCAGTCGGCGGCCGGACGCGTACACGGCGATCGAGAGAAGTGCGGCGCCGAGCCACAAGCGATAGAAGCACAGCACGAGGCCGGGCGCCGAGGCGAGCCTCGCGAAGATCGCCGCGAAACCCCAACCGACCGACGCCAGCCCAGAGGCACCGAGGCCGACCGCCTGATGCCTAGAGCGGGTGGGCGGGGCTGCCAGGGTGGTCATCTGAGACGATCGTACCGGGGCACAAACGGGGCCAACGAAGGCGCCTGCAACGGTGGCACACGCCCGGGCGGCAATTTCAGGTTCCGAGTAGCCTCACCGCCATGAGTCGCCAGCGGCTGCGCGTGGTCGTCACGGGCCGGGTTCAGAACGTCTGGTACCGCGACAGCTGCCGCAACGAAGCGCTGGCACGCGGTGTCGCGGGATGGGTGCGGAACTGCTCAGCGGGCAGCGTGGAGGCCGTGTTCGAGGGGTCGCCCGAGGCCTTGAGCCAGATGGTCTCGTGGTGCCGCACCGGCCCTCCGCGGGCGCGCGTCGACAACGTGGAGGTGACAGAGGAGCCGGTGCAGGACGAGGTCGGGTTCCTGCTCCGGTAGTTGGTAGACAGGCTCTTCGTACGACGCTTCACCCTTCGTGGACAAGATCGCGACCGAGCCAGCGCTGTCGCTGCCGTCAAGGAGTAGGTTTCGCCCGTGGGCTTCATCTTCCGCAAGTTTCTCGCAGTAGTACGGCAACGACGGGAACGCCGAAACCGAGCACGCGGTCGCTGATCTCGGGGAAGTAAGCGGGGCCGATCGAGTCTTGCGGCCGAGCCCAGTCGTCACCGAAGGCAGGCGTCGTCGCGCCACCAGGGCGTCAGTCGGCGATCCGCGTCGGCCAAGCTCGCGGTCCTGCTGTCCGAGTGAGGGTGCGTGGTGTCGAGCCTCGGGATCAGGTGGGAGAGAGACCCACCTCCCTACCGTGACTACTGCCGTTGCTCCGGTGGAGCCGGCGACGAGTACGAAGCCAGCGACGCCGACGTGATCGAAGTGCGTGACTGGACTGAAGCTCAGCGAGCAAGGCAGCCGCGCTTGTACGCCTGCGTCCCCCGCGACGGCCTTGGCCTCGCGCCTCTGGGGCACCGATCCCAACGACGCCCACGTGCGGATCAGCCCAGCGGCTTTGGGCCAGGCCGCGAAACCTTCTCTTCCGCCCGGCCCCAGAGCCGAGGTCTTCGCGAACTCGACCGGGCGCGGCGTCGAGTTCGCTATCCGGTGAACCGCTCGACCGCGGCAACGAACGCCGGCTCGTCCTGGGCCATGGCGTCGTATCCCGCCGCGGGAAGGATGTCCAGCGACGCATGGTAGAGCTGGGTGGCAAGCTCAGTCGCGTTTGCCGAGGGGAACACGACGTCGTCAGCGCCCGAGACCACGAGGACCGGAATCCTCACCCGGGGGAGATAATCCAGCAGCTTGGCGCTGTTCCAGAGGGACGCTTGGAGCGCGGCCTCCGCTTTGATGGTCGGCGCCGTGAGCCAGTCAGGGCTCCCTTGGAACAGGTAGCTCTGCCACTGCGCTCGCTCCCGCAAGCCCGTGGTCGTTGGGGGGAACAGGAGCCCTGACAGTTCCGAGGGTGTGTCATCCGGGGTCGCGAGGAGCCGTACGACCGCGGGTGGGGGCCGCGGCGCCCCGGCACCCCCGGCCGAGGAGTCGACGAGGACAAGCGAGGACGCGATCTCGGGATGACGCTCCGCCAATGACAGGGCGATCTCGCCGCCGAGGCCCCAGCCCAGCGCGATGGGATCGGACAGCCCGAGGGTGAGTACCAGTCCAGCGATCATGTCCGCCAGCCATGGCAGGGAGAGTGGGCTCGTCGCCGGCCCTGAGTACCCCGCTCCGGGAAGGTCGAACATGGTCACGGTGTAGTGACTCGAGAGATCCGACAGCAACGCCGGGTCCCACCACGACATGGTTCCGTCCTGGCCCGCTATGAGGAGAAGGTCCGGGCCGCTCCCGAATGTCTGGTACGCGATCGGGACCATCTTGGACCAGGCAGCACTCCCCTCCGAAATGGCAGGAAGCGCGACGTCACCGGCTGGCAGGGCGGCCACCCGAGCCCGGAAGATCGACGTCCCGGCAATGGGCACGGGAAGCGTCGTGGTTGTCGTCGTGGTGGTCGACGAAGTCGTGGTTGTCGTCGTGGTGGTCGACGAAGTCGTGGTTGTCGTCGTGGTGGTCGACGAAGTCGTGGTTGTCGTAGGGCCGCCTTGGTTCGAGCTGCATGCCGCGGCCAAGACAACAAGCGCCACCGACACCGTCAGTGCCGTGAGCCGTTCCGCACCGCGCCGGCGCTCGCGCGCGAATCCGGAGGGTCCGCGCGCGCGCCTGCGGAACATCAAACGGAGCCCTTCGGGGACCGGTCCGGCCCGGCCCTGGTGCTGAGTTTGGGGAAGTGACCGGCCGGCGGGACCTCGGCCACGTCCTTCCAAGAGATCCGCGCCAATCGCTTCGCCGACACGTAGTCGTTCTCGGCGTACCAACGCGCCGAGCGCATGATCGCCTCGACGGCAGGCCGGGACCGGTAACCGAGCTCTCTGCGGGCCCTGGCGTCGCTGAAGATCATGCGGGTCGCGGCCATCCGCGCCCCTTCGAGCGGAACGCTCGGCTCCCGGCGCAGGAGGCGCCCTTCGACCAGGTCCGAGGCGTGCGCCGCAACGAGGGCGACCTGCCGGGGGACCTTGAAACCGGCCCGGGGCAAGCCGGTTCCCGCTGCAAGCACGTCGAGGATCTGCCGGAGCGCGAGGTTCTCCCCTCCCAGCACGTAGCTGCGCCCCTGCGCACCCAGCTCGGCCGCGAGCAGGTGCCCGGCGGCGACGTCGTCCACGTCGACGACATTCAAGGCCGTGTCGAACCAGCCAGGGATACGCCCGTTCAGGAAGTCGAGAATCGTCTTGCCGGTCGGCGTCGGTGCCCGGTCACCGGGACCCAAAGGCAACGTGGGTTGTACCAGGACGACCGGCAGGCCCTGGGCGCCTGCGCGAAGGACCTCGTGCTCAGCGACGTACTTCGACTGCTTGTAGAGCCCGAAGAGGTGGCCAATACGCGCCCAGGCCGTCTCGTCCGCCGCACAGCCGTTCTCGGTCCCGTCCAGGCCGATCGTCCCGACGGTGCTCGTGTAGACGACCCTCTCGATCCCGGCGGCCTTGGCCGCATCGATCACGTTCAAGCTGCCGCCGACGTTGACGTCGTAGAAGTCCGCCGGGTTGGGTGCCCAAAACCTGTACACGGCGGCGACGTGGAAAACCATGCGACACCCGACGGCGGCGGCCGCAACGCCACGGGCGTCGCGCAGGTCCGCCACAACGGGCTCCACGGCGAGGCCATCCAGGTTCTCGCGCGGCACTCCGGGCTGGAGCAGGACGACGACCTGGGCACCGCGTGCCAGCAGCGCCCGGGTGACAGCCGAGCCGATGAAACCGGCCGCGCCCGTGACAAGCATCCGGTCGCCCGGCCTGATGGCCATCGGCGGATGCACAGCCGGGCCGCTAAGGCCGGGCGAGCTCAGGAGGGCTCCCTGCGGAGTGCGCTCTTGGCCAGCGTCCGGCCGAACTCGAATAGAAGCGCGGAGTTGCGGTGGGCATCGGCGAGCACGTCGTCGAGTGCTTCGACGAAGTAGTCCACCTCCTCCTGACCGATGATCAGCGGGGGAAGAAGCTTGACGACGTTCATGTTGTCCCCGGCGACCTGGGTCAAGATCCGGTGCCGGTGGAACAGCGGTCCGACCACGAGTTGCGAGAAGAGCCCCTTGCGGGCACCCTCCATCATCTTCCAACGAGACTTCAACCCGAAAGAGCTGGGCTCACCGAAGACGAGGCCGATGATCAGCCCCTTGCCGCGCACTTCGTGGAAAAGCTCGTACTTCTCGACCAGCGGGGCCAGGCCCTTCAGGAAGGCCTCGCCGCTCACCCGCGCCCGATCGACGATGTCCTCGTCGTCGATCGTCTGCAAGGTCGCGAGTGCCGCCACCATCGCGAGCTGGCTCCGCCCGAAGGTCGAGGAATGGACGACGGCGCGCTCCATCTTCGAATAAACGCGGTCGAAGACCTCCGCTGAGCACATCATCGCCCCGACGGGGATAAAGCCGCCCGAGAGCGCCTTCGACACCGTGATGATGTCGGGCCGCAAGCCGTAGTGTTCATGAGCCCAGAGCTTGCCGGTCCTGCCGAGGCCGGTCTGGACCTCATCGATAACGAACAGAGTCCCGTGCTTTCGACACAGCGCCGCAGCCGCCGCCCAGTACTCGTCCGAAGCGAGATTCACGCCCTTGCCCTGGACCACCTCGAGGACCAGGGCCGCGACGTCGTCACGCTGGAGCTCTCGCTCCAAGGCGTCGATCTCCCCGAACGGCACTTCGTGGCAGCCAGGCAGGAGCGCGCCGAAACCCTCCCGGAACTCCTTGCCGCCGTTGAGCGACAGCGCCCCCATGCTGAGGCCGTGAAACCCGTGATCAGCGTGGAGGATCCGGGGGCGCTTGGTCGCGTACCTCGAGAACTTGATCGCAGCCTCGATTGCCTCCGCGCCCGAGTTGGAGAAGAAACACCTTTGGAGACCGTCATGGGTCCTCGCCACCAACGCCTCGGCGAGCAATCCTGGCAGCAGGGCCGCATCGAGCTGAACCAGGTTCGGGAGGTTCATGTCGAGCGCCTCGTGCAACGCCTTTTTCACCACCGGGTGCCCGCGTCCGAGGGCGAAGACACCGAAACCGGCCAGGAAGTCGAGATAACGCTCGCCGTTGCGGTCGTACAGGTACGATCCTTCGCCCCTGACGTAGAAGCGGTCGAAGCCGAGCGTCTTCAGCACCTTCACGAGCTGGGGGTTCAGGTACTCACTGTGGAGGCGGAAATTCTCACCTTGACGCGCCTCGATCAACGAGCTGAGCTCGAAGGTCATCGGTATTCTCCTCAGTGGTTGCGTTTCGCCAAAGCGTAGTAGCGATACGCTCCGGTAATGAAAACGACCCAAGATCAGTGCCCTATCGCGCCTGATGAGGTCCGTGCGCGGCTCGCCGAGCACATGCTCGTGGACGGCTTGCCCATAGTGCTCGATCTGTCGAAGAGCCACGGGTGCCGGCTCGTCGATGCCAGGGACGGCACCGAGTATCTGGACTTCTACGCCTTCTTCGGCTCGGCGCCCCTCGGGATGAACCCCCCCGGGCTCTTCGACGACCCGGCGACGCGCGACGAACTCATCGAGGCTGCTTCGAACAAGCCGGCCAACGCCGAGGTGCCGACGGTAGAGCTCGCCGAGTTCGTCGCCACTTTCACCCGCGTGCTCGGCGACCCGGCGCTGCCCCATCTGTTCCTCATCGAGGGCGGTGCCCTCGCTGTCGAGAACACGCTCAAGTGCGCGTTCGACTGGAAGTCCCGCCGCAACGAGGCGGCCGGGCGCTCACCGGAAGCCGGGACACGGGTGCTCCATCTGAGGCACGCCTTCCACGGCCGCAGCGGCTACACGCTCTCTTTGACCAACACGGATCCGGTCAAGACCGACCGCTACCCGAAGTTCGACTGGCCGCGGATCTCCTCGCCCGCCGTGCGCTTCCCGCTCGAGGCCCACCTGGCCGAGGTCGAGGCCTCCGAACAGCTCGCCCTCGCCGAGGCGAAGGCCGCCTTCGAGGCGCACCCGGACGACATCGCCTGCTTCATCGCCGAGCCCATCCAATGCGAGGGCGGCGATCGCCACCTCCGCGCCGAGTTCCTGCTGGCCATCCAGGACCTCTGCCTGCGCCACGACGCCTTGTTCGTGGTCGACGAGGTACAGACCGGAGCGGGCGCGACGGGCACGCCCTGGTGCTACCAGCAGCTCGGACTCTCCCCTGACCTCGTCGCCTTCGGCAAGAAGGTACAACTCGGGGGCGTCATGGCCGGCAGGCGCGTGGACGAGGTCGCCGACAACGTCTTTGTGACGTCCGGCCGCATCGATTCGACCTGGGGGGGCAACCTCACCGACATGGTGCGCTCCCGCCGCCTGCTCGAGCTGGTCGAAAAGACCGGTGCCATCGCGAACGCCGCCCGCGTCGGCAACCACCTCCTCGAGAGGCTGGTGGAGCTCGAGCATTCCTGGCCGACGGCCGTCTCCAATGCCCGCGGGCGCGGCTTTGTGGCCGCCATCGACCTGGCGACGCGCGAGCTGCGCACCTCTGTACTCGAGAAGCTCTGGAGTGAAGAGCACGTCATAGCCTTCGGATGCGGCGAGCGAACGCTCCGGCTTCGCCCGCCTTTGTCGATGACGGCCGAAGACGTCGACGCCGGCTGCGCCGCCATGAGCCGCGTCGTCGGGCGTCTGGCCTCGGGTTTGGGTGCCTTCGACGTGCCCGTGTAGCTCACCTTCATGGGGCCGATCGCGTCGAGGTCCACCTCCACGAGACAAGGCGCCCGCTCGTGGAGCGCCCTCCGGACTGCGGTCGCGTAAGAGTCGACCGACCTGACGCGCTCGGCCCGGATCCCGAACGCTTCTGCCAAGCCGCAGAAGTCGGGCCGTCCCAGATCCACGCCGATGCGCGCTTCGCGTGACCCGTACTGGCTCTCCTGGATGTTCCGTAGTATCCCGTAGCCGCCGTCGACGAAGACGACGACAACGATGGCCAGCCCTTCGGAAGCGACGGTCGCGAGCTCGGCCGCCGAGAGGAGAAGGCCGCCGTCCCCGACCAGGAGCACGACCGGTAACGCCTGGGAACCGACGGCGGCGCCGAGCGCATGCGGCAGGCCGAGCCCGATCGCGAAATTGTTCGGCAGGATCGAGGTCCGCGGGCGCTTCACGGGCATCAGTCGGTTGCCCCACGTGTAGGCGGAGATCGTCGAGTCCTTCACGACGACGGTGCCGGGATCGACCGCTCCGGCCAACGCGTCGAGGAGGCCGACCTGGGGTCCGAGCGTCTCCCGCAGTCGCTCTCGGGCGGACCTTGTCGCAGCCACGACATGGTCCGACCACAGTGGCTCGGCGAGAACTTGCGGCGCGCGGAGGCGGTCCAGCTCGTCCAGCAAGGCAGCGGTCGAATGCTTCGCGTCACCGATCACGGCGGCCTGCACCGGGTAATTCCTGCCCGGCACGGCGGGGTCGATGTCCAGCTGCACGAGCCGCGCCGGCAGCTCCATCCTCCAGTTCTCCGTGTTCGGTCCCTGAAAGCGCGTCCCGATCGCCACGAGCAGGTCCGCCTCGCGGCACAGCGCCCGAACGTCGGGATCCCAGGTGAGGTTGCCGATGCACGCGGCATCGCTTTCGGGGATGACCCCGCGCCCGTTCGGGCTCGTCAACAGCCCCGCGCCCAGGCGCCGCACGAACCGCTGCACCTCGGCGACGGCATCGGCTGCAACCACCCCTCCGCCGGCCCACACGAGGGGCCGGCGAGAACCGGCGATGACCGCGGCCGCGCGGGCAACCTCGGCGCCGTCGGGCGAGCCCCCCGGCACGGCGAGGTCCTCAAGCCGGGGCAGCTCGGGGTCTGAGTCTGTCGGGGCGTACTGGAAGTCGATAGGCAATTCAACCGACACCGGCCCGCGACGGCCCGTCGTCGCCTCCAGGACCGCTCGCCGCGACCGTGTCACCGGTGGCGTCGGCCGATGGCGGCCTGTAACTGGCCTTGGACAGCCGCGCCAGCATGCCGAGCTGGTCGGGCACCTCGTGGATGAAGCCCCGCTGCTCGCCCAGGAACCGGCTGTCGATCTGGCCCGTCAGGTGCAGGACCGGCGAGGAGGACGGCCAAGCCTCGAGCAGTCCCCCCATGGCGTTCGCCGCTCCGGGACCGGTCGATGTGAGGCACACGCCAAGCCGACCGGTCGTCCACGCGCGTACCCGTCGGCGGCACCAGCGGCGCCTTGCTCGTGACGGACGCCGATCGCGCGAATCCGGCCGTCACGCCTGATCGCGTCGTAGATCGGGAGGTTGTGAACGCTCGGGATGCCGAAGACGACCTCCACTCCGGCGCCTGCGAGCACCTCCACGACCACTTCGCCACCTGTTCGCTCAGTCATCTCGCTCCCGTCCGGAGTCTCGCGTGACGAGGATCACCGGTCGGCGATACACCCCACAGGTAGCCTCACTTTGATGGATGATCCTTCCCGGACGCCCGACTTCAGTTTCGTCCATGCAGCCGACCTGCATCTTGATACGCCTTTCAAAGGCATCGGTTCAACGGCTCCCCACGTGGCCGCCCAGCTTCGCGAGGCTTCGCTCGCCGCGTTCGACGCCCTCGTCGATCTTTGCCTTCATCGCCACGTTGCCTTCCTGGTGATCGCCGGAGACATCTACGACGGCCCAGAGCGCGGGCTTCGGGCCCAGCTTCGCTTCCGCGACGGGCTCGCCCGCCTGTCGAGCGCCGGAATCCCCAGCTTTGTCGTGCACGGCAACCACGACCCTGTCGAAACCGGGTGGTCCGCCCTCAGTGGCGCCTGGCCCGAACACGTCACGGTCTTCGGCACCGGGACGGTGCAGGCGGTAGCCGTGGAGGTCGACGGCGTCCCAATCGCAACTGTGCAAGGCATCAGCTTCGCCCAGCGCAGTGAATGCGAGAACCTGGCGTTGCGCTTCGCCCGCGCGGCCGGCCCCGGTCTCCAAGTCGGCGTCCTGCACTGCAACGTGCGAGGGGCCGCCTCCGGCTACGACGACTACAGCCCGTGCACGCTCGAGGACTTGCGGAGCATCGGCCTCGACTACTGGGCGCTCGGCCACGTGCACACCCGCCTGGTCCTCTCGGGCCGAAGGGGCTGTGACGAGGCCTGGGCTGTCTACCCTGGCAACCTCCAGGCCCGCAGCCCCAAGCCGAGCGAACGAGGGCCAAAAGGTGCGGTCGTCGTTCACGTCAGCGCAGGACGGGTCCAAGATGTCGAGCTCGTGGGCTGCGATGTCGTCCGGTTCGATCTCGTCGAGCTCGACGTGGGCGAGATCGACGATCTCGCCGAGCTGCGCGCCCGACTCGTGAGCACCGCGCGGGATCGGCTCGCCTGCGCGGACGGGCGCGCCCTTGTGCTCCGCGGGCATCTCGTGGGCCGGTCAGAGCTGCACTTCGACCTCAGGCGCCCGGGAGCACTGGAGGACTTGCTGTCCGCGTTGCGGGAGGACTTCGAATCGGACCAGCCCTTCTGCTGGTGGGACTCCATCGACGACCAGTCGCGTCCGGCCGTCGACCTCGACGCCACGCGGGGCGGATCGGACTTCGCCGCCGATCTCATCGCGCTCGCCGACCAGATAAGGCTCAGCGTCGCAAACGACGACGTTGCCGTGGGCAACCTGGCCACAGACCTCTCCGATGGGCTCCCCGGACCACTCAGGACCCGGCGCGCCATCGAACAGCTGCTGAAGTCGTCGAGCCTGCCGCCGGCCGAGCTCATAGATCGTGCCCTCGTGCTCGCGCTCGGTGAGCTCGAGGGCGACAGGCGCTGAGGCGGGCGGGAACCCCCCATGCGCCTCGTTGGCTTCCACATCGACGGCTTCGGCGCCTTGTCCGACCTCGGCGTCGACGACCTCTCCCCTGGCCTCGTGATCATCAGCGGGCCTAACGAGGCCGGCAAGTCGACCCTTTTCGACTTCCTCACGGCGATGCTGTTCGGCTTCCCCGCCCGGCGCGACAATCCCCGGTTTCGCGCCCCTGTCCGGGGCGGACGCCACGGCGGGCAGCTCACCTTGGCCGAAGGCCGTGGCAACGGATCGGAGAACGACCTTACGTGGCGAATCGAGCGTTACGCGAGCCCGCACAAGGCCTCGAGCATCCGGCGGAACGACGAAGCCCCCACTAGTGAGGAGGACCTCCGCAGGGCACTCGGCGGTGCGGACGAGGCACTTTTCCGCGCCGTGTTCGCCGTCGACCTCACCGATCTCGGGAACGCCAACGCCATGAACAGAGACGATGTTCGGGAGCTGCTCTACTCGGCCAGCATCGTCGGCCAACGCCGGTCCGCGGCCCGCGCCATGGCCAACCTGCAAAAGCAGCGCCTGGAGCTGGCCCGCCCGCGACAAGACGAGGCGCTGGCGAACCGTCTGCTGGCTGAGCTCGCGCGCGCTCGCCGTGACCTCGCCGAGGCGAGCCACGAAGCCGTCGGCTATCCCACGCGACGAGCCGAGCTGGCGCGCCTGGACGGTGAAGTGGCCCAAGCGCGCGAGGCGCTGGACCGGAGCGAGCACCGGACGCGTGACCTCGACCTCCTGATTCGCCTCTGGGACGTGCTCGAGCGCAAGCGCAAGGCAGAACAGCGCCTCTTGAGTTGGGAGGAACCCGAACCGCTCGCGGCATGGCTCGAGACGCAGGGCTCAGAGCTGCAGTCCCTGAGATCGGCGTGCTCCGGCCACCTGGAACGCGTGAGCCTGCTCGGCGACCTGCGCAACCAACGAAGCGGGATCGAACAATCCATCCGGACGGCGATGGGCTCGCTGGGCCCGGACTGGGACCGTGACCGTGTCTGCACCAGTGAAGGCTGGATCGGGCTCTTGGACGAGGCCCGGCGCTTCAGAGCCTCGCTCGGGGAACTCGAGACGAGCTGGCGAACGGCCGTCGCGCTCGCCAAGGAGGCCGGCTCCGCGGCGGAGCTCGTCGGCCTCGGCGACGAGGACAATGGCGCAACGGCCACGCTCTCACGCGGCGTGCCCGGGCCGGACCCGGAACAACAAGCGAAGTTCGTAGGCGAGCTGCGCAAGAACCTCGCCGAGCAGCGCCTGTTGTCCGCGCAAAGGCAGGCGAACGGCGCCCGCGCGGGTGCGTCTGCCGGCGCGCTCTGGGCTACGAGCGGTGCTTCGATCGCGCTCGTGGCCTTCGCCATCGTCGGCCTCGCACTCCTCGCCGCCTTTGCCCCTGGTCACGCGGCCGTGCGCGTCCTGTGCGCCGTGCTCGCCGGCGCGGGGTGCGTGCTGCTGGCCGAGGCGGTCGCATCACGGCGACGGCTGCGCGTCGCCGCGCCGGCACAAGAGACGGGCCTGAGCCAGGCCAGCGCGCGCGTGAACGCACGCGTGGCCGAGCTTCGCCGCGTGTCTGGGCCTGCCCAAGATGCCGAGTGACTCCGACGTCGAGACGGCCGCAGAGGCGATCGAAGACGCCCGCGCGCTCGCGTGGGCGCGCGAGGAAGAGCGCCGCCGAACCACCGCGGCGCGGAGCGTCGCAGGGTGACCCACAAGTCGCTGCAAGAGGCGGCGGACAGCCTCGACGCCGAGCTTTCGGCGTTCACCGCTTGGAAAGTCGCTCTCGGGCTGGCACCGGTGCTTTCACCCGACGGTGTCCTCGAGAGCGTGGCTGCGCTCCAGACGGCTTGGAAGGACTTCGCGGCGCTCGGTCGCGTCGACACCAAGATCGACCAGCTGAGTGTGGAGGTCTCCGAATTCGAGGCACGTCTCGGCAAGCTCGCGGCAGGGCTCGACGAGCTCGGCGGTGACGGTGACTCGCTCGAGACGGATCCGGCACGGGGTCTCGAAGAGCTGCGCACCTCGCTCGCCGAAGTAGTCGAGCTTCGCGCGGCCGGGGCGTCGCTGCTGCGGGTCGTCGAGGACGCGGACGCGGAGCTGGAGCGCTCGTTCGGCCTCGGCGCCCAAGCGCGCCTTCTGCGCGCGGAGCTCGAGACCGGGGAGCTGCTCGCCTGGAACCAAGAGCAGGAAAACCTCACCGTTGCGCGGTCCGAGGCCCGCGACCGTCTGGAACGGCTCCTGCGGGCCCACCAGGACGCCTCGAACGAGCTGCGGGACATCGCCGGGTCGGCCCGAGTGGCCGAGCTCGAACAGACACGACTCGCGCTCGAGCAAGAACTCGACGGCGTGCTCAGGTCCTGGGCCGTCCTCGGATGTGCGCGGCTGCTCCTCGAACGCACGCTGAAGCGCCACGAGCAGGAGCACCAACCCGCCGTGCTCGCCCGTGCAGGTGACCGCTTCGCAAAGGTGACCAAGGGGCGCTACACGCGCCTTCTTCCGTCGCTCGGGGACGAGGGTGGCCACGAGACCATCAGGGTCCTCTCGTCTGCGGGAACCGAGATCGACGCCGGCGACTTGAGCCGTGGGAGCGTCGAGCAGCTCTATCTCTGTCTGCGACTCGGGCTCGCGGAAACCTTTGCCGAGCGCTCCGAGCCCCTCCCGCTCATCTTGGACGATGTGCTCGTGAACTTCGACCCCGGGCGCGCGGTGCAGGTCGCGGAGGCGCTCGCGGAGACGGCCGAGCACGCTCAGGTGCTGTTCATGACCTGCCACCCGCACCTCGAGGAACTTGTCCTCAGCGTCGAGCCGCCCGCCCAGGTCGTACGGCTCGAAAGGATCTGAGGAGCGGCGAGCCCGCTCAGAAGTGGGTCATGCAGAACGGCGCCCGCCGAACACCGAACATCTCGTCGGCGCGTCGCGCGGCGCCCTCGGTGCACTGACCGATGCGGCCCACCTCGGCCATGGCGGCGAAAGGGACACCTCCCAGATACAAGGCCCCTAACGCCTCTACCGACAGCACGAGGTCGGGCGTGGCCTCGACGTGCTCCACGTTCCCGATGCCTTGGCCGTCGACCGACAGGCGGAAACGACCCTCGTTCCAGGGGCAGAACGCGTCCTCCACCTCCATGACGAGGGCATCTCCCCCTTCGTAGCGACGCCGGGCGAGGGCACCCGCGACGTCCACCAGGCGGACCCAGGTGCGGTCACCCCAGCTCACCGTGCGAAGGCGTCGTTGGTCCTCGAGCAGGTACCGCAAGGGCTCGTCGACCGGCCGGCTGGTGGTGCGCAGCTGCTCGGTCAGGTCGATGCCGAGCAGGTAGCGCCACAACGACTTGTAGCTCTCGTCGCTCAACGAGCACAGTTCCTCCACGAACACCGCCCGGCGCCAGTGGTCGGCGGGGTCGATCGGGCCGACCCGGTACATGGCATAGCCGTCGATGCGGCCGGCCTGTTCATAACAGGCGTAGAAACGGTGCCTCGCTTCCTCGCTTGCGGCGTTCGGCCTCCCCAGCAGCTCGGCCCACTCCCCGTGCCCGCGGTCGAGCTCGCCGACTCTTGTCGGCACATAGGCGCGGTGCACGACGGGGAACGCCTCTGCCGCCTGAGCCGGCTCGAGGAGCCGGACCGAGCCGGGACCGTCACCCGGGCTCGAGGCGCACGGTATTGCGACCCGTGTCATCGTGCCGGCGCCCCGCTTGTCGACCTCGTAGCGTGCCCCGTAGGTCGCTGGGCCGTAGCCGTAGCGCCCATAGATGCCACCTTCGCTGGCGTAGAGCACCGCGAGGATCTCATGCGCCGAACGCAGGTCGTCGAGCTGGCGCCTCATCATCGAGTTGAGCAGCCCGCGCCGGCGGTGAGTCGGGGCCACCGAGACGTCGGTGACGGCCGTGACCTCGCAGCGGACCAGTCCCGGCAGTGTCATGGGGACAAGGTACGAACTGGTCGTGGCGACGAGGTCCCCCCCGTCGAAGACCGCCAGCGTCCGATCGAGCTGCAACTCCTCCGCGAGGCTCTTGAGCTTGTCCGGCGTGTAGCGACCCCCGAACGCGGACGCCTGACAAGAGGCAAAGGCGTAAACCTCGTGGGCGTCAATTGGTCGAAGCTCAAAGTCCGTCATTGTGGGAGGTCTCCCGCCTTGGACGCAAAGCGCGCGCCGGTCAACCGCCGAGGGGGTGGGGTTCCTGTTCCTGGGCGATCGTCTTTCGGATCATCTGAATCCGTTCGGCGGCGTGGTTGACATCGCTGCCCTTGGCTTCGAACAGGGCCCTGCGGTCCTCCTCGGCTTCCGACTCGGCGCTCGCGTCCGCGGCCGCCAGGCGAGCCTCGATGCCTTCTGTCACAAGCTTCTCCGCCTCGGCGACGAGCGCCTCGACCATCTCGTCCTCGGGCACGACCCGCACGATCTTGCCCTTGATGAAAAGGTGCCCCTTGTGGCGTCCCGCCGCGATTCCGAGATCGGCCTCGCGGGCCTCCCCCGGCCCGTTGACGACACAGCCCATCACAGCCACCTGCAGCGGCAGCGAACGTGACTCCAAGGCCTCTTGGGCCTGGCGTGCGATCTCGATCACGTCGATCTCAGCGCGGCCGCACGATGGGCACACGATGAGGTCAAGGCCCTTGCGTTCCCGCAGCCCGAGGGCTTCGAGCAACTGGCGACCGGCTCGCGCTTCTTGAACCGGGTCGGCCGTCAACGAGTAGCGGATCGTGTCCCCTATGCCCTCGGCGAGCAGGGTCGCGATCCCGGCCGTGCCCTTGATGAGACCGGCAGGAGGAGGACCGGCCTCAGTCACGCCCAAGTGAAGCGGATGATCGAAGGTCTCCGATGCCAGCCGGTAGGCCTCGATCATGAGCGGGACGTTGGAGGCCTTCACCGAGATCTTCACGTCTTCGAAACCGACTTCTTCGAAGTAGGCGAGCTCCATGCGTGCGGACTCGACGAGCGCCTCCGGCGTGGCACCGCCGTACTTCTTGTACAAGCTGGGATGCAGCGAACCGGCGTTCACGCCGATGCGGATCGGGACGGAGCGGTCGCGCGCCTCAGAGGCGACAAGCTTGATCTCCTCCGGCTTGCGAAGATTGCCCGGGTTCAGCCGCAGGCCGTGCACCCCGGCCTCGAGGGCCGCGAGGGCCATCTCGTAGTGGAAGTGCACGTCGGCCACGATCGGCACGGGCGAGCGTGGGACAATGACCGCCAAGCCCTCCGCCGCCTCCTGCTCATTGCACGTGCAACGCACGATGTCGGCCCCAGCGGCGGCAAGCGCGTACACCTGGGCGAGGGTGCCTTCGGCATCCGCCGTCTTCGTCACCGTCATCGACTGCACCGACACGGGCGCGTCCCCCCCGACGGCGACCTTTCCTACCTTTATCTGGCGGGTCTTGCGCCGTTCGGCCAACGTCGTGCCTGTTCTGGCCATCGAGGGCCAGCTTAGCGGGGCTGGCGCTGCGGCCCCTGTGGCCACGCAGGACCTGCTCATCCCACCTGGCAGGTCGTTCCGGCCGCCGCCGTCAGCCCCCGGGGAGATGGGCGGGGTTGACGACGTTCATGTAGAGGGCCCCGAGTCCGACGAGCACCACGAAGAGCAGGAAGACGTAAGCGACCGGCATGAGCTTGGCGACGTCCGCGTGATAGCTGCGCCCTTTGCGCGAGCGCAGCCGCTCGTAGATCGCGATCGCGACATGGCCTCCGTCGAGCGGCAGCATCGGGAACAGGTTGACGATGCCGACGAACAGGTTGATCGCGGCGAGCAGCACCAACAACTCCGCCACGTCCTGGCGGGCCGCCTGGGCACCTATCTGGACGGCCCCGACGATGGACAGGATCGTGCCTCCGCCTGATCCGTTCCCGGACGTTCCCGAGGTCCCCGAGGCCTGGCTGTTGCCGGCTGCGGCGACCTGGTGAGCAAAGTTGCTCAGCCCGTGGAGCGAGAAGACCTGAGCCAGCCCGCTGAAGGTCTGGCCGAACAGGGAACCGAACTCCCTGCCGGCGTGGCCGATAGCGGTGAACGGCCCGACCGACACGTTCCTCACATTGGTGAGCTCGACGCCGACGACGCCTTTCGCCGGGCCTGCGGGGTTCGCGGCCCGGACACGCTCGCCGCCGATCTCCTCGACGACATGACGGCCGTCGACGGGTGTGACCCGGAGGGTCAGGTCGTGGCCGTTGCGCTCCACGACGAAGCTGAGCGCGTCGGCCGGGGTGCTTGTTCACGAGGGTGATGAGCGAGTTCAGGTCGGTGACCTTGCGCCCGTCGACGGCCACGATCACGTCGCCGGGCTTGAGGCCCGCACGCTGGGCCGGGCTCAGGCCCGTCGAGAATTGCCCGAGGCTCGAGATCGTCGGCGATGTCAAAGTCGGCGCCCCGGAAAAGGCGTAAAGCGAGAACAGCAGCACGAAAGCGATGATCATGTGCATGCCCGACCCGGCGAATGCGACCAGCAGCCGCCGCGGGAACGACGCCTGGCGGTAGCTGCGCGCCTCATCGGATGGATCGACCTGCTCGAGCATGGTCATGCCCACGATGCGGACGTAGCCGCCTGCCGGGATCGCCTTGACGCCGTACTCGGTCTCTCCCCGGCGTATCGACCAGAGCCTCGGACCGAAGCCGAGGAAGTACTCGGTGACCTTCATCCCGCTCCACTTGGCGGTGGCGAAATGGCCGAGCTCGTGGAGCATGATCATGGCGACGAGGGCGAGCACAACGACCAGGACGGGCAACGCGCCGAGCGCGATCGAGGCGGCAACGCCGGCGGCGACGACGACCGCCAGCCGCAGCAACGGCCCGATCCCGGCCGCCCACGAACCGGGCAAACCAGCGCCTTTGGCGTCGTCCATCAGGACAAGTCTCCCGCTTCCTAGCCCTGTTTCCTCGTCACGCCATGTGCTCGCGTGCGACGACCGCACACGTCGCTCGCACCCACACGTGCGCGTCCGCCTCCAAGACGTCCTCCACCCGCACGAGGTCGCTGGGCTCGTGCGCCTCGAGCGTCTCGGCTACGACCGCGGCGATGGCAGTCCAGGGGATGCGACCGGACAGGAAGGCCGCCACGGCCACCTCATTGGCTGCATTCAGCCACGCCGGAGCGCTGCCGCCCACCCGGCCTGCCTCGTAGGCGAGCCGTAGACAGGGAAAAGTCTTGAGGTCCGGGGGCTCGAAGTCGAGATGGACCGGTGCGCTGAAGTCGAGTGAACCGTAGGGGTGGGCGAGGCGGTCCGGAAAGCCCAGGGCGTAGCCGATCGGGAGGCGCATGTCAGGAACCGACAGCTGGGCGATCGTCGTCCCGTCGCAGAACTCCACCATGGAATGCACGATCGACTGCGGGTGGACCACAACCTCGATGCGGTCGTAGTCGACGCCGAACAGCTCCCGGGCCTCGATGACCTCGAGGCCCTTGTTCATCAGCGTCGAGGAGTCGATCGTGATCTTCGGCCCCATCTGCCAGGTCGGATGGGCAAGGGCATCGGGTACGGTCACCGATGCGAGATCCTCCGCCGTCCTACCCCGGAATGGTCCTCCGCTCGCTGTGATCACGAGCCGCGCCACTGCCTCCGGACGCCCGCATGCAAGGCACTGGTGGATGGCACCGTGCTCGGAGTCGACCGGGACAGCTCGGCCCCGACGACAGAACGGGCGCGCTGCACCACGGGCGCTCCGGCCACGAGCGACTCCTTGTTGGCGAGAGCGAGCCGACGACCCGCCCGCAGCGCCGCGACGGTCACGCCGAGGCCGGCAAACCCGACGACGGCGTTGAGCACCACGTCCGCGGTCTCCACGAGCGACGACAGCGCGCCGGGACCGGCGCGCAGCTCGATGCCGGTGGGCAGCAGGTCTGCGAGCTTTCGTTCGTAGGCGCTGTCGGCTATCGCGACGACCCGGGGGTGGAACTCCTCTGCCTGGGCGGCAAGGAGCTCGACCGACCTCGACGCCCCGAGGGCGCTGACAACGAAACGGTCCCGCGCCGACCGGAGGACGTCGAGCGTCTGGGTACCGATCGAACCGGTCGAACCGGCGACCGCCACGCGTCTTGGCGAGTCGCCCCCGGCCGAGGTGGTCCGGACCGGCACCGGCTGGTCCATCGTCACCGTCATCACACGTGCGCCAGGCGAACGAAGTAGTAGGCCGCCGGGAGAACGAACAGCAGGGCGTCGATCCGGTCCAGCATCCCGCCGTGGCCGGGCAGCAGCGACCCCATGTCCTTCACACCGAGGTCGCGCTTGATCATGGACTCGACAAGGTCGCCGCACGGCGCCACCACCGCGACGATGAGGCCCAGCTCGAGAGCCGTTGTGAGATGCCAGGGGTGGATCTGGCTGGTGATGCCCGCCGAGGCCGCGATCGCCACCACACAACCGGCCACGAGGCCCTCCCAGGTCTTGTTCGGGCTGATCGTAGGGGCGAGGCTGTGCCTCCCGAAGCGGCTGCCGATCACGTAGCCGCCTATGTCGTAGCCGACGGCGGCGATGATCGCTCCCAGCATGAACGCGATCCCGTGACGGTCAGGGAAGACCTTCGGGTCGACGAGGAGCCCGGCGAACGCGGCCAGCACTCCCGTCCAGCCGAAGGCGAAGACGGTGACCGAGAGATTCGTGAGCGGAGAGCGGCGCGTGATCCCCGCGAGATACCAGAGCGTCGAGGCAATGAGGAAGCTCGCGAAGGCGAACGGGATTGCCTCCGGCCCCTTGAAGTAGGCCGCGACGATCACTGCCGGCACGGCCACCACGCCCAAGAGGGTCGCGGGCCTGTAACCGGCGAGCCGCAATGAGTTGAAGAGCTCTGCTGCCGCAAGCGTCACGGCCACGACCACGAGGGCGAGCACTGCGGGCGGCCCGGCAAGAAAGCACAGCAGCAGGACAGCGGCCAGCACGACGCCCGTGATGGTGGCGACCACCGGATTGCGGGAAGGGGCTTCGGTGCCCTTCCTCGCGACGGCGCCCGACCGCTGAACCCGCCGGCGAACCCGGCGTGCGACATGGCGCCGGCGCCGGATAGGCGCGACAGGCGCCTCTTCGAAGTCCTCGTCGGCGCCCGGGCTCGCCTCCCCGGCGTCCGGGCCGTCCCGCGCGTCCGGCAGATCGACGAAAGGCGCCGGCGCTTCGGCCTCCGGCGAGGAGTCCCCGGGACGCGGTGGCGGCGCGGCCGTGTCGGGGGCCTCGTTCCGCGCGACCCAGGAGGCCTCGCCGCCGTCGTCGAGAAAGTCGTACGCGAACGGGTCGTCGGAGGAGGACTCCTCCGAGGCCGTGACCCTGAGGCCGGCCTTGGCCAGGTCGGCAAGGACGGCGTCGCTGTCGCTCCAGTCCTCTTCGCGTTCGCGCCACACGGGCCCCCCGGGCGGGGTTGGGAGCGGGCCACCCCGCTCGATCGCCGCCTCCTGCTCGAGGTCGCGCAGTACGCGGGGAAGCTGCAACGTGGGCGGGTCCGTCCAGTCGGGCAGCTCGTAGGAGGTGAGCATCTCGGCCACCGACGGCGGAGCGAGGGCCTGCGGAGCTTGGTCGCCTCCCGCTGGGACCACGTCCGCGACCGGCTCGGCAGGACGGGCCGCTGCCTCGGGCGAAGGTACCAACCCAGCCGCCACTCCGGCCTCCACGCCGGCAATCCGGGCCCGTTCGGTAACCGGCTCGCCGGTCCCCGCAGGCTCTTGTCCGTCCTCCACAGTTCCTCCCTCGCGGGCTCCTTCGCTGTCGCCGGCACCGTTGTGGCGTCACGGCATCAAAGGCTCCCGGCGCGGTGACGGCTAGTTGCCGGACCGCCGATGCTCAGAGCTTCGAGCAACTCCCGTTCCTTGTGGCTCAACAGCCTGTCGATTTCCGCGATCTGCTCGTGGGTCAGGCTCTCCAACTCCTTTTCCGCCCGCTCGAGGTCGTCCGAGGAGATGTCACCGTCCCGCTCCAGGGCTTCGAGGTCGTGGCGGGTCGACCGGCGGACGTTGCGCACCGCGACGCGTCCCTCCTCGGCGCGATGCTTGACGACCTTCACGAACTCCTTGCGCCGCTCTTCGTTGAGCTCGGGGAACACGAGCCTGAACACCTGGCCGTCGTTGGACGGGTTGATACCCAGGTCGGAGCTGATCAGCGCTCTCTCGACGGCCTTCATGGCGCCCTTGTCGTAGGGGTTGACCACGAGCACGCGGGGCTCGGGGACGCTGAACCCCGCTATCTGCTGCAAGGGGACCTCGCTGCCGTAGTAGTCCACCTTGAGCTTCTCGACGAGAGCCGGTGAGGCGCGTCCGGTGCGGACCATGGCGAAGTCGGCCTTGGTGTGTTCGACCACCTTGTGCATGCGTTCGGTGGTGTCGGAGAGCGCGGCTTCAATGAGCGAGTCGTCGGTCACCTGATCAGCGTACCTATCCGCTCGCCCACGAGGGCTGCTCGAATGTTGCCCTCCTGCATCAGGTCGAACACGAGGATCGGGATCCCGTTGTCCCGGCAGAAAGTGACCGCGGTGTGGTCCATGACGCGCAAGTCCCTCGACACGACCTCCAGGAACCCGATCTCCTCGTAGCGGGTCGCATTCGGCTCCGCGCGGGGATCAGCGCTGTAGACGCCGTCCACGCCGGAATGGGTTCCCTTCAAGATGGCGTCGGCCTCGATTTCGGCGGCCCGCAACGCGGCGGGAGTGTCCGTTGTGAAGTATGGGTTTCCCATCCCTGCCGCGAAGATGACGACGCGACCCTTCTCGAGGTGCCTGATCGCGCGACGCCGGATGTAGGGCTCGCAGACCTCCGCCATGTGAATGGCGGACAGCACCCGGGTCGGGCAGCCGACGCGCTCGAGCGCGTCCTGCAGCGCAAGAGCGTTGATGACCGTGCCGAGCATGCCCATGATGTCCGAGGTCGCCCTGTCCATGCCTTGGCCGGCACCGGTCGTGCCTCGCCAGATGTTGCCGCCACCGACGACGATCGCGATCTGGGTGTCCAGCTCGCTCTGGGCGGCGCCGATCTCCTGGGCGAGGCGCCCCACGGTCGACGCATCGATGGTCTCGTCGGACAACGAGCTCGCCAGGGCCTCTCCGGAAAGCTTCAGCACGACCCGGTGCCACCGGGGCCGGGCTCCTCCGGCTTGGTCGAGGGCCACTTCGGTCACCAGTTCCGCGCGGACCCGCTCACGAGCCGACAACGGCCTGAGCAAAACGCAGCAGCTGGGCGGCGCCGAGAAGCTGCCCGATCGAGTACTGCTCGTCGCGCACGAACGGCTGGTCGAGCAGGACGCGCTCTTTGTACCAGCCCTGGAGTCGGCCTTCGACGATCCTGTCGAGCGCCGCTTCGGGCTTGCCCTCGTTGCGCGCGATCGCCGCCGCGGTCTGGCGGACATCCTCGATCTGCTCGGCAGGCACGTCCTCGCGCCGCAGGTACTCGGGGCGGGCGAAGGCGATGTGGAGGGCGATGTCGTGCGCGAGCGATTCTGGTCCCCCGACCAACTCCACGAGCACGGCGTTCACGCCGCGGCCGTTCTGCAGGTGCAGGTAACTGCCGATGATCGCTGCGTCTGGAGCTTCGAAGCGGACCGTCTGGCCAAGGGCGATGTTCTCCTTCGAGACGAGGGTGAGGTCCTCGATTCGTCCGGCAAACTGTGCGAGCGCGTCGTCGCCCTTCAAGGCGAGCTCGTTCGCGATCTCCTCCACGAGCGATACGAACTCGGGCGACTTCGCGACGAAGTCGGTCTCGCACTCGAGCATGGCGATCGCCGCAACCGGCTTGTGATCGCCGTGCACCACCACCGCGACCGCTCCCTCGGTGCGCTCGCGGTGCTGACGCTTGGCGGCGTTGATGATGCCCTTCTCGCGCAGGAGGCGCTCCGCCTCCTCCAGGTCGCCGCCGGTCTCCTCGAGCGCACGCCGGCAGTCCAGGATCCCGGCACTCGTCTTCTTGCGGAGCGCCTGCACCTCCTTGGCGGTGATTGCTGCCATCTGTTTCAACCCTCCGTAACGTGCTCGCTGTCCGGGGCGGGCGTGTCCTGTTCCGCCTGCTCTTGTGCGATCTCGCCGCTCGGCTCGGCTCGGCTCGCCCCAGCCGGGGTCTCCTCACCGTCTGCGCGTGGCTCCGGTTCCGCCGCCTGTTCGGGGACCGGGAGCTCGATCCACCAAAGGGGCCTGCGCGGCCGCCGGCTCGGCGGGAGCCGCCTTCGCGTGTCCGACCGCGGAAGAAGCCGCAGGTTCGCCCACGGCGGGCGCGGGCGCCGGCGCCATTGGCTCGGGCGTCGCGCGACGGGCCTTGGTGGCAGCGTCCGCCGCCCGACGCGACGCGATGAACTTGCCTTCGACGACGGCGTCGGCGATGACTCTGCACATGAGCCGGCCCGCCCGAATCGCATCGTCGTTGCCGGGGATCACGTAGTCGATGACGTCCGGGTCACAGTTGGTGTCGACGACGGCCACGACCGGGAGGTGCAACTTGTTCGCCTCGGTGACGGCAATGTGCTCCTTCTTCGTGTCGATCACGAAGATCGCGTCCGGCGGCCGGTCCAGCCGCCGCAGGCCGCCGAGGTTCCGGTCGAGCTTCTCCAGCTCGCGCTCGTGGGAGAGCGCCTCCTTCTTGGGCATGGCGGAGAAGTCGCCGGCCGCGCGCGCCGCCTCGAGCTCCTGGAGCTTGCGGACCCGGCCCGCAACCGTCTGGAAGTTGGTCAGCATGCCCCCGAGCCAGCGCTGGTTCACATAAGGCATGCCGCAAGCCACCGCGAACTCCGCCACGGGGTCCTGCGTCTGCTTCTTCGTGCCGACGAAGAGGATCACACCACCACCGGCGACGAGATCCCTCACGTAGGAGTAGGCGGCGTCCACCCGCTCCAGGGTCTGGTTGAGATCGATGATGTAGATGCCGTTGCGCTCGCCGAAGATGAAGCGCTTCATCTTCGGGTTCCAACGACGGGTCTGGTGGCCGAAATGCATGCCCGCTTCGAGCAGTTGCTTCATCGTGACGACAGCCACGCGGTTCTCCTCCCGACGGTTGAGTCAGTCCCGGCACCGCGCCCCGAAGGACGACCGTGGGCATGCCAGGACGTACTTTGAAAGAGGCCCGGTCGGGCCTCGCTGCCATCGTAGCTGGTCAGCCCAAGGCCTTCCGCACCGGGCCGGCATCGGGCGCGGGGCGTCAGGTCAGCTCGTCGCGCAACCGCTGCCTCAGGTGGAGCACCGCCTTGGTGTGGATCTGGCACGCGCTGGCTCTCGGTCACACCCAGGATCTCGCCGATCTCGGCGAGGTTCAGACCCTCGTAGTAGTACAGCGTGAGCACCTTGCGCTCGCGGTCGTCCAGTCTTTGGATCGCCTTCGCGAGCTGTCGCCGGGTCTCCTCAAGCTCGATGGTCGCACCGGGAGCATCTCCTTGGTCCTGCAGGGTGTCGCCGAGCGTCTGGCCACCGCTGCCCCCCTGGCGGAACAGGACGTCGTCGAGCTGCAGCAGCCCGGCGCGAGAGGTCTGGCGGAGGATGTCGTCGAGGTCGCTCGTCGTCATGTCGAGCTCGTCGGCAAGCTCGTGATCGGTCGGTGAACGACCGAGCCGGCCTTCGAGCTTGGAGAGCGCGGCATCGACGGCGCGCGCCTTCGCGTGGACCGACCGCGGCACCCAGTCGATCGAGCGGAGCTCGTCGAGGATGGCGCCGCGCACGTGGGGCACGCCGTAGGTCTCGAACTTGATCGCCCGCGACGGGTCGAACTTCTCGATGGCGTCGATCAGCCCGAGGATGCCGTAGCTGACGAGGTCGGAGTAGTCGACATGACTCGGCATGGCGGCGGCGACACGGCCGGCGACGTACTTCACGAGCGGCGAGTAGTGCAGGATCAGCCGGTCGCGCGCGGACTGGTCCGCGGTCGCCTTGAAATCGGCCCACAGCTCGTCGACGGATTGGATGCGGTCGGTCCCGGTCTGGGTCATCAGGCTCTCGGGTGAGCGCTTCGATACGCTCCGACCAGTCGATCGGTGGACACGTGGGTGTAGATCTCCGTGGTTCGCAAGCTCGCGTGACCGAGCAGCTCCTGGACGACCCGCAGGTCCGCCCCGCCGTCGACGAGATGGGTCGCGTAGGTGTGGCGGAGCGCGTGGGGATGGGTCGGCACCGGTGAGCGGCGGTCCAGGACCCGGCGCACGTCGCGCGTGGTCATCTGCCGGCCGCGCCGGTTGAGGAAGAGCGAGCCCGGCGGAGTCGACCCGTTCGCGAGCGCGGCTCGCCCGGAGGTGACATAGCGGCCGACCGCCTCGGTAGCCGGGTGACTCATGGGCACGCGGCGCTGCTTGCCGCCCTTGCCCCAGACGGTCACCGAGCGGCTCTTCAGATCGACATCGCCCAAGGCGAGCCCGCAGAGCTCCGCGACTCGCAGACCACTGCCGTAGAGGAGCTCGAGCAGGGCGTCGTCGCGCCTGTCGACCGAAGCAGGCAGCTTGGCTCGCGATGGATCCGGCCCGGGCTCGAGGAGAGCCTTCAGCTCCGAAGGTGCCAGCACGCGCGGCAGGCGCGCCTCTCCCTGCGGGGCCGACAGGCGCCGGGAAGGATCGACACTGATGAGCTCATGGCGGCGCAACCACGCGAAATAACGCCGGATAGCGGCTGCTTTCCTGGCGATCGTCCTACGGGAGTACCGGCGCGTCGCAAGGTACGCCAAGTAGCGCCGCAGCATGAGGCGGTCGACCTTGCCCGGGTCCGATAATCCGGCCCGCCCCGCCCACGCCACGAACGCCTCGACGTCGCCCCGGTAAGCCCGGCGGGTCGCCGCCGCGTCCGACGCGAGCGAGCGCACAAAGTCTTCGAGCTCAAAGCCCACAGCTCCACGGTACCTGAGACGCGCGCGGAAAGTGCTGTTCCGTCATCAATTCGGTCCTGTCCCCCGAAGACTCAAACTTGAGCGACAATAGAGGTCATGGCCCACAGAGTGCTGCTGGTGGAGGACGACGAACGGATCCGCGCTTCAATGCGTCTTTCGCTCGAGGATGAAGGCTACGAGGTCGAGGAGGCGGGCACCGGTGAAGAGGCGATTGAGCTCCAGACTCAAGCGCTCGTCTCGAATCCGTTCGATTTGCTCGTCGTCGACATCATGCTGCCCGGCATGGACGGATTCGAGTGCTGCCGTGAGCTGCGAAAAGCTAGCGCCGTACCGATAATCATGGTCACCGCCCGGACCGACACCCATGACGTCGTGGCCGGCCTCGAAGCCGGCGCCGACGACTACGTCACCAAACCCTTCGAGCCCAAGGAGCTCGCCGCCCGCATCAGAGCGTTGCTGCGACGCGCCCGCACCGGCGAACCGGGGCTCGTGCAGCTCGAGTTCGGCGATCTCGAGATCCTTCCCGAAGCCGGTGTCGTGCGACGCCACGGCGAGGAAGTCCACCTGACGCGCACCGAGTTCTTGCTGCTGTGCGAGCTCGCCTCCAACGCGGGCAAGGTGCTCTCGCGTGAGCAGCTGCTCGAACGGGTCTGGAGTTACGACTACTTCGGGGACGGACGGCTCGTCGATGTCCATGTTCGGCGTCTGCGCACCAAGATCGAGAGTGACCCTAGTGAGCCACGCCACGTGCTCACCGTGCGTGGCCTCGGATACAAGCTCGCTCCGTAGTCATGCCGGCCGACGTTGGGGCGACAGATCGCGCTTCGCCAGCGTCCCCGGCCGTTCCGACAAGTGTCCCCAAGCCGGTCCCCCCGCACAAGAAACGCCGCCTCGGGCTGCGCGCCCGGGTGACGACTGCGTTCGCGCTGGGGGCACTCGCCCTCTCCGGCGTCCTTGCAGGTATCGGCTACCTGGCGGTCCGCAGCTCGATCGTCAACCAGCAGCTGACCTCCATGCGGCACCAGGCCCTGGCGAACGCCGTCCTGCTGCGCGGTGAGCTGCGCGTCCCGACGGCCTACATCCCGGCGCTGATCACGACGCTCGATTCGGGCCCCGACACCGACTCGCTTATCTACAGCTCCCGACACTGGTACCCGTCAGCCGCCACCTTGTCACCGACTCAGGTGCCCGTGGCACTGAGAGGACAAGTGCTCACGGGCACGCCGGCTTGGCAGGTCGTCGCGTCCGGCGAAGCCGCGGAGCCTCATCGTCGGGGTACCGATCCACGCCCAGTCCAGCGCTCACAGCGTGAGCGCCGCCTACTTCGAGATATTCGACTTGTCGGACCTCACGAGAACCCTGCACGCCCTCCTTGGCGCACTCATGATCGCAGCCCTGATCACCACGGTGGCGGGAGCCGTGCTGGGCCGTTGGGCGGCCGCCCGCACCTTGCGGCCGTTGCGCGAGACCACCCAGGCCGCCCTTGCGATCGCGGGAGGACGCCTGGACACACGCCTCGAGAGCGCCGACTTCGCGGACCTCGCGCCTTTCGCTTCGGCTTTCAACCAGATGGTGGACCAGCTCCAAGAACGGATCGAACGTGAGGCCCGGTTCGCCTCCGACGTCAACCATGAGCTGCGTTCCCCGCTCACGACCCTC
This sequence comes from uncultured Acidimicrobiaceae bacterium, assembly GCA_963836935.1. Classification (GTDB taxonomy): domain Bacteria; phylum Actinomycetota; class Acidimicrobiia; order Acidimicrobiales; family Bog-793; genus Fen-455. The sequence continues at coordinate 56,700 of CAWILM010000030.1, forward strand.
GCCAACTCGCTCTCGGTGATGGAAGCCCGGCGCGAGGAGCTGCCACCGCGGGCGCTCCAGGCGCTCGAGTTGCTGGGGGCCGAGGTCCGAAGGTTCCGCCGCCTCGTCGACGAGTTGCTCGAGATCTCGCGCTCTGACGCCACGGCCGGGGACATATCCTGCGATGAAGTGACAGTGGGAGCACTCGTCGAGCACACCGTCCTGGCGACCGGCGCCGACGTGCCCACGCGCTTCGCGCCCGGGGTCGCGTCACAGCACATCCTCGTGGACAAGCGCCGTTTCGAACGGATCTTCGCCAACCTGTTCGAAAACGCGCAGCGCTATGCCGGAGGCGTGACGCTGCTGGCCATCGAGGATCACGGCAACTGCGTTCGTTTCCTCGTCGAGGATGCCGGACCGGGCATCGCCCCCGAGGAACGGGACCGGATCTTCGAGCGGTTCTCACGTGGCTCCAGCGGCCGGCGCCGCGGCCTTGGCGACGGCACCGGCCTCGGGCTGGCGATCGTCGCGCAGCACGTGAAACAACATGGTGGCCGGGTCTGGGTCGAGGACCGGGCCGGAGGGGGCTCGCGTTTCGTGGTCGAGCTCCCGGCTTGGAGCGAGGTCATGGCATGAGACTCCGCAGGCTCGTCGCGTCAGGGTGCCTGGCATTGGTCGTGACAGCCGTTGCGGGTTGCGGGCTCCCCATCAACAGCTCCCCCCAGGCGATGCCCGCCGACGAGATGCCCCTCGCCCTGAGCGAGCCGAATGCCACTGTCCCGAGCGTCTCGAGGATCCTCGGCTCCATACCCGAAGAGATCTACCTTCTCGGACCTGACGCCCAGCTGGTGGCGCGAATCCGCTACCTGCGCCCGCCACCTACTCCCCAAGAAATGCTCGACGCCCTCGAGGCGGGGCCGTCGCCGACGGAATTGGACCAGGGGATCCAAAGCGCCATCCCATCCTCGGCCAACCTCGTCGCAGGCGCCCCCATGGGGGGCAACCTGACGGTGGTGCTCGACTCCAGTTTCGGGTCTCCGCGACCCGGTCAAGCCACCTACGAGTTCGCGCAGATCGTCTACACCGTGACGTCTCTCCCGCAGGTCCACGGCGTGTTGTTCGAGTACGGCGGCGCCATCATCTTGCCGGTTATCGGCAATGGATCTTTCGCGACAAGCTTTGTCGTGTCCCGGTCCGACTACGCGCAACTCGTCCCGTGACACGAGCGCGCCCCGCGCGTCCCCGCTCGCGACGATTTCATCGCGCCGCGGAACCGAACGGCCCGGATCATCCGGGACCCTCGGCCGGCGGCTTCGGAGTCTCGGACGCGACATGACGCGATCAAGCAGGATGTCGACCTCTGCCACTGGTCCGGCAACGCCGCAAGCCCTTTTCGGCCCCCAAGACGGGCGGACGGCTCCACCGTCCGACCGGCACCGGCCACGGGCGTTCCCGAAGGTTCGGGGAGAACCTTAGGTCTCGACCCCGACGCGAACGAGCCTTCGGGCCGGGTTGGTCCACGCGCGGTGCATCGGACCAGAGCCGCTCCAGGTCGTAGTAACGCCTCGCCTCGTCCAAGAACACGTGCACCACGAAGCCTCCGTAGTCCAACAACACCCAGCGGGCGTCGTCCAGGCCCTCTACGTAGCGGGGCGAGCCGCCTCCCTGTGCCTTGACGCGCAGCTCGATCTCCTCGGCGATCGTGCGGACCTGGCGCACGTTGCTCCCGCTCGTGATGACGAAATGGTCTGTGATGCCAAGCAGGTCACCGACGTCGAGCACGACGGTCGGATCAAGTGTCTTGGACGAAGCGGCGTCAGCCGCGACGAACACGAAGTCGGCGCGCAACGCTACCGGACGGCCCTTTGCTCGAGCCGACCGAAGCGGACCGGTCCTGCACGTCGCACAGGACCGGACGCATCTGTCGGTGCGAACCGGAACGTCCCGTGGCGACTCATCTGGGAACAGGGTACAGGCCGCGTTGGCGGACGACGCGGATGGCTGGCATGGGAACGAGGAAATCCAGGGGGCGCCCCGTGGCAACTCGGTCGCGCAGGTCGGTGCTCGATATCTCCAGTGCCGGCACGTCGACCATGCGGACGTCCCAGCCTTCCAAAGGGCTGTCCGGTCCCGAGGCGTCGATCGTCGTGCCGGGCCGGTTGACCACCACCAGGACGACCTTAGACCGAACCTCGTCGATCCGCTCCCAGCCCCCGAGCCCCACGGCAGCATCGGCGCCGACGATCAGGTTGAGCTCGGTGCCGGGCCACCGCGCCTTAAGTTCGGCGACCGTATCGGCGGTGTAGGACGGACCGCCGCGCTCGATCTCCATGCCACTCGCCTCGAGGCCTTCGACGCCTTCGACAGCAGCCTCCACCAGTGCCAAGCGGTCGGCGGCAGGCGTGACAGGGCGGTTGCCCACCTTCTGCCAGGGCTCGTTCGCCACGACGAGCAGGACCCGGTCGAGGTCGAGCTCATGTCTGGCGTTCACGGCCGCCACGAGGTGACCGACGTGTACGGGGTCAAAGGTCCCCCCGAGAATGCCGAGTCGCCTGAGCCCGCCCACGAACGAAGCGTAGCGACCGCTCGGAGCCGTCCCGGGCTGCTGTCAGTCCGCGAGCTCGCCGCTGCCTACTCTGGTGAGGTGGCGAGCACATCGGATTCTGTGCAACAGGGGCTCTTCGGCGACGCCGTCCCGGCAATGCCGGTACCGACGCCCCAAGCGGGATGGCACCCGACCTCGTGGCACACACGCCCCGCCGCCCAGCAGCCGCCCTGGCCGGACCGCGCGGCCCATGCGGAGGTCCTCGCCCAGCTCGCGAAGCTGCCACCGCTCGTGTTCGCCGGTGAGGCGCGTCGGCTCACCCGTGCTCTCGGAGAGGTCGCCGCCGGCAAGGCGTTCCTCCTCCAGGCCGGCGACTGCGCCGAGTCCTTCGACGACTTCTCGGCCGACTCGATACGCGACAAGCTGAAGGTCATCTTGCAGATGGCGGTCGTGCTCACCTACGGCTCGGGCGTGCCGGTCGTGAAAGTGGGGCGCATCGCCGGACAGTTCGCCAAGCCACGCTCCTCGGCGACCGAGCTCGTCGGCGGAGTCGAGCTGCCCGCGTTCCGGGGCCACATCATCAACGGCGACACGCCGAGCGCGTCGGCGCGGACGCCCGACCCCCGGCGTATGCTCGCCGCCTACCACCAGTCGGCCTCCACCCTGAACCTGCTGCGTGCCTTCACCAAGGGCGGCTTCGCCGACCTGTCGCAGGTACATCTGTGGAACCTCGAGTTCCTCGCGACGAGTGCCGAGGGACAGCGCTTCGAGGCGATTGCGGAGGAGATCGACAGAGCGCTCCGGTTCATGAACGCCTGCGGCGTCGATCTCTCGGTCGACTCGCCCATACACCAGGTCGACCTTTTCACGAGCCACGAGGCACTGCTGCTCGAGTACGAGGAGGCGCTCACCCGCAGGGACTCGCTCACCGGCGGCTGGTACGACTGCTCCGCCCATCTCGTCTGGATCGGGGAGCGCACGCGCGCCATCGACGGGGCTCATGTCGAGTTCGCGTCGGGAATCGGGAACCCGGTCGAAGTCAAGCTCGGGCCGAGCGCGACCCCGCCGGAGGCGGTAGCGCTCTGCGAGCGGCTGAACCCGGACCGCGTGCCGGGCAGGCTCACCTTCGTGACCCGGATGGGTGTCGACAAGGTCAAGCGCGCCCTTCCGCCCCTTATTCGCGCCGTCAGGACCGCCGGCCACCCGGTGGCCTGGGCGTGCGACCCGATGCACGGCAACACCTTCGCCAGCGAGTCCGGCCACAAGACACGTCACTTCGATGACGTGCTCGGGGAGATCCAAGGGTTCTTCGCGGTTCACAAGGCCGAGGGGACCTGGCCGGGCGGGGTGCACATCGAGTTGACCGGTGACGACGTCACGGAGTGCCTGGGCGGGATCGAGCACATCCGCGAGGCCCAGTTGCCCTTGCGGTACACGACCACCTGCGACCCGCGCCTGAACGCCCGGCAGTCCACCGACCTCGCCTTTCGCGTGGCCGAGCTCCTGCGCGGATGAGGCCCTGCCCTGGTAGCAGTGGTGTCAACGATGAGAGAGTGACCAAAGTTTTGTATTTGTGACCAGGAGTGGTCTAGAATCCACTCTTAGCGTTCGCATCCGCTCCAGAATGCACATCGCTCTCCCGGGCCAGGCGGCAGATCGCCGGCAACGCAAGGCCCGCCTCGAAGCAACGGGGACGCCGGACCATGAGGTGCCATGGCAGTGACATCGGTCATGAGTAGACGGCGCCGACCGAGCCGTCTCGCGATGGTCCCTGTCGCAGCGCTCGTCTTCGCGCTCGGCCTCGGCACCGGCGCGTGTTTCGGCGCCGGTGGTGCCGGCGCCACGCCGCCGCGCGTCTCCAAGCCGGGCGGGAGCATGCCGCTGGCCGTGACGCCCGAGATCGCCTACGACCTGGCGGAGGCCAACGGCGAGGTGGAGTCACTCGGCGGAGCCGCCTACTACGGCTCCGCCTACGGCACGTACCTCACCGCTCCCATCGTCGCCATCATCGCCACGCCCGACCTCAAGGGTTACTGGCTGATCGGCGCCGACGCCAGCGTCTACCCGTTCGGGGACGCCCGCAACGAGGGCGGCGCCGGGGGCAGCGTGCGGGCGGACCCCGTCGTCGCTGCCGCCGCGACCCCGGACGGCGACGGCTACTGGCTCGTCACCTCGTCCGGCAAGGTGATGGCCTTCGGCGACGCCGTGAGCTACGGCTCGATCACGACGCCGATAAGGGCCCACGTCGTCGGGATCGTGGCCACGCCCGACGGGAAGGGATACTGGATCGCCTGCGACACCGGCGGAGTCTTCAACTTCGGTGACGCGGTCTTCCACGGTTCCGCCAAGGCCGGCACGCCCGGACTCGGCATCGTCGCGATCGCGGCGACGCAGGACGGCGGCGGGTACTGGCTCGCTGACGCGGACGGCGCCGTGTTCAGCTTCGGCGACGCGCCCCACCTCACACCGCCATCCCCGGCGCACTTCCCATCTCCCGTCGTGGGCTTCAGCGTCACCCCTGACGGCGAAGGGGCTTGGCTGGCGGAGGAGAACGGCACCGTCGTGAACCTCGGCACGGCCGCCGCCCACGGCTCGCTCGCCGACTTGCTGGCCACCTCCCCCGTGACCTCTATCGCCGCGGTCGTGGTGCCGCCTCCGAGCGACGTCGCCTACGACCTGGCGGAGGCAAACGGCAAGGTGGAGGCGCTCGGGGGAGCCGCCTACTACGGCTCCGCCTACGGCTTGGCGCTTGTCGCACCCACTGTCGCCCTGGTCTCCACGCCCGACCGCAAGGGTTACTGGCTCGTCGGCGCCGACGGGAGCGTTTACCCGTTCGGGGATGCCCTCTACGAGGGCAGCGCCGGGGGCAAGGTGAGGCCGGACCCGGTCGTTGCCGCCGCCGCGACGCCGGATGGCGCCGGCTACTGGCTGGTCACCTCGTCCGGGGCAGTGCTGGTCTTCGGCGACGCCGTCAACTACGGCTCGCTCTCGCCGACGATCGGGGCGCACGTCGTGTCGATAGTGGCCACGAAGGACGGAGGGGGGTACTGGATCACGCTCAGCTCCGGGAGCGTGTTCACCTTCGGGGACGCCCAGCTGTACTGGGGGCCGGACGTCGCAGGGCTCCCGATCGTCGCGATGGCGGCGACGCCGGACGGCGGCGGGTACTGGCTCCTGGCCGCGGACCGCACCGTGTTCAGCTTCGGGGACGCGCAGCAGCTCGGACCGCTGTCCCCGGCGAGTGCCAAGTCTCCGGTCGTGGGATTCACCGTCACGCCCGAAGGCACAGGGGCATGGATAGCAGAGGAGAACGGCACTGTCGTCCATCTCGGCAGAGCGACCGCCCACGGTTCGCTCACCGCTGTGCCGGCCGCCTCGCCGGTCACCTCGATCACCGCCATCCTGATGCCGACCCCGGACACCCTCGCCTACGACCTGGCGGAGGCAAACGGAAGAGTGGCCGCCGTCGGCAGAGCCGCCTATTACGGGTCGGCCTTCGGCAAGCACCTCGTCGCTCCCATCGTCGCCCTCGTCTCCACGCCCGATCGCAAGGGTTACTGGCTGATCGGCGCCGACGGCAGCGTCTACGCCTTCGGGGACGCCGGGTACAAGGGCGGGGCGGGGGGCAAAGTGCGGCGCGACCCCGTCGCGGCCGCCGCCACAACTCCGGACGGCGGCGGGTACTGGCTCGTCACTTCTTCCGGCGGTGTGATCGCCTTCGGTGACGCGCGGAACCATGGATCGACGACATGCCCGGCCGCGGGGCACGTCATCTCGCTGGTGGCCACCACTGACGGGCAGGGGTACTGGATCGCCTGCAGCACCGGGGGCGTCTTCAACTTCGGCGACGCCAGGTTCTACGGTTCGGTGAACGCCGTCACCGCCGGGCTGCCCGTCGTCGCCATGGCGGCGACGCCCGACGACGGCGGGTACTGGCTCGCCGACGCCAACGGGACGGTGTTCAGCTTCGGCGACGCGCGCCGCCTCGCCCGGTTCGCGCCTGTGAGGACCGCCTCGCCCATCGTCGGCCTCGCGGTCACCCCCGACGGCACCGGCGACTGGCTGGCGGAAGAGAACGGGACCGTCCTCAGCTTCGGCACCGCGGCTGTCCACGGCACGCTCACGGGCACGCTCGCGACCTCGCCGGTCACCTCCATCGCCGCCATGCCGGTCGAGACGGTCTCCCCACTCAGATACCCGAGTGGCAGCTTCGGCTACGACATCAACTGGCCCCAGTGCGCCAGGCCCAGCTCGACCGAGACGGCCGCGCTCCCCGGCCCGCCGTCGTATCCGTCCGGCACCCTCAACTACACCGTCGCGGTCGTCGGCGTCGACGGATGGGCTGTGGGCGATGACAACCCCTGCCTCGAGGCGGAGGTCAAATGGGCGGCGAGTTCGGTCGGGACCGACGGCGCACCCTACGAGCTCTACATGTTCCTCAACTCCCCGTCGGCGTCGGACACGACCGACCAGGAGGGCCCGGCCGGCACGTGCTCCGCCGTCGCCGCGGCGCGCCAGCCCGCCTGCCTCGCCTACAACTACGGCTACAACGCCGCCTTGGACGCCGTGCAGTACGCGAGCTCGCAGGGCGCCTCGTCGCCGGTGTGGTGGCTCGACGTCGAGAACGACCTCTGCGGCCAGTACTGGTCCTGCAACCAGGCGCTGAATTCGCTCACGATCCAGGGTGCGCTCGACTACCTGCACTCTTTGCAGATCACTGCCGGGATCTACTCGACTTCGGTGCAGTGGCAGGGGATCACAGGCGGCTATGTGCCGCCCGGCCCGCAGATCCCCATCTGGGTGGCCGGCGCCTACTGGACCTCACCGCCTTACCCGTCGAGCTACGGCTACTACCCGCCTGCGTACCTCGCACCGTACTGCGGCGCGAGGTACGCCTTTGCCGGCGGCGAAACATGGCTGTTGCAGGAGACGCCCGGACCGAACGACTACCCCTTCGACCCGGACTACGCCTGCTGAGCCGGCCGCGATCCGTGTCCTGGGCGCGGGCCGCTGTCCGGCTCCTCCCGGCGGACCCACGGGGGGGCGGCAATCCGCAGTCCACGCGGCTCCGCCGGCCGGCGCGGATCGAGGTGGGCGGCGTCGTTGAACCGGACGAGCCACCACCGGGACCCCGTGAAGGCCCACTCGGTCATCGACGCGTTGTCCGGGAACAGCCGCACCAGGCTCCCGTGCGAAGGCAGGTCGAGGAACCGCACGAGGGAAGCCTCGATGATGCCTCCGTGGCCCGACACGACCACGAGCTCGCCCGGATGCGCCTCGGCGAGGCTGTACAGGGCGTCCTCGGCCCTGTCGAGGAGCTCGATCCAGCTTTCCCCGCCTGGCGAGAGCGGCCGTTCGGGATCGTCCCCCGGCAACAGGCGCCCGTAGCGCTCGTCGAATTCGCTCCATGTGAGCCCGTCCGCCTCGCCCGGGTGCCGCTCGCAGAGCGCGCACCTTGCCTCGTAGGTGACCTCCCCGAGGGCCGGGAGCAGGATCTCCGCCGTCTCCACGGCGCGCCGGAGCACGCTCGAGTACAGCGCCGCGGCACCGTCGAGCTCGCCCGTGCGCTCGAGGCGGCCGGCGAGGGCGCGGACCTGCAGCCGGCCCCGCGCGGTGAGCCCCCGGCAACCGAGATGCCCCCCGACCAGGTCCTCGGCGTTGCTCACGGCCTCGCCGTGGCGGATCATGACGAGCCGGGTGCCGGGCGCAACGCGCCTTTCGGGCGCGAACTGCCGCGCGAAGGCGATCGCCATGGCACGAACAATACCGGCTGGTCTCACCGCCAGGGCGCCTCGCGGGCGCCCGCGTCACACCAGGTGCTCGACGAAAGCCTGCAGCTGGCGCAGGTTCCGGCACTCGTAGGCGGCGTCGCAGTACTGGGCGTACTGCTCGAGGATCGAGTCACCGCTCCCCCAGTACGAACGGGGCTCCGGGTTCAACCAGAACACTCGGCGCGCCCGGTTGCGAAGCTCGCGGACGACCCAGGCCTGGGAGGCGTGATAGTTGTTCCGGGCGTCGCCGAGCAGGAGGATGCTCGCCTTCGGCCCGATCTCATGGCCCCACCGTTCGTAGAAGACGGTGAGGGCGTGCCCGTAGTCGGAGTGCCCGTCCACCCAGACCACGTCCGCCTCGAGGTTGACGCGGTGCACCGCCTCGGTCACGGTGTCGGATCGGTCGAAGATCCCGGTCACCTCGTCGATGCCGTCGATGAACACGAAGCTGCGCACCTTGGAGAACTGGGATGCGATCGCGTAGACCAGGTGGAGCGTGAAACGGGCGAACGCCGCCACCGAGCCGGAGATGTCTGCGATCACCCAGATCTCGGGCTTGGACTGTTTGGGATGCTTGAAGCGCGGCTCGGCCGGCACGCCCCCGGAGGAGAGGGAGTGCCGCATGGTCGAGCGGAAGTCCAAGGGTCCTTTGCGCAGGTGACGGCGCTTGCGGGCAAGGCGGGTGGCCAGCTTGCGGGTGAGGGGCTGGATCGCCTGGCGCATTGACTCGAGCTCGTCGCGCGTGGCGTGCATGAATTCCACGTCCTCCGGCAGGGGCCTGCGAACGCTCCGGGCCAGCGCCTCGGCTCCCCGGTCGGCGACCAGCCGGCGCCTTATCTCGGCTTCGATCTCTTTCTTGAGCTCGTCAACGCGGGCCCGGTACTCGTCTTCGAGCAGCCGTTCCTCCAAGGCGGTCAGGCGGCCCGGGCGCCGGCCTCGCAGCACCGGTCCCCCCGGGGCCTCCTCTTCCGCGGCGCCGGAGGGGCCGCCACCGTCGCCCGCCAGCGCCCGTGCCTCGGCCACGAGCCGGGCGAGCACGCTGTCGAGGTCGAGATTCCGCAACGTCCTGTACAGGTAGTAGGTGCCACCGACGGGACGCCCCGCCTCAATCGCGGCAAAGCGCGCCACCGCGACCCGGGCGACGGCGCCGAGCAGGACCTGATCGCCGTCCCGGAGGGCTTTGAACAGCATCGCCGCGATCTCCTCGGGCGTGACCGGCTCCGAGCTGCCGGCTTGCGAAGGCGCGCCCTCGCCCTCCCCCGCGGCCGGCCCGAGGCGCGCCTCGGCAGAACTGTCATCCTCGCTGACCGAGAATTGCGGGCCTCGCATCGAGAAGTAGATCTCGAAGGCGGTGTCGAAAGCCCGCCAGTGGTTCGCTGATTTCACAAGGGTCGCGCCAAGGGCGAACTTGATCGCTTGTCGGTCCTCGAGCGGCAGGTGGCAGACGGCCTCGGCCGCGTCGGCCTCCTCGGCCACCGACACGGGAAGCCCGGCGCGGCGCAGCTCCGCCACGAACCCGGTGAGGACGTCAAGCACGGGCGCTCTGTCCGTTCCGGGGTCGGCGGTCAGTACCCGGACAGCGACCGCGAGCCTCCTTTGCCGCGACCTCGATGTCGGACCGGTGCTTCAAGAGCACGTGCAGAGTGGAGCGCGCCGTGTCGGCGTCGACGGCCTCGATCCCGAGCAGCACGAGCGTCCGGGCCCAGTCGATCGTCTCGGAGATGGAGGGGTGCTTCTTCAAGTCGAGCGCCCGCAGCGACCGGACGATCCTCGCGACCTGGTCCGCCAGCTCTTCGCTCACTTGCGGGACCTTGGCGAGCACGATCGCCCGTTCGCGCTCGAGGGTCGGGTAGTCGAGGTGCAAGAACAGGCAACGTCGTTTCAGGGCCTCGGAAAGGTCCCGGGTGTTGTTGGAGGTGAGGAACACGAGGGGGATCTGGGTGGCACGGATCGTGCCGAGCTCCGGGATCGAGACCTGGTAGTCGGAAAGCACCTCGAGGAGCAGCGCCTCGGTCTCGATCTCGAGACGGTCGATCTCGTCGACGAGCAGCACGACCGGATCGGTGGCGCGGATCGCCTCGAGCAGGGGCCGGGTCAAGAGGAACTCCTCGGAGAACAGATCCTCCTCGAGCGACTCCCAGCCGGGCGGTCTTGCGCCGCCACCTTCTTCGGCCCCGCGCTCGACCTGGATGCGCAAGAGCTGTTTCTTGTAGTTCCACTCGTAGAGCGCCTTGGCCTCGTCAAGACCCTCGTAGCACTGCAGGCGTATGAGCCGGGCGTGAAGGAACGATGCCGTCGCCTTCGCGAGCTCGGTCTTGCCGGTGCCGGCCGGGCCCTCGACGAGGATGGGCTTGGCAAGCCTGTCGCCGAGGTACACGACGCTCGACAGGCCGTCGTCGGCGATGTAGCCGGCTGACGCCAGCCCTTGTCGAACCTCGTCGACCGATCGAAAACGCGGCGCAGCCTGCCCGGGGCCAGCGATCACGTCCGGATCTGCCCTTCCCCGTAGACGACGTACTTGACGCAGGTCAGCTCTCTCAGGCCCATCGGCCCCCGTGCGTGCAGCTTCTGGGTCGAGATGCCGACCTCGGCACCAAGGCCGAGCTTCTCCGCCGTCGATGAACCTCGTCGAGGCGTTGACGAGCACGGCTGCCGCGTCCACCTGCCGGACAAAGCGCGCGGCGGCCCCGAGGTCCGAGGTGATGATGGCCTCCGAGTGCCCTGAGCCGAACCGCGCGATATGCGAGATCGCCGCATCGATGTCGTCCACGACGCCGACGGCGAGCTCGAGCGCCAGGAACTCCGTGGCGAAGTCCGTCTCGGTCGCCTGCCGGGACCCCGGCAGCAGGGGCCTCGCGCGATCGTCGGCCGCGAGCACGACGCCTTCCAACGCGCGGCTCATCCGCGGCAGGAACTCAGCGGCCACATCTGCGTGCACCAACAGCGTCTCCGCCGCGTTGCAGACACTCGGCCTTTGCGTCTTCGCATTGACGACGATGCGCTCTGCCATGTCGAGATCGGCCGCCGCATCGACGTAGACGTGGCAGTTCCCGTCTCCGTCGAGCACATAGGGAACAGTCGCTTGCTCGAGGATCATCGCGAGCAGCGCCGGCCCGCCCCGAGGGATCAGGCAGTCGATGACACCACGCAACCGGACGAACTCGACGGCGGTCTCGTGCGCGGTGTCCTCTACCAGAAGGACGGCGTCGGCCGGCAGCCCGGCCTTCTCGAGACCCTGGCGAAACGAGGCGGCGATGACGCGATTGGACTCGAGAGCCCCGGCTGACCCCCTCAGCAACACCGCATTGCCCGCCTTGAGGCACAGCGCCGCGGCGTCGGCAGTGACGTTCGGGCGGTTCTCGTAGATGATCCCGACGACCCCGAGCGGGACGCGCACGCGCGCGACGCGAAGCCCGTTCGGGCGCACGTAGCCTTCGACGACCTCACCCACCGGATCGGCCAGCAGCGCCACCGAGCGCAGGCCCGCCGCCATGGCAGCCACGCGTGCCTCGGTGAGGCGGAGCCGGTCGACCACCGTCGGCGACGCGCCGGACGCGACCGACCGTTCGACGTCGCTGGCGTTCGCGCTCAGGATTTCGTCGGACCGGTCGAAGAGGCGATCGGCAGCCGACGCGAGTGCCGCGTCCTTCGCCGGGGAAGAGAGGGTGGCGACAAGCCGGGCAGCCGTCTTCGCGCGCCGGCCGAGCTCGGGCAGTGACGTCGTCGACATGGGCTCAGGCTACCTGCCGGGCGGCGGGGACTATTCGGCGCAGAGCCGCTCCACGAGCCGCCCGACCTGCCACGACCGCTCGGCCTCGCCTGCAGACGGGCCGTTCAGGTCGGCCGCGGCCTGACGTGAGCGCTCGGCCGCATCGCGCGCCGCCACCCACGACGGCGCGTACTTCGGGCCTGCGCCGCCGACGGCGAAGCGGCCCCAAGGGGTGTCCACCTCGTCGACTTCGGCCACCTTGCGCTCTTCGTGCACCTCGTACCGTCGCGTCTCGCGCTCGGCAAGGAACGGGAACGCGACATGGCGAACGGCCTCGACCGCCGCCAGCACGGCGTCACGGGCGGCGGCGAGCGTCTCCCACGCGGGGTCGCTCATGACGTCGACACCTTGGCCTTCGGCCTCAGCGGCGGCGGTGAAGGCGGCATCGCCGATGGCCGTGCTCTCACGGCGCAGCCGCCTCGCCGCCGCGATGCGCGAGACGAACCCGAGCCTGCGGGCGTCCGTGCCCGTGCCGTTCTCGAGGTACTGGCGCGCCGACGCGATGATCTCCCCGAGCGACCCGCCGTCGGGAAGCTCCGCGTCGGCGCTGCCGGGGACAATCTCCAAGATGTGCTCGACACAGTCGAGCGCGAAGGCCGCAGCCTGCTTCTCCGACCAGGAGGTAGCGGCGACAAGTCGGGCTGCGCCGGCTTCGCCGGCGGGTTCGGCCCGAAAGACGCATTCACCGAGCTCGTCCAAGAGCTGGTCCGCGTCGAGCAGCACCAAGGTGCCCTGTTCGTCAGGCTCGACGACGTCGCCCGGCCGCCAACCACCCGCCTCGCGGTACTGGCAACGGCCACCTCCTGCGATGGCCGTTGTGGTGCTGCAAGCCATCGGCATCGGTCGCCACGAATCGATCGGACACGGCAAACGACCTCCCGGTCAGCTCAACAAGGCTGTCACACGCTAGAGCACCACGAGGTCGTCCCGGTGAACGACCTCGTGCGGCAGGTCGTCAGCCAACTCACCGCTGTGCAGGCCCACCCACTCAGAGGCTCTCGCCGCGGCAAGCCGGACGATGCCCTTGGCGAACATCACATGATCGGCGCCGACGATCTCGACGGCGTCATCGGCCTCAAATGCGCCTTCCACGGCAAGCACGCCCGCCGGCAGCAGTGACTTGTGCCGTTCGACGACCGCGCGCCGGGCGCCGTCGTCGACGATGATCCGGCCGGCCGGGCGCAACGCGAAGGCTATCCAGAGCTTGCGCGCCCCCAAAGACCGGCGGTGCGGCAGGAAGACCGTCCCCACGCCCTGCTGGCCGCTGACGGCTTCCGCCAGGACCGAAGGGCGGCGCGCCGAGGCGATCACGACCCGGGAGCCGGACCACACGGCCATCTTCGCGGCGGCGAGTTTCGAGGACATGCCCCCGCGGCTCATGACGCTCGCGGCGCCCCCTGCGACCTGCTCGAGCTCACGGTCGATCTCGGCGACCTCCTCGATGAGGGTCGCGTCCGAGTTGTGGCGCGGGTCTGCGCTCAAAAGACCCGCCGTGTCCGTCAGAAGCACGAGCATGTCCGCCCGCAACAGGTGGGCGACGAGGGCGGCCAGCCGGTCGTTGTCGCCGAAACGGATCTCGTCGTCGGCGATGGCGTCGTTCTCGTTCACGATGGGAACGACCCCGAGCTCCAACAGGCGCAGGAAGGTGTCGCGGGCGTGCAGGTAGCGCTGGCGGTGGGCGAAGTCAAGCGGAGCCAGCAGCACCTGGCCGGCGAGCAGGCCCTCGACGGCCAGGGCGTCCTCGTAGACGCGCATGAGGCGCGGCTGGCCGATCGCAGACAGGGCCTGCAGCGTCTTCGGGTCGCTCCGGTACCCGGCGCGCGGCGCGACGGCCGCCACGCCGGCGGTGACGGCGCCCGAGGTGACGACCACGACAACGTGCCCGTCGCGGCGCAAAGCGGCGACCTCGCGGCAGAGTTTGGAGACCGCGGCCGTGTCGACAGAACCGTCGCTCGCGGTCACCGAGCTCGTGCCTATCTTCGCAACCACGATCACTGCGCTCAGCGCTCCGACTCGTAGGTGAAACTCAGCTCGCCGATGTGAACCGTATCCCCGTCACGCGCCCCAGCCCGTGCGAGAGCCCGGTCGACGCCGATCCGCTTCAGGCGGCGGTGGATGTGCTCGAGCGCGTCCGGGTCGGTGAGATCGGAGACGGCCACCGCCCGCGCCGCCTCCCTTCCCGCCACGACGAAGACCGCTCCCACCCGGTTCACCGTGACGCCCTCCGGTTCGGGACGGTGAACCACGCTCGCGTGGCGAGGCAGCGGCGCCGCGGCACGGGCCTCGGCGACCAGGACGGCGAGCCGGCCCAGAAGCTGGGGCAGCCCGGCGCCGGTCACAGCTGAGATCTCGAGCTCGGTCACTTCATCGGCCCGGTCGCCGCCTGCGGGCTCAGCCGAGGCCCCGGGCCCGTCACCGGTCCGCGCCGGGCGGCGGTCGGCCCTCGAGCCGACGATGATCCGCGGACGCTCCATGAGCTCGGGACGGTACCGGCGCAGCTCGTCGAGAAGGATGCGGACCTGCTCGGAAGAGACCCGACCCTCGTCTTCCCCGAGGTCGGCGAGGACCACCAGCACCCGCGCCCGTTCCACGTGGCGAAGAAATTTGTGCCCGAGGCCGCGCCCCTCCGAAGCGCCCTCGATGAGGCCGGGGATGTCCGCGACCACGAACTCGACGGCATCTTCGTCCTGGCGGCTCGTTCCTCCGAAGCGCACGACGCCGAGGTGGGGCTCGAGGGTCGTGAAGGGGTAGTCGGCGATCTTCGGCCGCGCGGCGGAGATCCGCGAGACCAACGTCGACTTGCCGGCATTGGGGAACCCGACGACGGCGACGTCGGCCATCAGCTCGAGCTCGAGGTTCAGCCAGTGCTCCTCTCCGAGCTCCGCCTGCTCGGCGAAGGCGGGCGCGCGCAGGCGGTTGTTCAGGAAGCGGGCATTGCCCCGCCCGCCCCGCCCGCCGGCGGCGGCCATGTAGCGGTCCCCGCTGGAGGTGAGGTCTGCCAGCACGTCGCCGTTCGGGTGGCGCACGATCGTGCCGACGGGAACGGGCACGACGAGGTCCGCGCCGTTGCGGCCGTGTCGTTTCTTGCTTCCCCCGTGGCCCCCGTCTCCGGCGCGCCGGTGGGGATGGTCGACGAAGGACAACAGCGAGGCCAGGTTCGTCGTGGCCTCGAGGTAGACGCTGCCGCCCCGGCCACCGTCACCCCCGTCGGGGCCCCCCTTGGAGACGTGCGCCTCCCGGCGGAATGAGACCGCACCGGCACCCCCGTTGCCACCCTTCACGTGGATCTGGGACTCGTCGACGAAATCCGATGCCACGTTCAGCCCCTCCGCTCACAAGGCCCCGACGGGGCTGACGGCCGTCGGCGAGGCAGGCGGAGCGGCACCGCCGACAGCCGCACCGGGGATTCAGTTCGACGCCAGGTCAGCCGGGTACAAGGAGAGCACGGCGAGCCACCCGCCCTGACGGCGGAGAACCCGGGACCAGAGTTTCTCGGGATCGTCCGAAAGAACATCCTGGTCGTAGCCCACGAGCACATGCCACGATCCCGAGCCGATCTCGCTGGCAAGCTGTCCGGGCCCCCAGCCCGCGTAACCCGTGAACACGCGGATCTCAGAAAAGCGCACCGGGACACTGGTGGGGTCCTCGTGCAGGTCGACGGTGCCGAGACGACCGAGGAGCGGGGCGAAGCCGGCCGCGGCGGCAACCTCGGGCAGTTCGGTGCGCCCGATGCAGATAGCCGCGCTCGGCTGGACCGGGCCGCCGATGAAAAGGACCGGCGGTGCGGCCGCGAGACCTCCCCATTCCGGGACGACCTCCGCGACGGGGATGGGGCTCGGCCGGTTGAGGACGACGCCGAGAGTCCCTTCGTCATCGTCGTGGGCGAGAAGAAAGATGACGCTGCGGAAGAAGTTGGGGTCGACAAGAGTCGGCGATGCGACGAGCAACGACCCCTTGCCGGGAAGGCCGACCATCTGCCGTCGGGCGTCAGTCCTCGACCGGCACGACGTCCACGAGCCGGCGCCCGTGGCGCGAGCCGAACTTCACCTTGCCGTCCGCCAGGGCGAACAGCGTGTCGTCGCGGCCGCGCCCGACGTTGTGGCCGGGATGGAAGTGCGTGCCGCGCTGGCGCACGACGATCGTGCCGGCGCTGATCGCCGTGTCGTCGAAGACCTTCACGCCGAGGCGCTGGGCGTTCGAGTCCCGGCCATTACGGGTGGAACCCCCGCCTTTGGTCTTTGACATGAAACTGCTCCTTCAGTCCTCGACGACCGCGGTGGGCTCGTCCTCCAAGTCCGCCGGCACCTGCGGCGCGGCGCTGTCTCTCGCCGCCCCGGGGAAGTCGATCGCAGTGATCTCGACGGTCGTGTACCACTGACGGTGCCCATAGCGGCGCCGGCCTCGTGCCTTGGCCTTGTAGGTGAACCCGACGATCTTCGGTCCCTTCGCCAGGCCGATCACGCGGCCCTTGACGCTCGAGGCCTCCAACGGGTCGCGTTCGGTCACGATGTGGTCGCCGTCGACAACCAGCTTGGGCACGAAGCTCACCTCGTCGCCCGGCCCAGCGCTCAAGAGCTCGACGTCGAGCTGTTCGCCGACCTGGACACGTGCCTGCTTGCCACCTGCGTCAATTACCGCGTACATATGCCGGCAACGATAGCGCAGGGAATCACAAGTCCTGATCGGGGAAGATAATCCCCCGTCCAGCGCAGGTCGGGCACGTCTCCGAGAGGGCCTCGACCAGGCCTTCTCCCACACGCTTGCGCGTCATCTCCACGAGGCCCAGCTCCGAGATCTCATAGACCTGCGTCGGTGTCTTGTCACGCGCGAGCGCCGCCTTGAACGCCGCCAGCACCGCGGTGCGGTTCGCCTTGATCTCCATGTCGACGAAGTCGATGACGATGATCCCCCCGATGTCCCGCAAACGCAGCTGGCGGGCGATCTCCTCGGCGGCCTCGAGGTTGTTCTCGAAGACGGTCTCCTCGAGGCTCGAGGAGCCCACGTTCTTGCCGGTGTTGACGTCGATGACCGTGAGCGCCTCGGTCCGCTCGATGATGAGCGACCCTCCCGAGGGCAGCCAGACCTTGCGGTCGAGCGCCTTGTGGAGCTGCTCGTGGACGTGGTGCCGCTCGAACAGCGGCAGCGGTTCGTTCGAAAGGTCGTAAAGCTCGACGCGCTCGGCGAGCTCGGGGTTGAACTGCGAGACGTAGTCCCGCACGATCACGAACAGCTCGGGATCGTCGATGAGGACCGACCGGTGCTCGTCGGTCAGCTCCTCGCGGATGATCCGCACCGCCATGTGCGGCTCTGAGTACAAGAGTGCCGGCGCAGGCAGCTTGCGCGTGCGCTCGTCGATCTCACGCCAGCGGCCGACGAGCATCTCGACGTCGCGGCGCAGGTCCTCGGCGCTGGCCCCGGCCGCGGCCGTCCGCACGATGAGGCCGTGGCCGTCCGGGCGGACGTCGTCGAGGATCCTTCGCAGCCTGCGGCGCTCATTGTCGTCGAGCCGACGTGAGATCCCGTAGGTAGCCGACTCGGGCACCAGCACGACGAAGCGGCCGGGAATCGACACCTCCTGGGTCAGCCGAGCCCCCTTCAACCCGATCGGGTTCTTCGTCACCTGGCAGACGATCGTCTGGCCCGGCCGGAGCAGGTGCTCGATCCGATCGGCGCCGGCTTGGCGCTCGACGTCGTCCCGGTCGTAGGAAACGTCACCCCAGTAAAGGACGGCGTTCTTGGGGGTCCCGATGTCCACGAAGGCGGCTTCCATGCCCGGGAGCACGTTCTTCACACGCCCGCGGTAGATGTTGCCGACAATCTGGTTCGCGTCGTCCTGCGGACGCGCCACGAAGTGCTCGATGAGAGCCCGGCCTTCGAGCACGGCGATGTGGGTCGCCTCCTGCTCGACGTGCACACACATGAGGTAGCGGCCGACCGGCCGGCCCCGCCGGTCCCGCGCCAGCCTCTGCACCGGACCCGCATCGGACCCGGCCAAAGCCGCCGCGTGCACGGGCGCCCGCCGCGACTGGGTGTTGCCGGCGCCTTTGTTCCTCGATGCACGTGGAGCGCTCGTGCGGTTGGAAACTGCGCCGACGTCAGCCCCGGAGCCGTCGGACCCGGCCCCGTTCGCCTCGGTGGATGCCGCCGAAGAACCGGCGCTGCTGCTCCCACGGCGTGACCGCCCCCGCCCGCCGCGCCGTCGTCGGGACGAGCCGGCGCCCGGTGCAGTTGCGGCGGCGGTGCCATCACCGTTCTCGCCGCGCGACAATTCGCCCTGTTGGCCCGACGGTGCCCTGCGCCCGTCACCTGCGGGCGCCGCAACCGGCTCGGCCGGCTTAGAGAACGGCGGTGCGGGCCTCGTATCGCCGATCTTCGGCCTTTGGGGCACCGCTGTGGCGCTTGTGCCGCTCGCAAGCGGGCCGGGCGGCTCTTCGTTGCGCCGCGCCGCTCGCCACCTCGGGCGCACCGGCGGCGCGTTCGGGCGCGTCCGGTACAGACGCCGGGCGGCCGGTCGTCGGATCCAACATCGGGGAGATCCCTTCTAAAGGTCGCGCCAGCAAGCGGCGCGGGCGGCCTTCCTCGAGCAGCACCGCGGTGAGTCGCCTCTCCGGTGCACTCGGACAGAGGGCCGAGACTGAATGCGAAAGCACGTTCTTTGTCGTCTCGTTCGCGGGGCCCCGCGAAAATTTGGGAGACGTTACGGTCGGTGACAGCGAAAATGACGTAGCAGGCTACGGCCGCAGCAGCAATCGAAAAGGCTCGAGCGACCGAGCTCGATTGTGTGAAGGCCCTTGACGTCGTCATCCTGGCCTGCAGTTTAGTCGAGCCCCTGCGCCGCCCCGCGCCAGCCGGCGAGTTGACGTTCTTCAGAAACCTCCGCCGAGCCCGACCGACGGCTGCACCAAGGCGAGAGCGGGGCACGTGCCCGCCTGGCGATCAGGGAACGTTCGCCGGGGGGCGCAGGTCCGAAAAACCGACGGGGTGGTTGGTCAGGTAGGTGAAGATGTCACGCGCCACAGGTGCTGCCGCGGCCGCGCCGTAGCCCGCCTGGTCGATCACCACGGCGACCACATAACGCGGGGCGCTCGTCGGTCCGAAAGCGACGAACCACGCGGTCGGCTGCACGTTGGTATTCGAGCTCTCCGTGGCCGTGCCGGTCTTGCCCGCCAGCGGCATCCCGTTGTAGCCCTGGAACGTGGCGTAGGCAGTGCCGTTCGAGGAGTAAATGGCGCCCTCGAGGCCGCTCAAGAGCTGTTGATACGTGCTCGGTGGCAACTCGACGTGCCCCGTTGCGCGCGGCTTGAACTGTCTCAGAACCTTGCCGGTCGGCGAGACGATCGCGTTGACGACCTGCGGGGCGTATCGGGTGCCGCCGGCCGCGAACGTCCCGTAGGCGACAGCCTCCTGCAGCGGGGTGACCAGGGTCTCGCCCTGCCCGAAGGCCATCTCGATGTTGTCGGCGATACCGTAATAGGTGCTGGGGAAGGCCTGCGGTGCCTCGGAGTGCTGGACCTGGCGCAGCCGCGGGCTGTCGACCTGGCCGGAGTACTCGTTCGGGAGGTCGATCCCGGTGAGGCGCCCGAAGCCGTACTGCTCGGCGGCGTCCTGGATGGGCGTCCGCCCGTAGGTGCCCGAGTCGTACCAGTAGTCGGCCCCGAGGGTGTAGAAGAACACGTCGTCGGAGACCGTGAGGGCCGTCGTCACGTTGATCGGCCCCTGGCCCTTCTCGTTCAGGTTGTTGTGGTAGAGGCATTGTCCGCTGCAGGGCGGGCCGATCTGGTAGTAGCCCCGGTCGTCGATGTAACCCCCGAGGCTGGCGAGAAGGCCTTCGTTCAGGGCCGCGGTCGCAGTCGCGAGCTTGAAGGTGGAACCGGGAGCCCAAAGGCCCTGGATCGCTCGGTTGAGCAGAGGCTCGTGATCAGCCTGGCTCGTCAAGAGCTGATAGTGCTGGTCGGAGATGCCGCCCACCCACCATGACGGGTTGTAGGAGGGGACCGACGCCATGGCGAAGACGGCTCCGGTCTCGGGGTCGAGCACGACTGCCGCGCCAGAGTCGGCCGGCAGGCCACTCGCCTGCAGCTTGAGGATCTGGTTGGTCAGAGCCTGCTCGACCTCCTGCTGCAGATTGAGGTCGATGTTGAGCACGACGTCGTCACCGCTCGCCGGGGGCACGGTCTTCACGGTGCCGACGGGGTTGCCGGAGGCGTCGACCTTGATGACCTCCGATCCGGGCCGGCCCCGCAGCCACAGCTCGTCGGTCGCCTCGACACCGGATTGGCCGACGACATCGTTGGAGTTGTAGCCGTACTTCGCCAATATGTGGAGCTCGGCCGCGTCGATATCGCCCGTGTAACCGAGGACTTGCGCCGCGGTGTCGCCGCGCGGGTAGGTCCGTTCGGCCGTGAAGTTGACCGAGACCCCGGGGAACATGCCCCTGTGCTCGGACAGGTAGACGATGGTCGACTGGGGTACCCCGATCGCTATCGGCACCGGTTGGTAGGGGCTCGCCTGCGGGTTCGCGAGGGAAGTGTCGACATCTGCGACGCTCTGGTCGAGCAGCGCCGCCAAGCGCCCGATGACCGCCGGGGTCGCCTCCGAGCGGCTGAGCGTGACGACCGGGAGCACCTGGTCGCCCACGAGAACCTGTCCTCCGCGAGCGATGATCAGGCCGCGCGCCGGCGTGATCGGGACCGTCTGTTGTTGGAAGACGAGAGCGGCGTTGCGGTAGTGCGAGCTGTGAAGGACTTGGAGGGACCAGAGCCGGACCAACACGGCCGAGAAGGCAACCAGCACGACAAGGCCCATGACCGTGAGACGAAGACCGAAGCGAGCGCTCTCCTGTCGGCGCTGCTGCTCGCGCTCCTCCTCCTCGAGGCGCTTCAGCGGGCTCGAGCTCACGATCCTGGTTCTGTGCCGCTCGCCTTCTTCGTCGGCTGGGAAGTACGGGGCCTTGGCCGGCTTGGGCAGGCGGGTACGGGCCGGATCCGCGGGTCGCGCGAAGGCCGCTGGTCGCGGGGTTGGCGGGGAGGGTGGGACCGCTCCGGCGGCTCGGGACCTCTGCCCGAGGCGCTCACCTGGCACTCCCGCTCGCGAACGCGCCCGCGTCACGGTAGGCCCCCGGGGCGACGGCGAGGGTCCACTCGATGAGGCGGTACGCGGGATTGGCGAACAGCACACAGCCGGCCGCAACGACCACCGCGATGACCACGAGCTGGTGGTGAGGCACGCTCGGCTGACCGATGAGAGTCCCGAGCCCGGCGAAGAGCAATGTCCCGCCCACCCCGCCGAGCAGCGCCGTCGCGGCCTGCAAACCGAAGGTCGGCCGCGTGGTCACCGTCCCGGCCGCCAGACCCACGGCGAAGGCCACAAGCACGTAACAAAGCGAGGACAAGCCGTAGGGGGTCGGCACGAACACATCGGCGACGAGCCCCGAGCGCGAAACCCAGCACGGCCCCGCGTTGCGGGCCGGCCACGAGGCCGGCCGAGATTGCCAGCAGCAGGAAGGCGTCAGGATGGGCGCCCCCGATCACGATCTGGTTCAGGACGCATACCTGGACGAACACCACCGCCAGGGTGATGACCACGAGCCGGCCCCAAGTCCGAATACTCACGACGGAGCCGCCCCGCCTCGCCCCGCCGGCTTTGGCGCGAGCCCACATCGGGGCCTTGTCAAGCCGGCGGGAACCACTGCAGCACGGCCACGTACTGGAGGACCAGGAGGTTGACGAACGGTGTCACGAGGACCTGGGACGTGAGCGACCCACCAGTGTGATGCACCGACGCCACGGTACCCACCGGGATGCCCGATGGGTAGGCGGCAAGCTCGAGGCCGCTCGTGACGACGGCCGCGCCGCGGCTCGTGACGCTCGTCTCGGACACGTCCTGTAGTTGCAGGGGATCGCCCTCGCCCTGGCCGACGGCGACGGCAACGTTCCCGGTCCCGAAGCGGACCCCGACCTCAGATCTGGGATCGGTCAACACTTGGACGATCGCCGTGTGCTGCCCGGCCGAGATCACCGATCCGACCAGCCCGACACCGGACACGACGGGCATCCCCACGCCGACCCCGTTCGAGGTGCCAAGGTCGACCTCGATCGTGAGGTCGAAATTGGACGAGGGGGAGGAGATCACCTCACCCAGCACCTCAGGGATCCCATCCGCGAAAGGAAGGTTCTGCTCCGAGCGCAACTGGTCGAGCTGGCTTTGAGACTGTGCAGCTTCGATCAGCTGGCGACGGAGATGGCCCACCTCGAGTTGCAGCCGCTGGTTCTCGCCGAGAACGCCGCCGTAGCCCGCCATGCCGGCAAAGAGGTTGCCGATCGGGTGCAGGGCGGCCGCGACGCCGCGCTGGAGCGGGGCGACCACGTCCGCCGCGCCGTTTCGGACCGAGCCGATGGCGCGTCGTGCCTCGCCCTTGTAGGCGACCGTTATCACCGTGATCGAGGCGAGAAGCAGGATGGCCAGCGTAAGGCGCTGGCTGGTGTTGCGGCGAGAGGCGGCCACCGCGACCCCGGAGGTCAGCGGTTGGTCGAGGAGATGAGGACCTGCTTCAGGGCCTCGAACTCCTCAAGGCACATGCCGCTGCCGAGCGCAACGCAGTTGAGGGGATCCGGAGCCACGACGATCGGCATGTGCGTCTCCGCCTGGAGCCTGCTGTCGAGCCCGTGCAAGAGCGCGCCGCCGCCCGTGAGCACGATGCCTTGTTCCATGATGTCCGCCGCCAGCTCGGGCGGAGTGCGGTCCAAGGTGACCTTGACCGCGTCGACGATCGCCGAGACAGGCTCTTCGATGGCTTTACGGATCTCCTCGGTTGTCGTGACAACGGTCTTCGGAAGGCCGGTCACGAGGTCGCGACCACGGATCTCGGCATGGAGCTCTTCTTCGAGCTCATAGGCCGAGCCGAGAGCGATCTTGATCTCCTCTGCCGTCCGCTCACCGAGAGCGAGGCTGTACTCCTTCTTCACGAACGAGATGATCGCCTCGTCGAGCTCGTCCCCACCGATCCGGATTGACTGGCTGACGACGATGCCGCCGAGCGATATCACCGCGACCTCTGTCGTGCCGCCGCCGATGTCGACGACCATGTTGCCGGTCGGCTCGTGGATGGGGAGGCCCGCACCGATGGCGGCCGCCATGGGCTCCTCGATGATGTAGGCCTTGCGGGCACCGGCGTACTCGGCGGCCTCCTGCACAGCGCGCTTTTCGACCCCGGTGATGCCCGAGGGCACGCAGATGACCATGCGCGGCTTGGAGAAACGATGGGGGTGGACCCGGCGGATGAAGTAGCGCAGCATCATCTCGCAGATCTCGAAATCGGCGATCACGCCGTCCTTGAGGGGCCGGATCGCCTGGATGTTGCTCGGCGTCCGGCCTATCATCCGCTTGGCCTCGACGCCGACGGCGAGCGGGTGGCCGTCCTTGACGTTGATCGCGACGACAGACGGCTCGTTGAGGACGATCCCGCGACCACGGACGTAGACGAGCGTGTTGGCGGTGCCGAGGTCGACGGCCATGTCACGACCGATGAAGGAGAACCTGCTTTCAGGCATACAAGTGCTCCAGGACTAGGCGGGCTTGTGGCACCAGGCTACGGGATGCGTGCCCAGGTCACAAGAGCGGTCCGGGCCGGCGGCCGCCAACGTCCGTCCGGCGCCGGCCCCCAACCGGCCCGCGGCACCGCCGGAGCTCGGGGTTGGCCGGGCGAGAGTGGCACCGGACGACGACGGCAACGGGACCTTCGGCCCTAACGCACGACGGGCGCGACGGCTTTCATCATGGCAATGACGCTTGATCTTTCGCGCTGGCAGTTCGGGATCACGACCGTCTTCCACTTCATGTTCGTCCCGCTCACGATTGGCCTCGCCCTGCTCCTTGCGATCATGCAGACGGCGGCTTATCGGACCCGTCAAGACGTGGAGAGGCACGACAAGTGGGACCGCATCACGCGCTTTTGGCGGCGCCTGTTCCTGATCAACTTCGCCATCGGCGTGGTCACAGGCATCGTGCAGGAGTTCCAGTTCGGCATGAACTGGTCGCTCTATTCACGCTATGTGGGCAGTGTCTTCGGCGCCCCGCTTGCCGTCGAGGCGTTGCTGGCCTTCTTCTTGGAGTCGACATTCCTCGGGGTCTGGATCTTCGGCAAGGGCCGGGTCTCGGCGCGGGTCCATTTGGCGTCCATCTGGCTCGTCAGCGTCGGGACCATGCTGTCCGCCCTGTTCATCCTGGCGGCGAACGCCTGGATGCAGCACCCGGTCGGCTACAAGGTCGTCGGTAACCGTGCCGTGATGACCAACTTCTGGGCGGTAATGACCAACAGCACCCTGATCGGCTCGTTCCTGCACGTCCTGTTCTCGGCGCTCGTGACCTCGACGATTCTCATCTTGGGCGTGAGCGGCTGGCACCTGTTGAAGGACCGGCGCGCCGGTCATGCACCCCGGCCGGTCTTCGCCACCTCGGCCAAACTGGCCCTCGTCGTAGGGGTGGTCGCCATTGTTGCCACGATGTTCTTCGGCGACAACCAGGCAAGGATCATGGAGCGTCAGCAGCCCATGAAGATGGCCGCCGCCGAGGCCATCTACAACACCCAGAACGGGGCAAGCTTCTCGCTACTCACGATCGGGGATCTGTCGGGCAACCCGATCTTCCAGATCCGGCTCCCCCACATGCTCTCTGTGCTGGCCGACAACAACTGGGACGGTGCGGTGCAGGGCCTCAACCAGATCCAGGCCCGGGAAGTCGCCAAGTACGGACCGGGCAACTACAAGCCCATCTTGTGGGTCACCTATTGGACCTTCCGGATAATGGTGGGCTGTGGGATCCTCATGCTCGTCTTGCTGGCCGCGGGCCTTTGGCTCATGCGCCGACGGCGTCTGGAGCAGTCGGCTTGGTTCTTGAGGATCTCGGTCTTCGCGATAGCGCTCCCCTTCGTCGCCAACACGACGGGTTGGATCTTCACCGAGATGGGGCGCCAGCCGTGGGTCGTCTACGGGCTGCTCAAGACCTCCCAGGCCGTGTCGCACATCGGCACCGGCTATGTCGTGACGACGTTGGTCGGTTTCACGGCCATCTACAGCCTGCTGGCCGCGGTCGACTTCGGGCTCATGGCCCGGTATGCCCGCGACGAGGGGACGAGCGAAGAACACGACGACGAGCCTGAGCCCGAGCCCGGTGACGACCGGGTGCCGGCGCTCGTCTACTGAGGCAAGGAGGAGCAGTGACCTTCATCCTCGCCGGCGTCCATTCGGCCCACACCGGCTTCGAGGTTTTCTGGTTCATCGTCATCGCCATTTTGTGGTCGGGCTACTTCGTGCTGGAAGGGTTCGACTTCGGTGTCGGCATCATGCTCGGGGTCGTGGCCCGGGACGACCTCGACCGCAGGGTGCTAATCAACACGATCGGCCCGGTCTGGGACGGCAACGAGGTCTGGCTGCTCGTGGCCGGCGGTGCCACCTTCGCCGCCTTCCCGAACTGGTACGCGACGCTCTTCAGCGGCTTGTATCTCCCGTTGTTCCTGATCCTGGCGGCCCTCATCTTCCGGGGCGTGGCCTTCGAGTTCCGTGCGAAGCGGGCCTTTCCCGCCTGGCGCGTCGCCTGGGACCACGCGATCTTCTGGGGCAGCCTGTTCCCGGCCCTGTTGTGGGGAGTGGCCTTCGCCAACATCCTTCGTGGCGTGCCCATCGGCGCGAACTTCACCTATCTCGGATCGTTCTTCAACCTCCTCAACCCCTACTCGCTGGTCGGCGGGGTGACGACACTGCTCCTGTTCAGTCTCCACGGGGCGGTCTTCACCTCCTTGAAGACAACCGACGACCTGAGGGAGCGGGCGTCCCGTGCGGCGAAAGTCCTCGCGCCGGCTGCCACAGCCGCAATCGTGGCCTTCCTGGCGTGGACCTACGGGAACGCCCACAACGCCCACAACACAGGGCTCGTCCCGCCGATAGTCCCAATTCTCGCCATCGCCGCCGTCGCCGTCGTCGGGTGGCTCTTGCGCGAACACCTGGAAGGCTGGGCCTTCGTCGCCACGGCGGTCGGCCTGGTCTGCCTCGTCGCCACGATCTTTCTGAACCTGTACCCGAGGGTCATGGTCTCGAGCATCTCGCCCGCGTACGACCTCACGATCGGCAACTCCGCCTCGGCGCCCTACACCCTGAAGGTCATGACCATCGTGGCGCTCATCTTCACGCCGCTCGTGCTCATCTACCAGGGGTGGTCCTACTGGGTGTTCCGCGGCCGGCTGAGCCGGCCGGCGCAGCCCGGTGCCGTGGAACCCGCCGCGGGAGCGCCCGGTCCCGCCGAAGGCGAAACCGGGTCGGTGGCTCCCGAGGCCGGGGCAACCCTCGAGGAGTCCCCCCTCACCGAGAGCGGCACGAGCTGACTACGTCGGAGCGACACCTGGGGGAGCTCATCGATTCCCGCTTGGCCCGCAAGACCGCCGTCACCCGCCGCCATCTCGCCCCAGCCGCGGCCGTCGGAGCCGCTGCGACCCTGTGCCTGGTGCTCCAGGCCGTCCTCATCGGTCTCATCGTCCAGCGGGCATTTCTCGAGCACCGCCCTCTCGGTCGGCTGGTCGGTTTGCTCGCCTGTCTCGGCGGCGCGTTCCTCACCCGGGCGGCGTTGGCATGGCTGGGCGAGTTGGCGGCGCACCGCACCTCGGCGAGCGTGACCTCCGCGTTGCGCCGTCAGCTGTTGTCGCGGGCCATCGCGCTGGGACCGTCGTGGCTGGCCGGCGAGCGCACCGGCGAGCTTCGCCTCGGTGACGACGCAGGGCGTCGCAGCACTAGAGGTCTATTTCGCCCGCTACCTGCCGACCGCCGTGGTGGCCGGCCTCGCGCCGCCGATGCTGCTGGCGTGGGTGCTGTGGTCCGACTGGCGCTCGTTTCTCATCCTCGCGGTGACAGTGTCGGTTATCCCACTTTTCATGGTCCTGCTGGGCCTCGAGGCCAAGCACCACGCCGAACGTCAGTGGAAACGCCTCTCCGGCTTGGCGGCCGCCTTCTTCGACCTGCTCCAGGGCCTGCCCACCCTGCGGGCCTTCAACCGCGCGCGCGAAGGGCGTCGCACGCTCGAAAGGGCTGCGGAGGACTTCCGGCTCGCCACCATGAGCACGCTGCGGCTCGCCTTCCTCTCGTCCCTGGCCCTCGAGGTACTCGCCGCGGTGGGCACGGCGCTCGTGGCGCTGTTCCTGGGGCTGAGGTTGCTGGACGGCTCGCTGCACCTCGCGGTCGGCCTTGCGGTCCTGGTGCTGGCTCCTGAGGTGTACCTGCCCCTGCGGCGAGCGGCGTCCGAGTTCCACGCCAGCACCGCGGGTCAGGCGGCAGCCGACCGGATCCTGGACATCCTGGACGAGCCGGTGCCAGCTGCGCCTGTTCGAGCGCAGACCGGGACCCCGACGGGCGCTCCGGCCGCAGGGTTCGACGGGAC
This sequence comes from uncultured Acidimicrobiaceae bacterium, assembly GCA_963836935.1. GTDB lineage: Bacteria > Actinomycetota > Acidimicrobiia > Acidimicrobiales > Bog-793 > Fen-455. Next base: position 84,184 of record CAWILM010000030.1, read on the forward strand.
GGGCGCGGCGGACCTGGCCGTGCTCGCCCGGAGCCCGCTCAGGCTGTCCGATCTGCGGGTCTGCTACGCCTCCCGGGCGACCCCGGTTCTCGACGGGCTCAATTTGAACGTCGCGTTCGGCGAGCATGTGGCGGTGACCGGCGCGTCCGGGGCGGGCAAGTCCACCCTGCTCGCCGTCCTCCTCGGGTTCGTCACCCCTGCCGCTGGCATGCTCACCGTGGGTGGCGTCGAGCTCGGCGACCTGCCCATCCGGGACTGGCGACGGCAGATCGCGTGGGTACCGCAGCGTCCTTACCTGGTCCGCGGCACCATTGCCGACAACATCTGCCTGGCCGACGCCAAGGCAAGGGGCAGAGCTGTCAGTCGCGCCGTAGAGCAGTCGGGCCTCGCAGGGGTTCTCGAGCGACTGCCCCGCGGTCTCGGGACCCCCGTCGGCGAGGGGGGCCTGACTCTCAGCGCCGGAGAGCGCCAGCGCATCGCCATCGCACGCGCCGTCTTGCGAGACGCTCCCCTCGTGCTCCTGGACGAGCCGACGGCCCATCTCGATGCCGGCCGCGAGCGGTCGCTCGCGAAGACGCTCGGTCCGTGGCTCGAGAGCCGAACCGTGATCGTCGCCGCCCACCGCCTCGGCCTCGTCGGGCGTGTGGACCGCACTCTCGTCCTGGTCGGCGGTCGGCTCGTCGGTGTCGACAAAGCGACCGAGCCTGCGTCCGTGCCGATCGGGGCGAGACCGTGAACCTCCCCGACGCCGAGCGTCAATCCGCGGTTGGGACCCTGCGGGCACTGCTCGCCATAGCCGCCCCTCCTAGGGGCCGTTTCCTGCTCTCCGTCGCTCTCGGGACCGCGGCTGCCATGAGCACGGTCGGTCTCATGGCCTGCTCCGGGGCGCTCATCGACAAGGCGGCGCTCCGGCCGCCGCTCTACACCTTGACGGTGCTGATGGCTGGCGTGCAGATCCTCGCCATCGGCCGTGGGCCCCTGCGCTACGGCGAACGGCTCTTCGGCCACGACGCGGCCCTGCGGGCTGTCGGGCGCCTCAGGCTGTGGCTCTACGACGAGGTCGAGCCACGCACCCCCGCGGCCCTCGGCCAGTGGCGCAGCGGTGACATCCTCTCCCGGGCGACGGCCGACGTCGACTCGCTCCAGGACCTGGCTCTGCGAGGCGTCTCGCCGCTACTGGTGGGGGTCATCACCTCCGCCTTCGCAGTCGGCCTGGTGGCGATCATCCTCCCGGCCGGCGGCCTCGTGTTCGCGGGCTGCCTTGCCTGCGCCCTCTGTCTCACGGCAGCGGTTGCTTGGGGGCGCCAGCGCGGGCTCGGGGCCAGGGAGACGGCGCTCAAGGGCGCGCTCGCTGCCGACGTCGTCGATCTCCTCCGGGGAGCGGCGGACCTTGTGGCTCTCGGGCGTGATGAGGAGTACCTCGAGCGGGCCCTTGCCGACAACGAGCAGCTCGTCAGTCTCGCACGCCGCCGCTCGTGGACCGCGGGCGCCGCGTCCGGCCTCGCCGTCACCTTCGCCGGCATGGCCGTCATCGGCCTGTTGGCGGTCGCGATCCCGGCGACCGGCGAGCGCCGCCTCCCCGGTTACATGCTGGCCGTCCTGCCACTGGTGGCGCTCGGCGCTTTCGAGATCGTCTTACCGGTTGCCGACGCCGCTGCAAGGCTCTCGCACCACCTCGCCGCCGCCCGCCGCGTGCTCGCGGTCGCCGATCTCCCGACCCCGGTTCACGACCCCGCCGAACCCGTGGCCGAGCCGACCGAGAGCGACGTCGCCCTGAAGGACGCCCGCCTCCGCTACGGACCGAACCACCCGTGGGCCCTGGACGGCCTCACGGTGTCGGTCCCGTCGGCAAGACGCGTGGCCCTCGTCGGGCCGAGCGGCGCAGGCAAGAGCAGTGTCGTGAACGCGGTGTTGCGCTTTTGGGCGTTGGAGGGGGGCGAAGCCACCCTGGGAGGAGTCCCGCTGGACCGTCTCTGCCAAGAAACGCCCCGCCGCATGATTGCCTGGGTCGCCCAGGACACGCACCTGTTCAACACAACGATACGGAGGAACATCGCCCTCGCTCGACCCGATGCGAGCACGGCCGAGATCGCCGAGGCCGCCCGGGCAGCACAACTCGGGGACTGGATCGACTCGCTGGCCGAGGGCCTCGACACCGAGGTCGGCGAGCAGGGCGCTCAGCTCTCCGGAGGGCAGCGGCAACGCCTCGCGCTCGCCCGGGCCTTGTTGGCCTGCACGCCGATCCTCGTCCTCGACGAGGCGACCTCGGGACTGGACGAGGAGACGGCCGCCCGGCTGCTCCGTGACGTTTTCACCACCACGGCCGGCAAGAGTCTCCTTTACGTCACCCACCGACTCGATGAGCTTGCGGGTTTCGACGAGATCGACGAGATCGGCAACGGCCGCGTGGTCAGCCGGTCCGTGCCGTAGGGGGCGGAGCGATCGCTCGCCCGCGCCTTCCTCCCGTTGCCACAGGCCCGGGGAGGCCCGCGCAACGGCGGTGAACGTCAGGCAAGGCCGGGAAAGAAGATCTCGATCTCCCGCGCGGCCGACTCCGGGCCGTCGGATCCGTGGATGAGGTTCTCGGTCATCTCGGTCGCAAGATCGCCGCGGATCGTGCCGGGCGGGGCGTCGGCTGGATTGGTGGGCCCCATGAGCGTCCGCACGATCTGCCACGTCCCGGTCGGGCCGGCCACGACCATGACCATCGCCGGGCCACGCCCGATGAACTCGACCAGATCGCCGTAAAAAGGCTTGCCGACGTGCTCCGCGTAGTGCCGGCTCGCAGTCTCGGCGTCGATGGCACGCAAGTCGGCCGCCACGATGCGGAGGCCCTTGCGTTCGAGACGGCTGATGATCTCCCCGATGAGACCGCGCTCGACGGCGTCGGGCTTGCAGATGACGAGGGTGCGCTCCACGGGCGGCGACCCTAATCGCCCCGGGACCGAGCGGCCAATCTGCGAGCTGGCAAGGCGCTGGAGTGATCAGGACAACGCTGTGCGCGCCGCCCCTACGACGTAGAGGGAACCCGTGACCAACACGAGGTCGTCGCGGCCTGCGAGCTTGAGGGCCCGGTCCAGCGCCTCGGCAGTCGTCCCGGACTCCTCGGCCACGAGCCCGAAAGACTGCGCCGCTTCGACGACGCGCGCCGGCTCCTGGGCCCGAGGAGAAGGGGGCCGGCATGCCACGACCGCGGCGATGCACTCAGGCCCGAGCGCGGACAGGAGCTCCCCGGGATCGCGACCACGAAGGCAGCCCATCACGACGATCACACGTTGTGCGCCCGCGAAGTCCTCCTTCAGCGCCGACCCGGCCGAGGCTGCCCCGGCCGGGTTGTGAGCCCCGTCGAGCACCACGAGAGGATGGCGCCCCACGACCTCGAGGCGACCGGGAACCCTGACCGTGGTCAGCGCGTCGCAGACTATGTCCTCCTCGATCGTCGTCCCGAGAAAGGCCTGCGCGGCCGCCACGGCACAGGCGGCGTTGTCGGCCTGGTGCGCGCCGTGAAGAGGGAGGTGCACCTCGGAAAACCGCCCGAGCGGCGTCCACAGGTCGATCAGGCGCCCCCCCACCGCGAGCCGATTGGAGCTGCAGCCGAAGTCCGTGCCGCGTCGCCAGATCGCCCGCGCCCCGACAGTTTCGGCTTCGGCCTCGAAGATCGCGGAGACGATCGGGTCCTCCTCGCCCAACACGAGAAGCGAACCGCTCTTTATTATCCCGGCCTTCTCCGCCGCGATCGACTCCCGTGTCGTCCCGAGGATCTGGGTGTGGTCGAGCGCGACGTTGGTCACCACGGCCACATCGGCGTCGCCCACGTTCGTGGCGTCGAATCGGCCCCCGAGGCCGACTTCCGCGACGACGGCCTCTGCGGCCATGTCAGCGAACCACGCATAAGCCGCCGCCGTCACGAGCTCGAACCAGGTCGCTCGGATGCCCAGGAAACGCTCGATTTCCGCCACCGTCCCGAGGACGCTCACGAAGGAGTCGTCGGTGATGTCGGCACCGGCGAACTGGAGCCTCTCGTTGATCCGCTCCAGGTGCGGGCTCATGTACGTGCCGACCGACAGCCCGCAAGCCTGCAGGATCGCGGCCGTCATCCGCGACGTCGAGCCCTTGCCGTTCGTCCCGGTGACGTGGACGATGGGGTACGTCGCCTGCGGGTCGCCGAGCACCCCCACGAGCGCGCGTATGCGTTCGAGGCTCGGCAGGCCCAGGCGCCCGGCGCGGCCCTGCTCGATCGCCTCGAGATTGACGTGCCGGTCGAGCCAGGCCAGCGTCTCGCCTAGAGAGGGAGCCCCCGCGCCCGGCAGAGGGAGCAAGGGCAGCTCGGCGGGGAGGCCGAACTGTTGGTCAGGCCGGGACACGCCTCGCGAGGGCTGGGAATCCCCGGCGCGGCTCAGGAAGCCGCGCGGCGCGAGCGCTCGGTCTTCTCCTGGCCGGTCGTACGGGGTACCAGGCTCGGCGCGACCCTCTGCAGCACAACGGACTTGTCGACCACACAGCGGCCGATGTCCTCCCGGCTCGGCAGGTCGTACATGACCTCGAGGAGGACCTCCTCGAGGATGGCGCGCAGGCCCCGGGCGCCCGTGCCCCGCAGCATCGCCTGCTGGGCGACGGCCTCCAGGGCGTCGTCGGTCAGTTCGAGCTCGACGTTGTCGAGCTCGAACACACGGCGGAACTGCTTCACCAGGGCATTCTTGGGCTCGACGAGAATACGGACGAGTGCCTCCTCGTCGAGACTCCGGACCGCCCCGATCACAGGAAGGCGACCGACGAACTCGGGGATGAGGCCGAACTTGAGCAGGTCCTCGGGGAGGACCTGCATGAGGACCTCGCCCTCCTCACGGTGCTTGGAGTGGCGCACGTCCGCACGAAAACCGATTCCGGCGCGGCCGATGCGGTTCTCGATGATCTTGTCCAAGCCGGCGAATGCGCCCCCGCAGACGAACAGGATGTTCGTGGTGTCGATCTGAATGAACTCCTGGTGGGGGTGCTTGCGGCCGCCCTGGGGTGGTACAGAGGCCGTCGTGCCCTCGAGGATCTTCAACAGGGCCTGCTGGACGCCCTCACCCGATACGTCCCTCGTGATCGAGGGGTTCTCGCTCTTGCGGGCGATCTTGTCAATCTCGTCGATGTAGATGATCCCGGTCTCGGCTTTCTTGACGTCGTAGTCAGCGGCCTGGATCAGCTTGAGCAGGATGTTCTCGACGTCTTCGCCGACGTAGCCCGCTTCGGTGAGCGCCGTCGCGTCGGCGATGGCGAACGGGACGTTCAACATGCGCGCCAGCGTCTGGGCCAAGAGGGTCTTGCCACAACCGGTCGGACCGAGAAGAAGGATGTTCGACTTGGCGATCTCGACGTCGCCGTCGCGGTAAACGCCGGCCTGCACGCGCTTGTAGTGGTTGTAGACCGCCACCGAGAGGATCTTCTTCGCCTGCTCCTGGCCGACCACGTAGTCGTTGAGGAAGTCGAAGATCTCCCTTGGCTTGGGAAGGTCCTCGAATCGGACCTCTGTCGGCTCAGCCAGCTCCTCTTCGATGATGTCGTTGCACAGCTCGATGCACTCGTCGCAGATGTAGACGCCTGGCCCGGCGATCAGTTTCTTGACCTGCTTCTGCGACTTGCCGCAGAAGCTGCACTTGACTAGCTCTCCACCGTCCCCGAACTTGGCCACATCGTCTCCCGTAGCTCAGGCTGCGCCGACGGTCGCCGCGATGCCGACGACCTCTCGATTGGTGATGACTTCGTCAATAATGCCGTATTCCTTGGCTTCCTCGGCATCCATGATGAAGTCCCTGTCCGTATCCTTCTGGAGCCGTTCGGCCGACTGACCCGTGTCATTGGCAAGCATCTGGTTCAAGAGATCGCGCATCCGGAGGATCTCCTTGGCCTGCAGCTCGATGTCACTCGCCTGCCCACCGCCCCCACCATAGGGCTGGTGCAGCAAGATCCGGGCGTGTGGAAGCGCGAACCTCTTCCCCTTGGTGCCCGCGGCCAGCAACACGGCTGCGGCCGACGCCGCCTGCCCAAAGCAGAACGTCGACTTGTCGGGTCGCACGTACTTAAGTGTGTCGTAAATCGCGAACAACGCGGTGATATCGCCGCCGGGCGAGTTGATGTAGATGTTGATGTCCTTCTCGGGATCCTCCGATTCGAGGAACAACATCTGGGCGCAGACCAGGTTCGCGATCGTGTCGTCGATGGGCGTGCCGATGAAGATGATCCGCTCGCGTAGCAGTCGGGAGAACAGGTCGTAGGCGCGTTCGCCTCTCGGTGACTGTTCGACCACCGTGGGGACGAGATAGTCGTGCGCGGTCAAGCCTCAGCCCTCCTTGCCCGCCGCCGTGTCGGCCGCTGCCTCGTCCTCCGCCTCGGCATCCCCGCCTATCACCTCGGCGTCGGCGCCAACTGCAGTCGCTTCCTCGGAGCCCACGGCTTCGAGGAGCAAAGTCCGATCCATCGGGGCCCCTTGTTCATCGACGATGTCGACAGAATTGACCAGCCATGCGACCGCCTTCTCGTTCCTCACATCTGAGCGTAGCTGCTCGAGACCACCGGTCCTGGCGAGGCGGGCCGCGAGGCTTCGTGCGTCCTGGTTGGTCTGGGACGCGAGACGCTCGACCTGTGCCGCAAGCTCCTGGTCGTCGATGACAATCCCTTCGGCGTCCGCCAGTGCCCGCAGGGCGAGGTCGGCCCGGACCTGGGAGACCGCCTGGCGCTCGAACTCGGCGTCGAGCTCATCGGGGTCCTGACCGGACGCCTCGAGGTACTGGTCGATCGTCAGGCCGCGTTCCGCGAGGCGGTGAGCTAGGGCATCGCGGGCTCGTTCTGCTTCGGCGGCTACGAGGGTCGCGGGCATCTCCTCGGAGACGATCTCTGCCAAAGCGTCGACCGCACGTTCGCGAAGAATGAGGCGGGCCTCGAGCTTCTTCAAGCTGGTGAGGCTCGCAGCCAAGTGGGAGCGCAACTCCTCGAGGGTGTCGAACTCCGAGGCGTCCGAGGCCCACTCATCGTTCGCCTCGGGCAGAACCTTCTCGCGCACCTGCTTCACCAGAAGCCGCAGCTTGCCAGCGCCTCCCTGCAGATGGGGGGCGTCGATCTCGACGATGTCGCCGGCCTTCTTGCCGCGCAACTCCTGGTCCGCGCCTTCGCTGATGCCGCCGGTGCCGACCTCGTAAACGAAGTCGTCGGCGCTTAGCCCATCGGCGACCTCGCCGTCGCGGACTCCTTGCACATCGACGGTGACCACATCGCCGTCTCGAGCAGCCCGTTCAACCTCGCTGAGCTGGGCGAATTGCTCCCGCAGCCTGTCGAGCCGAGCGGCGACCTCGGCCCCGGTCGGCTCAAGGGATGGAATCGTCACGACGAGACCCTCGTAGCCCGCAATCGATACCTTCGGACGCACCTCTACGACGGCGTCGAAAGCGAGGGCGCCGGCGTCCTCGCCAGAGGTGATGTCGATCTCCGGGGCCGCGATCGTGTCGATGTCAGCCTCTTCGACGGCTTGGGCGTAGTAGTCCGGGAGCGCGTGACGAATCACCTCGGCCCTGATGGCCTGAGCACCAAGGCGAACCTCGAGAAGCCGACGAGGGACCTTCCCTGGTCGAAAGCCGGGAACGGCAACCTCTTTCTGGAGGCGGCGAATGGTCTGGTCGACCGCGCCTTTGAGTTCCTCCTCGTCGACCTCGACGGTGAGCTTGACTCGGTTGCCCTCGAGGGCCTCAGAAGTAGAACGCATAGATCGCTCGTACTCTACTGGGCGCACGCGGTGGCGCCCGCCACCGGCGCCAAGGGAGGGCGCGAGGCCTTTGCAGCCGGAAGTACCCTGGTGCCTCTACGATCGCGGAGTCGCACCACGAAGCGACGGGGCGTAGCGCAGCTTGGTAGCGCGCCTGCTTTGGGAGCAGGAGGTCCATAGTCCCTGACCTGCCCATTTGTTGAATCCACGCCCTATCGCACGCCCTAACGTGGCCAAAATATCTCATCCCGTCAGGCCGGGCACCGCGCGTAAAAGCCTACCTACGTAGCGTGCTAACGAGGGGGATGCCCAACTCCGCTAAGGGCTTTCCGGGCCTTGGGGTCTGTGGTGGTGATAGCGACCATCGCAGACAAGCCAATGTTCCCCAACGTTCCCGTCTGCCCGCGAACCTCCGGGACCGCGTCGCCGTACCATGCCTGCCATGTGGCCCCCTGACTTCGAGCCATGTCAGGACCTCAGCCCTGCGGAGTGGATACGGCCACGGCTCCAACCCTCGGGCGAGGGCATCGGCACCCCCGGTCCCCCACCTTCACACCGGTCGGCTACGACACCTACAAGGAGACGAAGACCGCCGCCAGGTACGAAAACCACCGCGGGCACGCCAGTCACCCGTCGGCTACTACACCTACAGGCACGTCTTCCATCCGGCTGGCGTTCATGAACGCGAGGTCGAGGCCCTGCTCATCTGCGAGGGGCTAGAGGCGCTATTGGTCCCGCCCGATGGACGGCTAGACATCTCCGGGGACGAAATCAACGTGGGCGAGAGGGCAGGGGGTAAACCGACCCGGAGCGGGCACCCCGAGTCGGTTCCCACACCAACTGGTCAAGCTTCGACGGTAAACCTTCGGCTGGGTATAACCCACCCCAGTTGGCGATTTCCCCTCAGCGTCCGACCGAAATCCCCCCGTTATCCCCCGCGTGTTGAACAGCTTTCGGGGCGCTGATCTTCCTGCTCCAAGGTCATGCTCCAAGCCACCAGGTGGACCTTACCTACACCAAATTGTCAGGGCACTCGTCCTGGGCGCTCTCGCTGACGAGCTTGTCGGGGTTTTCGCCGAGCTGGGTCATGACCTCCCTCCACATGGCCACGGCAGCCGCCTTCTGCTCGTCCTCGGTCATGTCGAAGTAACCCGCAGGGATGCGCAGAAAGAAGGGTCGGTCTCGGTCAGCCATGGTGCCTCCCTCATCGCCCGGCGTTGCCACCGTGCCCGCAGGTCGGTTGGCTGGGGGTCAGCGAGCCGGTCTCTCGCCCCATCTGGATGAAGTCACGACCAGAATACTGGCCGTCAGAGTCCGGTCCCGTATCTACTTGCGAAGACCGGGCAAGGTCGCAGGTCTCGGGGCACCGGCAGAAGCGGGAAGGGCTGTCGGGTCCAGATTCGTCCACCGTCGTTGTCGTCCACAAGGTCGCCGAGTTGCCCAGCGGCCGGGACGGAGCTGTCTACGGCCAGTGCGGCGCCGTGCCCACGGCCCGGTACACGTTCGCGGCGAACGGGACCACCTGGCGAGTGCCGCAAGCGTCGCAGCGGACGGCGCTGAGCGTGCAGCCGACGCCGACATCACAACTCTGCCCGTCGTCGCATCTGAGGCACCAGTCGTAGTCGTTCTCTTCTGCGGCGCTCTCGAAGCACTTGTTGCACTTCCACACGCGGCGGTTGCCGTCCCACGGCGCCACGCGCCGGTCGTACAGGATGTGGAAGGCGCCGCGTCGCTCGTAGGAGAAGTAACCGTCCGTCAGGATGCGCTCGCCGTCGCGGCCGTGCAGCACGTGCCTGGCGTAGTCCGCGCCAGCCTTGGCCATGCGTTTCTGCCGTGCTCGCTCGGCGGCCAAGCCTCGCGTCAGGTCGGAGTGGCGCACTACCCACCAGCCGCGCACGTCCTTGTGCGCAGGCATCTCAACGCCCAGAAACACCGTACCCATGCTGGCGGCGTGGTCGCGGTAGGTGCCGAGAGCGCTCGCGAAGTCGGTCACCGCCTTGTACTTCTCGACCGCCTCGCGCAGCGGCACCTCAGCGTCGGCCATCAGACACGATGCTACGCAGGCGCTCGGGCCGCAGCCCACCGCTCAGGCGCCGTCGTTGTACACGGACGGCTGGCGCAGCAACGATGCCCGCCGAGGCACGCCAGGCCCCCGGCCACTAGCTGCACGGCCCGTCACGCGGAGACGCGCAGTACCACGAGCACGTCGGCTGCGCTCAAGTACTGGCGTGCTCGTGCCGACAAATTGATGCACGGCCCCTGACGCCTTGCGAGGGAAGCCGGGGGGCCGTGCATCGTGCCGAAAATTATGCGCTCACATGGTGCCCTTGGCTAGGGGTGACTGGGTCAGCGAGCCAGGTCTCTCGCCCCGTCTGGATGGTTCCAAGGCGAGGGTAAGGGTCATGACACGGATTGGGGGCACGCCGAGCGCAGGTGCCGTCTCGTAGTGGCACGATGGCAGTGATGGACTCATCGGTCGAGGACCCGTGGCGAGCTACCGTCTGGCTTCACCTTCGAATACGCGTCGCGACAGAGCGCCAGGCTGAGTTCCGCTCATTTCTCCGGGAAGCAATTCCCTTCTACGAAGCTCCCGGCGGCATTCGCGTCCGTCTCATGTCGAACAACACGGAGCCAGATCGCTTCATCGAGCAAATCGAGTACATCGACGAGCGCACTTACCAACAAGACGACGAGCGCACTCGGTCCGACCCCACCATGGCGCAGTTCCTTGCACAATGGCGGTCCTTGCTCGCTGAGCCTCCGGTTGTGGAGGTCTACCGCGAAGCCCCTCTGGCACCCTGACGGCGTCGCCACGGGTGCAGTCGCGGCGTCGTGATCATGATCGCCTCGGTTTGGAAGCGGCAGGTATGTTGGCCGCACGGCGATGCCTCCCTCACGGCCCGAAATCCGTCCGATCGTTAGGTGATCGTGAAGCTGCCCGCGACCGTTCCGGCGCTGCAACTGACTGATACCCGAGCGGTCCCCGCGCCAGTGGTGGAACCGATCAGCCATGTCCAGGTCGCGACCCCGCTCGCATTGGCAGTTGTCGTGCCAAGTCCCCTTGCGGTGCTCAGTCGACCGCTCGGTAGCGTTACCGCGAGCGTGCAGATATCGCCCGACTTGCTCGAATGCACGGTGAGCGACTCATGCCCGCCAGGGGCAATCGAGCCGATTATTGAGGTGATCGTCACAGCGCCGGACGGAGGTGTTGTCGCAACAGTCGTAGTCGTCGTCAATTGTGCCGGATTTGCTTTGGGCCATGCGCCGAGATACTGGTGATACGTGGACACCCAATTGGTGGCGATGGCCTTCTGCGCGCTCGCGAGTCCGACCTTCCCGTCACACACGAGGTCGTGCAAGCGGTTTTCGAGAATGTCCTTGCTGTTCAAGTATCCCTTTGGGTGGTCATTCAGCTCGGGCCATAGATTGCCGATCGCGTTGCTGCCGCCGAGTTCGAGAGAAATCAGGTGGTCGATTTCGTATTGGTCTGTCGTGTGATGGGTGATGCCGTATTCAGCGTAGACCTGGTTCTTCTCAGACTCGGGAACGTCCCGCACACTGGTCGCATAACCGGACCGGCAGATCGTCGCAACCCCAACATGAAACGTCACGCCTGGCGTCACGCGAAGATCGTTTAGCGGCTCGCCATGCGAGTAGCGAAAATGGGCGGTGGCGGCGAACGCTGTCGCAGGGAGCACCAGACTGACGGCGGCGAAGGCAACCACTGCTGCTCCGATAGAAGCGATGCGACGTCGTCTCATGGATAGATCGTAGTCGCTTTGCAAACGCGTTCTCGGTGCTCTCGATACCGGAGGAGATCGCGAAGCGTCTGCTGGCGATGCGCCCGCCGGTAGTGCTCCCCAAGCATAGGAACATGGGTCCGGTGGCATTGCGATGGGAGCACGCTGAGGCCGCCCGGCGTGCAGGAAAGACGGATGATCGCCGATCGGGCGTTGAGTTTGAAGCTCCCGGACTGACGCTTCCCCTCTAGGACCCGATGACATCGCCGAGGCGGCAACCATGCTCCGGCGACTGCTGACTCTCGTCGAGGCCCTGCGAGATGGGGGCCACTGCCAATCATCCCTCGGTCGTTATCTGCGGGGCCAAATCGCTCTTGTTGAGTGCCGTCGCTTCGTTCGACTCGTCGGGTCGTGGAAACAAGGCCTGAGCCAGCATCGCTTCGATGCGATCGAGCCGCTGGTTTAGTGCAGCCTGCTCTTCGTCGGCCTTCTCCGAGACGAAGAAACTCGCCACCGTGGCCGTCAGCACACCGATGAGGCCGATGCCGACGAGCATGAGCACGACCGCCACGCCGCGCCCGAGAGCGGTTACCGGGAGCTTGTCCCCATAACCCACGGTCGTCACGGTGACCACGGAGCGTCGGCGAACCCATGGATATTCGAACCCCTCGCGTGTATCTCGAAGGCGACCTCCAACCCCGCGGCGGCGAAGATGATGACCGCAACGGAGAGCAAGACAAAGTGGAGATTGTGATGAGTCAGCATGGCGCGGGCACGCTTGAGGCCGTTGCTGAGGACCGTTCCTGCCCGAACCAGCCTGAGCAGACGCATCACTCGCAAGGGACGCAACATGGGCAACGCGACCATGGCGAGGTCAAGCTTGTGGGTCTTCACGAAGCTCCACCGGGTCGGAGCAAGCCATAGCTTGGTCAAGTACTCGATGACGAACAGTGCCCAGATTGTGTAGTCAACACCGTCGAAGGTCGCGGCCACTCCACCCTTCAAGCGCACGAACAGCGGGATGATAAGGAAGGGCAGCCAGAGGACAGCCGCAATTGTCAGGGGCGCGTCCACCGCCGAGGAAAACCGGTCGTAAGCCTCCTGTGAACGTCCAAGACCTTTCGCCATGACCATCTCCCTCTATCTGCCCGGCACTTCGGGAGCGTAGGACGACACCGAAACCCGAGGGTGGACTCGCGAGGCCGCTTACGGCACCGGGCACCGGCCGCTTGAGGGTTCAAGGGTTTGTTCCCACTACAGTGAGGGCCTGAACCCCGTGGTCGGGTGGCAGCCCGTAACCCGACCAGTTGGTCGGTCGAACCCGACCAGCGCTATGGGCCGGAGACGGTTCCCCGCACACCATTGTCGATAATGTCCCGCACGACAGACGCCTTCCACACGAAGCCAAGGTCAGATTCCTCGCTGATTCTGCCGGAGTAGACCCCAACGAATTCCTCGATAGTGCCGCTAGCAAGGAACGTATTGCCGTGGATATCCCTGAAGTTGCCGGTTGTGGTGTAGAAGATGATGGGCGACCCCGACTGACCAGGCCGAGTGCGGCTATCAACGAGAAACCTTGGAAGTCCCTCGAAGTCGATTTCGTGTTCGCTCGCTACAAAGCCCTGCACCCAAGTGGCCATCGCACCCGCGTAGCGGACGCCGAAAGGAAAGCCCACGATGCTCAGAGACCCAGCCATATTGACAGCGGCGCGCACTTGCGCCCACGGGTCGTAGCTGTAAATGGCAACACCCGCCGTGTCGGTTAGCGGCAACGCGACAACGTCGACCTTCGACTGGTGGACGGGGTGTTCGAGCCACAGCGGGATGCCTTGCGGGTCGTAGAGAGGCTCTACCTTCACGACCCAGCTCCCGAGATTTCCGGCGGCGTTGTGCCAGATGCGGATGGCATCTGGCCAGGCTCCCGTAGGGATAACGTTCGTATGCGCCTCTGGGTCGCGACCGCTAACGACGTGGAAATTCGTGACGAGGTACGGTCCCGTTTCTCGCTCCACAACGAAACCCGTAGCGCTGCCCAGCCCAGCACCTCTGAACGTTGGCTCCAAGAACAGCGAGGCGATAGACGGACGGGCAATCTCAGTCACAAGCTCAAGGTACTGGCAGTCGGACCATCGCGCTAACAGGTTCAGTCTTGACGCTCGCCCCCTGGCCTGAGGTACTACACCGCGCTGACGACGCTAGCGACGACTGCGAGCACGCCGACGACGAACGTGGTTATGGGGTGCCGGACCGTGCGCGCGTTGGTCACTTTTAGCCTCCGTGAGGATGGTACGCCCCACCCCGCCAACGTGTAAGGGGCCTCGGCAAACCCGAGAGGCTGGTTGTCACGAGTGTCGAAGCCTTACCGCGTCCGGCGTGCCTGGACCGATGGTCTGGAGCGGACTACGAATACCACTACGCCCGCGACCACGAGCACCAGCCCTGCTGCCAACCATGGCCAGGGGTCCAATGGCTGTGTGCATTGGAGCGCGAGGGTGTGTGCCGCCGCGCTCCCGCTCGTGGAACAGGCCGGTCCCCCGTAGCCGCGATTCAGGTAAGCCACGTAGAGCGGTGGAAGTCCAAGCCCTGCGACAAGGCCGGAGACGCCTCGGAGAGAAGACGGCAGGCGTGCCAGTATCACGGTGCCGATGATTGCGACCGGAAGGACGAAGATGCCGATGGTCAGGATTCCGACGAGGGCAACGCCGTAAGCGACTCCGACCAACAACCAAGCCCCGAACCATCCCCACGACCGATGGTTGGTGACCGCGACGGTGGCCATCACGCCGCCCGCAACGAGTCCAGAACCATCCCGGCGACCGCACCGTTACCGGCTTCATCGACGGGCATGCGGGATTCGATGTCGCTCACTCCGGTACTGGCAGCAGCCAAGGTCCTCTCGGGACCCCTGAAAGGACAAAGTCCGTCGCCGGGGCGGTTGGTTGCTCGCTTACGAGCTGCGCGTTGGTCCAGGAGTACCCCGTGAAGCCCAGCCCAGTCCAAGTGGCAAGATGCCCGTCGCGCATAAGACACCAAGTGCCGTCGCCATCACGCACACAGGTCAAAGGTCCGACGCTCGACTGCTCCGAACGGACAGCTAGAGACGCATGTGGCGGCATGGCTTGGAGGGCGATGCTCAGCGACATAAAGGCCGTACCGGGAAGATAGGGAATGGTGGCGATTGTGTAGCCGATGCTGCCCGCGTCTCCGTTGTAATGACCCGCGCTGCACCGCCACTTCGACGTGCGCACTCGCCAGCAGTTCACCAACAGGTCGCCTCGCACAAGCCATTCCACGGTGGAACCATCTGCGTAGCTGAGTCGATACGACCACTCCCCTGGCTTACCACCTGGCCAGGAAGTACTGCCTGCGGCTGCTCGTTGTGCGACGGTGACAGTGGCGTCGTTCGCGGTGCTCGATGATGGGGCGCTCAGCTTGTAGACCGCGGAGAAGGTGCCGTCGATGCCAGCCTTTGCTCGGACAAGGAACGACGCAGGGGTGAAGGTCGAAGCACTGGCCGGACGCAGCGAGGACAGAATCGTCTGGGCGACCATGCCGTTCCCGGCCAACCCGATGGAAACGAAGACGGGCTTGTCGCGCCCTGGCACGTTTACCCTCAGGACGAGAATGGAGTACGCCGGTGAGGTTGCCGGACACGCCGTCAGACCGTGGAGGACCAAGCAGTGATCCGAGAAGGACAGCGTCACCATCGGCTCGGTGCGTAACCCCGAGTCGACCTGGACTCCGTTCTCCGGCTGCTGGGGGGTCGGTGGAAAATAGGGGCAAGGGGGAAGGAGCATGGGGCGCACGTCGGTGCTTAGGGTTACGGTCGTGCCCGTAAACGCCACGCCTCGCGTCTTGCAGATGGCTCCGAGACCGGGGGTCACCTGAGTGCGAGTGATGGGCCAGTTCGGCGGGGCCGAGAAGTGCAGCCCGGCAAAGCTCACCTGCCGCCATGAAGACGGCACTACCGGGGCGGGACCGGAGGCCAGCGCAACCGAACGCGGTGAGACCGCCAGCGTGTCCGTCACCCGCGCACCGGCTCCTTCGGTTGCCCACAGCTCGACATGCAGTGACGGCACGAGGTAGGAGATGGACTCCCCCACCTTCGGTCCAAGGAGAACGGAGATGCCGTTGAGCAGGACCGGTTGCTCATGGTCGTAGGGAGCCGGAATCGGACCGAGCGGGGTAATCCGAACGGTGAGGGGAGACCCGGCGACGGGACACATCATGTCTTGCTTGATGACACCAAGCTGGACGACTGGCGACTTCCACGCCCCGCACCAGGCGTGTGTCATGACAACCCATGTCGGCGGTACGGACACCTGGGCGTCGCCGAATGCCACCGGTACCCACCCGGCTGGTGTGGCCGAGGGGTCCACAGCGGGGAGCGCCTCGGCCGTAGTCGGTACCGTTGTCGTCGCGAGGGTCTGCGAGCTAGTGAACACACTGAGGACTACGGCTATGACCACCATCGCGAGCGCGCGCAGCTTCATTGTCGTCATGCTCCCATGAAGCCCTGACGGGATGGGTTCGCGTACACCGGGGCCTCACCTGCTACTTGCAGTAGTCCGGGAAGCTGAAGGTGGCGGTGTGACCGGCCCGGACCACAACTCCCTTGGGGCGATACTGAAAGCTCGGATTCGCCTGTTGAGCCTTGACCTTGTATGACCCTGGCGCGACGGAGAACCGGTACTTGGCCCCCGACTTGATTGTCGTCGACGCGACGACGGTCGGCCCGGAGTAAAGCAGCACCGTCACACGGGGTAGAGCGCTCCCTGCCAGGACCAGGCCCATGCAGGCGTCGGCGAATCCGGTCACGACACCGGTGGGTCTGGCGGTGCTCGTCGTACACGCGGTCAGCGTCATGACCACCATCGCGACTACCACGAGCTTGCGCATCGTGGTCTCAGGGCCAACCCAGCGACGTAGGCGCGCTCATGGGTCGACGCTGACGACAGTCCCGGCGAACGGGCCGTTGCCCGTATCGAGTTCCCAGGAGAACTTCGCGACCCATACCTGCGACACCTTCGGCACCGTCATCTCCATCGCGAACCTTGCCGTCTTGCCAGCTTCGAGGTGACCGATGGCTTGACAGTTGAGTTCGTAGGACCAGGTGTGGAGCTGAACCTTTGAACCTTTGGTCAAGGTGAGGAACTCGGTGTAGCCGGGGCACGGCGAGAACGTCACTGCTCGGGAACCTGGGTTCGAGAGGACAACGATGTAGTGGAAAACCTGACCGCCCTCGACACGCGCAGGAGGTTCGACCTTGGCTTGCAGGGAGGCGAGTGTGCCAGGTGCCGGAACAAAGACGCCAGCCGCCGGAGGCGTGACACCTAGTTGACTCTCGTCGAACCCGTAGATGGGACCGCAAGGCGGGAAGCTCTTGGTAAGAAAGGAACCCTTGCCACTAGGAAGTTCGACGACGACCGCTCGATAGACAAGTTGGGCCGTCGTCGTCGTGGCACCGAAGCACATGTCCGTCCCGGCCAGAAGGAACTCACCTCTGGCTCCTGGTCGCAGGTCTACAGCGGTCATGTCTCCGAAGTAGGTGCCGTGTCCAGGCTTTAGCAGAATGCGCGCACCCGCTGTCGTGATGGCAGTCAAGCTCGGGTAACCAGAGAGGCGGCAGGTCACCTTTCCCACGTTGGTCAGGTAGATGGGAACCACGTAGTTGCCGAGTCCGGCACCGCCAGGACCTACCCGTGCGCGCAAACCTGAAGCCGAGCACAGTGGTGCCGGGGGAAGCGTGGTTGTGGTCGTGGTGGTCGATGTCGTCGGCGGTGCCGGGGTTGATATCCAGGTAACGGCTCCTGTGGCGATCTCGTGGTGAGGACGCGGCGCAGTCGAACTCGTACACCCGGCGACCACCAGTGCCATCATCGCCATCGCGAGCGGGCCGTTCTTGCGCACGATGGTCATGGGGCACATCGAGGGTCAAGCGGAAAGATGGCGACCCCGGACCCGCCGTCGGTGCCCACCCTGGCAAACGTGACGAGGTAGCCGTCCCCGAGGGCAAGAAGTGGTGGAGGGCTTGTAGGCGCGCCGAAGGAAGCAGAATCACTCGGCAGTTGCAACGTAGCTGCCGTCGAGACGCTCGGACCCCCGATGCACTCAAGCCGCCAGTACCCAGTACCGCTGTCGGGATTATGCGCTTCCTCGAAGGCGAGGATTCCGTCTTCGACGAGGGCGACGACATTCCCGTTGAAGCCCGACAACGTGCAGGTCTGAGTGCGCGCACAGGCTAGCGGGGTCAGGGAGGTAGCGGAGAACGGGGCGAAGTGCGACATGTTGCCGGGACCCTCGCTGACCCACAAGATGTCCCCAGCCACACCGAACAGGCTGTAGACCCAACCCGGTGGCGGCGGGACGACCAGGAACGAACCGGTAATGGGCTCGAAGCGCTCGGTTACTTGGGAATGAGCGACGTTCTGGTTGATGACTGAGATGTAAAGCAAACCCGCCTTTGGGTCAGATGCAAACCCGAAGACCTGCGAGTCGGGGACCGTCTCGGGCAGAAGAACCATGCTGATACGCCCGGTGCGGGGGTTCAGTCGTGCAAGGCTCGCCGAGACGTCGCTGGCCAACCAGAGCGCCCCGTCGATTGGGAACAGGTAACTGTTGTTGAGGTCCCGAGGAAGCGGCGTCCTCATGGTCACGGCGAGCGTGGCTTGGTTCATTCGGACGACCTGGAACCTGCACAAGCCGGTCACCACCCAGACCGAGCCGTACGCCACGACCGGCGGCTGGTTGTAGTAGTCACCAGGAAACCAGGCAGACCTGACCACAGCGCCGCTCTTGGGATTAATCCGTGCTACCCGAAAGCCTGCTTTCGGGCCAGGGGGCATATAGGAGACGTACACGAAACCGCCTGCGATGGTCGTGGCGAGCGGATTGTCCAGAGGTAGTACCCGAATGGGGTCAAAGCGCCGGTGGGTATCGAGGTCGACCTCGACAAGCCCGCTCGATGGGACGTGCGTTGCCGGGATGCTGACCGGACCCGCCGGGCAGGGCGATGTGGCCGAGGCTGTCCTCGGCATTGGTGGTGTGGTCGTGGTCTCTGTGGTCGTGACCGTCGGCGAGGCCACACTCGGGCTGGCGGCGAGAATCAGCGTCATCGCCACTGCCGCGAACGCGCCCATTCTGCGCACCGAGCGCATCATGGCACCGACGGTCGGCTCCGCGGGGTCGCGTACGACGCCTGGTAGAGATGACAACAGCTACATTCCGATGGCCGCAGAGGTCGGGATGCGCACGCTCGCTGACGGCAGGACCGACTAGTTACCGGCCTCGACGCGCGGCCGACCACAATGACCATGGGTGCCCCCATTGTGCGAACAGGCGCGGGCGCCGGGTGGGTCTCCCATGTGCACTCCTATGGCGTGGTCACCGTGTTCCTCGTCTCATGAAAATCTTCGCATCCGAGGGAACGTCTGGAGAAGGCATGACCTGGCTCCAACGCAGGACGCGGCGTCAAGAACAGTTGCCACAGGCCACCACCGCCGTCTCCCTTGGCAAGGGAGGCGTACCCTCAACCGAGATAGCCATGGTTTCCCCCGAACACCGGGAACCCCCCTGCGGCTTCGCGTGCATACAGCCTGTTGTCGGCAACCTGCTGCGGGTCAACGTGTCCACGATGCGGCGCGCGAGGGGGCCAAAGGTTGTGACCTCCACGCCCAGGGACGGCACGTAGTAGTCGCCGCTCGGGCCGAGGTAGACCGGCACGCCGTTGAGGGTGGCGGGCTTCTCACTGGCGTAGGGCGAAGGAACCTGGCGCAGGGGAAGAAGGCACACGTCTGTGCCCCCAATACCAAGAGGCCCCAAACAGACGCCGCCGGAGGTTTCTGGTGTGGCGTTAACCATTATTGACCAACCGCCTCCCGGCTGCGAGGTGCCCATCGCGAACGAAGGAGGAAACGATACCTGCGCATCGCGGTAGGCGACCGGGACCCATCCGGTTGGCGTCATTCCCGGACTGGCCGCTCCGCCAAGCCCGAAGGCGTTCGTCGCCAGGAAAGTGGCCACCACGACAACGAGAGCCGCACTGCCAGACAGCACCACCATGAAACGACCCCTGTGCAACGAACGGACCCGCTCGGCTAGGGCCGACCTTCCCAGCTCCAGCGCGAGGCGCAGTCGGGTCGTCTCTCCCGCGGCAAGAAGTTCTGCGGACAGGTCCCCGACCTCTTTGTTGTAGCGCTCCCGCCAAGCCTTCGGGTAGAGCGCCACCAGTGAGCGAAACAGCCAACTGTTCATGACATGGCTCCTGCGACTCTGCCCAGGCCGAGTTCGGCGATGCGGGCGGACTCGATGAGCCTTTCCCTCACCGCTTGCAGACCTGAGGCCGTGATGCGATAGGGATGGCGTCGGTCCTCCGCGGGCAAAGCTTCAACGAGTCCCGCTTGTTCGAGTTTGGCCAGGCAGCCGTACAACGTCCCAGGACCGAGCTTCACGCCTGCAAAGCCCTCGATGTCCTTGATGAGGGCATAGCCGTGCTTTGGGCCACCGGCCAGGCTGGTGAGAACGAGGACGCTGCGGTCCGACGACCCGCGAATGCCTTCCACCGTCATGTGGACAACCTTTCGCTACGACTCTCCAATCATGATATATCGGAAAATGGAGTATTGCACCAGCGGCTCAGACGTAGGTTTCCGCTCCGGCCGTGAACGCGGCGACCATCACAGTCATGGTCGCTGTCGCGACTACTACTAGCTGGCGCACCGTGTGCATCCGACACCGCCTGTCGGCTTCGCGGTGTCGCGGGAGGCATGTCGAACGACGACTTGACGCTGGACTGCGCGAGCGTATAGTCACAGTGTGAATAGTACCAACCCGAAGGTGGAAATCGACCCCACCAGCCCTCTGCCCTTGCACGAGCAGGTTGCTGCCGCCATCCGCAGAGCCATCGCGGACGGGGAGGCGAAGCCCGGTGAACGGCTCCCTCCGGCGCGGGACCTAGCCGCAGTGCTGGGGGTGAACTCGAACACGGTGTTCCGGTCCCTGCACACCCTCCGCGACGAGGGCATCTTGGAGTTCTCCCGTGGCCGTGGGGTATCTGTCACCGGTGCCGCCCCCCAGCGCAGCCTCGTGGTGGACAAGGCGCGAGAGTTGGTCAAGCTGGCCCGCAAGTTCGGCTATCGCCCTGAGGAGCTGGTACGGATAATCGAGCAGGTGTCGTAGGAACGGTCATGAAGGTCATCGAGGAACCTCGCCAGGCAACAACAGACGTTCCAGACGCCGAGGCGCTCATCAGGGAGGCACGGCAACGCCAGCACAGACGCTGGTTGCTCATCGGCATCATCGTGCTCATGGCCATGGTCGTGAGCGGCATTACCTACGCGATTGTCAACCGCCCGAGTGCCCGAGCACGCCCCACCCGCACCTCGTCGCCCTCCAGGCCAATCTCTCCCGTCCTGGCCGGTGCTTTCGTTTTCCCCGAGGCCCCCTACGCGCTAGCTGTCGCGCCGAACGGCGACCTGCTCGTCGTCGACAGTGGCCGAGACCAGATTCTCCGCCATGTGCCCTCGGGCAGGTTCCAAGTGGTTGCCGGTGACGGCGAGCGTGGGTTCTCGGGAGATGGTGGCCCAGCCGTCCGTGCTGAAATCAACGTAGATAACTGGGCTGGGATTGCGGTCGCGAAGAACGGCACCGTCTACTTTGCCGACGACGGGAACAATAGGGTCCGCGAGGTTCTCCCCGACGGCGTTATCGAGACAGTCGCCGGTGGCGGCACTCGGGCGCTCGGAACGAAATCGGTGCGCGCACTGAGCGCCTCGCTCAACGGGGTCGCGGGGCTGACCATCGGTCCGAACGGTGAGCTTTACATCGCCGCTAATGCCGTATATCGCCTCGGTCCTGATGGGACTCTCCACTGGGTCGTCGGAAAAACCATCCCCCCAAAGGACTTGCCGAGAAACTATTGCTGGGACTGCAACCCTGCGATTCAGCAGGATTTCACCGGAGTGACGCGCCTTGCCTTTGACGGGAACGGTGACCTCCTTGTCGCAGGCGGCGGCGGCACCTTTGGCGTCTCCGAGATGGCGACAAGCGGGAGGTTCCGGTTCGTGGGTGTCTTCCGTGGCGACGCAGGCGGTCCGCCCGCACTCGCTCCGGGAACCGGAGGGAGCGTTGTCCTGGCTCACAACGCCGGTATCTTCCGAATCTCGCCGTCTGGCCGCATCACCCCGATTGCTTCGCCGATTGTGAGTGAACCTGCTGCCGAGCCTCCCGCACTGGACAAGGCCCTTGGGAGAATGAGCGGGGGACCTGCCTACAACACATTCATCGGTGGAGATGGCCTCGCCGTCTCACAAAATGGCGACATCTACGTCGACACCAACGCTGGCAACGCCTGGACCTCGGTCAGTGCGATTCTTGAGCTGCGTCCGAACGGAAGCGTGGTCGCGCTCTGGAAATCGTGAGGCGGCTCTGACAGTACCCCCGGTTTCAAGTCCTGCGCGGTCCGGTTCGTCCGGCTATGGCTGCCGCGTAGACGCCCACGAGGACCATGAACACCGCCAATACGACTATCTCTAAATGCGGGCGGACGGTCACGGAGATCACCGACGCCTCGCAGTGAAGACGCCTGTCGGCATCTGCTACCGGCTCTAGGAGTGCTGCATCAACCACGCGTGGATATCGGGTAGTCGGTCGAGGAGTGTCAAGTGGCCATCGGTCTCGGTCAGGTGAGCGTCGACGCCGGGGATGTGCTCTGCAAGCCACTGGCCGTGTTGAAAGGGGACGAACCTGTCTTGTGCTCCGTGCCAGAGCTGCACCGGTGCCCGGATGGCATCGAGCGCGAACCCCCAAGGGGCCAGGTGGGCGTATGAATCATCCCACCAGCCTTGGTAACCAGGCGCAAGTCCGTCCTGCATTGAAGTAACCGTGAATGAGGCGTCTTCAATGGTCCGAGCCGCGGCGTCTGCGGGGGACAGCAACGAGGCCCAGGCCTCGACGACCTGTTCCGGCGTTGCCTGCAAGAACTCGTCCCGGTCCTTTGCCATCTTTGTGCGGGCGGCTTCAGGGTCGTCGAGGAAGAGCCTGATGTCATCGGCGTTGGCTTCTCCCATCCCCGTGAAGTAGTCGAGATCGGGTTCGCCCCAGGGCGCGAGGGACGCCAGGGTGGCGACAGCAGACATCAGGTCTGGCAGTAGCGCAGCGCAGGCGAGCGCGTAAGGACCGCCACCCGAGATTCCCCACACCGCCAGCCGGTCAATGCCGAATGCATCCGCGATGGCCCGTACGTCGTCGATACAGTCCGCGACGGTTCGCCCCGGTAGGGCCGTCGAGCCGCCGTAGCCGGGACGGTCATAACCGATCACGAGAAGGCCCCTGTGTTCGGCGTCTTCGAGACGGCGTCGGGACAGATGCCGGGAATTCGGGGTCCCATCATGAACGAGCACCGGTCGGCCCGCCGTGTCCCCGCCCGACTCGACACACAGGTCGCGGCCGTCGGCCGTCGTAACAATGGTCGTAGTCGTGCTCACATCCAGACGCTACATGTCGTGTCAGGACTCAGAGAACGGAGGACCTCCTATCGCCGTGCCCCCGATGTGCCGTTGGAACACGCCAGTCCGGCAGGAGGAGAATGGCCAACTCCAAGTGCATACTGTCCATGTGGGGTCGAGAGGAATTCGCCGCAGGAAGCCCCGTCAGCCGCTGACAGACTCGCCCGATGATGGCGCGCAGATGCTCGTGGCTGACACGCCGAACGCGTACTCCACCATGACGCCGTACGGGGCCGCCATGGGTATGGCCACTTTCGTTGGCAAGCTCATCCGACGGGTGACCGGAGAGGAACGAAGCGGCTAGCCGTCTGCCTGGTTTTGCTGCCGAAAACCGCCACGGTTCTCACCGCGGTCAGGGACCACAGCCTCTCGTCCTGGTTGTCGAAACGCCTTACTCGGCTGTCGGCTGCCCACCATCACCACCGCCAAGGTCACGAGGCTCGTGGACCAGCACTGGCCGGTTCTTGATGGCTCTGATGACGGCCACGTACTCGTCATCGGTGAGCATCTCTTCCGTCGCCATCCGCATCTCTTGCATCGTGTTATCCAGAGCGTGCCCTCCACCCCACATTTGCCAGATTCCGAATCGGGGACATGACCTGTAGGGGAAGGTTGCCAGGAAGGCGCAGAGAGCCTCGAAGCTCAGCTCGCCGTCTCGGTAGGCGATGACGTGGTCGGTTATCTCGCCCATGTCAGTGTTACGCCCGACCTCGAACCGGTCGCCTTGCCGACACCGCCACGGACCTGACCGTCGCGGGCCACCAGCGCAGCCCTCCCTGAGCCGTCGGAACCCGGTCATGATTCAGCCCCTCGGCGATGGCCGTCCAGGTGCGGCCCGCGCCACGCTCCTTGATGATGCGCCCGACCACCTTGTCCGACAGTGTCCGGGGCCTGCCGAGCACAACACCCTGGTGCCGTTTGATGGCCAACGCCGTTTTGGTCCGCTCCTCTACCAGTCGGCGCTCTAGCTCGGCGAAAACCGACAAGACTTGCGCCATGGCCCGACCCGCCGGGGTCGTGGTGTCCACCGGGGCGTCGAGGGCAACTAGCCCCCAGCCGGAGTTCTCTGACCGTTGCATCAGGCCCGAGGCGTCATGGACCGAACGAGTCAGCCTGTCGAGCTTGCTGACCATCAAGACATCGCCGTGACCGGCATCAAGGTCGGCTAGGGCGGCTGTGAGGGCCGGACGGACCAGGGACTTGCCACTGACCCCGGCGTCGGTGTGCAGTGTCAGGAGGGGAAGTTCCCGCCGCTCACACTCTGCCCGGATGGCTGCCTCCTGGGCAGCGAGACCGGCTCCGCTGACGCCCTGTTCCTCGGTCGAAACCCTCAGGTAGCCGACGACCCCTTTTTCGCCGACCTTCTTCGCCTTCTTCACCCTGCTGATTATAACAATCGGACGATTGCTATACGTCGGGTCTCCGTTTCGCAGGTCTGAGCGTCCTACCGTGATGGAATGAGCCTGACTCGCGGAGAACGCGTCACCATGATTCGCGAACTTGGGCACCGGCTGAGCGCGATGTCTTGGACGGAGTCGAACTTGCTGCTGGAGGAGTTCGGCTTCCTTCTGGACCTACAGTACAGCCGCAGTCAGTTTGAAGACATCACGACGAAGCTTCGCGCTGGGACAGATGATGACCTGGTCGATTTGTACCGCCATGTGTTTCCTGAGCCACCCACCCCGGAAGGCACAGAGTCGCCAGGCGAGGACCGGAGATGGTCGTCTGGCTACCTCCGTCTTTTCGTAAGCCACGTCTCCGGCGACAAAGAGTATGTGTCGGACTTGAAATCCGCTCTCGCGCCCTGGCACGTCGACGCGTTCGTCGCGGATGAAGATATTGAACCGAGTCGAGAATGGATTGAGGAAATCGAACTCGCCCTCGCGGGCTGCCACGCTCTCCTTGCATACCTGACTCCAACTTTCCACAAGAGCCTGTTTACGGACCAGGAAGTGGGGGTTGCCATCGCGTGGAGAATCCTGATTGTGCCGGTCCGATGTGGGCTGGACCCGTATGGCCTGTTCGCGCGGTTCCAGGCCGTTCAGGGACTCGGTACCGGACCTTTGCTACTGGCTCGTCAAGTTGTGCGAACTCTAGCGGGAAGTCCGCACACGGCAGTGCTGATGGCTGAACCGCTAGTGGCGTCGTTGGAGATATCAGGCTCGTTCGAGAGAACACGCGACCTAATAGAACTCATCGAGGCCGTTCCCACTTGGACGCCCGACCAACTGACACGCCTGAAAAATGCAGGCGAGGAGAACCGTCAGGTGCGCGAGGCGGTGACCCGGCCAACCCCCACCCAAAAGTGGAGACAGGTTCCTGTCGTCATTCAAAGCATCGTCGAGCGTCACTCCGGTTGAGGAGTTGCCCCTTTTAGTCTTCAAGCGGGTCGAGCGACGACTCGTCGCGGCCCAGCACAGCCTCTAGCGCAACGACAGCGCCCTGCATCCGGTAGCTCGTGGCCGTCGACGCGCTCATCTCGCCGTTGTCCACCATGGCCATGAGGCCCCGGAGCCGGTCGGCAAGCTCGGCGATTTCGCGACGGTTAAGAGGACGCTCGGGCATGGCTCCATGGTGCCGCACGGCGCGCGCCTACGGGTGGAAGGGACGAGGTCGTACCCTCGTGCTCGTGGGCATCATCGGACAGCTCGCCGCGCAGGTCGGACGGTGGCTGAGGATAAAGCCCACGCCGGTACCAACGGAGCCGACGGGAATTCCAACCGGGCACGGTCGCCCAGAGCGACGGCCACCACGGCCAGGCAGCCCTCGGTCAGGGCTTGGTCGCCCCGGCGGTGGGGTTCGAGAACCTCGCAGACCGGTCCTCCCAACAGGGACTAGTGATAGCGTCGGGACGTGAGCCGCACGCGGGCCTTCCTCATGGCAGCCACGGTATTCACTCTCCTTCTTGGGCCGACAGCAGGGTTCTCTGCCGCAAGCACCAATCCGTTTGCTGGCATGTCGGCGAAGAAAGTGCTTTCGATAACGCTTGCGGCGGCGTCGGCTGAACACTCTCTTCGGAGCGTCACAAGAGTGGCGACGACATCGCCCCAGATGGCCTTTACTCTCACAGGGACCGCGGAGCCTTCAGCCGGAGAGCAGTCAGTGACTGGTACCTACGAAGGTGCCTCTCTGCAGGTGAAGGTGATTGTCATCGGTGACCGGGTGTACCTGCTGGGCAACCGGACGGGTCTCTTGGACCCTGACTTTGTCGGGATGTCGGCCGCACGAGCCACCAAGTACGCGGGGCGTTGGGTCTCCGGGGCTGTATCCGAAAAGCCCTTCAGCTCTGCGGCAAAAGATGTTACCTACTCGCCCGAGCTGTTCCAGGGCCTCCTTTACGCTCCCCTGACGTTGGGTCCGGTGACGTCCGTCGATGGAAAGCACGTTGTCGGCATTCATGGTCAGTTGGCTTCTGGTGGTGAAGGCGTTGGCACGGACGGCTGGCTCTATGTTTCTCTGAGCGGAAAACACCTTCCCGTCAGGTACGGCGGTACCGCAACGGAGGGACAGAACAAGGTGACCTCGTTGACAGACTTTTCCAACTGGGACGAAACCGTGAGCCTGGTAGCTCCAAAGGGTGCCGTCGCGTACCAGTGACCGCGGTCCTGTCGGCGGGCACCGGTTCGAGTTCACGAGCGAGCTAGCCGAGTGGGTCACCCCGGTGTCGGAGGTCAAGCCGCCGAACGGTGGGCATAGACTCGCCCGGCTCCGAAACGCCCTTTTCAACAGCGCTGTCCCCAGGTTTCGCTGGCGGGGGATTCAGTGCCCCTTCCCGACGGGCCTCTCGCAACATCGCGGCGACGTGCAGAGGGGTCCATAGTCCACCTGTAGCGCTGTAGACCAGGCCATGATATCTGTCGACATGGTTCCCCTTGGACTCCATATATGCGACTTCGGCGTCGGTATACTTGGGTTCACCATGTTGATACTCGCCGAAGAAGCCATGGCTATGAGTCCCTTCCCCGTCACCCGCGGCGGCCTTCTCCATTTCGGCTGGCGACGGTGCGCCGTTGATGGACATGTTCATGAACGGGCTGGTCACAAACCTCCTGAATCGTCGATTGCTCCCAATTTAATGCCCATGCTCACCATCGTGTGAAGCGTCGCGCCCAGCTCCGGCCATGAACATCCTCGTGGCAAATGTCCGTGGTGCATAACGACGCTTTCGGTCTTACGGCAACCTCATGGTCGTCTCGGAAGTGCCCTGGTGGTCGAGAGCGATGGGCACCGACACGACCGGTTCCGAGGTCCAATGCCGTTCACCTGCGCTTTTCCGCTTTCCTATTACTAAACTGTATAGAGCTAATTATAGGAAAACGGAAAACTGCCTAATTGGTGTCCCTTAGGTACGTGGGAATGTTGTCATTGTTCCTTCTATCGAGTGCCGCGTGCCAGTCATCCCAGACATCATCGGTAAACCCTCCCTTGTCGCAGGCCATGGCAATCTCCCAGTCCAAGCCGCCGAACACCGGGGTCCAAACATCTCCAAGAAGCATCGGCAAGCTCTGGCCCTCGCGCGCGAGCGCCTCCGCGTCCAGTAGCACTTCCTTTGTCTGGTCCCTGTCCAGATAACCGGGGAAGTGCCACTGGTCAAGCCACTCCGGCTCGATGTCGCATGTGCAGTCCTTCTCGTGGTCCTGCGGCAAACTACAGAGGCATCTCTCCCAGGGCAGGCCGTCGTCGTAGCTGACAAGAGCCTTGTCGATGTTGAGTTCTCTCTGCTGTGCTCGGAAACGTTCGTTGCCTAGGTGAGCAGCCATCGGTTTGACCACGTATTCGAACACCCACCTGCTTTGCACGTAGCCGACCCTCGTGTAGCCGCTGGGCTTCTTGGGGACCTTCCATCTGTTGTACCGGTCGATGCGCAGGTTCTCGAGGACAACATCCATCAGGACAGGTCTCACGCCGGATTATCTCGTCCAGGGTGGCATCGTCTTCGATTTCGGTCCAGACCGTCGGCTCTACCCCGTCCCTCGAGGTCAAGGGCGCGTTGGCGATTACGGCCAGCACCCTCGGGTTCTGCATGACGAGGGCGTCCGCAGGTGGTTTGGCTGGCAACCGGGAGGATGTCCCATTGACCGTGGAACTTTGGTGACGGTCCCCGAGCTGTTGAGCTACGCGGCCACCTCCTTCTGCGAACCATAGCGAGGCGGTGTAACACTCGCGGCGACGTACTCGTCGAGCGCTTGGCGGAGCGCCTTCATGTGCAGGTGCCCGTTCACGCGGCGAAACTGCTTTCGCGCCTCGGCCATGCCTGCCGCGCACCAGCGGAGCGCCATCTTGCCGTCCTGCCAGCGCTTCACGTTTCTCGAGTGGTCCCGGCAGATCTCGATCATCGACTCGATCGGGTTCGTCGAGTGCAACGTGCGGGCGAGGGTCGGCGGGACGTTCAGTCGGCTGATGGTGAGGGTCTCAGCCAGTCCCTCGCGGAGCGAGGCTGCCGCGCCGGGATGGGTGCGGTCGAGTTTCTTCGCGAGCTGCTCGAGAGCGGCTTGTGCTGCCAGCGGGTCTGGGTTGCGGTAGGCGGCGCGGATCTCCCGCTCGACCACCGAGGCGACCGCGTCGGGCAGTTTGTCCTTCACATTCCTCAATTTGTGCTGACGGCACCTTTGGATCACCGGGTGGTCGAAGACGGCATTCACCGCAGAGCTGAGCGCCTTGGCGCCGTCGAGGACGCACAGGATCGGCCTCGTCATGTCGAGGCCGCGCTCGCGGAGAGAGACGAGGAGGCCCTTCACCACCGTGGCGTTCTCGGTGTCGCCTTCCTCGAGGGCGAGCGGGTGCTTCACCCCGAGCGAGTCGATGCCGAGCGCGACGACACAGGTGTGGCCGGCGAAGTGGACCCCGTCGACCATGAGACAGACGAGGTCGAGCTCGGACAGGTCCGTCGCTAAGAGCTCTTCGAGCGCCTGGGTGGTGGCAGCGACAAAGCGCCGTGACACAGCAGACCTGGAAGTCGAACGGGCCACCTTCTCGACGGCCTTTCCGACCGGCTCGAGACCTGAACGGTAACGCCTCGTCGAGAGCTTGGCGAGCATCTTCTCCATCGCGAGGCGCCCGAGCACCTCGGTCGAGCTGAACAGCTCGTAGCTCTTGAGCGGGATCTCCTCCGAGCGATCGGCGGTCCGCACCCGGGGACGGCTGATCGGGACACGGCGCCCGCCCAGGGTCACCTCGCCCGAGTCGCCGCCGTGGCGGACGGCGACCCGGTCCGGGTTCCACCTCCCCTTCGCTCCGGCGATCTCGGTGACCTCTGTTTCCATAAGGGCCCCGAGCACCTGGAGCCCGGCGCCGACCGCAAGAGCGAGCAATCCTTCCTCGAGCTGCACCGGCGAGTTCGCCAACCGTGATGTTGACAGCATCAGGCAATTCGAAAGCAGTCTCGCTCGCTCCCTTCGCCGGAGCTGGCCTCGACTTCCTCGGCGTCACGCGCCCGGTCCCAGCGCGGCCCTTCGATGTCTGGTAGTTCTTCTTCACGACGGTCCCCTTCTTGATCGGATGTTTTTGACGGACACCCGACACCTACCAGATGGCAGGCGTCAGGCGGGGGACCGTCACTTGAAACTTCCACGCCGGACGGGACAA
>CAWILM010000031.1:0-62517 GCA_963836935.1 uncultured Acidimicrobiaceae bacterium
AGCAAGCAAAGGTCGCCCGTCAGGGGGTCCAAAGACCCGGATCGAACCTCCCCGTCCCGGTCGGATTCACAGGGCACACGCCGGTACGAGATCGAACCGAGGCCAGCTACGGTCGTCAGGTACCGGGCTGACACTGCCGTCGGGGGCCCGGAGGTAGGTCCAGCGCGGGCCATGCCCGGCGATTTCGGATAACGCATCTCCGAGCTGGCGCAGGTCGCCCGCATGGGTGCCCAGTCCGAGACTCGCCCGGATCGCGCCCGGCACGCGCAGACCACAACCCGGCTTCCACCCGTCCATGCCGTCGTCGGCGAGATGGACGAGCAGCGGATGGGCACAGAACGATCCGTTGCGGACGCCGATCCCATACTCGGCGCAGGATCGCGGCCAGTTCCGCATGGTCCCGACCGGGAAGGTTGAAGGCAGCAGGTCGCGACCCGGTCGCACGGATCGGCCCACGTGGTGTAGCTGATGAGGCCGGGCACTCGGTCGAGAGTGGTCCGCAGCAGGTCACCCAGTCCGGTCTCGTGGCGCGCGACATTGTCCATCCCGATGGCGCCGAGTGCGGTGCATGCTGCTGCCAGCACGACCGCGCCAACGACGTTTGGCGACCCGCCCTCGTGCCGCTCGGGCAAGCTCGCCCAGGTCGTCCCCTCCGTGCTGACCTCGACGACCGCGCCGCCGCCTGGAAGGTACGGCTCGGCAGCGGCCAGCCAGTCTGCGCGGCCGACCAGCGCGGCCGCTCCAAATGGCGCATAGAGCTTGTGTCCCGAAAACGCCACCCAGTCCAGATCGAGACCGACATGTCGATTGGGCGGTGAGGCGCAAGCTGGGCGGCATCGACGAAGATCCGGGCACCGTGCTCGTGGGCAAGGGCAGCCAGCTCGGCGAGCGGCCAGACCTCGCCGGTGACGTTCGACGCCCCGGTGAGAGCCACGAGCGCGGGCCGATCAATCGGCCACTGCCGGAGAGCCTGACGGAGTCTTTCCATCAGTTCGTCGGGGCTGGCAGGAACTGGCAGTTCGATCGCGCCGTACCGGCGCAAAACTAAACCTGTCGAACTCGTCGGTGATACGGACGAGTTCGACAGGGAGCGACCTGCGCGGGTCCAAGGAACTATTTACACCGGGTTCGGCTGATCTGCCCTTTCGGGATCCTGAGCCAGACCGACTCAGTGGGGCCCTGAGCCGCTCGCGGACCTCCGGTTGGTGAGCCGGAACCGTCTCGATCTGGGCGACTGTCACTTCACGAACTTCCCGACATTCGGGGCAGCGTTCTGTAGGCCATACCCGGCCGCTTGCAGTCGAGTGAGGCGTGAATTGGACGTCGGCGTTCAGGAGCGTCCCCGACGGCCATGGGGATACCCGACGGTGCGAGCCTGACTATCTCCGCCGTGGCATGAATCCGGAGCGATTGAACCTCACGAGATGCTCGCTGCGCGTGACCTCGGCGTCGTATTGGGTCCGTTCCGAGATCGAGCGGGTTCGGCAGATGGTGGTTTCAAAGTCGCCAGCAAGCGCCTCGCCACCTCCTGGAACCGCCGGACGTCGCCATAGGGCCGAGCGACGAGCATCGCGCCCTCGAGCGTGCTCACGATCGT
Source organism: uncultured Acidimicrobiaceae bacterium (assembly GCA_963836935.1). Taxonomy (GTDB): domain Bacteria; phylum Actinomycetota; class Acidimicrobiia; order Acidimicrobiales; family Bog-793; genus Fen-455. Next base: position 1,598 of record CAWILM010000031.1, read on the forward strand.
GCGGGCGACTTCGCGCGGCGACCCATCGAATTGCAGCGTTCCTTGGTCCCTGCCGAGCTCGAGGACACGAGTGAGCCACTCCTCGTTCTCGTTGAAGAAGCGAACGACCGCGTCCTGCATCGGAGCGGGAAGCGTGGGGTACTCCGCTGCCAACATGCCGCAGAGGCACATCCGCTCGTCGCGGAGCACTCCCGTGTAGAGCCTCGGCGTAGGCATCGAGCCTGCCGGCTGCGTCGGTGACCCGAGATTCGACTGCTCGGAGGGCCTCGGCAAATCGGGACGCGTAACGAGCGATGAGCGCTGCGCCGAGGTCCGACTTGCCGGCGAAGTGGTAATGGAGGGCTGCATTCGTGATCTTCAGCTCTGCCGCGACGTCTGCGTAGCTGAAGGCGTTGAACCCGCGTACCTGCGCGAGCCGCTCGGCCACGTCGAGGATCTGGGTCGCCGTGTCGGACTTCTTGACTTCGCCTCGCTCCATCGGGTTCATCCTTACGTGCGATCTTCTGTCTTGACAGCCTACCTACTAGTAAGTCAGGATACTGCAGGGGCGCGACTGTAAAGGGGGCACTCATGCACGAGACAGAGCACCGGCAATTCGCTCAGCCCGACGAGATCCGCGAGTTTCCGCACGGGAGAGCCGAGATTGTGAAGGTCGGCGGCGGCGAGGTCGGTCGTTACACCTTCGAGCCGGGATGGCGCTGGTCGAATGACGTGCAGCCGATCGCCAAGACGCCAAGTTGTGAAGCGCCGCATTTCCAATACCACGTGAGTGGTCAGTTGGCGATCCGCATGGACGACGATACCGAGTTCGTCGCCGGCCCAGGCGACGTGACGTCCCTGCCGAGCGGGCACGACGCCTGGGTCGTCGGCGAAGTGCCCGCCGTGACCGTCGACTGGTTCGGCGCGAGCAACTACGCGAAGTAATCCGACGAAGTGCGCCGGCACTGATCCCGGCCTGATGAGACAGGAGCTGACATGGCCCGAAAGATGATCGACTGTGGCAAGGTCCCAAATGACATCAATTGCACGCTCACCATTAGCGGCACTGAGGAGGAAGTCCTCGATGCCGCCGTGGCGCACGCGGTCGCCAAGCACGGCCACCAAGACACCCCTGAGCTCCGCGAGTTGATTCGGTCCGGACTGGAGGATGTCTCGCCCGCGATGGCTTGACGGGGTAGTTCCATCACAGCGCCCCCCCGAAGTCGGGCCGTGACGCGACAGAACGACGTCCACTTCGACCTTCGACGTCGATCGCGTTGAGCGCCGAGTCGGCGATCTGCGTGGGGTGCGGTCGCCACGGCCCCAAGAAGGACTGCCAGCCTCGCTGCCAACAGCAGGTCCAGATCAGCCCTTACTGAGCTTCATGGCCTCGCGCCCGAGGCGGTCGCACCACGGCCGACCATCCACGTAGAGCCGCAACACGTAATGAAGCAGTGGGGCGGCAAACCGGCTTGTCCCGCGCTCACGCTGTTGCAGTGTTTATGGCTGAATGCTTAGCCATCCTCCGACGCGAAACTCGTGCACCGAGGCGACCGCTCCACGGCCCTCGACATCCCAGCCCACTTCAAGTTGATAGTTGTCGACCTTCGGGCAACCCGGGTACGGCAGCCGAGCCTCCACATCACCCGGGCCCGGTGCGCGTAGTCGACCAACCTCGATCGTCTCGTCCGCAGGGTCTAGGACGCGAACCCAGAGTTCCGGTGCGAGAATCTCGCCGCTACGCCGTCTTCAAACTCGCTGCCGCCCTCACGCGGTCCTCAAAGATCCGCGCCGATCAGACCACAGTCGTTGTCAGGGAGTTATGCCGGTAACAACGAGGAGTCCCTCGATCGCCTCGCGAGCCTGGTCCGCGAGCTGATGGGCGGCCTTCCAACCGCTGCCGATCGGTCGGAGGGACTCGCCGACCACGAGGTGGATCGCGCCCCGTCGAGGGAGGCGTCGACCTGCCGGGAGCATCGCTCTCGTCCCGAGGATCCCGACAGGAACAACGGGGCAGCCCGTCTCGGTGGCAACGACGAAGGCCCCGAGCTGGAAGCGCCGGAGTTCTGGGGTGACCGTGCGTCCGCCCTCGGGGAAAAAGACAATGGAGCGCCCGGAGCGAACGACATCTTCCAGCGTCGAGAGGACCGACTCGACAAACGAGCGACCCTTTCCCCCTTCGCTTCCGACGAACACGACCCCCATCCGGCGGAGGAACGGACCGACGACCCTCTGGCGCGAGAAGGCTCCCCCGGCCACAAAGACGATCGGCTCGTGGGACATCAGCAAGAGCGCGAGCGAGTCAAGGAAGCTCGTGTGATTGGCCACGTACACGCACGGTTCCCCAGCTGACGGGACGCCGCTCGTCTCAAACGGGACGGCGAGGCAGGCACAGAGCAGCCGCCCCGTGGCCCGGACGAGCTTCCAGCGCCAGGAGAGCTTCGGCAGGACGAGGACGGCGGACCAAACCAGGGTCCCGAGCACACAGAACAGAACCCAGCAAGCGATGCCGTACAAGGCGGCGGACACGTCGCGAGCACTCCCAGGTGGCCTCCGCAGAACGCTCGGGAGAAGCCCGTGTCGGCCCTGGTCGCCCGGTCGTCGCTCACCATGAGTCGGCCGACAGCGACGCATTCTCCGCCGGGACAAACTCGAGTGCTTGCTCGGGGACCCACTGCTCGAGGAGACAATCGACGGCAGCACGAACTGCGTCGATCTCGCCGATAAACGGGGTCCCCAGCACCCAGCGATCATCGCACCCACCGGTCCCCGACGCGGCTGTTCGACGACTACGTGATGGTCGACTGGAGTGCGAGACGTCTCGGCCCAAGCACAGGCGAGACAGCGTGTGGCTGGCAGCTGGAGGATGGGACGGACCGAACCTTTCTCCGTTGGAACTGCAGAACCCGAGGAGCGGAAGGAGCCGAAACGATACTGGGAACTGACGTGCAAGGTTAAAGCACGGATCGGTGCCGGATCGGCGGGCCGTCGAGCTTCATGGCTTCGCCTCCGAGACGGTCGCACCACGGCCGGCACAGCTTCCTTGGCGTTCGGCTCGGTGAGTTCGTAGAAGACGGTCTCGATCCCCCCTTTCGGACGCGGATCGCTACTTGATGATCCCCGCCAGCGCGTAGGTCGGGCGCCGGTCCAAGTTGTAGAGTCCTCAGTCGTAGAGCTTCGTCGTCCTCGGGTCCGCGTAGCCAGCAGTGTCCTGTACGTCCAGCAAGCTTCGCGTCAGCATCCAGGCTGAGTGCTCCCTACAGCCCAACCGCGCTGGCGGCGTTCTCACGGAACAGGGAACCCTCGCGGATGTACCGGCGAAGCATGGCCGTGCCCTTGTGGCCCGTCTGCTCGGCGATGACGCGCTCGGGGACCCCGGCAGCAGCAGCCGAGGTCGCAAGGCCGGCCCGCAGCAAGTGACCGGCCACCTCGCCGGAGTCGAGCCCGGCACGGGCGGCGTGGCGCTTCAACACGAGCGCCACCGCCGGAGGAATAGTCAAAAGTTGTGGATCGGCCCGACCCGCTGATCACGCGGCGACCTCCTCCTGCTTCGCAATTGTCTCGACCAACACCCCCTTTCGGAACTTCGCACCTGCGCGCACGAGAGCGACGAGCGCGGAACCGTTGACATAACGCCAGTGGTCTTCCGCCGCCTCGATGAGCTTGAAGGCCATGGCGAGGCCAGCCGCTCGTGAGCCGGGGCCCTTGGTGACCTTTGTCCTGAGCCGGACTGTCGAAAAGGTCGACCCGATCGGGTTCGCGGTCTTTAGGTGCACCCAGTTCTCGGCGGGGAAGTCGAAGAAGCACAGCAGCGGCCCGAGGTCGTCGCGGAGCTTCTCGGCGGCCTTCGGCCACTTCGCGTGGAACTCGTTGTCGAAGGCCTTGGCGGCGTCGCGGGCATGTTCACGGTCTTCGGCGTCTCTCACCTCGGCGAGCATCGTCTTAGCGAGAGGCTGGATGGACTTGGGCAGAGCGTCGAGGATGTTGGCGGATTTATGAACCCAACACCTCTGCTCTTTGGTCTCGGGGAACACGTCTCGAAGGGCTGCCCAGAACCCGAGCGCACCGTCTCCGACGGCGACGACTGGGGCGCGCATGTCGCGGTGACGCAGGTCTCTCAGCAAGGCCGCCCAGGAGTCGGTGGACTCCCTGTAGCCGTCCGAGATCGCGATGAGCTCCTTCTTGCCGTCGAGGCGCACACCGACGATCACGAGACAGCACAGCCGCTCCTCCTCGAGGCGCACGTTGAAGTGGACCCCGTCGGCCCAGAGGTACACGTAGTCCCGATCCGCCAAGTTGCGTGCCATGAAGGCCCGGTGCTCGTCCTGCCAGGCCGTGGTGAGCCGGGTGATCACAGAAGCCGACAACCCAGCCGCAGAACCGAAGAACCCCTCCAGGGCCGGGGCGAAGTCGCCTGTCGAGAGTCCGTGCAGGTACAAGAGCGGCAGGACCTCGGTGACCTTCGGGGACCTCCGGCACCAGGGCGGGACGATGACGGAGCGGAACTGGGCCTTCTCACCGGTTTCCTCGTCCACGCGCTTGTCGTTCACCCTCGGTGCTTGGATCTCGAGCGCGCCGGCCACGGTCTGGACCTTGCGCTGTCGGGCATGCCCGTTGCGCGTCACAAGGCGGTGCCCGTCCTCGTCCCGCTCGTCTGCGAGCTCGGCGAGATACGCCTCGACCTCGGCCTCCAAGGCCGCGGCGAGCATCGTCCTCGCCCCTTCGCGACAGATCTCGTCCAGGCCAAAGCGACCTTCCGCGCCCGCCTCGTCGTTGTTCACTACGCTCAACATCGGCGTCCCTTCCTCGCCGGCGCGCTAACGCCGGCTGCTCGTTCTGATCTCAACGAGGAAGGTACGTCGCGTCTCCGAACGAGTGGGTGATCCACAACTTCAGGTCATACCTCCCACCGCCTGACCGCTGAGTCGTCTCGCGCTGATCCCTGCTACCGGTCAGCATCCTCGCCTCGACGAGTCGGAACACGATCGACGCCTGTCTCTGACGAATACTGCACGAGCGAGACTCGCGTGCTCCCGAGACCACAGGCAACGAGACGTGTCATCAGAGATGATCGCGGTCGACCTCTTCCGCTCCTTGCTTGGTCATGGTGACGTGCCCCGCGGCGAGGTCTTCGAAGCGGACAAACTCCACATGCTCTCTGAGAATGGCAGGAGCTGGCATATGTCCGGCGTTCAGCCTCGTCTTTGCAGCTTCTCTCTGCTCGACGAACGCTGGGCTGTCGATGATGTCGAGCACTCTCTCCAGAGGCACAACGACCGATATGCCGGTGTTCAGCGGCTCCTGAGCCCACTCACCAATCCCGTGAGGGTCGTTCTCGGTCGTGGGAAAGAAGCCGTGGACGAGGCCCATGAGGTAGGTTCTTCCGGCTGTTCCGATTTCTCTCACGGTGATCCCGATGGTGCGGGTGGCATCGGCATGAACCGGTAGAAGGTGAACGAAGGCAGGGGAGCCGCTGAGGCCGCCCAGCGACCGCACCTCGACCAGATAAGCGGAGTCGTGACCCGTCAAAAGGTTGATCGGGTCAGCGGGAAAGGCCGCGATGTTCCCGACTCGCACGATCGGCAAAACTCGGGACTTGCCTGGGTGCGAGATCAGCAGTCCCGTGATGTAAACGTTTTCACCCGGCGTGACGCTGTGCCGCTTGATGAACTCTGCCGTGGCGCCGTTGCGGACCGGATAGTAGTGGTAGTCGAAGGTGTTCATGTTCAACGCGAGCGGGAGCACCGCTACGTCCGCTGTTTCGTGACATACCCACATCTCCGGCGGTATCTCAAGGTGCATGGAGCCTGCATGGCGCATGTTGACCCGCAACCAGGTCTTGTGGAAGGGCCCGTTCTCCTGGTGGTCCAAAGGCTGGACGCAGTGTTTCGCGGTTACCACGTAGACAGCCAGCTACGTCGTGCACGCCGAGCGGGTCACCGACGAAGAACGCGGCACCGACTACTCGCAAATGGCCCCGTTGTCCACCCACGAAGCACACGCACTTGCGTAGCTCGTGTGGCACCTGCACCAATTTCTAATTATCCCACCAGGCGGGACACGGATGTTGGTGGGTGGCATTAGGGTCGCCGATGACCCTGGCTGTCTCGCTCGTAGTCACCCGCGGCATCAAACGCTCCTGGCGCCTGTTCAACGTGCCGAGCTTGAGGGCTGCAACCTTGGACCCTGGATGGCTACGGCCCGTGACTGCCGGGCTTGTTGCCTCAGCCGTGGCGCTCGGTGAAGCCGGTCGCTCACGCTCTTTGCTACCCCGGCGCCACGAGAGGTGCCACGTTCGCCCACGCCGGGCAATCTCGGCATCGGTGGTCCCCCACAGGACCGGTCGGCTCGCCGGCGCCCGACACGGGGACGTATGGGGGGCCACTACGGGCGCTGGCGGTGAAGTGGCGAGTGGGGACTATCGTGGAACCACGGCGGCTCGGCGTCGAGCTCGGGCCTGTTCTGTCTCAAGGTCCCCCCCACAGGTAGTCGTTCAGGTTGATGAGCTGAGCTGGCTTGCTCCGCGTGCGGCTCCCCCACAAGGCGAGCGTGCAACCCACCAGCGGCGAGATGTCCACGGTCGAGTTCTTCCGCGACCAGAGCCACGCGTCGCCCATCGGGCGCTTCGCCGCCCCCTCGACGGCTGTGTCCAGCTCCTCCTGGCCCAGGTGACGCAGGGTGGACAGGTCACTGCCAGCGCCGGTCGCCGCGTAGAACATGCCGCACGCGGCTGTGTACTCCTTGGGCGTGGCGACGAGCACCTTGACCTTGAGTTCCTTGAAATCCGGCAGGAGAGGGCCGACTACCCTGCCGTCGCAGACGATGAGCGGCCGGTGGTACTTCTCGTAGAGCTCCTGCATGCGGCGCGGCAGCCACGCTGTGCCGCGATCCTGCTCGACGAACTCGATGTGGTCCAGTCCGTCCTCGCGCTTGGCCGACAGGCAGATCGTCCCGACGCTCTGATCAGGGGGAGCGTCGAAGGCGAAGCAGAGCCGGGCACCCTCGGCCTCTTCGGACTCGAGGTCCTCGCACGCTCGCCAGATCTCTGTCGGGATGATTTTCACGGGGCCTTCCTCGGTCCGGGGCCAGTCGCCGACCGCGAGCAGTTCGACGGCGAACTTTCTCGAGCTCATGGCCGCACGCTCCTGGACGACGTGCTGGGCCTCGATGCGGATCCCGAGGGCCGGGTTGGCCTGCGCCCACAGCGCAGGGTCCGAAATAGCCTCGGCGTTCACCTCGTTCATGGCCAGGTCAGCCGACCACTCGAGGTAGGCCAGTCTCGGGTCGGTACCTGCAAGGCCGCGCTCACGAACTCGAGCGAACACGACACCGTCACGGTCGACCTGCTGGTCGACGGCTGATCCGGTGTACCAGACCTGCGGGTTCGACATGGCCCTGAGCAGAGGGAAGGAAGCTGCGAGGGCCTCCTCGGGAAGGTCCTGCGCTTCGTCGTAGACCAGCAGGTCGGCGCTCCACCCACGCCCGGCGCCCTTGGTACGGGTCGTGAAGTGCATCTCGCTGCCGTCTTCGAGCGTGAAGCCTTCGTCACCGTGGCGATGGCTCGGCTTGCCCTTCAGTCGCCGCGTGAGATCAGGCGTCCTGTCGATGACATCGGACAGCCGCTTGAAGTGGTCCTTCGACGTCTTGAATTCGTGCGCCGAGTGAACGACCGTCTTCGCACCGGGGATCAGGAAGAGCTCGATCGAGCTCCCGGGCCTGGAGCACGACGCCCTTGCCGTTCTGTCGCGGCACCACGAGGGCGACCTCGAAAGCCGACCAGGGGTGAAGGAGCGTGGCGGTCGGGTGATCAGGGCAGGCGAGCACGACGTTCTCCGTCGTCGACACTGGCCGGTAGACGCAGAGCGGGCACTTCCACGCGGCGGACTCGCCCAGGGAGATGATGAGGGCGCTCTGCTGCCACAGATCGAGGTAGAGCCCGGCCATCTCGCAGAACGCAATGGCCTCGTCGGCGCCAGCCGTAGACGCGTGGGGAGGCACACAGCTAACCCTGGGAGTTTGGGCTCCCCGCAATTCGTGCGGCACGTCGTCTTGCAAGCTCATCGAGGGTATCCGCCTTCTGCGAACGAATGCCCAGGTCGTCGCGGCTGGACATGGTCAGGCCCAGCAACGCGGCGGTTCCCTCGAAGGACTTCTCCGCGGCCCGGAGTTCCCTGATGAGGGGGTGCGCCACGACGCGTGCTCCGACGACGCGGCCCGACGGCGACACGATGGGCTCCAGCCTGGTGCGACCGCCGCCCTCCTTCGCAGGCAGGGAGATGATCCGTCGGTACTCGTGGATGTCGGCCCAGGCCATGCAGAGCATCCGCACCAACGGGTAGTCGGTCTCGGTGATCCAGCCCTTCGCTGCCCCGTGGAAGACCTGGCGCCAGAGCGCCCGGCCGTAGGCGTCGAGATTTGCCGGAGGCGATGGCACCGGTTTGGCCGCGGGAGCCTCACGGCGTGTCCTGGTTGTTGGTTTTCTCGCGGCTGGCACGGACGACCTCCTTGGTCACGCAGATGATGGTGTCAATTTCCTCGGCAGAGAAGTCGACGGCCGCGCCGGTCCGTTCGAGGATCGGGACGTCGCCGGTGAAGTCCTGGTAGCGCTTCGCGATCACGTCGACGTAGTGCGGGTCGATCTCCATGAGGTAGGCGACTCGTCTGGTCTGCTCGCAAGCGATGAGGGTCGAGCCGGAGCCGCCGAAGGGGTCGAGCACGGCTCCACCTGGCCTCGAGGAGTTCTGGAAGCACCGTTCGATGAGCGCTACCGGCTTCATGGTCGGGTGCTCTTCGGAGCGCTTCGGCCGCGGGCAGTCGATCACCGAGACCTGCGAGTGGTCGCCCCACCAGCGCGTCCCCTCGTGCGCGCCTCGACCCGGTCGTCCTGGACCGGGCAGGTAGCCGTACAAGAGCGGCTCGTGGGCGTAATGGTAGTCCGAGTGGCCGAGCACCATCGTGTCCTTGCGCCAGACGAGTTCCTGGTGGTAGCGCCAATCCGACTCGGCGATGGCCTGAAGGAAGACCACGTAAAGCGGCCCCGCCGGGGCCGCAATGTAGAAGGGGCTCGATGGCTCCAATGCGGGCGCCGCCGCCGCCATGAAGCCTCGCAGCAGCCCAGGCAGGCCGAACGCATCGTCGTTCTCAATGGTCAGCGCCAGCCGGGTCTTGCCGACGTACTCGACCCCATAGGGAGGATCGGTCCAAAGAAGGCCAGCGAGCGCCCCATCCATGAGCCGCTCGACATCGGTCGGCACCTTCGAGTCTCCGCACATCACCCGGTGCGGCCCGAGCAGCCACACGTCGCCCGGCTTGGTCTTCGCGGGTGCCGACTCGGGCACGTCGTCTGGATCGGTCAGCCCGACCTTCTCACCATGCGCCCGCGACAGGAGCTCTCGACCAGCTCGCGCTCGTCGTAGCCGAGACCGAGAAGGCTGTCCTGCTCTTTCAGCAGCTCAGCCAGGGCGTCGTCGTCCCAGCCGCCCGTCTCTGTGAGCCTGTTGGCTGCCACCATGAAGGCCGCTGCCTCGGCGTCGTCCTTCGAGGACCACCCGTGCTGCACGGGCACGAGCCAGGCGTCGCCTCGGCTCCTGATCCCCTCGGGCGTGGGCTCGCCGGCGTCCTGAAGGGCCAGGAGAGCCTCGAGACGGCCGTGACCTGCGACGAGCTTGCCGGTACGGTCGTCGACGACGATCGCCTCCGCGTAGCCGAAGCGCTCGAACGACTGCCGGATGGTCTCCAGCGAGTGCTGTTTCGGGTTCCTCGAGTCCGGGACGACGGCCGTCAGGGGCTCGTACCTGATGGAGAGGCCCTTGCTACCAGTCCCGCGAGCGCTTCCGCGGCTTGTACGGGCCCTCGGAGAAGGCGAGGAACGCACGCCGACGCTGGACGCGGTGGGCACCGGTGGCTCGATTGCAGCAGGCGTGCTCGGGTCCGGCGTAGACGGAGCGGTCCCGGTCGTCATGGCCGAGGTCCCACCCGCAGGTGCGCTTGCCGCACTTCGAGCATGGACACCCCTTCGCCTGGATCAGACGGCCGCAACGTGCGCACTCGACCTCCCCGCGCTCGACCTGCCGACGCCAGCGCTCACGCAGGTCCTTGTGGCTGTAGCCGTAGCCGCGGCGCACCGTGTTGCCTCTCGAACGCACCTGATGGTCGACCCCCCTCCTACCGGTTCCATGCCGGGCGGGAAAAAAAGGCGATACTGCGGGTCACTGACCTGGCCTTTTATAGTTTTACCCGGGTATGTGGGGGGGTACCCAGAGGGAAAGGAGACGGAGACGGGGAGAGAAATGTTCACGTCATCCTCCGGTCTTCGTGTGCTCGCTTGAGCGTGGCGAGAAGCCCGCGCTCTGATCCGCGCGCGATGCTGTTGCTCCAGACGAATCACTGGAGGCACCCAGATGGCTGGAGCGCAAGGAAAGTTCATCATCCGTACCTGGACTGGCGGCAGGAGCGGCACCAACAAGTTCGGCTGGGAGTTGGTCTCTCTGACGGGCCAGGTCATGGCAAAAGCGGAAGACTTTCCCAGCAGGGAAACGGCCGAGAGCGCGATTGCTTGGTTGAAGGAGAACGCTTCGGAGTGCCCAGTGGAGTTTGTGCCACCTCCGAGCAGGGCGCCGAGCCTCGCGTAGTACACAGTCTCCACAAACGACGGCAGCAACAAAGTCCCCACCATCGAGGATGGCGTCAAGTCGTGTGACGTAACGCTCGCCAATCCGAAATCGTCGGCCGCAGTCCATGCGCCGGAGCCCTGGACGCCAGAACGCACTCGCCGGAGAGTGGAACATCTGACATGCGCCGTAGCGACACTCGGTCGAGCCACAGTGGACGCAGACTGCCATCACGTCACCATCACCTGCAGGTGCGGCGGTCACGACGTCACCTCATCGGCCACAAGGCGCGTGAACGTCGCCAAGTCCGTGACGACGTAGGACTGAGCCGTGCTCTTGCCGCGCCGCTTCACGACGACGACAGCGAACGGCTGGCGAGCGTTCAATCGTTCGCGCTCGGCCTCATCGGTGAGCTTCCCCCCACGCGGCGGACACTGGTCAAGCTACGAGTGAGTGCTGTGGGAGGTGCTCTTCGTACTCGATCGGCGGACAAAAGTCGAGCGAGCTGTGAAGCCGGGTCGTGTTGTACCAGTTGAGCCAAGCGAATATCTCAGCTCGTGCTTCGGCCCGGGTTGCAAAATGCTCGCCGTCGACGACCTCGCGTTTGAAGCTCGAGAAGAAAGACTCGGCCATCGCGTTGTCATAACTGTCACCGCCAGTTCCCATCGACTGGGTGATGCGAAACGACCGGCAGGCCTTCGTGAAGGCGTCGGCGGTGTATTGGGTGCCGTGGTCTGTGTGGAACACGACACCCCTGACGAGCCTCCGCCGCCCGCCTCGTGTGGCGACGGCCGCCTCGATAGCGGCAAGGCAGAGTCGGTTCGCAGGTGGTCGGTGATCGACCAGCCGAGAAGACGACGCGAGCAGGCATCGATGACCGTTGCGAGATACAGCCAGCCCTCATCGGTCCAGATGTAGGTGGCGTCGCCGATCCACAGCTCGTCGAGCTTCACCCGCTCGAAGTCTCGCCCGACCAGGTCGAGAGCCGGGACCTTGGAGGGGTCACGGCGGGTCGTGCGCATCTTGCGCCGACTCGAACGACCGCGAAGGCCCTGACGGGCCATCTCGGCCTCGACGGCTTTGTGGTTGACCAAGATGCCCTCTCGGGCGAGCTGGGCGGTCACACGTGGCGATCCATAGCGACGTCGGGAACTCTTGTGCACCCGGGCGACGTGACGGGCGACCTCGGCTCTCGCGGCTCGCCCGGGCTCGGCGGGCTGGCTTTCCGCGCGGCGTACGCGTAGAAGCCCGATGTCGAGACTCTGCAGACCCGACAAAGGGTCCTGACCGGGAAGTCGGCCTTCTGGGCAGCGACGAACGCGAAGACCCTCACGCGCGCGACTCCTTCACCCAGAAGGCCGTAGCTCGTTTCAGGATCTCGCGCTCCACCTCCAGTTCTGTCACCCGACGGCGAAGCGCCCGGTTCTCGGCAGATTCGGCGGACTCGGTCGCAAAGCGTTCCGGGTCGCGCGTCTTGCGATCGGCCTCGTCCTGCTTCAGCCAGTAGCCGAGGCTCGATGCTCCAATCCCGAGCTCACGCGCGATCGCGGCAATCGATCGGCCAGACGATCGCACGAGCGCGACCGCGTCAGCCTTGAACTCCGGCGAGTGCTGCCGGCGCTGCTGTCCCATCGGGACTCCCTTCGCCAGGCCAAGCCTGGCATGTCGGGTGTCCACTTTCTGGGGGGAAGCTCACCGGTCCACTGGGCGAAGCTCGAGGCGAGCATGGTTCTTCACTTCGACGGTGACGCCTGGGATGCCGACAACGTCGCCGATGTCCTCCGGTCTGCCGGCGCCATAGGCGCGCTCGGCATCCGGGAAACCGTGCTCTCGCAAGTAGGCGACGACGTCGCGCTCGAACGCTGAGCCCTTGCGCTTGGGTGCGCTTCCGCCGGTCACGATGACGCCTCGCGCGGTCCGGACGAGGTGCGCATGGAGGTGCGCACGCTGCGCACGCCTTTATAGGCGTGCGCGCAGCGCGACACACCTTCACATGCCACGCACGCTGCGCACTGGCGTGCGCATGCGCAGTCTGCGTGCAGGTCAGAAGGCATTTTCGGCCTCCGCTGCCAAGGCTCGCCACTGAAAAGCGCTCCCGGCGCTCTCGCGGAACTCGATGAGCCCGATTTCGACGAGTGTCTTGGTCGCGTTTTGGATCGTCCGGGCCCTGAGTGGAAACCCGCCATCCGCGAGGACGTCGCCGATCGCGTACTTGTCGAGCCACTTGCCAGGCGACCGATTCAGGACGTCGAGAACGCGCCGCTCGGACGGTTTCAGCCCGTCGTCGGTCGTGGTCGGGTCCGAGACGTTCTCGAGCACCTCGACGCTGTAGACGAGTGGCGACGCGAGGTCATCGGGGTTGGTGGCTCGCACGCGCCGGCGGATGGTCAGCGTCGTCTCGGGGATCTCGTCGCCTACGAAATCGAGCTCGAGTGTCACGGCCGACTCTTGCGTTTCCAGGTCGGTACGCGAGGCCTTCGCCTCGCCGATGACGATCACGCGGCCCCATTCGGCTGGACCGGCGCCCGAGAGCCGGCCCATGCCGCGGCCCTCTTGCCGATTCAGGTGGTGAGACACGAGCAGGGCAGAGCCGACTTGCTGGCAGAGTGACTGGATGCCCTCGAGGACCGCACCCATCTCGTAGAGCTGGCTGCCCTGCCGCGCCTCTTGCCGCGAGGTACAGCGGGTCGATCACCGTAAGGCTCGGGCGGACCTCGTCGAGCTTGTCGGCGATCGTGCCAAGGTGCTGTTCGTCGCTGAGGTGCGGCGCGCGTAGGCAGAGCGCGATCGGCAGCGACCGCAACTCGACGCGATAGAACTCGGCGACGGCGGCGAGTCGGCGCACCATCTTGCGCCTGCCACCTTCGCCTAAGAACATCAGGACCGGGCCTTGCCGTTCGATCGGGAACCGGCCGAGCCACGCTCCACCATGCGCGACAGCGACCGCGAGGTCGCTCACGAGCCAGGTCTTGCCGGCCTTCATGGGCGTGCCAAGGATGCCGTACGCGTCGCCCGGCCATATCGGACTCGCAAGAAACGTCGGCGGCGGTTCCTTCGCCAGCGCGTCGATCAGGTCTCCGATGCCATGAAAGACCAGCGGCGTGGTGAAGATCGACACGACCGGCTTGCCGCGCTCCTCGGCCGGTATCCAGGCCGGCGCGTCATCGGAGGGCGCGGAGCCGTTCGAGCTGGCTGCTTCGCGGCCCGCTTGGATCGCGTCGAAAACCTGCTGCGCCTTCGGGTCGATCTCGGGGTTCACGAGTCGCCATTCCGGCGCCTGCGGCCCGTCTTCGGCGAGTTTCTTCGCGCTGACAACTTCCGACCAGTCCCTGACGGCGTCTTTCATCTTGGCGAGACGGTCGGCTGCCTCGTCGGTTGACATCGCCATGATGTCGAGCGACCCGGTCATCGGTACGCCTCTTCCCACTGGGCCAGGCGCGGCTCGAGGCGCTCCACCTTGAGGCGAGTGCGCTCGGCGATGACCTGCAGGTAAGCCCACCTCACGCTCGGGGCGATGTGGCTACGGGCGATGGACTCGAGAGCTGCCTCAGCAGCGTGGGCTCTGGACAGCGCATCTCCCACGTCGCTGAGGATCGCGTCGAAAGAGGCTGGGACCATCATGATCCCGTCCACTGTCACGTTGACGTCAGGCCGCGTGAGCAGATAAGTGTCGACGTCGTCGGTGGGTGTTGGTTCGAGGGTCATGGCAACCCCGCGAGCGCGAGATCGGCCAACCGCCCAGTGACCACGTCAACGCAGGCGAACATATCGAACGGGATCTCACCGGAGTCGAAGCCGTCAAGGAGGCGACGCAGTTCGGCGATGGCTGCCTCAGCCTCGCGGCGACCTCTCCGCCGGGCGAGCGCACCCGGGCTGCAAACTCCGCACCGGTCGGTGAGATGACCCCCTTCAAGAGGACCCCGGGGTGCAGCTTCCCGGGGTCTTTCGCGCCCGGGGGTCATGCCGGCCCCGTCGGTACCTCGTCGAGCTGAGCTTGGCGCCGGAGCCATGCCGTGGGCGTCATCAAACGGGAGCCGTACCTCACGACGGCGATCTCCCCGCGTTCTGCGGCCGCGTAAGTGGCCGAGCGCGACAACCCGAGCAAGCGGCCGACGTCGGGCCACAGCCGCATGAAGGGTCGTTGCTCCGGGTCGGGGATGGCCGGCGTGCTCACAGCGGCATCGCCTCCGACAGCGCCCGCAAGATCCTGGCGTACCTCTTCGCCGCTTCGCCTCGGGGCGATCGTTCCCCCGTCTCCCAGCGGGCAATCGTCGAGTCGTTGACGCCAGCGCTTCGGGCCATCTCCGACCTCGAGAGCCCGGCTCGCTCCCTGATGGCCCGGGCCCGGCCGGAGCGGATCAGCGCTCTTGCCTTCGCGACCTCCACCACATCGTTCGCCATGGGGATGCAAGCTACCGCCGTCCATCGCCACTTTGGCGCATGGTACTTGCCAATCTTCGGCATATGTGGCAAGGTGGTGGCGTGCCCAAGACACCGGCCGTCGAGGTGATGATCCCGCTCAAGGAAGCGATCCCGCTCACCCAGCTCGATGACGGCACGTGGTTCCCCGAGCGCGTCGAGGCGTTCGCGTTCTTCCGAGGCAGCAAGCAGCGACCAGTGCTCGGCCTGGTGCTCGAGATCGAGGAGGGTCGGGTCGTGCTTTCCCGCTTCAGTGTCGAGCGCCAGCGCACCACCGGCCCGGGATCGTGGCCTGACGGCCAGTCGGTCGGGCCAGAAGTGACCGCCAGCTTCATCCACGGGCTAAACGTCGGGGCTGTCCTCGAGGTGGTCGTGCGGCGGGTCGCGACGTCGTCGCTCGCCTTCACCCGCCTTGACCAGCCGGCACCGAGGGTCACCGCGGAAGAGGCGCACGCGGTGGGCGATCGGGTGCTGGCCACCAGGCAGTACCGACGCGTGGATGTCGGGTTGCTACGCCAGGTGGCGGACATCGCCTCTGTGAACGCCTACAACCCTCGCCGGCAGGTCGCCGAGGAGCTGCACACCTCAGAACGCACCGCAAGCCGATGGATCGCCGAGGCCCGCCGCCGCGGGCTCATCACCGAGGAGGAATCATGACCGCAGCCCGCAGCAAGACAGCGCGCCCTCACAAGGACGCGGGCGGCAAATGGGCCTTCGTCGTCGACACGATCGGCGAGGACGGCAGACGCCACCAAGCGCGCAGGCGCGGTTACGCGACCCTCAAGGAGGCTCAGGCCGCGCTCGACGTCCTCCGCGACAGCGTCCGGCAGAGCTCCTACGTGCCGCCGTCCCGTCAGAGCTTGCGTGAATATCTCGACGGGTGGCTCGAGGGCCTCCCGACAAGCGGGCTGCGACCGAGCACCATCGACGGCTACCGCCGATGCCTGCTTTACGTCACGCCTGAGCTCGGCGGCCGTCGGCTCGACCAGGTCACTGCCGGCGACCTCGATCGCCTCTATAGCGCCCTGCTCGCCTCCGGGCTCCGCCTTCGCCCTGGGGGCCTCAGTCCTCGATCGGTCCGCTACGCCCACACCGTGATCTCCAAGGCTCTCGGCGACGCGGTGCGTAAGGGTGAACTCGTCCGCAACGTGGCGCAGTCGGCGAGCCCTCCTTCGGCCAAATCGACCCGTCCCCAGGAGATGGCATGGTGGACACCCGCGCAGCTCCGCGCCTTCCTCGATTTCGTTGCCGACGAGCCGATGCTCGCGCCAGTTGTCCGCGTGGCCGCGATGACCGGTATGCGCCGCGGCGAGGTCTGTGGACTTCACTGGGCCGACGTCGACCTCGACCGAGCCCGGATCCAAGTGCGCCAGCAGCTCACGACGATCAACGGCAAGCTGCTCTTCAGTGAGCGGACGAAGACCGACCGAGGCAAGCGCACCATCGACCTCGACCCGGCGACCGTCGCAGTGCTGCGCTCACACCGCGCCCGGCAAGCCGAGCACCGCCTCCTGGTCGGCGCGGGTTACCGGGACAACGACCTCGTGTTCGCGCTTCCCGATGGCGAGCCGCTCGACCCTGAGAGCGTCGCGAAGGTGTTTGATCGGCGCGTCGCCCGGAGCCGGTTGCCACGCATTCGATTCCACGACCTCAGACACACCCACGTCGCTCACTTGATTGCCGCAGGGGAGCAGCCGCTCCTCATCGCTCGGCGGCTCGGCCACTCTTCGTCGAGCTTCACGATGGACCGCTACGGGCACCTGTTCGAAGACGCTGGCTCGACGGCCGCAGCCGCCGTCGCAGCGATGGTCGATGGAGTTGTGACCAAGTTGTGACCAACAGGGCTTTTTGGCGCAATCCGCGCGCCGGGCCCAGGCGCTGACCTGGACTTGAGGCGGAAACGGGGCGTGCCCGGAGCGGGACTTGAACCCGCACGTCCTTGCGAACAACGGCTTTTGAGGCCGCCGCGTCTGCCATTCCGCCATCCGGGCCGGTAGGAGGAGCGTAGCTGGCCGGGTGCCCACCGGTCACCCCTTGGACCTGCAAACCTGAAGGTGATGGGAGATGTCACGGCCGGCGATCCGTCTCGGCGCCGCGGACCCGCATCTTTCGAGGTGGCGGTGGACGCCGGGTCGACTTCTGACCAATCCGGCAACGCTGGCCCGCCCGCCACCTCAACAGTTGCGCACGCCGTTCGTCACGAGTTGCGCGGTGCGCTGCACCCCTCCGAGCTCGCCGAGGCGGCCGTTCTCGGTGACCTCGGGCTTGTCCTCGAGGTGCTCGGGTGGTTCGTGCCCCTCGTCGGTGCGGCCTTCCAGGGCCTGGCGATCGTTCCGTTCGCAGCCCTGGCAGCCCGGCAGCGGGCGCGGACAGCGGTGGTCGCGGTCCTCGCGGCCAGCTCGGTCTCGTTCCTCGTCGGAGGGGTCGGGATCATCGTTCAGACTGCGATCGCCGGCTCGCTCGGCTTCGCTGTCGGCGCGGCCTATCGTCGCCGGTGGAAGCCGGCCACGGCGGTACTGATCGCGTTCTTCACCACCGGGATCCCGGTCGCGCTGATCTCCCTGTTGGGAGAGGCGCTGTCGCCGGGCCTTCGGCGCCTCGCCTTCGCCCAGGTGGCGATCCTGTGGCGGGACGCCCGCGCCGGGCTCAAGTTGGGCGGCGCCGGTTCGCTCGCGTCGACGGGCGACGAGACGCTGCGATGGGTCATCAGTCACTGGTGGCTGACCGTGCCCTTGTTCGAGCTCCTGGCCATCGTTTTGGCGGCGGCGCTCTGCGCGCGCTATCTCTGGCCGCTCCTCGCGCGCTTGGAGCACGACTCGCCGGCTCCTGCGGAGCCTTCTCCCTGGCCTGCCAGGGACATGACCTCGCGTCACGCGCCGTTGTCGGGCATGCCCGCGGGTGAGCTCGCGCCGGTACCCGTCGAGCTCGACCAAGTCTCGTACCAGTATCCGGGCAGCAACGCCTGGGCCGTCGCGCAGGTCTCGCTCAGCGTCCAGCCCAAGTCGTTCCTTGCCGTCGTCGGCCCGAACGGCTCGGGCAAGTCGACCCTTGTGCGTCTCATAGCCGGGCGCTTGTCGCCGACCCTGGGCACGGTGCGGCGGGCAGGCGATCCCGGGCTCGGCGTGCCGCGGGGCACCTCGATGATCTTCCAGCGGCCGGAGAGCCAGGTGCTGGGCGTTCGCGCGCGCGACGACGTGGTCTGGGGGCTGCCGCCCACACCGCGAACCGACGTCGGAGCGTTGCTTTCCCGGGTGGGGCTCGCAGGCTTCGAGGAGCGCGAGACGGCCGGACTTTCCGGGGGGGAGCTGCAGAGGCTCGCGATAGCCGCCTGTCTCGCCCGCGAACCGCGCCTGCTCATTTCCGACGAGGCAACGGCCATGATCGACGGCCCCGGCCGGGCCGAGGTTGTCGCCCTGCTCGAGTCGCTGGCCGCGGCGGGGATCACAGTCGTTCATGTCACACACCGCGAAGGCGAGGCGGCAAAGGCCGATTCGGCGCTGCTCATGCTCGCCGGGCGGTTGATGCCCGCTTCGCCGCCAGGCTCGCCCGGTCCCATGGCCCGATCGCGGCCGAGGCGGGGGCAGCCCCCGGCCAAGAACACGCCGCCGGCGGCGCCGGAGTGGTCCTTCGGTCCCCGGCCGTCGTTCCTCCGCGTGCGCGAACTGGGCTACGCGTACGCCAACGGAACCCCGTGGGCCCGACGCGCTCTGGAGGGCATCGATCTCGACCTCCGCCGGGGCGAGGGCATCGTCGTCACCGGCGACAACGGCTCGGGCAAGTCGACGCTGGCGTGGATCCTCGCCGGCCTGCTCGTCCCGACCGAGGGCGAGGTCCTGCTGGAAGGCCAACCCGTCCTCGCCGGCACCGGCGCGGTCGGCATCTCGTTTCAGCACGCGCGTCTCCAGCTCATCCGCCCGACCGTGTTGTCCGATGTCGCCTACGGAGCCGACAACGAACGGGCGTCGGCGGCCCTGCGGTCGGTCGGTCTGGACCCAGTGACGATGGGGCCGAGGCGGGTCGATGAGCTTTCCGGCGGCGAGCAGCGGCGCGTCGCGCTCGCCGGGCTGCTCGTCCGCGATCCCGTCCTGCTCGTGCTCGACGAGCCCTACGCCGGACTGGACGACGAGGCGCGGGAGGGACTGGCGACGATTCTCGCCTCCTTGCGCGATGCGCGCGGGATCGCCACGGTCGTCGTCTCGCACGACCTCGACAACGCGGAGCTGCTGGGTGATCGGTTGGTCATCCTCGAGGCCGGGCGCGTGGCGCGCGAGCAGAGCGCGAGGAGCGGGACGTGACGGCGAGAGGCTCGGCGCGGGCTGGGCTTTTCGAGACTGTGGGCGAGCGCCGGCGGGCCCGCACCTTGCAACTCGGCGACATCCACGTCGTGCGGTTCGTCCCGGGGACGAGCCCCCTCCACCGCCTGTGGGCAGGTACCAAGCTCGTCGCTCTCGGACTGCTCTCCATTGGGCTGCTTCTCTGGCCGTCGTGGAAGTCGATCGGGATCGTCGGCGCGCTGGTGCTCATCGCCTTCCTGGCGGCCCGCCTGCCACGGGGAATCAGCCCGAGGCTGCCGTGGTGGCTTGTCGGGGTCCTGCTGGCCGGAGCCGCGCTCGCCCTGGTCTCGGGTGGTCAGCCCGATGTCCACTTCGGTTCGCTCAAGGTTGGCCTGGGCGGTCTCGGAAACTTCCTGCGCTTTTCGATGGTGGGCGTCGACGTGCTCGCGAGTGCCGCGTTGCTCGGTTGGACGACACCCTTGGCGGACTTGTCGCCCGCTCTCGGGAGGCTGCTCGGACCGTTGCGCCACCTTCGCGTGCCGGTTGACGAACTTGTCGGCGCCATCGCGCTCTCCATCAGATGCCTGCCCTTGCTGCTCGAAGAGGCGCGAGTGCTGCGGGCGGCGCGAAGAGCTCGCCGCCCGGCGAGCCCCAGGTCCTTCCGGGAGCTCGGCGACGAGTCCGTCGAGGTCGTCTTCGGAGCCCTCGCCAACGCGATCAGACGGGCGCGGGAGATCGCCGAGGCGATCGAGGCCCGCGGTGGCGTCCCGACCGTCGCTCCCGAGACCCACCCCTTCACGCGGATCGACGTCGTGGCCGTGCTGGTGAGTGGGATGGGAGTCGCCGCCATGGCCGTCCTTCGTTGAGAGTGCCCGCCGCATCCGAGCGTCGCGAGGTGGCGCGGCTCAAGACGGGAGGCAATGGCGAATAACACGAGGGCCCGGTCGTAGACTTCCCGTATGAAGCGCGACGAGGTGGAACGCCGCCTTTTGGACGTGCACGCTCGTTTGGTGCGCGCCCGACAGGAGCTAGCGGTCGCCGAGGAACAGCTCGACCTCTTCCTCGAGACCGCGGAGGAAGCGCGCATTCGGGCACTCGTTTCAGAGACGCCGTTGGCCGACCGCGACTGGCAGGAGGCCCAACGCCACGCCCAGGCGATGACCCGTGGCCGCGACAATGCCAGCGCCCGGGTCGCCGAGTTGGAACGGGCGCAGGACGAGTTGCTCTCCAAGCTCGTAGTGTGAACCAAATCACACAACCCAGAGGGATGAGTTCGACAAAGGAGTGGACCCGTTGGCCAGAACCGTCGTGATCGCCGAGGACGAGGCGATCGTCCGCCTCGACCTGCGCGAAATACTCGAAGAGCAGGGCTTCGACGTCGTCGGTGAGACGGGACGCGGCGACGAGGCCGTCGAGCTCGCGAGGCAGCACCGGCCTGACCTGGTGATCCTCGACATCAAGATGCCGGGCCTCGACGGGTTGTCGGCGGCGAGCGAGATCAACACCGAGCGGGCTTCGGCCATCCTCATCCTCACCGCCTTCAGCCAGCGCAATCTGATTGAGCAGGCCCGTGACGCCGGCGCGCTCGCCTATCTCGTCAAGCCGTTTCAGCAGGACGAGCTGATGCCTGCCATCGAAGTCGCGCTCGCCCGGTTCAACGAGATGCAGGCGCTCGAGGCGGAGAACGCCGCGCTGGCTGACGACAAGCGCAATCTCGAGCAGCAACTGGCGACGCGGCGTTGGGTCGACCGGGCCAAGGGCAAGCTCATGGACGACCACGCGATGCGCGAGGCGGATGCGTTCACCTTCATACAGCAGACGGCGATGAACCAGCGCACGACGATGCGCGAGATATCGGAGAAGATAGTCGGGGGCGAGATCGTCCCCTGACCCCGTCACGGTTGGCCGCGCCCGGCTTAGCATGCAGGCAGTGGCGCGCGATCTTCTCTTAGACGGCCACTCGCTCGCGTACCGGGCGTGGTTCGCCTTGCAGGAGGCGCAGCTGTCCACGGCGTCCGGCCAGGAGACCCAGGCCGTGTACGGCTTCGTCTCGATGCTCGCGAAGCTGCTCGAGGACCAGTCGCCGACCGGCATGGCGGTGGCTTTCGACCGTCGCGGGCCGACGTTCCGCGACGGCCTCTCCTCGACCTACAAGGCGGGCCGCGCGGTGACGCCGGAACCTCTCCTCGAGCAGATCGAGCTCATCCGCAAGCTCGTCGAGATCCTGGGGGTCCCCGCCGTCGACGCCGAGGGCTACGAGGCCGATGACGTGATCGCGACGCTTGCCACGCGCCTGTCCACCGAGGGCCACGAGGTCGTCATCGTGACCGGCGACCGGGACGCGTACCAGCTCGTGCATGATCCGCTTGTGAAGGTCCTCTACAACCGCCGCGGCGTGACCGACTACGTGCTCTACGACGAAGCCGGGATCGAAGAGCGGACCGGCGTGAGGCCGGCGCTGTACCCGTTCCTGGCGGCGCTGCGGGGCGACCCCTCCGACAACCTGCCCGGTGTCCCGGGAGTGGGGGAGAAGACCGCAGCCAAGCTCGTCAACACCTACGGCGATGTCGACACCCTCTACACCCACCTGGAAGAGCAGACCGCCAAGCTCAAGGCCTCCCTTGCCGAGCACGAGGCGCAGGTGCGGCTCAACTTGCAGCTGACACCGCTCGTTCGTGACGTGGCTCTCACCTGTGTCCCCGAGGACCTTGTCCTGGGCCGGTCCCATCGCGAGGAGATGCGCAGCCTGTTCGACCTGCTCGAGATACGCGGCCCCCGCGATCGGATCTTCAAGCAGCTCGACCGTCTGGAGCCGCTGGCCAGGCGGTCGTCGGGCGCCGCCGGGGAGGGCTCGACCGACACGGCGGCGAGTCCGGCGCGCCCGGAGAAAACAGTCCTGCGGCCCGTCCAGGTCGTACGGTTCGAAGCGCCAGATGCTGCCCGAGCGTGGCTGACGTCGCTGGCCGCCTCACCGGGACCGATCGCCGTCGAGGCGGTGTGGGCGGGCGTCGCGGGCCGGTCCGCCCTCGAGGGGCTCGCTCTGGGCGCGTTCGAGGAAACGGGCGCGTCCGGTGCCGAGAAGGGCGGGTTCGACGCGACGGCCGGGGCGGACAGTCGCCCGCTCGTCGTGGGCTTTCTGGACGGCAGGCAGATCACCGAGCCGGGGATCGTCTCGGCTCTCGGTAACGTCCTCGGCGCGAGGAGAGACGGCTCCACCCGTCGCATCGTGGCCCACCGAGCCAGGGAGCTCATGCGGGCGCTCGAGCCGCTGGGGGTTCGCCTGACGGGACTGGATCTGGACACCGCGGTGGCGGCCTACCTCCTCGACGCCCGCGAGGGCCAAGCTTCCCTGTCGGGGCTGGCCAGCCTCGTGCCGACCCTCGGCTCTGGGGCAGGTCAAGACCAACGTCGACAGGTCTCCGATCAGCTCGGCTTCGACCTGGGCGGCGAGGGCCCGACCGACGAGCAAGTCGGAGAGGGTGCCGCCCCGCCTGATGTCGCCACCCAGGCGGCGGCGCAGGTGGCCATGTTGGCCCGGCTCGCGCCCGGGATCCGCCGGGCGCTCGCGGAGACCGGGGCGACCCGCCTCTACGAGGATGTCGAGCGTCCCCTGATCCGCGTGCTCGCGAAGATGGAGCTCGCCGGGATCGCGGTCGACACCGACAGGTTGCAGGCCATCAGTGACGAGCTGACCTCGCACGCGCGACGACTGGAAGCCGAGGTCCAGCAGCTGGCGGGCGAGGAGTTCAATGTCAACTCGACTCCGCAGCTGCGCCACATCCTTTTCGAAAAGCTGCAGCTCGTTCCGCAAAAGCGGACGAAGACCGGCTATTCCACCGACGCCCAGAGCCTGCTGCGCCTCCGCGACGCCCACCCGCTCGTGGACACGCTGCTGCGGTACCGTGAGGTCGAGAAGCTCCGCTCCACCTACGGCGAGGGCCTGCTCGCCGAGGTCGCACCCGACGGGCGCATCCACGCCTCGTTCAACCAGACCGTCGCCCGCACGGGCCGGCTCTCGTCGGACCAGCCGAACCTGCACAACATCCCGGTCCGCAGCCTCATCGGGCGTCGCTTCCGCGAGGCCTTCGTGCCGAGCGCCGGCTGCGAGCTGTTGATCGCGGACTACGACCAGATCGAGCTGCGCGTCATCGCCCACCTGTCAGACGATCCCGGCCTCGTCGAGGCATTCCGCGCGGGCCTCGACATCCACAACGCGACCGCCGCCAGGGTCTACGGCGTCGAACCCGGTGACGTGACGCTCGCGATGCGTTCGAAGGCGAAGATGATCTCCTACGGGCTTGCCTATGGGATGGAGGCCTACGGTCTCTCCCAGCGCCTCGGCGTCGGGGTCGAGGAGGCGGCCGCGATCCTTGCGCAGTACTTCGCCGCTTTCCCGAACGTGCGACGGTACATGGAGCGCTCGGTTGCCGAAGCCCGTGGGCGCGGCTACACCGAGACCCTGCTCGGCCGGCGCCGCTATCTCCCCGAGCTCGACTCGGCCAACTTCCGCGTGCGCCAGGCGGCCGAGCGCCAGGCGATGAACGCCGGCATCCAGGGCTTGGCGGCGGACATCTTCAAGGTTGCGCTCGTCCGTCTGGACCGCGCCCTCGACGAGCGCGGGCTCGCAAGTCGGATCGTGCTCCAGGTTCATGACGAGATCCTCGTCGAGGCGGTCGCCGCCGAGCGCGACGAGGTCCTTGCGCTGACGGTCGAAACCATGGAACACGCTTTCGAGTTGCGGGTCCCGATGGCCGTGCACGTGGCGGTCGGAGCCAGCTGGGCGGCCGGCAAGGAGCCTGCCCTGGACGCCGGGGCCGAGTTCGACGGGTCCGATACCCTCGCGCAGGACGAGCCGATCGGATGACATTGTGCCAGCTCGGCCCAGCCGACGGGTACCATTGTTGCGCGACCATTACGGCGGTGACCAAGTTCTGGTCGACAGCGCACCACCGAGCGCCAGTCCGAATCCAATCCAAATCGTCAGCGGCGGTCGGCGCGTCCGCCGCTATTGATGACCTGTCCGAAAAGAGAGCGACCTACCTCCCATGTCCGACACTATGAGCACCAGTCCACCCGGTTCCTCCGAGGACCAAGAGCGTCACGGCACCTTTGACGCCGACGGGGTCTACGTTCCCCGCAAGATCGTGGAGGACGACCTCGGTGACTTGTCCTTCGCGGACGCGATCGACCAGACCATCGTCGCCTTCGAGGACGGGGACGTCGTCACTGGCAAGGTGGTGAAGGTCGACAGGGACGAGGTGCTGCTCGACATCGGCTTCAAGTCCGAGGGCGTGATCCCGGCCCGTGAGCTGTCCATTCGCCATGACCTCGATCCCCACGACGTCGTCTCGGTCGGCGAGGAGATCGAGGCGCTGGTGCTCCAGAAGGAGGACAAAGAGGGTCGCCTGATCCTGTCCAAAAAGCGCGCCCAGTACGAGCGTGCCTGGGGCACGATCGAGAAGGTCAAGGAATCCGGGGGCGTCGTGAAGGGCCTCGTCATCGAGGTCGTCAAGGGCGGGCTCATAGTCGACATCGGCCTGCGCGGTTTCCTGCCGGCATCTCTCGTCGAGCTGCGGCGGGTGCGAGACCTCCAGCCGTACATCGGCAAGTCACTCGAGGCCAAGATCATCGAGCTCGACAAGAATCGCAACAATGTCGTGCTGTCACGGCGGGCGTGGCTCGAGGAGACCCAGCGCGAGCAGCGCGGCGAGTTCCTCGTGAACTTGAAGCCCGGTGAGGTGCGCAAGGGCGTCGTGTCATCGGTCGTGAACTTCGGCGCCTTCGTCGACCTCGGCGGCATGGACGGGCTCGTGCATGTCTCGGAGCTGTCCTGGAAGCACGTGGACCACCCCTCCTCGGTCGTCGCGGTGGGCGACGAGGTCAACGTCCAGGTGCTCGACGTCGACCTCGACAAGGAGAGGATCAGCTTGTCGCTGAAGGCGACCCAGGTCGACCCGTGGCAGGAGTTCGCCACCAACCACCGGATCGGCGAGCTCGTCTACGGTCGGATCACCAAGCTCGTGCCGTTCGGTGCTTTCGTACAGGTGGGTGACGGCATCGAGGGCCTCGTGCACATCTCGGAGATGGCGGCGCACCACGTCGACCTGCCCGAGCAGGTCGTCACGCCCGGCGAGGAGCTGTGGGTGAAGATAATCGACATCGATCTGCAGCGTCGCAGGATCAGCCTTTCGATCAAGCAGGCCGCCGAAGGCGGTGAGGTCGCCGAGGAGTACCGCGAGGCCTTCGGCGAGCACGCCTATGACGCGGAAGGCAACTACATCGGCTACGACTACTCGGCGACCGACTTCACCCCGGAGACGGAGAGCCAGGCGGCCTGGGCCGACCTCCTCGCAGCCAACGAGGCCGCGAGCGCGCTGGCCCTTGAGCAAGGCGCGGCGGTGACGGTCGTCGCGGAACCAACTGTCGGTGCCCGCGACACCGCCGGGGCCGCCGAGGCCAAAGCCGGCCCTTCCGAAGCGCTGGTCCCTGACGAGGATCTCGGGGGAGCTACGGCCGGATCGCAGCCGGAGCAGGCCGCGGAACAGGACGGGATTGACGAGCCTCCGGTTCCGTCGGCCCCGGCCGACGAGGTGCCCGCGGACTAGGGCCGCCCGCGGCGTCCGCTCCGGCTGGGCTCGGGTGGGCAAGGGCGTTCTCGAGGCGCACGGCCGCATCGGCCAACCGGTGGAGGAGGGAAGGCCGCGACTACCATGCGGTCGATGCACCCGGTGAACGCGCCGGTGCGGTCACCCGAGGTGCCGACGCCGTCTTCGCGAAGGACTGAGGCGCGCGACAGCGTGGCGCGCAGAACCCTCGAGCAGACCGTCGTCGCCACGGCAAGCGGGGCCGTGCTCGCCGGCGCAGTCGTGCTGCGTTTCTGGACGCCCTCGCCGATGTGGCTGGACGAGGCGCTGACGGTCAACATCGCCCGGGCCCCTCTGCACCTGATCCCCCATCTGCTTCGCGACGACGGGGCACCGCCTTTGTACTACGTGCTCCTCCATTTCTGGATGAGGGTGTTCGGAACGAGCGACCTCGGGGCGCGTTCGCTATCGGGGGTCATCGGTGTTGTCACGCTCCCCGTCGTGTGGGTCGCCGGCTACAGGGTCGGGTCTCAACCTTGGCGCGCGGCCGGACCCGGTGCCGCGGAGCCAGCGGTCGAGGAGGGCACTTCGCAGCGTGTTGCGCAGCAGCGGGCCGGTCGAACAGTGGCCTGGACGGCGGTGTTGCTCATGGCCACGTCGCCGTTCGCCGTGTACTACGACACCGAAGCCCGCATGTACTCGCTCGTCATCTTGTTGTCGAGCCTGGGGGTACTGGCCTTCACTGCAGTGCTCTGCAAGCCGACGATCGGAAACGCGCTGGCCCTCGCAGTTGTGACCTGTGGCCTGGAGTACAGCCACTACTGGGCGTTGTACCTCGTGGCCGTCACCGCCGTCGGCACCGCTTTTTTCGCGCGGTCGGGCCCCTACGCGCGACACTTGTCGCGTCGCCCTCGTCGGCTTGGCCGCGGGCACCGTTGCCTTCGGCCCGTGGGTCCCGACCTTCCTCTTCCAGCTGCACCACACGGGCACGCCGTGGGCGACTCCGGCGGACTTCACGGCGCTCGTCTACACCTTCACGCAGTTCGCGGGCGGCGACTCCGACGCCGGCCGGGCGCTCGCCCTGGTGCTCGCCTTTCTCGCTCTGCTCGCGATCGCCGGCAGCGCCCTGGACGGGCGCCGGGTCGTGCTCGATCTGAGGACGCGACCGGGAGTCCGCGGCCTGGCCCTGGTGTCGGCGGGGACGCTCCTCGTGGCTCTGCTCGCGGGCAAGCTCACCGGCAGCACGTTCGCGGACCGTTACTCCGCGGTCATATTGGCGCCGTGCCTGTTGGTGGTTGCCTACGGCGTGACTTCCCTGAACGATCGACGCCTTCGCCACGGGGTCGTCGCCGTCGCGATGGCGTTCGGTCTCGCGGCGTCGATCCCGAATGCCTTCCTCACGCGGACACAAGCCGCGCAGGTGGCGTCCGCGGTGCTGGCCCACGCCCGTCCCGGTGACGTGGTGGCGTTCTGCCCGGATCAGCTCGGGCCGGCCGTCAGCCGCGCCCTCGACGCTCGCTTCGCCGAGGTGGCCTTCCCCCGCGCCGACCCGCCGGAGATCGTGAACTGGGTCGACTACGCGACGACCGTCGAGCACGCGAGCACGCTGACTTTCACGAGGCTGCTGGTGTCGCGGGCCGGACCGGGCAAGGTGATCTGGTACGTGTGGGCGCCGGGCTACCGCAACTTCGGGAACGACTGTCAGGCAATTGCCGGCGAACTTGCCGCAAGACGGCCCCAGCGTGAGGTCGTCGGCGAGAGGGGTTCCGACACGCCGTTCGAGATCTTCGAGGGCGAGAACCTCTACCGTTACGCGCCGCCGTGAGCGACCGGGTGATCAGCCAACGCACTGCCGCAGCGCAGTGGGATGTCGCGGTGCCGGCCTTGAGGGCCTCCGTGCTCCCCTTCGTCGTGTCCAGAGCGATCGTGCTCGTCGCGCTCGCCGCCGCCAGGCTCTCGGCGAGCATCTTCAAGTTGGGTGCGGCGGCGCGCGACGCAAGCTATTCCGGCCTGCTCGGCTGGGACGCCCGCTGGTACGACAGGATCGCCGCGCACGGCTACGCGAATCTCGGGAGCGGGGCGCTGCGCTTTTTCCCCTTGCTGCCGGTGCTGGCGAGGTCGTTGCGGGCCGTGCCCGGGATGACGGCCGGGATGTCGGTGATCGTCGTCGCGAACGTCGCCTCCCTGGCAGCTTTTGCGGTTCTCTACCGCCTCGTCATGGTCGAGCTCGGCGACGAGGCTTGTGCCCGCCGCGGCGGTGTGGCTGCTCGCCCTCGCCCCGACGGCCTTCGTGCTCGTGATGGGGTATGCGGAGTCGCTGCTGCTCTTGACGTCGCTCGTCACCTTCCTCGGCCTGCGGCAGCGCCGCTACGCCCTTGCCCTCTGCGCCGCCTTCGCAGCCGGGCTTTGCCGGCCCGTCGGGATGCTGTTGGCCGTCCCCGCGGCGATAGAGGTGGCCACGAACTGGCGGGCGCGCAGCGGTCGCGAGCGCGTCATCGGCGCTGGCGCGGTGCTCGCGGCGCCGGCCGGAGCCGCGGCGTACCTCGGCTGGACCCAGGAGGTGGCGGGGAGCTTCCTGCTCCCGTTGCGAGAACAGCTCTCGCGGTCGCGTCGGGGCACGGTCGCCGATCCGTTCGTCACCTTCGCCCGCGACGCGCGCGACCTTGTGCACCTCACGCATCTCGGCACGGCTCAGCACGCCGTCTGGGCCGTCGTGCTGGTTGGGCTGGCAGTGTTCGTCGTTCGCCGGCTTCCGGCCGCCTACGGCTGGTACACCGTCACCGTGCTGGCGGTCGTGCTGACCGCCTCCAACCTCGAGTCACTCGAGCGGTACGGGCTCGGCTGCTTCCCGTTCGTCCTTGCGGCGGCCATGCTCACCAAGCGCCGCAGGAGTTACAGAGTGGTCGTCGCTGTGTCGGGCGCCCTGCTCATCGCCTACGCGATGCTGGCCTTTCTGGGCAAGTACGTGCCCTGAGGCCCCAACCGGGCGGGGCCCGAGATGAGCCGGTGCGGACCGCCCGTGCGATGATGGCCCGATCATGAGCCGAGCGCCCGAGTCGAACGCTGCCGCGCCTTTGCGGGCTGCCGGTGGACCCGGACGCGTCATCGTGGTCGGCGCCGGCCCGGCGGGCCTGACGGCCGCGTACGAGCTGGCGAGACGGGGCGCCACCTGCACGGTCTTCGAGATGGATGACGTCGTGGGCGGGATCTCCCGCACCGTGGAACGGGAGGGATGGAGGTTCGACATCGGGGGGCACCGCTTCTTCACGAAGGTGCCCGAGGTCCAGAACCTGTGGCGCGAGATCCTGGGACCGGAGGACTTCCTGCTGCGGCGCCGGCTGAGCCGGATCTACTACGAGGGGACCTTCTACGACTACCCGATCCATTTGGGCAATGCGCTGCGTGGCCTCGGGATGCTCGAGGCGATCCGGTGCGGCCTCTCGTTCTTGTGGGTGCGTGTGCACCCTCCCCGCGACCTCGACACCTTCGAGGGCTGGACGGCCCGGGCCTTCGGATGGCGTCTTTATCGGAAGTTCTTCAAGGCCTACACCGAGAAGGTGTGGGGGATACCACCGGCCGAGATCAAGGCGGACTGGGCCGCGCAGAGAATCAAGAGCCTGACGCTCGGGAACGTGATCCGCAACGCGTTCGCCCCGAACCACAAGAAAGCCCGCATCACCTCGCTCGTCGAGGAGTTCCATTACCCGCGCCTCGGTCCGGGGATGATGTGGGAGCGTGCCCGGGCGTTCGTGGAGGACCACGGCTCGGACGTCTTGTTGGGCACGCGGCTCGAGTCGATACGGCGGTCCGAGGGCAGGGCCGTGACGGCGCGGACGCGATCGGTGGCGGCGCCGGCGGCCGAGGGTACCGTCGCGGGCCGCGACGGCGCGACGGCGACGTGGCCCTTTGACCACTTGATCTCGTCGATGCCGCTCTCGGAGCTTGTGCAAGTGATGGACCCGCCGGCACCCGCGGAGGTTCAGCAGGCGGCCCGCGGCCTTCGCTACCGCGACTTCCTCACCGTCGCGCTCGGTGCTGCCGGCCGAGCGGGGGTTCCCGGACAACTGGATCTACGTGCATTCCGAGAAGGTGCGCGTAGGGCGCGTGCAGAACTTCGGCTCGTGGTCCGCCGATCTCGTGCAACAGGCCCGGACCTGCCTCGGGCTCGAGTACTTCGTCTTCGAGGACGACGCCTTGTGGTCGATGGCGGACGAGGACCTCGTGGCCCTCGGCACCGCCGAGCTGGAGACGCTCGGGCTGGTTCGTCCCGGCGACGTCGAGAAGGGCTTCGTCGTGAGGATGTCCAAGGCGTACCCGGTCTATGACGCGGGCTATCACCTGAACGTACAGGCGATCCGGGAATGGCTGGAGGCAGAGGCGCCCAACGTGCATCCGGTCGGCCGCAACGGCATGCACCGCTACAACAACCAGGACCACTCGATGTTGACGGCGATGTTGACGGTCGAGAGCCTTTATGGGGAGCCCTTCGACACCTGGGCTGTGAACGTCGACGCCGACTACCACGAACAGCAGGTCGGTCGGCAGGCGAGTGGGTCGCCGGGCGGCACAGGAACCGGCCGAGCCGTGCCCACGCGGGTCGGGTCATGAGCCGCAGCCGATGAGACGCCGGACGTCAGCCGCGCCCAAGAGGTCGGGCTCGCGGGCGCAACAGACGGGGGCCGTCGACGGCAGCGCCCCTCCCGGCCCGGCGCAGTTGCAGAGAGCTCCGGACAGCGCCGAGCTCGCCCAGCTCGCCGGGGACGCCGGCCTGCGACGAGTGGCCATCCTCGCTTGGCGGGACATCGACGATGCGGAGGCGGGCGGGTCCGAGCTCCACGCGCACGAGGTGGCCACACGATGGGCCGCGGCGGGCATCGACGTCGTGCTCAGGACGTCGTCGGTGGCCGGCAGATCCGTCCTGGTGGAAAGGGACGGCTACCGGGTCGTCCGCAGATCCGGCCGTTACGCCGTGTTCGCGACCGGACCCCTGGACATCGCCGCCGGCCGTCTCGGCCCTGTCGACGGGCTGGTAGAGGTCTGGAATGGGATGCCGTGGCTGAGCCCGCTGTGGTCGCGTCTGCCGAGGGTCGTGTTCTTGCACCACGTCCACGGCGAGATGTGGCCGATGGTGTTGCCGCCGTCCCTGGCCAAGGCGGGCAACTTGCTCGAGTCCCGGCTTGCCCCGCCTTTCTATTGCACGTCACGGATCGTGACCCTTTCCGAGTCGTCCCGCAGCGAGATCGTGCGCCTGCCCGGAGTGCGGCCGAGCCGCGTCAGCGTCGTCCCCCCGGGGATCAACCGGTGCTACTCGCCGGGCGGGCAACGGGCCGATAGGCCCCTCGTGGTCGCAGTCGGACGTCTCGTGCCCGTGAAGAACTTCCCGAGACTGATGGGGATCCTGGCGCGAGTCCACGAGAGGGTCCCCGATCTCGAGACGATCATCGTCGGCGAAGGAACGGAACGTTCGGGCCTCGAGGCAAGGCTCCGGGAGCTCGGAGCCGACGGCTATGTGTCGATGCCCGGCCGGCTGAGCGCGGACCAGCTCGTCGAGCTGTACCGCCGGGCGTGGGTGGTCGTGTCGACGTCGGTGCGGGAGGGCTGGGGCATGACCGTCAGCGAGGCCGCGGCGTGCGGGACACCGGCGGTCGCGACGCGGATACCGGGACACCTCGACGCGATCGAGCACGGCGTGACGGGAATGCTGGCCGATCGGGACGACGATTTCGAGCGCCATCTCGAGACGCTTCTCTGCGACCCCCTGCTGCGGCGCCGCCTCGGCCGTGCCGCCTCGGAGCGCGTCACCACGCTCACATGGGAGGCGACGGCACGTGGGACCCTGGCGGCTCTGGTCGCTGACGCGCGCAGCCGGAGGTTGCGCGGTGGCTCTCGGTCGCCAGCGTAGGTAGCGAAGCTCCCGCCGACCCACCAGGGTCCACGACGGTGAAGCGGCGGTATCCGTTGGCTCGCGCGGGCAACGCTGCCCCGGACGCCCGCCGGCGGAGCTACGTGTCCTGCGGGTCGTCCCCCGCGGACTCCGCGCGGCTGTAGCGCCGAGCGAGCCCGACGACCGAGTCGGTCGCCAGGGCGACCACGGCGACGAACGCGAGAACCCCGGCGGTCTCGAAGTTGTGGGGCCAGGAACTTCCGGGTGCGTAGTGATGTCGAAGCTGATCGAGGACGGTCACGGCGCCGGCGCCGCCGATGCCCCCGACAGCGGCCAGGCCGAGGATCGCGCGCACGCGGCCCCAGCGGAGGCCCGCGAAACTGGCGACCGCAGTCGCGCCGGCGACGAAGGGTGCCCACGGCGGCGGCAGGACCACCATCGCCCCGGCGCCGCACAGGGTGGCGACAAGCAAGCAGGACGGCAAATGGGGCGACCGCCCGCTGGCCCGGAAAGGCGTTCCCAATAGCGGCGCCGCGTCGCGCGGTTGCTGGCGGGCGGTGCCTGCTGGTCGGTCCTGCCGATCATTCGCCGCCGCGGCGGGCGTGCCGGCGCCCGCCTCGGCCAGGCGCCGTTGGGCCGCGTGGGATCCACGGCGTACGAGCCGGCGGCGCCGGCGTCCGAGGGGGACAAAGCCGAGGAGCACGCAGAGTGCGAGAGTGGCAGCGGACGCGGCGATGGCGGGGGTCACGACCCGCTGCGGGCCGAACTGGAGCGTGACGACGAACGTGCCGCGCTGCGGCGGCGTGACGTACCAGCCGTTCGCATAGCCGTCGATCAGCTGGGATTCCCCGAGAGACCGCCCGCCCGGTCCTGCGGCCTCCCAGCCGGCGTTCTGGCTCTCGCCGAGGACGAGCCAGAAAGGCTGCAGGGCGTCTTTGATCTCGAGCTTGGCAGATGTCGCGGTCGACTCGAGAACGCGGACCACAGGTGTTGCGAGCGACGGTGTCGTCGAAGGGGCGATCGGGCCGGGCGCCGGTGCGGCGGTGCCGCCGGCGCGGCGGGGGAGAGCCGCTCCGTTTGGGGCGGAGTCGAGCACGAGCCGGTCGATATCCCAGCCGGTGATCTTCCCCCAGGTGGCCGCGAGCGTGTGGTTGCCCGGACCGAGGACGATGCCCTTGGCGTCGGGCCCGCAGCCCGAGACGGTCAGGCCCTGCAGCTTCTCGGCGGCGTCGACCGTCCCGGAGATCTTCAGCCCTACCGGCCGGTTGTCGATGCGAAGCAGCTTCGAGGTGCAGACCGCCGGGATCTGTGCCTTGACCGCTTCGGGGCTGAAGCGGACACCGGGAAGACCGATCTCGGCGATCCCGACCGGCATGACGATGGGCTGGCGCGTGTACCAGTTGCTGGTCGTGACCCGGCGAACGGCCTCGATCGTGAACCTGATCGTGCTCCCCGTAAGCGTCGGGAAGCTCACCGGAACGCTGACCACCGCGTTGATCGCCTTGCGGTCCCGCACCGCCGGCACCGAGACGAGCTCGCCACCGCCGGTGTTGGTCGTGATCCTGATCCTTGTGGGGACCGAGTGCCGTCCGTCCGCGATGAGCTTCAGGTCGAGGTGGTCGAAGCTGACGGTGTGGGTGAGCGACGCCTGTATCCAGGCGCCGATCTGGGCCGGTCCGTCAAAGCCTGGGCTCCAGAAGGTCTTCGTGTTGGCGTCGAAGGCGAACACGGCCCTCGCGTCGAGGTCGCCGGGAAGCCTCTCGTTCGAGCCGATCACGGCTCCTCCGAAGACCGTCGGGCCGCCGAGGAGCGTGTCGATGACGTTGTCGGGGATAAGGGCGGAAACGCGGGCCGTGCCGCTGAGCGAGAACGAGCGTGCCGTCGGGAGCCAGAACGTCCTGTCCAACGCCAGCTCCGGATCCGAACGGGGGGGTATCGGCGACACGCGGTCCCGGGTCATGACGATCGTGAGCCGGTGCGAGAGGGAGGAGGCTCCGAGCGCCCGCAACAGGTCCGAAGGCATCTGGATCGTCTCGGAGATGCTCACGCCTGGAATTCGGACCTCGGAGAAACCGACCCCCGAGACCGCCTGCATCGAGCTCCGTCCCGACCAGGTGGTGCCGTCGATCGTGATCCGCAGCGTCGTGAAGGAGCGCTTCGGGAAGCGGACCGTCTGGCCTGCGGCGGTCCGGGAAGCGAGGTTCAGGTTCTCCGAGAGGGCGTGGGAGCCGTCGAACTTGAGGGTCACCCGAGTGATCCACCGGTTGACAGTGGAGCCCAGCACCTGCACGAGGTTGATGTGGTCCGTTGTCACGGGATGCTCGAGGCTGACCTGGAGCCAGTTGCCCGTGGCATCGGAGAACGCCGCGACGCTCCAAGCCGTGGCGAGGTTGCCGTCGAAGGCCTCGGCCGGCCTGTCCTCGGGCGTGAGGCTGACCGGGTTGCCGTACCCGGAGGCGGCCACGGAGCGGGCCCCCGTGTAGACCGCCACGCTCTCGGCGGCCGGTCGGACGTTCTTGAACACAGGCAGCGCCACCGAGGTCGGGTCCGGGCTCGAGGGCTCGGCCTCGGCCGGGAGAGTCTCGCCGATGTTGTCGCTCACGGAGGACCAACGCTCAAGGACCTTGCGGTTCGAGTCGGTAAGTACCAGCTGGGCTCCCGGCGTGAGCACCTCGTGGAGCAGCTTCGCGTTGGCCTCGAGGGTGTCGGCGTAGAAGATCGTGGGGTTGTCGTCGAGCAGTCCGGCGGCAGCCGCGGCGACGACACCGGGCCCGCTGCCGTCGACCACGAGCGGGGCAGAGGCCGGTTCCGCCCGGTAGATCGGGCGCGCGTCGGAGACCGGGAACACGGCGATGGGGGCCGGCCACGGCGCGTTCGCCGGCTCCGCCAGGGCTTCCTCATCCACGAGGCCGTAGCGAGCCGGTGCGACCACCGGCACGGGCTTGCCGAAGGCCACCGGCTTGCCGATTCCGGCCGGCGGGGGATCGAACAGCGCCCAGGTCTCTTGCGGCCGGGGGGTGTTGTAGCGCCAGTAGGCGAGGTTCGACTGCAGCACGACGTCGCCGGCACTGAACAGCCGGGCGATGGGCGCCAAGGTCGAGGGCTCGTAGGTGCCCTGCTGGAGCGTGAGGTCGAAGGCTTGGAGGAGATCGGTGGTCGGGTACGAGCCCTGGATGGTCTGCTCCCGGAGGACCTCGGGTCGTGTCATGATGCCGGGCCAGATCGTGTCGAACGTGGTTCCCCAGTCGTAGGCGGCGAAGTTCTGCCCCGGTTCGATCAGCACCCGCGTGGAGTCGCCCTTCGCGTCGAGGTAGCGGGCGGCGGTGGCGTAGTAGGAGGGGATCTTCTCCGGCCGCGCGAAGTTGACGGCGATGGCGCCTCCTTGGAGGAACGGAGCGCTGTTGGCGACCACCACCGCCGCCAGCGCACAGGCCGCGGCCAGCCCGGTACGGGGGAAGCGGGACCAGAGGGCCGTGGCGCCCCCGCCCAACAGCACGGCGAACCCGAGCACGACGAGGGGGGTGGCGCGGTCGCTCGAGCGCAGGGCCAGCCCCACCGACGAGCCGGACATGAACGCCTTGAGGCCGCGCCCGATGATCGACGGGTCCGGGTACGGGTGGATGCCCACGGCCAGCACCACCCCGACGAGGATCAAGAGGACGAAGAACGCTCTTGTTCGCCAACGGGATAAGACGGCGCCGAGCGCACCGAGGCAGGGAACCGCGAAGCTCGTTGTCAAGAGCCAGGCGCTCTGCTCGAGTCGCACGGCCGCCTGCTTCCAAGGCCCGAGCCGGTCGCTGCCGTAGAAGTACCAGTAACCGAGACCGCGGACGACTTCGGAGGCGAGGGAGGTTCCCACGATCGCCGGGAGAGTCTCTGTGTACTTGAGGACGTCGACGCCGTAGGTGCCCTCGACGCGAAGTCCGGCGATCCAGAAGAGCGAGACCCCGAGCGAGAGCACGGCCATCCTCACCCCGGCACCGAAGGCTTGACGCGCCGGGGCGTCGCGCAGCACGAGCACCGAGTAGAAGAGCCATGCGACCGGGGCGATGCCGGCATAGATCAGCGAGGTGGCGTTGGTTGCCCCGATGAGCGCCACCACCAACGCGAACAGCGCGGGGTAGCGCCACCCAGCCCGGCGCACGGCAAGCGCCGCGAGCCGCGACGAGCCAGCCGAGGCCGGACCAGGGGAGGAGGATCGCCGAGGTCTGCTCGATGTACTGGAGGCAGTAAGGGCTGAGAGCGTAGGCAAGGCCTGCGAGCAGCGGGCCGGGGCCGCGTACGCCGAGGGTCTGCGCGAGGTAACGGACGCCGGTTCCGGCCGCGCAGACAACGGTGCCCATCCAGAGCCGCTGTGTCACCCACATGGGCACTCCGAGCTGAGCGAACACCCAGTAGAAAGGCCCTTGCGGGAACAAGTAACCGATGTTCTGGTGCGTGACGGTGCCGGCTGCGACCGACGGGTCCCACATCGACATCGCCGAGCTGAGGAGCCGGCCGGGATCGAGATAGAGGTACTGCTTGGTGTCGTCGGCGAGGAGCCCTGGTTTGGCGACGAGCAGGGGGACGTAGGCGAAGCCGGCCAGGAGAGCGCTCTCCAGCACGCGCACCAAGCACGGGCGGGTCCTGCTCACACGAGCCACGGCCCGGTTAGTGTAGGCGGCCATGTCATCGCCCGGCGAGGCGTCTGAGGTGCCGGCCGAAGTTCCGCCCCCGGGCTTGCGGCGCGACATGGTCGTCGTCGGCCTGACGGGCGGGATCGGTTCCGGCAAGTCGACCGTCGCCGCGATGCTGGTCGAGCGTGGAGCCGTGCTGATCGATGCCGATGAGGTGGCGCGAGAGGTGGTCGAACCTGGGCGGAGGGCGTACGCGAAGGTGGTCGAGCGCTTCGGTCCGCGCGTGGTCGCGCCGGACGGTAGGCTCGATCGCGCGGCGATGGCCGCCATCGTCTTCAGCGACCCGGTGTCGCTCGCCGATCTGAACGCGATAGTCCACCCGGAGGTCCGCGCAGAGGTCGGGCGTCGGCTTGCGTCGCTGCCTGCCGGCCCGCGCGTGGTCGTGCTCGACATCCCCTTGTTGGTGGAGGGCGCCGGACCCGATCCTTACGGTCTCGCGGGGGTGATCGTTGTGGACGCGCCCCTCGACCTGGTTCTGGAACGGCTGGTGACAAAGCGGCACCTGGATCGGTCGGACGCCGAGTCGCGCATCGCCAACCAGGCGAGCCGGCAGGAGCGGATCGCCCGGGCGGACTACGTGATCAGGAACACGGGCACCCTCGACGAGCTCGAGGAGATGGTCGGGCGCGCCTGGACCTGGAGCGAGGGCCTGGCCGCGAGGCGGGCTGTCGAGGATGGAGGCGACGGCGGCTGAGAGCGCGCCGCTCGCCGGCGCGCACCCTCTCGGTACCATGCCGAGGTGCCCCCGTTCCGCGTCGTTTCCGACTTTCAGCCGGCTGGCGACCAGCCCGCCGCGATCGCGGCGCTGGCCCGCGGGATCGAGCGGGGTGAACGCTTCCAGGCCCTGCTCGGGATCACCGGGAGTGGCAAGAGCGCGACGATTGCCTGGACCATCGAGAAGGTCCAGCGCCCGACCCTCGTGCTCGCCCCGAACAAGTCGCTCGCCGCCCAGCTCGCGGGCGAGCTGCGCGGCTTTTTCCCGGACAACCGAGTCGAGTACTTCGTTTCTTATTACGACTACTACCAACCTGAGGCGTACCTTCCCTCGTCGGACACCTACATCGAGAAGGACTCGTCCATCAACGACGAGATCGACCGGTTGCGGCACTCCACGACCGCCAGCCTGCTCACGCGCCGGGACGTGATCGTCGTGGCATCGGTCTCGTGCATCTATGGGCTCGGGTCCCCCGACGAGTACAAAGACCAGATTCTCCTGCTCTCGCCCGGAGAGACGCACGACCAACGGTCGTTGCTGTCTCGGCTCGTGGCGATGCACTACGAGCGCAACGACGCGAACCTAGTACGGGGGAGGTTCCGGGTCCGGGGCGACACGATCGAGGTCCACCCCGCCTACGAGGAGTACGCCGTGCGCATCGAGCTGTTCGGCGACGAGGTCGAGCGCCTGAGCCGCTTCGACGTGCTCACCGGGGAACTGCTCGGCGATCTCGAGGAACTGCTCATCTTTCCCGCCACGCACTACGTCGCCGGCGACGAGCGCACGCGCCACGCGATCGCCTCCATCGAGGCCGAGCTCGGCGAGCGCCTGCGCGAGCTCGAGCAGGCGGGCAAGCTGCTCGAGGCGCAACGCCTGCGGATGCGCACCGAGCACGATCTCGAGATGCTCGCCGAGCTCGGCAGCTGCAACGGCGTCGAGAACTACAGCCGTCACCTGGACGGGCGTGAGCCGGGCCAGGCCCCCTACACCTTGCTCGACTACTTTCCCGACGACTGGCTGCTCGTGATCGACGAGAGCCATGTGACGGTCCCTCAGCTCCATGGGCAGTTCGCGGGCGACCGGTCCCGCAAGGAGGTCCTCGTCGAGCACGGCTTCCGCCTCCCCTCGGCCCTGGACAACCGGCCGTTGCGTTTCGAGGAGCTCGAGGCTCGCATCAACCAGTGCGTCTTTCTCTCGGCGACCCCGTCCGAGTACGAGATATCGGTCTCGAGCCAGGTGGTCGAGCAGATCGTCCGGCCGACGGGCCTCGTCGATCCTGAAGTCGTCATCAAGCCGACCAAGGGCCAGATCGACGATCTCATCGCGGAGATCAACACGACCACCGCCCGCGGCGAGCGGGTCCTTGTCACCACCCTCACCAAGAAGATGGCCGAGGACCTGGCCGATTATCTTCTCGAGACGGGCCTCAAGGTCCGTTACCTGCACTCGAACATCGACACGATCGAGCGGATCGAAATTGTGCGGGACCTCCGTCTCGGCGAGTTCGACGTCCTCGTGGGCATCAACCTCTTGCGGGAGGGTCTCGATCTTCCCGAGGTTGCGCTCGTGGCCATCCTCGATGCCGACAAGGAAGGTTTCCTGCGCTCCAAGACATCGCTGATCCAGACCATGGGCCGCGCGGCGCGGAACGTCTCGGGCCGGGTCATCCTCTACGCGGATGTGATCACGGACTCCATGCGGGGAGCGATCGCAGAGACCGAGCGCCGCCGGATCGTGCAGCAGCAGTACAACAAGGAGCACGGGATCGACCCGCAGACCATTCGCAAGGCCGTGACCGACCTCGTCGCGCAGTTCCGGAGCGCGGCGGGCGCCGGAGGCGACGGATTCGGCACCGGCGCCCCTCTGCCCAGCCGGGCCGGGTCCGACCGGTCGCGGCGCGCCGGCCGGCGAGCCGTCGAACGCGCCGCCGACCTGCTCGATGTGTCCCTGAGGGGGCACGCCGGCAACGGCGAGCTTCCCGTCGACGAGCTCGGAAGGTTGATCGCGACCCTCGAACAGGAGATGCAGGCTGCCGCGGCCGAGCTTCGCTTCGAGTATGCGGCCAGGTTGCGAGACGAGATCCGATCCCTCCGCAGAGAGCTGAGGGAGGTCGGTTGAGCGCCCGAGACCTGTCCCTCTCCTCCAGCCCGGCGACACGACGTCCTGACCGGCGCGCCCATGGTGCCTGCTCGTTCGCCCCGGCCGGTCGGTAGTCTGCGGCCGTGCCAAGCACCCTCGTTGTTCGCGGGGCCCGCGAGCACAACCTCAAGAACGTCTCGATAGAGCTTCCCCGCGACCGTCTCATCGTGTTCACGGGGCTGTCAGGCTCGGGGAAGTCGTCGCTCGCGTTCGACACGATCTATGCCGAGGGCCAACGGCGTTACGTCGAGTCGTTGTCCTCCTACGCCCGGCAGTTCCTCGGGCAGATGGACAAGCCGGATGTTGACTTCATCGAGGGACTGTCGCCCGCCATCTCGATCGACCAGAAGTCGGCTTCCCGCAACCCCCGCTCGACGGTCGGGACCGTGACGGAGATCTATGACTACTTGCGCCTCCTGTACGCCCGCATCGGCCAGCCTCACTGCCCCAGCTGCGGCCGGTTGGTCACGCGACAGAGCCCCCAGCAGATCGTCGACCGCCTGCGCGACCTGCCCGACGGAACGAGATTCCAGGTGCTCGCTCCGGTCGTGCGCGGCCGGAAGGGTGAGTACTCGGCTCTGCTCGGCGACCTCGCCAAACAGGGTTTCGCGCGGGTGCGGGTGGACGGTGAGCTCATGGAGCTGTCCGCGCGGGCCGCTTTGGAGCTCGCCCGCTACGAGCAGCACACCATCGAGGTTGTCGTCGACCGGCTCGTCCGTCGCGACGGCATCGAGCGTCGCCTGACGGACTCGATCGAGACGGCGCTGCGCCTCGGCGAGGGGATCGCCGAGATACTGCTGATGGCCGACACCAAGCCCTCACCAAGAGCGGGCAGGAACAAAGAGGCTGGCAACGCCGCAGCCGCCAAGGCAGCCGACGCCGCGAAGGACGGTATCGCGGACGCGGGCGAGGGCGGAGAAGGTGAGCAGGTGCTCACCTTCTCCCAGCACCTGGCGTGCGTTCACTGCGGGATCTCCCTCGATGAGCTGGCGCCGCGCAGCTTCTCGTTCAACTCGCCTTTCGGGGCGTGTCCGTCGTGCAACGGGCTGGGCACCCGTTTCGAGGTCGATCCCGACCTGGTGGTGCCGAACGCGGATCTCTCCCTTGCCCAAGGGGCCATCGGGCCGTGGGCGGGCGCTCGGACCGAGTACTTCTCCCGCGTGCTCAAGGCCGTGGCCGAGGCGAGCGGCTTCACCATGGACAAGCCGTGGTCCAAGCTCACCAAGCCACAGCGCAAGATCCTCCTCTACGGCGCCGGTACCCGGCGTGTGCACGTTCAGTACCGCAACCGGTACGGCACTTTGCGCAGCTACGACACACAGTTCGAAGGCGTCGTGCCGTGGTTGCAGCGTCGCCACAGCGACGCGGACTCCGACTGGGTGCGCGAGCAGGTCGAGGGTTACATGCGCGAGGTCGCCTGCCCGGACTGCGGTGGCACGCGGCTGCGGGCGGAGTCACTGGCGGTCAGAGTCGGCGGCAGGAGCATCGCGGAGCTGTCGTCGCTGTCGATCCGGGCCGCCCACGACTTCCTCGAACACCTCGAGCTGAGTTCGCGCGAGGAGATGATCGCGGCTCAGGTGATGAAGGAGATCCGTGCCCGCCTGCAGTTCCTCGTCGATGTCGGGCTCGACTACCTGAGCCTCGACCGCGCCGCCGCCACGCTCGCCGGCGGTGAGGCCCAGAGGATCCGCCTGGCGTCGCAGATCGGCAGCGGCCTGGTCGGTGTCCTCTACGTGCTCGACGAGCCCTCCGTGGGCCTGCA
This sequence comes from uncultured Acidimicrobiaceae bacterium, assembly GCA_963836935.1. Classification (GTDB taxonomy): domain Bacteria; phylum Actinomycetota; class Acidimicrobiia; order Acidimicrobiales; family Bog-793; genus Fen-455. The sequence continues at coordinate 42,640 of CAWILM010000031.1, forward strand.
TCAGCGCGACAACCGCAAGCTTGTCGAGACCCTGCTCAGACTGCGCGACATCGGGAACACGGTCCTGGTCGTGGAGCACGACGAGGAGACGATCCGGATCGCCGACTACGTCGTCGATATCGGCCCGCGCGCCGGCGAGCACGGCGGCGAGGTGATTTGCGCAGGCTCGGTCGCCGACCTCGTGAACTGCGAGGCCTCGATCACCGGGCAGTACCTTGCGGGCAAACGTTCCATCGCGGTGCCGGCCATGCGGCGCGAGCCCCGCGGGGAATGGCTCGTCGTGCGGGGCGCCCGGGAGCACAACCTGAAGGGCATCGACGTGGAGATCCCGCTCGGCTGCTTCGTGTCGGTGACGGGGGTGTCGGGTTCCGGTAAGTCGACTCTGATCAACGACATCCTGCTCAGGGCGCTCATGCAGCGTATCTACAAGTCCCGCGTCGTCCCCGGCCGCCACCGCAGCATCGAGGGTGCGGACGCCCTCGACAAGGTCATCGACATCGACCAGTCGCCTATCGGACGCACGCCGCGCTCGAACCCGGCCACCTATACGGGCATGTTCGACAGCGTGCGGAAGCTTTTCGCCCAGACCTCGGAGTCGCGACTCAGGGGCTACCAACCGGGACGCTTCTCGTTCAACGTCCCGGGAGGGCGCTGCGAGGCGTGTGCCGGTGACGGGACCTTGAAGATCGAGATGCACTTCCTTCCGGACGTCTATGTCCCGTGTGAGGTCTGCAAGGGAGCGCGCTACAACCGCGACACGCTCGAGGTGGCGTGGCGGGGGAGGAACATCGCCGAGGTGCTGGACCTCTCCTGTGAGGAGGCGCTCGATCTCTTCGCGGCGCAGCCCGTCATCTCGCGTCACCTGAAGACCCTCGTGGACGTGGGACTCGGCTACATCCGCCTCGGCCAACCGGCTCCCACGCTGTCTGGTGGTGAGGCCCAGCGGGTCAAGCTCGCCTCGGAGCTCGCGAAGCGATCGACCGGGCACACGCTGTACGTGCTCGACGAGCCGACCACCGGGCTCCACTTCGAGGATGTCCGCAAGCTCTTGGACGTGCTGCACCGCCTGGTCGACCAGGGCAACACCGTGTGTGTCATCGAGCACAACCTTGATGTCGTGAAGTCGGCGGACTGGGTCATCGACCTCGGCCCTGAGGGCGGGGACGGCGGAGGATCGGTGGTCGTCGAGGGCACGCCCGAGAAGGTGGCCAAGACCCACGAGAGCTACACGGGGCGGTTCCTGGCGCCCTTGCTCGGGATGTGAGTCCCTCCCTTCGGCCCCAGGATCGAGCTGATCGAGGCTTGCTCACCGCCCCGCGAGGCGGGCCCGCTCTCGGAAAGGCCGCGGCACGAAGCCGGCCGGCCCGTCGGCGCGGCCGGGGATCGAGGCCAGGAAGGCGGCCCGCGGGGCGTCCCCGAGCCGTTCGGGCACGCGCCCCAGCGCATAGGGCACGTCGAGGCTGACGAATTCGGGCGGCCAATCCGTGCTCCCATGGCCGAGACCGAGGTCGACACCTCCACCTCGGGCCGGCGCGAGGTGGGCAAGACACGGCAGGGGAACGGCGAACCGTCGGTGCGCAAGCCATGACGCTGCCACACGACGCCAGGCACCTCCTCGAAGGTCGCGTCCAGGCGCGCGGCCGAGTCCACCAGGTCCGCCATGATCACCTCGGTCGGGCGCCCGGCTCCTTGCTCGACGTCCTGGTTGCGCCCGGCGGCGCCACCTGGGCACTGCGGCACCGGCCTGTTTTCGCCCGCCGAGCGGAGAATCCGCACGAAGGAGTCCGCGTTGCGGGCGAGGCGGGTAAGCACGTGGCCGACGGTCCAGTCGGGCAGCAGGCTTGGCCGGGTCACGTCCAAGTCGTCGACGGCCCCGAGCGCCGCGAGGAGCCGGTTCGTTGCCCCGCGCGAGCCGTTGCTGGCCTGGCGGATGCCGGCGGTCTCTGCTTGTGTCAACGCTTCTTCGGTCATCGGCCCCGGCGAAGCGGCCCCGAGCAGAGACCTCACGCGATCGCGAGCATCCTCTCCAGGGCCACCCGAGCATCCGCGGCGGTGGCCTCGTCGACCGTGATGCGGTTGCGGACCTCCCCGGCAACCAGACCGTCGAGCACCCAGGCGAGGTGGGGCAGGTCGATCCGGAACATCGTCGAGCAGGGGCAGACCAACGGGTCGAGGGACAGCACGGTCCGGTCGGGGTGCTCGCGGGCGAGCCGGTCGACGAGATGGATCTCCGTGCCGACTGCGATCGTGGTACCGGCCGGGGCGCGCGAGACCGCACGGATTATGTAATCCGTGGAGCCGACCTGATCGGCGCTCTCGACGACCTCATGCGAGCACTCGGGGTGCACGATCACGATGCCGTCGGGGTGTTCGCTGCGGAACGCCTCCACGTGCTCGGTGCGGAAGCGCTGGTGCACCGAGCAGTGGCCCTTCCAGAGCAGGAGCGTGGCTTCCTTCACATCGGCGTCGGCCAGGCCGCCGACGTGTCTGCGAGGATCGATGACCTGCATGTCCGAGGCTCCGTAGCCGAGCTGGAAGCCGGTGTTGCGACCGAGGTGCTGGTCGGGGAAGAAGAGGACTTTCTTCCCGCGGCCAGGGCCGTTCGGGAGGTCCCCCGGGCTCTGGGAGGCGACGCTCGGACCGCCGTTGGCGCCCGCGGCCGCAAGATCGAGGGCCCAAATCAAAACGGCGCGGGCGTTCGAGGAGGTGCAGACGGCGCCCGCGTTGCGGCCCACGAACGCCTTCAAGGTGGCGGCCGAGTTCACATAGGTGATGGGCACGATCGCCTCGATGTCGGTGACCTCGGCGAGCTCGTCCCAGATCTGCTCGACGTCCTCGAGTCTTGCCATGTCGGCCATGGAGCAACCGGCGTTCAGATCGGGCAGGATCACCTGCTGGTGCGGCCCCGTGAGGATGTCCGCGGACTCGGCCATGAAGTGCACCCCGCAGAAGACCACGAACTCGGCGTCGTGCTGGTCGGCCGCGTAGCGCGACAGACCGAGGGAGTCGCCTCGCACGTCCGCGAACTGGATGACCTCCTCACGTTGGTAGTGGTGCCCGAGGATGAGGAGTCGCTTGCCGAGGCGGGACCGGGCCGCGGTGACGCGCGCCACCAGCTCGTCGGTGGGTGCCGTGGCGTAGTCGTCGGGGAGCGGCGGCTGCAGGCGGAACATGTCTGAGACCCCCTCTAGGGCGCTTCGTTCTTCGGCCGGCGGGGACAGCCTGGTCGCCCAACCGCGGGTATGTCGGTCACGAAGCGAATATGTCAGCCGGGATACCAGGCCGGCCGTAACCTGCACTCTAGTGCTCGAACGCCCGCAATCGGTTCCCGACGCCCCCGGCTCGTACCAATTCAGGGACGCGGTTGGGCGGATTATCTACGTCGGCAAGGCGATGTCGCTTCGCAGCCGCCTCTCGAGCTATTTCCAGGACCCGGTCCACCTCCACCCGCGCACCGCGCAGATGGTCGATCGGGCGGCCTCTGTCGAGTGGATCGTCGTCGGCAGCGACGTCGAGGCCATCATGCTCGAGTACAACCTGATCAAGGCGCACCGGCCCCGCTTCAACATCCGCCTCGTCGACGACAAGAGCTACCCGTACCTCGCGGTCACCGTCGGCGACCAATGGCCGAGGGCCACTGTCATGAGGGGCGCGAAGCGGAGGGACACCCGTTACTTCGGCCCGTATGCTCACGCTTACGCGATCCGCGAGACCCTCGACCTCTTGCTCAGATCGTTCCCCATCCGGACCTGCTCGGACGCCAAGCTGCGGCGCCACCAGCTCCTCGGGAGGCCCTGCCTGCTGTATCACATCGAACGGTGCTCGGGACCGTGCGTGGGTGCCGTCGGCCCCGCGGAGTACGCGAGGCTCGTGGCCGAGTTCATGGAGTTCCTCGACGGCGACACCAAGCCTGTCGTCGACCGTCTCGAATCAGAGATGAGGGAGGCGGCGGGGGAGCTCGAGTTCGAGCGGGCGGCTCGCCTGCGGGACCGGCTGGCGACGGTGCGCCTGGCTGTCGAGCGCCAGCAGATGGTGACCGACACGCCTGAGGACCTCGACGCCATTGCGATGGCTGAGGACGAGCTGGCGGCGGCAGTGCAGGTCTTCCACGTCCGGCGGGGGCGTGTCGTCGGCCGCCACGGCTTCATCGTCGAGAAGGTGGAGCCGCTCACGACGGCGCAACTTGTCGCAAGAGTGCTCGAGCAGCACTACGCCGAGACCCCGATCGGGATCCCCCGGGACCTGCTCGTTCCCGAACTGCCGGAGGACGCCGCCACCTATGAGGCCTGGCTCTCGGGCCTGCGCGGCGGAAAGGTCACGCTGCGGGTGCCCGTGCGCGGCCGCAAACGCGAGTTGTTGGCAACGGCACGCCAGAACGCGGAGGAGCAGCTGAAGCGCCACCGCCTGCGGCGTTCAAGCGACCTCACGAGCCGGGCGGCTGCGATCGAGGAGTTGCAGCATGCCCTCGCGTTGAAGCAAGCGCCGCTGCGCATCGAGTGCTACGACATGAGCCACCTGCAGGGGTCAGACTACGTGGGCTCGATGGTCGTGCTCGAGGACGGACTTCCGAAGCGCAGTGACTATAGGCGTTTCAAGGTGACGGCCGTGCAAGGAAACGACGACTACGGCGCCATGTATGAGGTGCTCACCCGGCGTTTGCGGCGGCTGAGTGACACCGCGTCGGCCGAGGATGCGGCCAACGCCGCCGCCGGCGCCCAGGGCGATGGTCGTGACGACAAGGTGGCCGAGGGCGGGGTCTCCGCCGCAGGCCGCCAGCGTGCGTCCCGCTTTGCCTATCCGCCCCAGCTGCTCTTGCTGGACGGCGGAAAGGGGCAGCTGGGAGTGGGCGTGCGCGTCCTCGAGGAGCTCGGCCTGACCGGCAAGATAGCGGTGGCCTCCCTGGCCAAGCAGCTGGAGGAGGTGTTCGTGCCCGGCCGGCCGAGCCCGATCCAGATCCCCCGCGACAGCGAGGCCATCTACCTGTTGCAGCAGGCGAGGGACGAGGCGCACAGGTTCGCCATCGGGTTCCACCGCGAGCTGCGCGGCCGGAGGATGACCCGCGGCGCGCTCGACGGCATCGCCGGCCTCGGCCCGGCTCGCCGCCGCCGGCTCGTCTCCGAGCTCGACGGGGTGAGAGCGGTACAGGCGGCCTCGCTTGACGACCTCCTCGCTCTCAGCTGGCTGCCGCAGGCCGTGGGACGCGCCGTCTACGAACACCTGCACGCCCGGCGAGGAGCGAAGGCGGGATGAGCACCAGCGAGGATCCCTGGGAGCGCCACGCCACCTGGTGGCGGGAGATGTTCACGAACGGGGCGGACCTCGAGTACGAGCTCCAGATCCTGCCGCTCGCCGAGTTGCACCTAAAGGGCGCGGCTCGCGTGCTTGATCTCGGGAGCGGTGAAGGCCATCTCGCCCGGCGCCTTGTGGGGGGATCTCCCGAACGAGAGATCGTGATCGGGCTCGAGCCCTCGGCCGCCCAGCTTCAAAGCGCCGTTGCCCAGGGCGGCGGGCCGGTGTACGTGCGGGGGGTCGGCGAGCGCCTCCCCTTCCGGGACGGCTCGTTCGACGCGGTCGTGTGCTGCCTCGTCATCGAGCATTCGTCGGACCCGGACGCGCTCCTGGCCGAGGCCGTCAGGGTGCTCGCCGTCGGGGGACGGTTCCTGCTCTTGGTCAATCACCCGATGTTCCAAGGGACCGGGAGTGGCTTCGTGGACGACCAGATCATGGGCGAGCACTACTGGCGCGTCGGGCCGTACCTGCGTGAGGACATCGTCGCGGAGGAGGTGGATCCAGGTGTGTGGTTGCCATTCGCCCACCGCCCGCTGTCGCGCTACGTCAATCCCGTCACCGGCCTCGGCTGCGTGCTCACGCGCCTCGAGGAGCCAAGGCCGCCCTTAGCCTTCCTCGAGGGTTCGATCGACCTCGAGCTCGAGTCCGCCATCCCGCGGTTGTTGTTGCTCCGCTTTGAGCGCCTGCGCGCCGGGGAGATGGGAAACTAGAGCCGATGGCCGAGTATCTGATCCTTGTCGGCATGTCCGGAGCCGGGCGGTCCACAGCGGCGGCGACGTTCGAGGACCGCGGCTGGTTTGTCATCGACAACCTGCCTCCAGCGCTGATCGGCAAGGTCGCCGAGCTGACGAGCCAGGCGGGCGCGGAGTACGAGCGCGTGTGCCTCGTGTCCGGGCGCGGAGGTTACGAGGGCATCGCCGAGCTCGCACCGGAGATCAGAAGGCTGCGCTCGACGGGAGCTCGTGTTCGTGTGGTCTTCCTGGACGCTCCCGACGAGGTCCTGGTTCGTCGCTACGAGGGCACCCGTCGCCGGCACCCCGTGGAGGCCGACAGCGTGCTTTCTGCCATCCAGCAAGAGCGCGAGATGCTCGACGCGCTGCACGACGAGGCCGATGTGGTGGTCGAGACCGGGACCTTGAACGTGCATGAGCTGCGCGACCGCCTGACCGAGCTCGTCGACGGCGTCGGCGCCAGCTCGGGCATGCAGACGGCGGTTGTCTCGTTCGGTTTCAAGCACGGGCTCCCGCTCGACGTCGACCTCGTGTTCGACTGCCGCTTCCTGCCGAATCCTCACTGGGTTCCCGTGCTGCGCCCCCTGAGCGGCCTGGACGCGGAAGTGCGCGACTACGTGCTCGACAACGAGGAGACCCAGGAGTTGCTCAGCCGCCTGGACGACTTGTTCGCCCTGCTGCTGCCTGCCTACGTGCGCGAGGGCAAGTCCTACCTTTCCATTGCGATCGGTTGCACAGGCGGTCGGCACCGATCGGTCGTCCTGGCCGAGGAGATTGCCGAGCGGATCCGAAGGCGCGGCTACGCGCCGGTCGTTCACCACCGGGACATCGACCTGTGAGCGAAGGGGTCGCCCGCGCTGTGAGAGTGGTTGCAATCGGCGGCGGCCACGGTCTCGCCCAGACACTGAAGGCAGTTCGGCGGTACGCAACCGAGATCACAGCTGTCGTCTCGGTCGCCGACGACGGCGGTTCGAGCGGTCGGCTGCGGGAGCTGCTCGGCATTCCAGCGCCCGGCGACCTGAGGCGCTGCATCGGGGCACTGTTGCCGGAACCGTCCCCGCTCGGCGACGCCCTCGAGCACCGCTTCGTCTCCGGAGAAGCTCGCAGGCCACGCCTTCGGCAACCTCCTGATAGCCGCCCTGGCTTGCACGACCGGGGACTTCGTGTCCGGTGTCGAAGAGGCGGCCCGCGTGCTCGGGGCGGCCGGACGCGTACTGCCCGCTACCGAAGGCCCCGTCGTGTTGAAGGCGCAGACGGCGTCCGGCGAGCTCATCGGGCAGGTCCGTGTCAGCAAGGGTGTCGAGATTGCGGCGGTGTCACTCGTCCCGCCCGACGCGATCCCGCCGCCGGCGGTTCTGCGGGCGATCGCTGAGGCCGACCAGGTTGTGCTCGGCCCGGGGTCGCTGTTCACCAGTGTGCTGGCGGCCTGTGTCGTACCCGGGATCCGCGAGGCTCTTTCCGCGACGCGAGCCCAGCGCGTCTACGTCGCCAACTTGCGCGAGCAGCTGCCCGAGACGGCTGGCTTCGACATCGCGCGGTTACTCGCGTCTTTCGCGCGCCCACGGTGTCGACCCCGACGTCATGCTGGCGGACAGGGCAGCGCTCCCGCTCGGCGAGTTCCCCGACGACGTCTCCCTTCTCCTCGCGGATGTAGGTGGGGCGGGATTGCGGGAACACGACCCGGCCAAGCTCGGGGCGGAACTCGCTTTGCTGGTGAACGAAGGCGTTTTGCGGTGCGCTCGATAGGTGAGAGAGAATGGCCTTGTTCCCCTCGGCCGTGAAACCGCTTTAAAAGAGCGACTGTGAGAAAGGTGATGGACGTGAGCGTTCGTATCGGCGTCAACGGCTTTGGACGGATCGGGAGGAATTTCCTGCGGTCCGTTCTCGCCCTTGAGACAAAGACCGGACAACCCTCCGGCATCGAGATCGTCGCGATCAACGACCTCGTTTCGCGCGATGTCAACGAGCACCTTCTTCGGTACGACTCCACCTTCGGCAGGTTGGATGCCGAAGTTGCCCACACCGACAAGGGCTTCCGCGTCAACGGTCGTGAGATCACTGTCTTCGAGGAGAAGGACCCGAAGGCAATTGCGTGGTCCAGTGTGGGCGTCGACGTCGTGATCGAGTCCACGGGCCGTTTCACCACCCGCGAGGCCGCGGCCGGCCATCTCGAAGGTGGTGCGAAGCGCGTGATCATCTCGGCTCCGGGCAAGGAGGTCGACGCCACTTTCGTCATCGGGGTCAATGACGACACCTTCGACGCCGCCAAGCACTTCGTCGTCTCGGCTGCTTCCTGCACGACGAACTGCCTCGTGCCGATGGTCAAAGTGCTCGAGGACGCCTTCGGTCTGCGCCAGGGGCTCATGACGACCATCCACGCCTACACGAACGACCAGTCGGTCCTCGACCTCGGCCGTTCCAACCTTCGTCGGGCGCGAGCCGCGGCGGTGAACATCATCCCTTCGACGACCGGGGCCGCCCGATCGACGAGCCTCGTGGTGGAGGCGATGAAGGGGCGGCTCGACGGTTGGTCCCTGCGCGTGCCGGTGACCGACGGCTCGATCACGGACCTCACCGCGGTGCTGGGTGCCAAGGTGAGTGTCGAGGAGATCAACGAGGCCTTCCGGGTCGCGTCGGAGACAGAGCGCCTCCGCGGGATCCTCGTGTACAACAAGGACGAGATCGTCTCGAGTGACATCCTCGCCAGCCCTGCCTCTTGCACATTCGACTCGACGCTCACAATGGCCATCGCCATCGACGAGTCGACCACGCTTGCGAAGGTATTCGGCTGGTACGACAACGAGTGGGGTTACTCGAACCGTCTGATCGACCTCGCGCTGCTCCTCGGCGCAGCGTGATCGGGCTGCCATGACCCGCAGTGTGCCGCTTCTCGAGGATCTCGGCGACCTGGAGGGCAAGAGCGTCCTGGTCCGGCTGGACCTTAACGTCCCCCTCGCCGATGCGCCCGAAGGCGGCCGCGTGGTGGCCGACGACTTCAGGATCCGGGCCGCCCTGCCGACGCTGTTCTGGCTGCGCGAACACGGGGCTCGCATCACCGCCTGCTCCCATCTCGGCCGTCCCAAGGGCAAGGTCGACCCCAAGTACGACATGGCACCGGTCAGGTCACGGCTCGGGGAGTTGATCGACGGCGTCGAACTGCTGGAGAACCTCCGGTTCTCGCCGGGTGAGGAAGCCAACGACCCGGCCTTCGTCCTCCAGCTGGTGAAGGGCCACGACGCCTACGTGAATGACGCGTTCGGCTCCTCACATCGGGCCCACGCCTCTGTGGTTGGCCCGCCCCAGTACCTGCCCTCTGCGGCGGGGCGCCTGCTGGCTCGCGAAGTCGAGGTTCTCACCGGCCTGCTCGAGGAGCCGGAGAGGCCGTTCGTCGTGATTCTCGGCGGGGCCAAGGTGAAGGACAAGATCGGGGTCCTGCGCTCCCTTACGGCGCGGGCCAACACGGTGCTCGTCGGTGGCGGAATGTCGTTCACGTTCCTCCAGGCCCTCGGTCACACAGTCGGAGCTTCCCTGATCGATCCAACTCACCTCGAGGCCTGCAAGGAGCTGCTTGCTTCTCCCGGTCACATCCTGCTGCCCGTCGACGCGAGGGCACTCGCGCCCGGCCGGAAGCTCAGCATCGAGGCGCAGGCCGAGCCGGAAGAGCCTCTCGCCGACACAACAGACCCGGACGTCGAGACCTTCGGTCTGGAGATTCCCGAAGGCTGGCGAGGTGTCGACATCGGGCCGGCCACGGTGGAGCTGTTCTCCGAGGTCATCGCCTCAGCCGCCACGGTTCTTTGGAACGGGCCGATGGGCGTGTTCGAGGACACCCGCTTTGCCGCGGGAACCAAGGCCATCGCCGAGGCGATGGCGCGGTGCCCCGGCCGCACGGTTGTCGGCGGCGGAGACAGCGCGGCCGCGCTGGCTCAGCTCGGCCTCGAGGACAAGATCGACCACGTGTCGACCGGTGGTGGTGCCACGCTCGAGCTGCTCGAGTTTGGCGATCTCCCAGGTCTTGCTGCGCTTCGTGGCGCGCCGAATGCCAAGTAGGCGGCACGCAACGAAGTACCGAGGGACCGCAACAGCTGTCGTAGAGCCCACGAGATCGGACGCGAGTCTATGAACGCGAGTAGCAAGGGCCGCAGGGTGCTGGTCAGCGGCAACTGGAAGATGAACCACACGCATCACGAGGCGATCCAGGTCGTGCAGAAGCTCGCCGCGCTCCTGCGAGCCGCCCCGCTTCCGGACGCGACCGACGTCTCATTGCACCCGTCGTTCACGTCCTTGCGGTCCGTGCAGACCGCGCTCGAGTCCGATTCCATCCCGATTGCGCTCGGGGCCCAGACCTGTCACTTTGAAGACAAGGGCGCTTTCACGGGCGAGGTGAGCGCGGAGATGCTGTCGAAGCTCAACGTTCGCTACGTGATCGTTGGGCACTCGGAGCGCCGCGCCCTCTTCGGAGAGAACGACGAGGTTGTCCGGCTCAAGTTGGACGCGGTGCTAAGGCACGCCATGACCCCGATTCTCTGCGTGGGAGAGACGCTCGCGCAGAGGGAAGCCGGGCTGGCCGAGTCGACGGTCTCGGGTCAGCTCACCGCTGCGCTCAAGGACCGCGGCCCCGAGGCGCTCGGGTCCATCGTCATTGCCTACGAGCCGGTCTGGGCAATCGGGACGGGCCGCACTGCGAGTGCGGACGATGCCCAGGCGATGTCGGCGGCGATCCGTGCGGAGCTGGAATCACTCGGCGGCGACATCTCGCAGTCGATGCTGATCCAGTATGGGGGCTCGGTCACGCCGGCGAATGCCGGCGAGCTCCTCGCCTGCCCGGACGTCGACGGCTTGCTTGTCGGTGGGGCGAGCCTCGACGCGGACAGGTTCGTGTCGATAGCTAGGTCGGGCCGCTGAACGACGCTGCACAGCCCTCGGCCAGGCGAAACAGTCGGCGCGACAGGCCGACGAGCAGGGGAGAGCCCCGGGCGGTGGTAACCTGCTGCCCGGCAAGAAGCCCGAGAGGAGGTTCCCCTAAGTGCTGACCGACATACTCGTCGCGGTCGATTTGGTGGTCGCGCTCGGGCTCGTTGTACTCGTGCTGCTCCACAGCGGGCGGGGAGGTGGACTCTCGGACATGTTCGGTGCGTCCACCGGTTCAGCGGCTGCCGGATCAACTGTCGCCGAGCGTAACCTTGACCGGATCACCGTCGTGTTCGTGCTCGTGTTCGGGTTCGTCACGGTTGCTCTGTCACTTCGGTGGAGCTGAGGAAGGCCGCACTCGCCCTTCTGGGAGGCGTCGCCGTCATTGCTTCGGCCTGCAACGGCACGCCGCCGGCGGCTGTCCCGACAAGCGGAGCCCCGCAGCTGAACCCTGGCTTCGCGGCCGGCGCGACGGTAACCGTGGCTGTGCCGTACTTACCGAGGAACTTCAACCCATCGACGCCCGCAGGTGCGAACCGCGTCACGCAAATGGTGATGGAGCAGGTCTGGCCCCAGGCCTTCGTGATCGACCCCGAGTTCCAACCGGAGACGACGGGCTTCATCGACAGTGCCGAAGTCGTCGACCTGAGCCCAATGACGGTCAGCTACGTGATCGACCCGAAAGCGACGTGGTCAGATGGTTACCCGATCACGGTTGCGGACTTCGAGTACAACTGGCAGCAGCAGCTGAGATTCGGACCGAGCCTGGCCTCGACGGGTCTCCTCGCCGGTTATCGCGACATCAAGTCGATCACGGGCAGCAACAACGGCAAGACCGTGAGGGTCGTGTTCGACAGTCCGTACTCGGACTGGGAGGGACTCTTCGCAAACCTGATTCCCGCCCACATGGCCGGGCGCACAGGCTGGGTGTCCGCCTTCGCCGGCTTCCACCGAGCAGATCTGATCTCAGGGGGGCCCTTCATCGTGAGCTCGCTGCAGAAGGGCAAGAAGCTTGTCCTGACCCGCAACTCCAGGTACTGGGGCGCACCCGCGCACTTAGAGAGCATCGTGTTCCTCGTGGAGCGGTCGCAGCAGGCCACCCTGGCGGGCTTGCAGAAAGGGAGAGTCTCGATCGCGGAGATCACGCCCGGTCCGCAAGTCAACGGAACGATCGCAAGGGACGAAGCCGCGAACGGTCCCCTTTCTGTCACGACAACACCATCGCCGGTGCTCTGGCAGCTCGTCTTCAATCTCGACGACCCAGTCGTGGGTAACAAGTTCATGCGCACGGCGCTCGCCCTCGTCACCGACCCCGCCCAGCTCACGGTCAACTCGGTCGGTCTCTACGACTCGCTTATCGTCAGTGCGAACAGCCGCGTGTTTGCCCAAGGACAACCGGGAGCAGCAGACGAGCCCGTCTCGGATGTGGTCTACAACCCCGTCGAGGCAGCCAAGCTGTTCAAGTCATTTGGTTACGACCCTGACCGGGACGGCATTCTCCGCGCGTATGGAGTTGGCAACCGGCTCAACTTGACCCTCACAGGTCCGCGAGGCAACCGCGTCATCGAGATGCTCGAGCAGCAACTACAAGCCGAGTGGGCTTCCTGCGGCATTCGGCTGATCATCCACAACGTCGCGATGAAGAAGCTTCTGAAGACCACGTTGCCTCAGGGCCGGTACCAGCTTGCGCTCGCTCCCTACCTGATGCCTCCCTTCCCGACCTGGAACGCCCTCATCTACACGAACGCAGTGCTTCCGACGCCTACCTCGTTTCCGCCCAATCTCCGTCCGGCCGGTGAGGTTTCGGGCGGAGTCTGGCTGTGGAGCGTGCCGACGCCTGTGGGAACAGAGCCCGGAGCGACCACTTTGGGGGCAGTGACCCGCGATATCGCAGGTCTCGAGGACTCGGACGTCGCCGCGTATTTTGAGAGGGTCATGGGCGAGCTCAACACAAGCGCGCAAGCACTGCTGCTTTCGAAGCTGGACGCGGCGTTGAATCAGGGCCTTCCGACACTTCCGCTGTTCCAGGAGCCCGTCAGCGTCATACAGCAATCTGACATTGTGAACGTGAGCGAGAGCCCGAGTTCGGCGGGCCCACTCTGGAATGCCGAAGACTGGGCAATCCAGACGACTGTCCCGGCCGCCTAGGCTCGAAGAGTGGACCGAGCGCTTGTCGACGAGGTCGGCTGGCCGCTGGGGAATGTGTTTGCGGTACAGTACGGGGCGCCTTCGACGCTCGTTGAGCCTCGGTACGGCAGCCACGTCGGAGTGGCGGAATAGGCAGACGCGCTAGCTTGAGGGGCCGGTTTCGTTCGTGTGGCCTCAGATAGTCTCGCTTAGTTTCCCCTGGTAAACCCGCATATCCCGGTAGGGCTATCTGTAGTCTCATGTGGCCTCGGATAGGGGTCAGTTGCGCACATCCATTGACAAAATGTTGACAAGGACCGGTCACGCACTCGGCCGCCTCAGCCGCACCCGCTGCCTGTCGGAGGTCCCGCCCCAGATCCCACAGAGGCTCGGGATTGGCGAGCGTGTAGGCGAGGCACTCAGCTTGCACTGGGCACCGCGCGCAGATCCCTTTCGGCGTCTCGAGGTCGCCCCCCTGGGTCGGGAAGAAGAGGTCCGTCAGCTGGCCGCGACAGAGGCCTCGCGCCATCCATGCGGGCCGGTGCTGCCCGAAGAATTCCTCGAGGTCCGGGCGCTCGGCTGCCCACGGCAAGGTAGCCGAGCGCCCGGAGACGACCATCGAGCCTCAAGCTACCGACCTCGCACTCGCTCGTGGTGGACCTACGCTCTGTCGTGACCAATCCGTGACCAGGGGGGCGCCTTCCGGTTATGGTCAGGGGCCATGGCTCCAACCCCGATCGATCCTGAAGCGCTGGCCGTCTATCTGGCGAGTCTCATCTTGAAGGGCAAGAGCGACTCCGGACGTCGCTTTACTCGCGAGGAGGGCGAGGGTTGCTACTGCTGGCGCGTTCACGATGCACTTCTTTTCCCGGGCCTTAGCGGGAAGCCGTTGCAGCACGCGCGTGTCGCCTCTTCTACGCCGAACTCGAAGAGAAGTTGAAGGAACAAGGCTTCAAGAAGAAAAGCACAGGACTTTACTGCCAGACGGGATAAAAGCCCAGGTCGCAGATCGTTTCTAAGCCCCTGAAATCGTGGCCGAGGGGTAAGGTGCCGTGCGATGATGCACGTCAGTGGACACGGCGACGGTTGCATTTGTTTCGGCGTTCGGTGGCGCCGTTATCGGTGGCGCGGCAACGGCGGTTGGGACGCTCTGGGCGCAACAGCGCGAGATCGTCCGGGCAGCGCGAATCAGGATGTTTGACGAACTGCTGCCGTTGTGGAAACCGAGAGGGCCAGGGTCAGGACGCTCTTTCGGGCCGAAAGGGTCTCCTGACGAAACACCGGAGGTAGTAGCCGCACTTCATCGCTCCTCCGTCATCGCCGGCCGACGCGATCGGGAACTCGCCGAGGAGCTACGCGACGCCTATCGCGTGTACTCCGGTGCGCCATCGGAAGAGCAGATCGCCAATGCACGAAGCATCCCAGTTATGAACTCGAGCCTGACCCGTGCCGTCCCGAATCGTGACGATGACGTGGCTAGGTTGGTCAGCGCCTTCGATGCGCTATCTAGGCACCTCGAATCGAAGCTCGCACGCCGCGGAGTCCTGGCTTACTTCAGCCGGACCAGCCGCAGGAGCCGGCGCGTCGCCCCCATGGACTTCCCCTAGGCCTTCCGGCGCGCCAGGCGCTCGGCGGTGGCAGCGGGACCCTCGCGGACGGCCCGGGCGTGGGCACATCTGGCCATACATGCGCCCATCTGTGCACATATGGGTGTTATGCGCATTACGCAATACGCATAGGGTATTACCAGGGACTTTACGCCTTGACTCAGCGTGCGATTAGGCGCATGATGCGATGGAACATTAAGTGCTCCCGGCCGGGTGTAGTCCGACCGGGAGCTGCCAGCACCTACATAGGAGGAACTGACATGAAGGAACCTAGCAACGTCGCACAAGCAAGAGCTGAACTCGAAGCGGAGATAGCCCGGCGCGACGCGCTCACCGATTACGACGATCCCGCATTCGAGGAGGCCGAGCACCAGTTCGACGAAAGCCCCGAACGCAAGAAAGTGAACGACCTCCTGTCGGATCTGCTCGACAAGGTCGGCAAGCGAAGCGAGCTCGGCAAGGTCGTGCTGGAGCTGGACAGCGCCATCGCCGACCTCATACCGCGAACCGAGGAGTACGTACTCCGCCGCATTGTGATCGGGGTCGTTTGGCCGGGAGGCCTGCCGTGCGTAGGCCACTGGTCGGCGACGCACCCGACCGAGTTCGATCCAGTCGAGTACACCCGCAAGGCGAACCGAGCGAACGACGAGTGGCTAAAGGCGCGCGGACTGATCTAGCCTGCCCTCAAGGCACGGACGGCCCCGCTCTCTCGGGCGGGGTCGCTTCGCGTAGGCCCACCTGACTACTTGCGCGGTATCGACTGCCTCGCGCCAGCCTTGGCTGCGTTGTACAGCGACGAGGCAGGACCGTCAGGTGCGCGTCGAGCTCGATCAGTCTGGACTTGGGGCATCGGGAGCGCTCGGTGTTTGGTTTCCTTTCTCTAGCCGCGGAGCGTGGGCGCTTGTCTCTGGCAGGGCGACGAGGTGGAGTGTCATTTGATCTGTGTCGCTATCAACATGCCCTGAGCAGCCAGACCTGCGGTCGTGTTCTCGGCATTGAGATAGACCGTGGTCGTGCCGGTCACCTTGACAATCCCGGTCGCAATGAAGGGCAGCGCAGACGAACTGAGGATGCCTCCATTCCCACCAGCGGTTATCGGAGTCGCACCCAAGTTGGTGGCTGAAGCTGTCGTCCCACTGAAGAACGCCGTTGTAGTGCCAGGAGAGGAGGCCTGGTAAACGATGAACGCCGTGAGACACCAGGTCCCGACCGTCAATGACTTAGAGTCCAGGTTGTAGGGGGTGTTAGCCGTGGTCATGGTGACACCAGCGTTACTGAACATCGTGATGTTGCCCACGTCAAACGCTTGGCCATTGGTCATCCCGGAAGTTGGGCAAAAGGCCAACGCCGGTGTCGGCGTGCCTACGTCAATGAGTGTTGCCATTATAACCCCTATCCCTGCCAGATTGAGGCGTCGCCGACGACTTGGCTAGCGGTACCCGCCGTCATCGAGACCGTGATCGCATCGCCAGCCGCGCTATTGATCATGAAGGCCGTCCACGGGTACGATCCAATCGCGGACGAGACAGCGTTGATGAGGGTCTCCGTCTGCGAGCCAATGGCATCTGTATAGGTGACCGTGACCGTGATGACGGTGGGCGCCGTAATGATCGTGAAGTACCCGCTGATCAAGAAGTTCCCTGCCGCACTCGGCGCGATGGTCGCGAACGGTGGTGGCAGACGTGGCGATAGCGACCATCTTGCCACTGGCGAGAGCACCCCCCGATGCGATCGAGGCGATCTCGGCCGCCATGATCGTGGGCGAGCCGCTGATCAGGTCGTGGTTCGTGCCGTCACAGATGAAGATCGCCCAATCGCCATGATTGGGAAGGCTGATCGACGCGGCCCCGTAGCTCCCCGGCAGGTTGAGCGTGCCTGTCGTAGCCGTCACGGTGACAGCGGACCCCGAGCTCACGTTCTGGGCGCCCCACATGACATTGGCCCCGGCCGTGGGTGAGCTGACGATATGGGCGCCGCTCATCTGCACGAGCTGGCCGATCTTCGCCTGGTAATTAGCGCTCTTGCCCACGATCGAGAGGGAGAAGAGCAGGGCGTCGAGGCCGTTGGCAAGAGCCTCCATGTCGCTCGGGATGTTGACCGAGTCCGTCCCTATCGGGTATTCGAGCGCGTAGCGAGCAGTGGCTCCCGAGCCCATGAATGGCTCCTTTCTAATCGAGGGTCGGACTGAGAACGAGCCCAGCGGGGAGGGCGTTCGTGATCACCGCGAGGAGTGGCTCGGAGCCGCTGGTGGCGGCGCTGTAGTTCGAGAAACGCGGCATCCAGCGCCGTATAGGTGGCGTAAACGGGATCGAGGGCGTAATAGCAGATCGGTTCGATCAGGTCGGACATCTCACCTCCCTACGAGGTTGGCGACCGGCGCCGCGAAGCCGAGGAACTCCGCGGCGCGGGTCGCATTGGGAGGGCGCAGGACGCGGCCTTAAGCACGAAAGGTGGTGCGTAGGCCCTGTCAGGGACCGGCCGGCCTTTACGATGGGGCCGTTGCCCACGAGCAACGCACCGTGTTGACGCCCGCAAGAACATTGGATCAGCCGAGCTTCTGGCCGCCGAAGCTGACCTGCGACGCCCAGGATCTCGTGAAGCTCGTGAAAGCGTTCGTCGCCGTTGACCAATGGCATGCGGCCAATCTCGTCGGAAACGCCGGGCGTTGCGCCGGCGATCCCGGCGTTCCTCGGTGATCTCCTTCACTGTGCGTGCGACCGATTCGCTGAAGAACGGACTCGGAGCGGTGCTACGCCGGCCTGATTCCATCAACGCGCCCGAGGTCAGTTTCCTCGTTCACTGCAGCAGCGGCGGCCTTGGCTGGGGATGCCGGCGCGCCGACCCACACCTTCAGCGCCTCAAGCGCCTCGGCATTCCCGCTGACGCTTTCGCGAACGAGACGAGCTACCTCGCTGCGCTCAGTCGCGGCTAGGACCCGGCCCTTCGCCTTGGCACGAGCCTCGGCTTTCGGCATCACGACGTTGAGAATCGCTGCGACGTCCTCGAGAAACTTTTCTGTAGTCATGGGGGATCCTTTCTAGCGGAGGGGCCGTTGGAGCGAGCCGAGAGTCTTTTGCACAAGCATGTTGACGGGTCCGAAAACCTCTAGGGGCGCGGGCTCGGTCCGGTCGATGCTGGGGTGCTGGTACTGGGGGAAACGCACACGAGGGGTCGCATCGTGGGCCATCCTTGCGGCCGTTTGGTAGGTGCGATCAATGAGGCCAGCGTGCGCGCGCCAGGATTCAACTACCCGGCCGAGGGCGACCTCGAGGGCGGCCATTGACTCTTCAAAGTCCTGACGTAGGGGCTCGATCGCCGCTCCGAACTCGTCGGCGAACTGCTCGGCCTTGGCGCTGCGAAGCTCGGCTTCCAGGCTTTCGGTCGCCCTCTGCCGGGCTTCGATCTTTAGCGCGGCGAACTCGGCCTCGTGCTCGGCGGCCGCCAGTTCGGCGGCGCTCACCGTGCCATCATCGGCGATGGCCCGGCGGCGGAGGTCACCCGCCCCCTGGAGCGCGAGGCGGTGGGCCTCCCTCGCGTCCTGCCAGGCGGCCTGGGTCGCGGCGAAGTCGGCCTCGACTTCCTCGACGGTTCTAGTCATTGCGCGCTTCCCTTCCGCGGCGATCGATCTCGGCCGTGTCGAAGCGCCATTTCGCGGCCGATGCGGGTCGCCGGGAGGGTGCCCGCTGGGCGCGGCGCTGGGCGGCGCGAGGGCCGATGTCCAGCTTTGTGGCGGCTTCTGCGCTCGAGTAGGTCACTGGCACTGATGTTGCCGGTGGCGAACAGCTGTTTGCAAGCGAGTGTTCGTCTGAGTCGGCCGAGCGAACATCGGCGGCACGTTTCTGCAGCTGGGCGGTCTGAAAGCGTCTGCCAAGTTCGTCAACCTCTAGCAACTCTTGGCGAACACTTTCAGAGGTCGGCAGTCCGCTGACCCGGCGGGCGGCGAGGAGGTCCAAGAGGTTGGGGCCGATGGCGGCGCAGGTCGCTGGGCTGAGCAGGATGCCGGCGTGGATCTTCATGGGTTCTCGAGTTCCCCGAGTTCGGCGGCGAAGGTCGTATCGAGCCACAGGGCGCTCGCCACGGATTCCGCATCGCTCAAGGCCGCGAGCGCTCCGAGCGCTCCGCCGGCAATCAGCCGAACATCTTCGGTCTGCAGCGTGGCCTCGATATGGTCACGGATCGCCTGGCCCTCGTCGAGCCGACCGTCCTTCTCGAACTCCAGGGCGCGGCCGAACTCGGCGACGATGGCGCAGATCGTCATGGCGGCAGAGGCCTCGGCCTGGGTGAGTCTCACTGGAACGGGCTTTTCTGCGTCCCGCCGGGGGTGGAGCCGTCCGGGCGCGAGAAGTCCAGGCCCTCGAGGCCCTGCCTCATGTTGCCGGCATATTTGCCACCGATGAGCGGCAGAGGGTCGGGGCCTCCGGCTTCCTGAACGCTCAAGCGGCGAGGTCCTTCCTCGCCCGTCGCCCATGGCATGTGCAGCCCGGGCCGCAGTCCTCCCCCGACGCCGGCAGCCAGGTACCTGGTGGCGTCTACGATGTGATCTTCGGCCTTGGTGTCGACGTCTTCGACTCTGACCGGGTCGTAGGGCAGATTCGGCAGCGTTCTGACGAGATTCGGGCAAGTCCCCTCAATGACGTGGAACCGTGGGCACGTGTCGCCGCGCCATTCGTCGCCGCTGCGGAGAGCGGCGTGCCACGGGCAGATCGGTCCTCGGCGAGGTAGCTGTGGAGGGTCTGCCAGCCGCTCAGCCTCTCGTTGTCCGCGGGAATGGCCGGCAGTCCCTCGGCCCAGTACATTTCGAGCACGCTGGGGGCCGTGGCGTGAACCTTCGCCACCGTGCTCGGGTCGATGAAGTGGCCGACGTATTTCTCGCCTGCCTTGGCCTCGGCGGCGAGGATCCGGCGCGCCTGCTCGGAAGGCGACAGGTTGCGCTCGTACATCTCGCGGTAGGCCCAGAGGCGTCCGTCCCGGTCGCAGCACGCCCATAAACACGCCCAAAAGGCACTGAAGCCATAATCAATCCCGCAGAACCGGCGCCATTCGGCTGGCAAGTGGATGTCCTTGCGCGGCCCGACGATGTGACGGTCCGCTGACCACTCCTGGAAGACCTGGCCCGCGAAGGCGCTGAAGTCTCCGTCCAACATGGCTTTGCGGCGGGCCGGGTCCTCGATGCCCTCGAGGCGGCGCAGGTACTTGCGGTCGATGTGCGGGTT
>CAWILM010000032.1:0-87298 GCA_963836935.1 uncultured Acidimicrobiaceae bacterium
TAGGGTGCAAGCACAGGATTCTGGCTCTGAGCTGGGCTTCTCGTGTATGACAGGATTGCCAGGATGGGCACTCCGATCACCTTCCTGCTCATTCGAAAGCTGCTCCTGCTCCTCGGGATCGGTCCGACGTCCGACGAGAAGGACGTCGAGATCGCCGTCCTTCGTCACCAGCTCTCAGTGATGCACCGCCAGGTGGCGCGACCGCGCTTCTCCCCCACCGATCGCGCCATGCTGGCGGCGCCCGCGAAACTGCTTCCACGGAACGCTGGGGAGCATTCCTCATCACACCCGCGACGCTGCTGCGTTGGCACGCGAGCTCGTGGCTCGGCACTGGACGTTCCTCGCGTCGGCGGCGGTGCCCACAACGCACTCGATGACGAGGTCGTTGAGCTCATCGTTCGTCTCGCGACCCACGGTGGGGCTATCTCCGCATCGTTGGCGAATGTCGAAAGCTCGGCGTCTCCCGGTCTCTGCGACGAGTGTCCGGAACGTGCTTCGACGTCATCGCCTCAAACCGGCACCACGCCGAACGGGTCCGACGTGGACAGAGTTCCTTCGCGCCAAGCTGCCGGCACGCTCGCGTGCGACTTTCTCCTCCGTCGACACCGTGAGCCTTCGACAGATCTATGTCTTGTTCTTCATCGATCTCGAGGGACGCAAGGTCTTCCTCGCTGGTGTGACCGAGCACCCGATCGGGAGCTGGGTCACCCAACACGCGCGCAACCTCGCAACCGTGCTCGAGGACGAGCGTCTCGCGGTAGTTCTTGGTTCGCGGTTCGCGACACCAAGTTCGTCGGTCCCTTCGACGAAGTGATGACCTCGATCGGTGCACGTGTGATCAATACGCCGGTCCGAGCACCGCGCGCGAACGCATTCGCCGAGCGATTCGTTCGCACCGTGCGGATCGAATGCCTGGACTGGTTGCTCGTCAGAAACGAGCGTGGCCTACGAACGCGTCCTTGTCGAGTTCGTCGACCACTACAACGAAGCGGGACCCCGTCGTCAGATGATCTCGAGGTTCCCGCTCCCTACACCTCGAAGGCGCTGTTCGACGACACGAGCCGGATCACACGAGTTGATCGACTCGGCGGACTCATCCGCGAGTACAGCATCGCAGCCTGACCAAGCCAACTCCACTTCGAACGATCACTCTGCGGCGTTCGAGCACCGATGTGCCATCCGCATCTCGAACGCTGCACACACGTCGCCGCTCTGCTCACACACACGAGATCGGGACTGCCGAGGCCTTCACGCAGCCCGTTCCGGGCGGAGATTCCCGAGCGCATCCGCCAGAATCGCGACCTTGCACCCTTCACGCTTAGACATGTCGGCCGGACGAACTCACTATCGGACGTCAGTGACACTTTCCGGTGTCGGGAGGAGCGACTTGTACACAGCTCCGTGGCATTCCCACCTCTGAACGAAGTCTTACTCTGCGACCGTTTATGGCAGGTGGCACAGGCGGCCCGATCGCGGGATCCCGGCCCGCTGGGTGCTCAGCAGGTCACGTGCAGGACGGCGTTCGTCTCCCCTGCGTCCTCCTTCAACGACACGATCGCGTCAGCGGTAGGTACCACCACGAGCTCCACGCGCGCCTCTCGGCCTCACGGCTCAGCTCCGGGACGATCGGGAGCGCGCCGTGCACTCCGGTCCCGACCACGAGACGATGGCAGTCCCACGGGATCTCTTCCAAGGTCGACAGCGGCGTGTGGCCGTAGGCGCCGGGAGTGGACGGGAGGCTCTTTTCTTGCGCTTGCGGACCACACCCAGGTCGATCACGACGTCGTGCTCGTAGGTCCTGCCGTCAATACGGATAGAGCCGAACACGAAATGCTGGAAGCGCATCGCTTAGCAAGTCTTGTCCTTCCCCAGACGGGATTCAACCCCGAGTCTGGCGCAATATGAGTGTCAGACGTGCCGCGACGGATCGAGATCGATGGCTTGACTCGCGCCGACATTCCGCGCCACCATCAGCCAAACAGGAGCCGGTCGTTGTATGCGGGAATGGCCGAGGCTCACGAGCGCCGCAGACCTCGGACCGAAGCGTGGCGGTTCGCAGATTCGCGGCCTCGGTTCTCCGACACTGACTTCAGGGATCTGCGACTCGCACGACGAACCTGGCCGACTTGGTCCAGCCGTCTTGGTTCAGCTGTGCGCCGCTCAGAACCCATTGGCGGTCGCGTCGGTCGTCGTGGAACGGCGATCTGTTCACCACTGCCAGTCGGAGATCCGCGACGACGGCCCTCCGACGCGAACCCCCACCTCGCTCTCTCGCTACGGTGAGCAACATTTGGCCAGTCACCGCAGGAGCGACATAACGTCTCGTCTGGGTGGTCGCGCTAACCGGCTTAGCGGGACCAGCTGCCACCCAGATCGATGGTTATTTCAAGCTGTTCGGATTCGATCCGCTGGCCAAACCAAGCGCACGACGATTACCACCCACTCACCGCGCTCATATCCGAAGTACCGCTTTTCTTCGGGCACCTAACCCGAAGGTCCGGCGATCTCGGGTGCCCGGTCGAGTTTCTCGGGTGCGTATTCGGCATCAACGGCGGATTGAGTAGGCACGCGCCATAGCGGGTGCCCTATGCAGGCTTGTCTAGCTGGGCTTTTGCGGTTGTGTAGGCGCGAACCGTGGCAAGGATCTATAACCCCCGCCACGAAAGAAAGTGCAGGTCAGAGCCGGTGCGAGAGCACCGGTCCTTCTCATTTTCCCTGTCACGTCTCCGGCCTTGTCGAGACCCACGTCACGCCCACAGCGGCTCGGGTGGCGCTCAACCGGTTGCAAGCGCAAGCCGTGCTCGTTCCTACCCGGGTCGGGCGCCAGCGAGGCCGTGAGTGGATAAGCGACGAGCTATTCCAACTCCTCGACGCCTTCGTATACGACATCGCGCGGACAGGAGATGGACGTCGCCGCCACGCCGTCACCGACTCGTCCGCCCCGAAACAGAGCGGTGCCCAAGCGCGGTTAGGCGGGAGAGATGGATGGATTCCGCCCTAGCCAGCGCAGAGGCCGTTCGATCGATAGCCTGCGATGGGACGTGTCAGAAGGCGTGTCGACGCGACTACCCAACTCAGGCAATAGTGAACGATCGTGAGCCTTCTGCAGGAGTGTCCGTTGAATATCGCCGACTGGGGGTCAAAATAGTCAGCACGCGTTCGCGTCCGGGTCGACGACCGGCGAGCGGCCTCGAAGAACTTCTCGACCGACAGCTCGTTCAGTACCCGGCTCCGTTTGAGGGGACCCGTTTGTTGAGCAACTGGATCAGTGCAGGGGGATCCGATCAATCGCGTCTATCTTGGACGCGGGCTACGTCGGTCGATAGATTTCGCGCCTCGGGCCGACGCGCTCGAATTCGAACTACCTCGGCGACAGCCTCGACCCGGTAAATCACGCGGTATTCCGAACGTCGAGCTGAGTAAAGGCCCTCGAGCTCGAATCGGAGCGGCTTGCCGACACGACGCGGGTCGCGGGGGAGGTCGCCGTAAACGAACTCGACGATCGCCGCCACGACACGAGGCGAGGTCGCCGCAAGGTCGTCCATATCCCGCGACGCCCGCGGCGTCCAGCGAATCTCCACGTCTTAGCGAATCCAGCGGGCCCGAGCGTTGTCTTCGGTGATGACCTCGTCGAGTCCCTCGGCGATCTGCTGCTCTGACTCGCGGAGAGCCGCGACTGTCTCGCGGTCGGACAGAATCTCGAGAGTCTCTTCGAGGCTTTCGAGCTCCTCGACGCTCACGACGACAACGACGGGAACACCGTTGCGGGTCACGATCACGCGATCGTGCTGTTTGTTAACGCGGTCGACGATCTCGGAGAACCGATCCTTGACGGCCGCAAGTGAGAGCGTATCTGCCATAGCCAGAATTATAGCCAATGGCGAGCTCGATGGGTATGGCGTGGGGCACCGAACCCAACGGTAGTTCGAGTGTCTCGCTGGGTCACGGCCGCCGCGCCCGCTGACTGCTGTTCGGTCCGAGCTCTATGCGGCCGAGCGCACGCCAACCTCTTCGAGATGGCCGAGCATGTCGGCTGGATCGGCGTAGACACGGTACGCCCCGGCCGTCTGGAGTTCAGCTCGCCCGTACCCGCCCGAGAGCAGACCGACGCCCATGGCGTTGGCACGCTGGGCAGCCAGAAGGTCCCAGACGCTGTCGCCGACCACGAAGCTGTGACGGGGATCGACGTTGAGCAAGCTTGCGGCAGCCAAGAACAAGTGCGGATCGGGCTTGGCCCTTTCCACAAGGTCCCGCGTTACAACGACTGTGTCTGGCGGGAGCTCCAAGAGCTTGATGGCCGGCGAGGCGGTCACGCGGGACCCGCTCGTGGCGATGGCGAACGGCACCCCGTGGTCTTGGAGACAGCTGAGGAGCGCCTTTGCACCGGGCAGTGGTACCACCCCTCCGACGCGCTCCAGGTAGTGCTCGGCATGAAGCGCGAACAACCGCGCCAATGTTTCGGCATCGAGCTCGCGACCGGTCTCACGCTGCAGGGCATTGAGGAACAAGCCCCCGCTCATTCCTATCCTGCGGTGGATCCGCCACACCGAAAGCGGCACGCCACAGTCTGCAAGGGCTTCTTGCCAGGCGGTCACGTGCTGGTAGACGGAGTCGACCAGCGTGCCGTCTAGGTCGAACAGGAATGCAGGTTGCGGCACCTCGATGTGTGGTTGGGCGGTGGTGATCACGCATTAAGTCTACGAGTGGACCTTGCGACGCAGACGGCCTGTGTCCGGTTGTCCCCACTTGCCAGACGAGGTCAAATCGCTGGAGAGACAGGTCGACACTCGGTCCGTCGGGCCACTCGGTGGTTGAGTCCCTGTGCGAGTTGTAGCAAACAGGGTTCACCGAGCGCGGGCGACGAAGACGCGCCGGGCTCTCCGCCACGCGGCGAGTTCCATCGTCAGTCCGAGCGCGGGTGTACGCGGGCTTGTTGACAATGGCAACGGCCCACGTGCGGATGCCCGCGCCCTTTTTCCGGACCGTTCATCGGGGCTGAGACTAGGTCGAAGGCGTCCACTTTCTTGCTCTCGCGCTCGCTCTGTCGCAGCGGTCTCGCAGGGCCGTCCGGCGGGGGAGAGTCATGTTGGTGGCGAGGAGGTCCTCATACCGTCACACTTGGGAGGTGACGCCGACCGACTCTGAGCCAGTTGCCGAGACCGCCTGGAGCGCCCGTGTTAACGGCGCCCCGATCGCGTTCGACTACGACGACGTCAGCCTCGTGCCGCGGCTCGTCTCCACGCTGACCCACCGCGTCGATGCCGAGCCGACCATCGACTTCGGACCGATTCGGCTCACCCTGCCGATAATCGGCGCCCCTATGCCCGACGTCTGCGGAGCCGAGATGTGCCGGGCGCTGGCCGTTGACGGTGCTGTCGGTGTTCTGCACCGTTTCCAGTCGATCGTGGCCCAGGTTGAAAGTGTTCACAGCGCGGTGTCCCGCGACGACGGCGAACCGCCGTTGCCAACGCCCGCCGCCGCCGTCGGGGTGAGCGGCGACTACCGGGAGAGGTTCTCGGCGCTCTACGAGGCCGGCGTGCGGGCGTTCTGCCTTGACACGGCCAACGGTGCTCACGTGCAGGTCGGGGCCGCGATCGCGTGGTGCCGCGCAGAGGCAACAGACATCTTCCTCATCGCGGGGAACGTGGCTTCGGCCGAGGCGTTCCATTGGCTGGAGGATCAGGGTGCCGACGCGATACGCGTGGGGATCGCGGGGGGCTCGGTCTGCGAGACGAGGACAGAGACCGCAGTGTTCGTCCCGACGCCCTATGCGGTCTGGGAGTGTGCCCATGTCAAGAGCCATGCGCTCGTCATCGGCGACTCCGGGGTCCGTACTCCCTCGGATTTCTGCAAGCTCCTGGCTCTCGGTGCCGACACGGTGATGCTCGGTTCTGCACTTGCCGGCACACGCCAGGCGCCCGGTCGTGTGATCGTCGTCGACGCGAGCAAGTACAAGATCATGCGAGGTGCCGCGTCTTTCTCCGTGCAGCAGGAGCACGGCGGCCAGGAGCCCGAATACGTGGAAGGTGCCGAGACCATGGTGCCTTACAAGGGGTCGGTCGCAGATGTGACCTCGAGATACGGCGCGGGACTTCGGAGTTCGATGTCCTACATGAACGCCCGGAGTCTCGAGGAGTACCGCGCCAATGTCAACTTCGTGTTCCACTACAGCCGGCCCGGCTGACCCAACCGGCCGGCGTCGGTTCTGCGGCCCGCCGATGAGTACCGAGGCCGATGGCCAGTCACCTGACCAAAACAAGGGAGTGACCGATGACCACCAGTGAGCGCACGACCTGCCAGTTGGAGATACACCGGAACCTCCCGGCGGAACCGAAACGCGTTTGGCGGGCACTGGTTGAGCCTTCGCAGGCCGAGGTTTGGCTCGCGGCCGCGGCCAAGATCTCCGCGGAACGGGGAGGAGCCTACGAGTTGTTCTGGCAACCCGACACCCCTGAGCACAACAGCACCATCGGTTGCCGCATCACGGCCATCGCCCCATGCCACTACCTGGCTTTCACCTGGCGGGGGCCGGACGTTCTGCGCACGGTCATGAACGAGGGAAATCCGCCTCCACCGCCAACCCACGTCACCATCACTCTCAGCCCAACAGCCATCGGCACCGATGTTCTCGTGCGCCACAGTGGCTTCGGCCACGACGACGGTTGGCCGGAGGCGGTCACCTGGCACGAGCGGTCGTGGATCGCTTGTCTCGACAATCTGGAGGCGCTGCTGAGCGATCAGCCCATGCCTCACCCGTGGAGCTGAGAACCAGTTGGGGCAGAAGATGATCGGCGTTCTCAGCCGAGCCCGTGTCGTCGCGGCGGATGTCCTGCCTCCGGCGAGGCGGCGACGGCACACGAATAGTGTCCGGAGTCGCCTGCATCCAGGCGCGTCCGACCGCCGTTCGGTCAAACATCAAGAGAGAAGGATCTCGCCATCGAATCCGGGACCGAGCCGTTCCTCGTCCGTCCGCTAGCCGGCGACGAGATCGAGCGCGTCGCGGCCGTCCTCGGCCTCGCCTCTACCAGGGAGAGGCTTCTACCTAGTGACGTGGGAGCACGACGAGCCTCTCGGCCATGCACACCTCGCGGGGAGGGACCCGCCGGAGCTCCAGGACGTGTCAGTGCGACCTGAGCACCGGCGACGCGGCGTAGCGAGCGCCAGCACGGCCTCGACCGAGCGCCAGGCGCGGGAAAGAGGCTGCAACCGCTGGCGCCTCCAGGTCAGCGCCGGCAACGAAGGGGCGCAGGCCTTGTGCCGCCGGTCCCGACAGGTCGACTACGGCGTTCCCCCAAGACGCGTGAAGGGAACGATCCTGATCCAGACCGGGTCGATCGAGGTGGACGACACGAGCCTGACCTGGGAGAAGCACGTCGACCAAGGCCCGTGAGACGGTCGGATCGACCGGCGTGAAAGCCGGTGACCCTCGCTTGGCGCGCCCGCCAGGCCGGGTCAGCGGACCCGAACCTGCGTTCCCGTCCCCGACACCAAGCGAGTGACATCTGGTTCGGAGCAAACCCGGCCATGGAGGCGCGCTGTCAAGCTAGGACGCCGACCTGTGACGAGCCTTGGAAACTGGTTGCAGTCGGATTTCACTCCGCCCGGGTGCCGCCGGACGCTTGTCCTTCGGCCGTTGTCGGAAGAACCGGTGGTGCGTCCTGTATCGAGGAGGTGGGCGCCCGGCTGGACCTGGCCCGGAGCTCGATGAAGTTGTTCACGCGACGGAGCTGTGCCGCGACTGCTGTTCGGTGCGCGGCACGTTCGTGCCTGAGGCGACAGGTGGCCCAGGCACGAAGGCGGTGGGGCAGTGATAGCTAGACCTCGTGGACCATCCACACGTTCGGCTCCCAGTAGGAGCTGATGCCGCTTCGAACATGGAGTGGGGCGAGCCCCTCGGGAAAGACGTACTCCCCGTCCTGCGGGAATGTCATTTCCGTCCACTGCTCCCAGTCGGCGACGGGCGACTCGATCTGGAGCGACCGCGGCTCGGGGCGAAGAATGGTCGCGCCGAAGCGGGCGTGCACCCGCAGCCAAGGGTCGAATGGCAGTCCGTCGGATCGCCTCCAGGTGACGTAACGCTCGATCGGCGTCAGCGGGTAGCGGTTCTTCCAACTCGGCCGGACGGGGGCAACCAGTGGAGCGAGACCAGCCCTCCGGGAGACGGTTGTCATCGCTCGGACGATCAGGCTGCTCAAGCCTCGTCCCCGCTGGTCGGCGGCGACTTCTGCTGCCAGCGCCGAGAGCGCGGTTGGTAGGCGCGGGTCATCGATCGCGCGCAGCCCCAGAGCGTCGATTCCCCGGGGGAGGTCCCCCAAAGAGCCATCCCAGTGAAACGGGATCGTTCTGCCTCTCGCGACCACGCGGTCCAGAGTCTTGTCGTAGAGGAGAAGCTGGAAACGGGCGTGCCGGGGGATCAGGGAACCGAAGTATGTCGCCCCATGGTTCCCGTGTCTGTTGTACTCGGGCCACACGTTCCCAAGGGCGAGCGCCCGCTCCCAGAGGTCCGGCCGTTCGTCGGCCGTGAATACCTCGATCGACGACTCGGCCCGGAGGAGGGGACCTTCCATGCGCCCCATATTGCCTTGCCGTCCGGGGTCCTGTTGTGCCGGATCGCCCCGGCAGAGCCAGGCGGGCGGCGCGCCGGCTCCGCGCCGGGTTGCAGACTGCGCAAGGAGTTTTCGCGGACTGGCTTCTGGCGGCCCCGCCGCGCGAGCCGCCCTAGAGTTTCGACATCGGATTGGATTCGGGGCACGACTTTCGAGAAAGGAACACCTCGGTGATCAAGGGATTCAAGAACTTCCTCCTGCGGGGCGACGTCATCGTCATCGCCGTAGGGCTGATAGTCGCCTTGGCCTTCAGCACGCTGATCAAGGCATTCACGGACTCGGTGATCAACCCGCTCATCTCCCGCGCGCAGGGTGGCGGGGCTGTCGGGCTGGGCGTCCAGCTCGGCCAAGCGGGCAACACCAACACGTTCCTGAACTTGGGAGCTTTCATCTCCGCCGTCGTCTACTTCATCATCTTCATGGCCGTCGTCTACTTCGGCATCGTGGTTCCATACAAGAAGATCTCGGCAAAGCGCGGCCAGGTTGTCTTTGGCGACCCAGCGCCGACCCAGACGTGCCCGGCTTGTCTTTCCGCCGACCTTCCGCTGGGCGCCACCAAGTGCAAGTACTGCGGCACCGACCAGGCGACCGGAGCCACGGGCACGACCGCGTAGACCTCAAGGTTGTCTGTTCGCGCGCAGCCTCGGCGAGCCGGCGGACTTGTCCGCGCACGCGATGGCGGCGGGGGGCCGGTAGCTGCCAGCTGAGGCGAGCAGGTGGCGCGGCGCGAGAACCTGGGTAAGGCAGACGAGGATCAGCCAAACCGCCGCGTCGCTCGCCACAGTCCGGGCCACCAGCCGATAGGGGTGGCGGCTGTCCGGGCGGGTGAACAGGTGTCCCCGAGGAAGAGGTCCCGCATGCTGCCGCGCTACATTCCCAGCGTCGGTGATGTTGTCCCGAGTCAGGCGAGGTCCGCGACCCGGGCCATTCGTGTCGGATGATCTCAGAGAGGGTTGGACGCCTTGTTCGTCGACCTACCACTTGTCGAGCTTCGTGCTTATCTGCCTCAGGTCGAAGAGCCTCCCGACTTCGACGAGTTCTGGGCACAGGAGATCGGTGAGGCTCGTTCCCGCGATGTCAATGCGCAGTTCAGACCCATGCAGACCGCCCTCCGCTATGCCGAGGTGTTTGACGTTACATTCGCCGGCCATGGAGGCGACT
Organism: uncultured Acidimicrobiaceae bacterium; assembly: GCA_963836935.1. Classification (GTDB taxonomy): domain Bacteria; phylum Actinomycetota; class Acidimicrobiia; order Acidimicrobiales; family Bog-793; genus Fen-455. Next base: position 9,768 of record CAWILM010000032.1, read on the forward strand.
CCATCAAGGCCTGGCTTCTCATCCCCCACGACCTCGGCCCGGAGGAGACCGTGATCGTCGAGTACATCGGCTATGGCGGTGGACGCGGCGATCCGCTCGACTGGCTGACATGGAGTGGCGCGGGCTACCCCCACCTCATAATGGACAGCCGCGGCCAAGGCGGCGCCTGGCGAAGTGCCGACACGAACGATCCCGGCGACAGTGGCGAGCCGGCCAGCCCCGGCTTCATGACGAGGGGCATCTCTGACCCGAAGACCTATTACTTCACACGGCTTTTCACAGACACCGTCCGCGCTGTCGATGCCGTCAGGCAGCACCCGGACCTAGGTGGGCTGCGCATCGCCACGACGGGAATGAGCCAAGGTGGTGGACTCGCCCTCGCGGCCGCGCATCTCGCCGAGGGGGTCGTGGCAGTCATGCCGGACGTGCCGTTCCTCGCCTACCCCCGTCGTGCTGCTGAGATCACCGCCAGCTTGCCGTATGCCGAACTGGCCCAGTACTGCCGAGTGCATCATGACGAGATCGAACAGGTCTTCCGTACGGTCTCCTATATCGACGTCGTGAACCACGCGAAGCGCGCAGTGGTGCCGGCGCTGTTCTCCGTCGGGTTGCTCGACGACATCACACCCGCATCGACTGTGTTCGCGGCCTTCAACCACTATGCAGGGCCGAAGAAGATAGCCGTTTATCCCTTCAGCGGCCACGAGGGCGGCGGAACGGCCCATATGCGAAGAAAGCTCGAGTTCCTCGCCGCATCCTTGAGGAACTAGCGCGACGCGACGGATGGCGCGCAACATTGGTCCGAAGGGACCGCATGTGGGCACTCAGTGCCTCCGGCAGTGACGCGGCCATCACTCCGCTTCATTGTCACGCGAGCTGCGTCCGTCAACTGCGCGCAACGACCTTTCGAAAGTGGCCGTTGTATTCCCGCAGTCGGTCCTGCCCGTCAGGACGGTGGCGCACAGTTCCCAGCATCTCGACTCATTGCTGTGTGCGCCGTCCGGAGCATCCAGATGGCAGGCGGGCTAGCGTAGGTGAGCGGGCTGCACTTGTGACTGACGGAAACGTCCGAATGCCCGCGCGAAAGGCCTTGTACTATGAGCACCGTCGCCAGGTTCGTCCCGACCGAGCTAACGGTGCCGGAGATCGCCGCTCTCATCGACCACTCGCTGCTGCGTCCCGAGCTGACCGACGAGGACGTCCGCCGAGGCTGCGCGCTGGCCGAGAGATATGGCACGTGGTCCGTCTGTGTCAGGCCGGCCGACATCACGCTGGCCTCGCGCCAGCTCGCGGGCACCAACGTGGTCATCGGGACGGTCGTCGGTTTTCCGCACGGCAGTTCCACGACCGCGAGCAAGCTCTTCGAGACCGGGCGCGCCCTCGATGACGGGGCACGCGAAGTCGACATGGTCATCAACATCGGGAAACTGCGGAGCGGGGAGCACGGCTATGTCGAGGACGAGATCACCCAGATCGCCAAGGCCACCCACTCCGCGCACGGTCTTGTCAAGGTAATCCTCGAGAACGCCTATCTCACCGACGAGCAGATCGTCGCGGCCAGCCGCATCGGCGAGCGTGCGGGCGCCGAGTTCATCAAGACCTCGACCGGTTTTGGCCCCGGAGGTGCGACCGTGCACGATCTGGCCCTGATGGTCGGGGCCACGTCTCCGAGAGTACGGATTAAGGCGGCAGGCGGAGTGCGAACGTTGGACCGATTGCTGGAGCTGTCCGCGTTGGGGGTCACGAGATTCGGTGCAACCGCAACGGCGGCCATCTTGGATGAGGCCGCCGCGCGCAGTGCCGACAGCAGAGCCCTTCCCGTTCCACCAGCTCCCCGGGAACAGGGCACCGCCGAGGCCGCGGCGCACTGAGCTCGCGGTTATCCTTCGACCCTGCCTGCACGGATCCATCGCTAGGAGCCGGTCCGACTAGTAATGTCCTGTCAGGCATTAAGAGCCGCCGAGGACACAGGTGGGCGCGGGCGGTCTAGTCAGGTTGGTACTCATCCACGGGAGCCACGGTGTCGCACACCGTGGAGAGCGAGCAAGGGGTGGAGTCTGATGGCAAACTTCGACGCCAAGAAGTTTTCGGGGAGGGACTGGGCCATAGTAGGGGCGGCCTTTCTGAGCTTCATCTGTCTCTTCTTGCCGTGGTATGGCGCCTCTTACGGCTTCTTCAGCGCCTCGGTCAGCGGCTGGAGCACGAGCTACGGCTGGCTCGGCGGGCTCCTCATCATTGCCGCCGGCGTCTATTTGGTGCTGGTTCGGTCCGAGGTCAACTTGACCAAGATGCCGCTCACGCCAGCCGTGGTCGTGTTGGGAGCGGCCGCGCTCGGAACCCTGATCGTCATTCTCCGGTGGATCACCCTGCCGAGCGGCCACGCCGGCCTCACCGGTTTCAGCTACGGGCCCCGCGTTGGCATCTACCTCACGATCGTTGCCGGCATCGTGCAGGTGGTTGCCGCCTTCGCCCTTTTCCGCAGCTCCGGGGAAAAGCTTCCCTGGACGAAGTAGGGCTCTCACCTCCAGGCAAGTCATGCGGTCCGTGACAGCCGGGCCGGTATCGCCGCTCTGAGAACTGCGCGCCGTGGTCCCGTGGGCCGGCCGTCACCGCCGCCACCGGCTCAGCCGCGTGCGATGTTCAAGGTCCGCCACGCAGGTGAACCGGTTTCGTCGGAGGCCGCGAGATCCACCTCGGCGATGATGGCTGTGTCGTGCCAGACCTCCGGGTCGTCGAGCACCTGGCGTACCTGCCAGATGCCCGGCTGCTCGGTGAGATCGAACCACACGGCCGCGCGTGCTGGAGGGCCAGTGCCGATGCTCGCATGGACCGAGAAGTACTGCTCGAGCGCCTCGGACCAGCCGGCTTCGTCCAGACCCCCGGGCATCTCGCCTGCAACGAGGCCGGCGAGATCGCGCCGGGCCGCGAGCTCGACGCGGCGGAAGGCGGCGTTTCGCACCATCACCTTGAATGCCCTTCCGTTCGCCGTGACAGGCGGCGGGGAGGCCGGGTCGGCCCTCAGCTCGATGCCGATCTCGGCGACGGCCTCCTCGAGCGACCCGCTTGCGGCCGCTTCGGCGAGGTGCTCCCATTCGTCGATCAGGCTCGAGTCGACTTGGCGGACGAGCTCGCCCAGCCATTCTGTGATGTCGGTCAGCTCCTCGGTCTTCGAGTCCTTCGGGACATTGCGGATGAGCCCCTTGTAGACATCCGACAAGTAGCGCAGCAGGAGGCCTTCCGAACGGGTCAGGCCGTAGTGGGCGACGTACTCCGAGAAGGTCATCGCCCGCTCGTAGATGTCACGGGCGACCGATTTCGGCTGGATGTTGAAGTCGGCGGCCCAGGGATGGACGAGCCGGTAGTCGTCGAACAGGTCGTAGGTCCACTCACGCAGCGGTTTGGGGTACTCGAGCCTGTCGAGGGCTTCGATGCGCTCCTCGTACTCGACCCCTGCCGCCTTCAGGGCTGCGAGGGCTTCGGTCTTCACACGGTCGAGCTGAGCCAGAAGCACCGGGCCAGGGTTGGCGAGGGTGGCCTCGACGACGCTCATGACGTCGAGCGGCCAGGCCGGCGACGCGTGGTCGAGCTGGGGGACAGCCTCGAGGACGAACGGGCTGAGCGGGCTGTCGAGGGCGAAGTCGGGCTGCAGCTCGGCGGTGACGCGGACCCGGCGACCCTGCTCGTCTGGTGTCTCGAGGCGTTCGAGCGCGCCGGCGGCGACGAGGGAGCGGTAGATGGCGATCGATTGGCGCACGAGACGGCGCTGGACGGCGCGCGGTTCGTCATTCTCCGTCACGAGCCTCGCCAGTGCGCCACAGCCGTCGCCAGGACGGTTGAGGACGTTGAGCAGGGTCGCGTGGCTGACCCGGAGCTGGGAGACGAGCGGCTCGGGCGGGGAGGCGACGAGCTTTTCGAACACCGCCTCGTCCCATGGGACGTAGCCCTTGGGCGGCTTGGACTTCACGAGCTTGCGCGTTCGGCGCGGATCGCCCGCGACCTTCTTGGCAGCCTGTTCGTTTTCTATGACGTGGTCGGGTGCCTGCACGACGACGAGGCCCGAGGAGTCGTAGCCGGCCCGCCCCGCCCGCCCTGCGATCTGGTGCAGCTCCCTCGCGTTGAGCAGCCGGGAGATCGAGCCGTCGTACTTGGCGAGCCCTGACAGCACGACCGTGCGCAACGGCATGTTGATCCCGACTCCGAGCGTGTCGGTCCCGACGACGACTCGGAGCAGGCCGGCCTTGGTGAGCCGTTCAACCAGGCGGCGGTATTTCGGCAACATCCCGCCGTGATGGACCCCGATCCCGTGGTGCAAGAGGCGTGCCAACGTGCGGCCGAAGCCCGGGGCGAAACGGAAGCCCGCGATGGCCGCGGCGATCGCCTCTCGTTCGGCTCTTGTGGTCACCTGCGCTGACGTAAGTGCCTGGGCGTGGGTGAGCACCTGTGCCTGGGTGAAGTAGACCACGTACAGCGGTGCCTGGTCGGCTGCGAGGAGCGACTCGATGGTCTCGTGCAGCGGTGTGCGGCGGTACTCGAAGCGCAGCGGGACCGGCCGGGTGGCGGAGCGCACGACAGACACGGGCCGGCCGGTGCGGCGCGCGAGGCCCTGTTCGATCTTGCGCGTGTCCCCGAGCGTTGCCGACATCAGGACGAACTGTGCCCGGGTCAGCTCCAAGAGGGGCACCTGCCACGCCCAGCCCCGGTCGGGGTCGCCGTAGAAGTGGAACTCGTCCATGACCACCTGGTCGATCCCGGCGTCGGCGCCACTGCGAAGGGCCATGTTCGCCACGATCTCGGCCGTGGCGCACACGACGGGGGCGGTGGGATTGATGGAGGCGTCGCCGGTGAGCATGCCGACGTTCTCGGCCCCGAGATCCCCACAGAGCGCGAAGAACTTCTCCGAGACCAGCGCCTTGACAGGTGCGGTGTAAAACGAGCGCATCCCGCTGGCGCGCGCCGCGACGTGGGCGCTGAGAGCGACCAGGCTCTTGCCCGAGCCGGTCGGGGTGTTCACGATCACGTGTGCACCGGAGAAGACCTCCAACAGCGCCTCCTCCTGGGCCGGGTAGAGCGTGAAGCCCTGATCGGCGGTCCAGGCGAGGAAGGTCTCGAGGGCGTCGTCCCTCCCCCCGGTGACAGCGGAGAGATCGAGGCTCGGGGACATGGTCCCCCTACTGTGCCGCGCTTGACGCCTGCTCGTGGGACGCTTTTGCCGTGGAGGCTCGCAAGAGTCGACCGGTGGCTGTGGGCGGTACGTGCCTCGCCCACCCGTTCCGCTTCGACAGCCCTGTGCCGCGCCGGGCACGTCAAGGTGAACGGGAGCCCGGCCAAGGCGTCGACCACTGTGCGCCCCGGCGACACGGTCACCGCCCGGATCGGCGAGCGGGAGCGTGTGCTCGAGGTGGTCCGGGCCATCGAAAAGCGCGTGGGGGCGGCCATCGCCGCAGAATGCCTCGTCGACCACAGCCCGCCGCCTCCGCCCCGCGAGTTCATGCCCCGGGTGCTCGTGCGCGATCCTTCGACGGGCCGTCCCACGAAAAGGGATCGCCGCCAGATCGACCGCCTGCGCGGGCGCTGAGGCAAAGGCGGCATGGGCCACAAGAACGGACCGCGTTCCTGACAGCGGCTGCATGGCCCGGGCGGCTTGCGCGCCACCGGTCCGTGGCGGCGAGTGGCCCGAACCACCTTGGTCGCCCATAGCGATGGGGCACTTTCGGGCGGTGCGGGCGAGGCGGCAGTATGGGGCCGTGACGAAGCGCTCCCTACTGGCACGACTGACGGTCCGCGGCGCCCTTCGCGTGCCGGAGATCACCGTCTACTTCTGGGTGATAAAGGCTCTCTCCACGGCGATGGGCGAAGCGACGTCCGACTTCCTCGTTCACAGGCTGAACCCGGAGCTGGCGGTCGGTCTGGGCTTCATCGGGTTCTGCACCGCCTTGCTGCTGCAGTTCTCGATGCGTCGCTACCTCGCATGGACGTACTGGTTCGGGGTGGTCATGGTGGGTGTCTTCGGCACGATGGCCGCCGATGTCCTCCACGTCCGCTTCGGGGTCCCGTACACCGAGTCGAGCATCCTCTACGGCGCCGTCCTGCTGGCCGTGTTCGTCGGTTGGCACAAGACCGAGAAGACGATGTCGATCCACACCGTCGACACACCCCGGCGCGAGATGTTCTACTGGGCAGCTGTCGTCGCGACCTTCGCCCTGGGCACGGCCGTAGGGGACCTCACGGCGATGACGTTCCGTCTCGGTTACCTGGACTCGGGCTTCCTCTTCGCCGGCCTGATCCTCATTCCCGTCATCGGATACCGGTGGTTCCAGTGGAACGCGGTCTTCTCGTTCTGGTTCGCCTACGTGGCCACTCGGCCGCTCGGAGCCTCCTTCGCCGACTGGATGGGCAAGCCCAGGATCGTCGGGGGGCTCGGCTGGGGGGCTCGGAACGTGGCCCTGGCCCTGACGGTCGTCATCTTCTGCCTGGTCGCTTTCCTCGCGGTAACCCGCGCCGACGTGCAGCGCGCCAAGCACGCCCCTCGGACCGGCGCCCGGGCGCGGGCGGCGGCCGCGGAGCCACCGTCCGACCGGGCCGACTGACGGCCGGGCTCGCCCCTCGCCCCGGGGCGTCCACGCGGAGGCTCTGGCCAGACCGCGGACATGACGTCTTGACCCGCCCACGCGTCGGGCCTCCGGTTGCCGGCTTAATTCAACAAACGTAGAGTTCAATAACCGTTGAATTAGGAGAGTGAGCCAGTGAGGCCGATGATCGTCAAGGAGTTCCGGCAGCTGAAACGGGACAGGCGCACGTTGGCGATGCTCGTGGCGCTGCCCGTCCTGCTGCTCGTGGTCTTCGGTTACGCGGCCAGGTTCGAGGTGTCGAACATGGCCGTCGACGTGGTCGGCCCGCAGGCTGAGCAGGTGGCCGGCCTACTTCGTGCCCCGTTCCAGGTCGTCGGTGTAGACCCGGCAGCCGGTGAGTCGTTCGTCGTGTCACGGCTCCGCGACGCAGACGCGGCCGTAGGTATCGTGACAGGGCAACGCCCGTTCCTTGCGCTCATGGACGGGACCCAGCTCTTCGCCGCGCAAGCCGCCGAAGGCGCTCTCGCTCGCATGACCGTGACCGGAAAGGCGGGGGGCTCGCTGGCACCCGCGGTCGCAGTCCAGATCCTGTTCAACCCGAAGCTCAAGACGTCGTGGATCATGATCCCGGGTCTGACGGGCCTGATCCTGGTGTTCATCGGCACCTTGATCACGAGCCTCGGCATCGTGCGGGAGCGGCAGGCCGGGACGATCGAGCAACTTGCGGTCATGCCGTTCCGGCCCTGGGACGTGATCTTCGGCAAGATCGCTCCCTACCTCTTGCTCGCGTCTTTGGACCTCCTGGTGATCGTCGTCGTGGGCAAGGTGCTGTTCGGCGTGCCGTTCGTCGGCAACGTGGCCACTTTCGCCCTCGGCGCGCTCTTGTTCCTGCTGGTCACACTCGGCATGGGGGTCCTGATCTCCACCGTGTCGCAGAACCAGGGCCAGGCGATCCAACTGGCCATCATGTTCGTCGTACCGCAAGTCCTGTTGTCTGGCCTGATCTTCCCGATCTCGTCCATGGCCGTCGGTGTCAGGTGGATCGCCTACGTGCTGCCGCTCTCTTGGTATATCGACATCGGCCGGGGCGTGATGCTGAAGGCGACCCCGATCACGGCGCTTGTCGAGCCGCTCGGCGTCCTGGCAGGCATGGCGGCGACGGTGCTGGGGTTGGCGATGCTCCGCTTCCGTCGGGACCTAGCACCGAGCGTGCGAGGTGGTCCCGCGATCACGGCGGCACCCGCGGCGGTGCCGTCGTGACGTGGGGCCTCGAGCTCGCGAGCGTCCGGTTCGGGACGCGGACGGCCCTGGACCGCGTGACTCTTGTTGCCGCGCCCGCGACGGTCAGCGTCGTGGTCGGCGGAGACGGAGCCGGGAAGTCGACACTCCTGCGGGCGCTCGTCGGGCTCGTCGGCCTCAGCGGTGGCGCCAGCCGGCGGCCCCCGAAGTCGGAGATCGGCTACATCCCGGCCACAGCGGGCCTGTACGTCGATCTCACAGTCGAGGAGAACCTGGCTTTCTCAGGGGGCACCTACGGCGTGACCGGCCAGGAGTTCGCCCACAGGTCAAGTGAACTGCTCGAACGGATCGGGCTGGCCGACGCCCGGGACCGCCTCGGGGGCCAGCTCTCGGGGGGCATGCAGCGCAAACTCGCAGTGGCGATGGCCCTCTTGCACCGGCCGGCCCTGCTCGTCCTGGACGAGCCGACCACCGGTGTGGACCCGGTCAGCCGATCAGAGAGCTCTGGCGCCTCATCTCTGCCGCCGCAGCCACGGGAACCGCCGTCCTCGCGACGACGACCTACGTGAGTGAGGCCCATCGGGCATCGACGGTGACACTGCTCGATCAGGGCCGGTCCATCGCGACCGGTGCGCCTTCCGAGATCGTCGGCGCCGTGCCCGGCAAGTTGGGCGTCGTCCGATCGGCGGCCCAACCTCGGGGCCCGTCGTGGCGGCGGGGCACTACATGGCGGCTGTGGTCCCCGTCGGGTGTCCTCCCGGAGGGGACCGAGCCGGTGCGACCCGACTTCGAGGATGCCGTGATCATTGCCTGCCTGGCCGACGAGTGGGGGGGCTAGGCCGATGGCCGTGCTCGCCGAGACCCGCCGTGTGACCAAGCGCTTCGGAACCTTCACGGCTGTCGACGCGGTGGATCTCGCCATCGCAAGCGGCGAGGTCGTCGGGCTCCTCGGCTCGAACGGTGCCGGGAAGACCACCCTCATCCGCCTCCTGCTGGGGCTGTTGCGCCCCGCGGGCGGCGATGCGCTTCTCTTCGGGGCCTTGCCGTCGATGAGCACTCGGCGCCGGGTGGGATACGTGCCGCAAACGCTCGGTCTCTACGACGACATGACTGTTCTCGAGAACTGGAGCTTCACGGCTGCCGCGTTCGGTTCGGCGCGGCCGGTCCTCCCCGAGAGCATCAGGGACTCGAAGGACGAGCTCGTCGGGCGCCTTCCGTTCGGTCTCCAGAGGCGGGTGGCCTTCGCGGTGGCGTTCTCCCACGAGCCCGAACTGCTGGTCCTCGACGAACCGACTTCAGGGGTCGGGCCGTTGAGCAGGGCGAGACTCTGGCAGGACATCCGTGAGAGCACCGAGCACGGTACCGGTGTCCTCGTCACGACGCACAACATGGAAGAAGCCGAGCAGTGCGATCGGCTCGTCGTTATGGTCGACGGGCGCGTGGCAGCGGACGGAGCCGTGGTCGATGTGATCGGCAGCCGCACGGTGGTCCAGGTCACCTGCCACGACTGGAGGAAAGCCTTCGCGGCGCTGGAGGAAGAGGGGCTCATCGTGCAGGTGCAGTCGGATGCGCTCCGGGTGCCCGGCTTTCCCGGACAAGTCGAGGAGATCCTGGCACGGCACAGCCTCCCTGCCACGGTCGCAACGGTGCCTGCGAACTTGGAGGAGGCGTTCGTCAGCGTCGTCACAGAAGGTACGCACCGGTGAGCCGGACGGGGAGGCGTCCGGGGACGCCGGAAACCCGCGAGGAGATCCTGGTTGCCGCACGGCGTGCCTTCGCCGAGCGCGGCTACGAGGCGACGTCGCTCAGGAACATCGCCGCCAAGGTCCACGTCGACCCCGCCCTCCTGGTTCACTACTTCGGCTCCAAAGAAGGGCTGTTCCTCGCCGCGCTCGAGGTGACCATCGGGCCGTCCGCACTGTTCAGCGGGCTCGACACCCTCGATGTGCGCGGGGCCGCCGAGCTGATCGTCGCGCGGTATCTGGCCCTCTTGGATCACGAGCAGACGCGCGACGTCGTCTTGAGCCTTGTGCGCTCGGCGGTTTCGAGCGAGCGGGCGGCGACGATGCTGCGCGAGTTCCTCGTCTCGAAGATGCTCTCTTCCCTTGGCCTCTTGATCGGTCGCCCCGATGGCCAGCTCCGGGCGTCGCTCGTGGTCGCGCAGCTGGTCGGCATCGCCATGCTCCGCCACGTCGTGAGGCTCGACGCGGTTGTCCGCGCGAGCCCGGACGAGCTCGTCTCGCTCGTCGCGCCCGTGATCGAGGGTTATCTTCGCTGACCCCCGGGCGCGGCGACCTGATGACCGGATCGCGGACGTTAGAAATTCCGCCATGAACGAGATCCTTCCGCCTGCCCAGGTTTGGCCCACCTTGCGAGCGCGCGACGCTCGCGGGCTCATCAGGTTCCTCGTCGAGGCCTTCGGTTTCGAGGAGGTGGTCGCCTACGGCGACGGGGACCACGTTGACCACGCCCAGCTGTCCTGGCCCCCCGGCGGGGGAGTCATGTTGGGCAGCGCCCACGCGGACGACGACGACCTATGGCCACTGCGACCGGGTACCTTCGGCGCCTATGTCGTGACAGACGACCCTGACGGCCTGCATGCCCGTGCCGTGGCTGCGGGTGCCGAGATCGTGGCCGGCCTGCATGACACCGACTATGGGTCCCGGGACTTCTCCGCCCGCGACCCGGAAGGAAACCGGTGGTCGTTCGGGACTTATCGGGGCGAGCCAGTTCGCCGCGGGTCGTGAGCCCTGACGCCCGATCGCCCGCTGCCGACCGAGCCATCACGGCCCGGGCCGGCAAGGTGGGCTCCGCGGCCGGCCACCTCCCCTTATCGACGCTGCTGTCGCAGGCGCTCGTCGCCTTCACGATCGAGTTCGACAACGAGGCAGAGCAGCGGAGCGTGCACTCGACCACGCGCGGCCCGGCGGCCGGCGCACGCGGCCCGGCGGCCGGCGCACGCGGCCCCTGGCTGACCTCGCAGGCGATGTGGGCGAACTTCATGCAGTTCATCGACGGAGAGGGCGTTCTCTTGAGCGAGGTCGAGGGCTTGGCGCGCATCACGAACCTGTCGGGCCTCAAGAGATGGGGATACATCACCGTCGCGCCGGCGCCCGAGGAGGGTGGGACAAAGCCCCCGCGCGGATCTGGTGGTTCGGCCGACCCGGGCGGGCAGGCGTGCTCAGGAGATATGGCGGCCATTGGCCGCCGAGATCGAGCAGCGCTGGGTGCAGCGCTTCGGCGAGAACCAGATCCGGGGCCTCCGCGGGCATCTCACCTCGCTCGTCGACCGGTTCGACATAGAGCTGCCCCCGTACCTTCCCGTGGTCTCGATCCACATGTTCGCAGGCGTCGAGAGACTGAACGGGAGGGTGCCGAAGGTTCCGGGCGCCGGCCGGGGCTCCTCCCCGGATCTGTCCGTTCTCCTGGCCAAAGTGCTGCTCATGTTCACGATCGACTTCGAGGCCGAGTCCAACCTCTCCCTCCCGACGAGCGCCAACGCGCTGCGGGTCCTCGACGACAAGGGCGTGCGCGTCAGGGACCTGCCCCGTCTGACCGGCGTTTCGAAACAAGCCATGGCCATGTCGGTGGGGCTGCTGCAAAGGCTCGGCTGTGTTGTGGTCGAACCGGATCCGACTGCCAGCCGGGGCAAGGTCGTCCGCCTCACCGGAAAGGGCGGAAAGGCCCAGGACAAGTACCGGCGGATCCTTTCCGACACCGAGCAACAGTGGCAGGTCCGCTTCGGTGAGGAGACCATCTCGAAGCTCCGCGCGTCGCTGGAGCCGTTGGTCGGAGAGGGCACCCCACTCCATTCGCCGCTGTTCGAGGGCCTGCGGCCCTACCCCGGCGGGTGGCGTGCGTCGGTGCGCGGCCCGGGAACACTGCCGCACTATCCCATGGTGCTACACCGGGGCGGGTACCCGGACGGCAGCTGACCCGCCCTCGCGATAGAAAGGGCGCGGCAGTCGCACAAGACATGAGGTGAGCGATGAACAACCCGGGAGCTGTTGCGGCGAGCTGGCGAGAGTCCCTCGGGCGGATCGGGGTGTGGGTAGGGCCCCGAGCCATCGAGCAGGATCCCGGTGGTTTCGCGGCCCGCCTTGAGCGCCTCGGCTACGGCGCGTTGTGGGTCGGAGGCAGCAACCCGGACGAGAGGTCCTTCGACCTGTTGGAGCGGGCCCTCTCCGGGACCGGCCGGCTCGTGGTGGCGACCGGGATCACGAGCATCTGGACCTGGGAGCCCGCGGCGCTCGCCCGGCGGGTCGGGGCGATGGGGGCGGCCCACCCGGGCCGTTTCGTCCTCGGCCTCGGTGTCAGCCATGCGCCTGCGGTCGAGCGTCTCGGCTATCGCTACGAGCGGCCCCTCGAGGCCATGGCCCGCTTCCTCACATCACTGGACGATGCCGCGGGCAAGCAGGCGCCCCCCGGGAGCTCCTCTTCGACGCCCCGGGTCCTCGCCGCCCTCGGGGAAAGAATGCTCGCGCTTGCCCGGGACCGGTCCGAAGGAGCACACCCGTACCTGACGACGCCGGCTCATAGCGAAAAGGCCCGCCGCATCCTCGGCGAGGCTCCCTTGCTCGCTCCCGAGCAGGCACTTGTCCTCGAGGCTGAACCGGCAAAGGCGCGTGTCACGGCAAGGGCTTACATCTCCGGCTACCTCAGCCTGCCCAACTACCGTGCGACCCTCGCGCGGCTCGGTTTCGACGAGGAGGACCTCGCCGGGCAGGGCAGCGACCGGCTCGTCGACGCCGTCGTCGTCCACGGGGGACCGGCGGAGGTGGCGAAGAAGGTGCGTGCCCACCTCGAGGCCGGCGCGGACCACGTCTGTGTGCAGCCGCTCGCTCCTGGAGGAGGAGTCGATGTCCGGGCCCTCGAGGTCCTGGCCCCGCTTCTGCTCGCCCCATGAGCCAGGGCACGGCAAGCTGGAGGCCCGTCACGAAAGGCACCCGATGACGCGCGTGTTGATAACCGGCTCCACCGACGGGCTCGGGCTCGGGGCCGCCAAGCTTCTGGCACAAGAGCATCACCACGTCGTCCTGCACGCCCGCAACGAGGCCCGGGCGGCCGATGCGCTGAGGGCGCTGCCCGAAGCGGCCGATGTGGTCGTGGGAGACCTCACGACCATGGCCGGCATGCGCCAGGTCGTGGAGGCGGCCAACGCGAGCGGCCGGTTCGATACGGTCATCCACAACGCCGCCGTCGGTTCCAGCGAACCTCGCCGGATCGTGACCCCGGACGGCTTGAGCCACGTCTTTGCCGTCAACGTCCTCGCCCCGTACCTCCTCACCGTTCTCGTCGAAATGCCGAGCCGCCTGGTCTACCTCAGCTCCGGCATGCACCGGGGCGGGCGAGCGCGCCTCGACGACCTCCAGTGGGAGCATCGCCGCTGGAGCGGCGCGCAGGCGTACTCCGACAGCAAGCTCTTCGTCGCGGTGCTCGCGGCCGCGGTCGCGCGCCTGCGCCGCGACGTCCTGTCGAACGCCGTGGATCCCGGCTGGGTGGCCACCAAGATGGGCGGTCCGGGCGCACCGGACGACCTCGCCCTCGGCTCGGAGACCCAGGCATGGCTGGCCGTCTCCGACGATGCCGAGGCCCTCGTGTCCGGCGCCTTCTTGTATCACCGTCGGCTTGTGCGCCCGCACGCCTCGATGTACGATCCCGCCTTCCAGGAGGAGCTCCTGGACGCCTGCGCCGGCATCTGCGGTGTGAGTTTGCCCAGTACCTAGAAGGTGAGTACCGCCACCGGGCGCCATGGCGCCCGCCTGGACTCAGGTGCGCACGACCTCGATCGTCGAGAGGGTCGGGTCGGCCGCATACGCCACGCGGACGCCGTGCGCCGCGACTGCGCGGAGGTCCGCGAGGAGCCTCTCGGTGACGAGCTCGCCGGGGGCCAGCACCGGGATGCCCGGCGGGTAGGGGGCGATCAGCTCGGCGGAGATGCGCCCGACGGCGAGGTCTGCCGCGACCGTCTCGTGCGAGGCGAAGAACGCCGTCCGGGGGCTCATCGCCTTGACCGGCTGGACGTGCCAGCTCACCGCAACCGAGGGCGAGCGGGGCCGGCCCGAGGTCGCGCGTATCGCCTTGACGAGAGCCCCGATGAGCTTGTCGAGCGTGCCCTCGTCGTCAGCGATCGTTACGAGCGCCACGATGGTGTCGCGGTCGACGAGCTCCAAGGGGAGTCCCTCGTCCAACAACATCCGCTCGATCTCGATACCGTTGGCGCCGACATGCGAGAGCAGCACCACGAGCCGCATCGGGTCGAAACGACCCGCCAGGAACGACTGCTCGTCAGGGACTTCGAGCCCCGGCACCTCGTCCCGCAGCCGTTGCCTGGCTGACTTGAGGGCGAGGAGGACCGGCTCCACGAGCTCGGGCCCACGAGCCTGCATGAGAGCCCGACAGGCGTCGATGCTCGCGAGCACCGATCCGGCCGAGCTGGTCGTACGGCTCGCCTCGAAGCCGCGCTCCAGGCGGTCACGGTCGAAACGTTGCGTGCGGGCGCAGACCAGGCTTGCTTGGGTGTAGCCCGGGAGCAGCTTGTGGATGCTCGTGACCATGGCGTCGGCCCCGAGCGCCATGGCGTGCGGCGGCAATTGCGGGTGGTGGCCGAAGTGTGCTCCCCAGGCCTGGTCCACTATCACCGGCACGTCGCGGTGGTGGGCAACCTCGATGATGCGCGCCACGTCGGAGAGCGTGCCGAGGTAGTCCGGTTCGGTGATGAGCACGGCGCGGGCATCGGGATTGGCCGCGAGGGTGGCCCCGACGTCATCGACAGCGACTCCGAGTGGCATGCCCGTGGCGCCGTCGATAGCCGTCGGCAGCCAACAGGGCTCCAGATCTGCGAGCACCAGGCCCAAGAGGAGGGACCGGTGGAGCGAGCGCGTGACGACCACCTTGTCGCCCGGCTTTCCTATCGCAAGGCAGAGAGCCTGGTTGGAGTGTGTGGAGCCGCCCGTCGAGTAGCGGCACCAGTCGGCACCGTACCAAAGAGCAGAGCGCCTCTCGGCCTCCGCGAGCAGGCCGCTGGCGAGCTTGACCGTGTCGACGCCGCCATAGAGAGGGACATCACTGGCGAGCAACGCACCGAGATCCGCGTCGAACATTGCCGCGCGGCCCTTGTGACCCGGCGTGATGAAGGGCGTCGCGTCGGACTCGAGGTAGGTCAGATAGGCGTTGAGGAGGGGGGCGTCGTCGCGAAGACTCATCGGAGCGTTCGATTCGGGCGCGGCTTCATTGGCGGCCTCTCGGGGGGTGTCGTGCTGGGCGCGATCGCCCGATCGAGGCTAGCCGCACACCGCGCACCGGGAAAATCCATGTTCGCCGGGCAATCGCGCGAGCGCCCAGCCGCCGCTGCGGGCACCCCCAGACCGGTGTGCCAGCGCTGAATGACGCGAGAAGCTGGAAAGAACCGAGAAGAGCGACCCGGCGGAAAGAAGCGAGAACGCCGACAGGAAGCTCCCGATCGAGCAGATGGACAAGGACGAGCCGATCGAGCCGATCGAACCGATCGATCCGATGGAGCAAGCCGATCCGATCGAGCCGATCGACAGGACCGAACCCTTGCAGCCGATCGACAGGAACGAGCCCTCGGACCATAGGGACAAAGGCAGAAGGTGCGCGATGCGTCCTAGGGCGCGCGCCAGACCCAGTTGCACAAGTGGCGTCGGCGGTCGGGTTGGACCGAAGGCTCGAGACATGACGTTTGGTCCCCGGGTCATGGGTGCGCCTTCTCAGCTGTTCGCTTGCGTCGGCTAACCACCCGCCACCTCATACGACCACAATTCGGACGAGACGCCAATGGTCCGCCGGGAGCTGCCGGCCGATCGGAGCCGGCACGGCCGTGAGCGAAGGCAGGCGAGGTGAACCAAGCCCCGAACGATTCCTCGTCCTGCCATCTGGTGACGACCAGCCACCGGTTGCGCCCGTCGGTTGGCCGCAGCAGCTCGAAGCCCTCGAAACCGCGTTCGGTGTTGACGGCGCCCACCCGGGCTGCGAATCGCCGCACGAGCTCATCTCCGGAGTCCTCGGTCACGCTGAGTGCGTTGATCTTGCCAACTGTCATGGGCCAGATCTCATCAGATCCGAGGGAGACAAGTTGGTCGCAGAACTCCCGGGCGATCCGGGTCGCCAAGAGGCCGGCGACATCCTCGGTAGGCTTCGCCCGGTGCTACTCATCCAGCTCATAATCGGTAGCACGCGGCCGGGCCGCTTCGCGGACAAGCCGGTTGCGTGGTTGGTGGATCGCCTCTCGCCCCGCGACGACTTCGACCTCGAGATCCTGGACCTCCGGGATCATCCGCTGGCGTTCTACGATCACGCCATCCCCCCGGCCCGGGCACAGCGTGACTACCCCAGTGAGGACGTGGCCCGCTTCGGCCGGGCAATCGACCGCGCCGACGGCTTCATCATCGTCACCAGCGAGTACAACCACGGTTACCCGGCGTCGCTCAAGAACGCCATGGACCACGTGTTCCCGGAGTTCAATCGCAAGCCTGTGACGTTCGTCGGCTACGGCAACGTCGGCGGGGCCCGCGCCATAGAACAGTTGCGCCTGGTCTGCGTAGAGTTCGAAATGGCTCCGCTCCGCCACGCCGTCCACATCCTTCCGGAGCTCATGATGGCCGCCAGGCAAGCCGACGCCTTTACTCCCGAGGTGTTCGCCTCACTGGATCAACGTCTGGAGACGGCAGTCGCGGACCTCCTCTGGTGGACCGCGGCGCTGGCGACTCGACGCGCACCCCCGTCTCTCGACTGAAGCCATGTCTTCGCTTGGGCAAAGAGGGTCGATCGCCGGTGTACGGCCCTCCACGTTTCCGTCACAGACCGGCAGGCCTGCATGTCTCGTGTTCGGCCTTGAACGCCCGCCTCGCCGAAGCTTCTTCAGCCCTTCCTGTCGAGTCCGCATCGTCGTTGGAGGCCAGCTTGGCAACCCGCGATTGATGCGGAACTGGGTCCCTCAAGACCTTTGATTGCGTCGTCGCTAAGGCGCGTCGACCCCAACAGCGGGGGGTGCCAGACGATTACAATCACAACAATGTCTCTTTCGCTGCCAGAACCGACGCCTGCGGCGATCGGGACCGCGAAGATTGAATGGGTTCGTCGTCGTTCTCCGGTCCTCGATGGCTTTGTCCGCGAACGACTCGGCGATGGCGCCCTCGATGGCGTCACCATTGCGGTCGTCGTCCATCTGGAGGCAAAGACGGCTTTCCTAGCGATCATTCTCGCCGACGCCGGGGCCGACGTCGTAGTCGCGGGCAGCAACCCTCGCACGACTCGCCAGGATGTCGTCGAGGCCCTGAAGGCAAGGGGCATGACTGTGGTCGCCGCTGCCGACGGGGATTACGAGAGCTGGAATCGAGAGCTGTTGGCTGCCGCCGACTGTGGACCGACTTATATAGTGGACGACGGCGCCGAGTTGACTCTCCGTATGGCCCGTCACCGTCCCGAGCTCTTTAACCGGCTTAAGGGAGTTTCCGAGGAGACGACGACCGGCACGGCGCGGCTGCAGGCGATGTCGGCGGCCGACGCGCTCCCGTTTCCCGCCATGACTGCCAACAACGCTCGTTGTAAGCACCTTTTCGACAACGTCTACGGAACGGGCCAGACCGGAATCCAGGCCATGCTTCGACTCACGAACCGGCAGATCGCCGGGACTCATCTGGCGGTCGTGGGCTATGGCTTCGTGGGTCGGGGTACTGCCCGCTATGCACGTGCTTTGGGTGCTTACACCTACGTAGTCGAAACCGATCCGGTCCGCGCCCTGGAAGCCCACATGGACGGCCATACGGTGGGCTCGCCTGCGGATGTGCTGCCGACTGCCGAGATGGTCTTCACCGCCACTGGTGGTGTGCGGGCGATCGGAGAGGAGGATTTGGCGTTTCTCCGCAACGATGTTGTACTCGCCAACGTCGGCCACTCGGACCTCGAGATCGATATCGAAGCGCTGCGACGCGCGGCGACCTCGATTGACCACCCGCGCGAGGATGTAGAGACTTTCCGGCTGGGGGATCGCGACGTGCATCTGCTGTCATCGGGAGCCTTGGTCAACATCGCCGGAGGCGCCGGGCATCCGGTAGAGATCATGGACCTGAGTTTCGCCGTGCAAGCTGTCGGCACGCACTACCTCGCGACCCACAAACTGACGCCCGGAGTGCACGTGATCCCGCAAGAACTCGACAATGCGATCGCCGCGGCAAAACTTCGTTCCCTAGGGATTTCCCTGACCCAGACCAGAGCGAACCAGAAAGAAGATGTCAAGGAAATGCTGGATGGGGATCAGCGCGATGAGTGACGCATCGTCCGGCGACATCGTCGATGACGCCACGCTTCGGATTGTCTGGGCCGCGCGCGGGATGCCTGTGCTCTCCTCCATCCGGGAAGCTCTGACTGCAAGCGGAAGCTCTGAACGGCCTGCGTATCGGGATGGGCCTAGTCCTCGAGCCGAAGACTGCGAACCTGGCGCTTGCGCTCCAACATGCCGGCGCGCAGGTGAGCGTGCACTGCCGCGGTCGGTTGACAACCGACGCAGTGGCGCGGGCACTTGAGGCGGCGGGACTCCAGGTCTACGCGGAAAGAGCGGCGACGCAAGACCGCGACATCGAGTTGGCTCGTGGCTTCTTCCAGACCCGCCCGGACATCCTGCTGGACGACGGTGCGGAGTTGATTCGGATGGCTCATCGTGAGTATCCCGACCTTGTTGAGGACATGCTCGGCGCGGCGGAACAGACCACATCCGGCATCAGAGCACTTCGTGCCATGCATGAGCAGGGCGCTCTCAAGCTCCCTGTGATCGCGGTCGGTGATTCGCGGATCACGTACCTCTTCGAGAACGTCTACGGCACGGGACAGTCCTGTGTGATGGCGCTGCTCGACATCACGAACCTCCAGATCGCCGGCCGGGTCGTCATGGTCGTCGGCTACGGCTGGGTTGGGCAGGGAGTCGCGCGCCATGCCGCTGCGCTTGGCGCGCGAGTTGTCGTCTCCGAGATCGACGCAGTAAGAGCGCTCCAGGCGCTCCACGACGGCCACCGCGTCCAGAGCTTGAGCGACGCGGCGCCACACGCCGAGATCGTGTTCGCCGCCACGGGCGTTGCCGGGGCTGTCACGCGGGCCCACATCGAAGGGATGCAGGACGGGGTCATTCTCTGCACCGCGGGCGGAGGCGCGTTCGAGCTCCCCATGGACTACCTCAACGCCCTCGGAACAGCCACCGAGGTGCGTCCCTCTGTTACCGAGTACTCAACGCCCGTCGGCAAGACGGTGCTCGTGATCGGTCAGGGGGATTGCCTGAACTGCTCCGACGCCGAGGGCAACCCGATCGAGGTCATGGACCTGACACTGTCGCTGCAGGCTCTCGTGGCCGAACGCATTGCCGCCGAAGGTCGGAGCCGACCTCCGGGCGTCTACCCCGTCGGTCCCCAGATCGAGTCGGCTGTCACCCAGGGCCGTCTTCGCCACGAGGGTGCGACCCTCGAGACCCTCACCGAAGAGCTGCTTGCCGCGATGAACAGCTGGTAGTACCACAGCACAAAAGAGCCCTGCCGGATCGAAATCCGGAACTACACCAGGGTGTGAGGCCGGTCTTGCTTGCCCGGTCTCTTTCGTCGCTGCTCGACGGCCAGTAGACCCGTGCCCGAGGACCAAGACGAAGGCCGCACATGGACTCTTCTGTGTGACCACGGGCGTTCAAGGGTCCCGACTTCTTCGCAATGGTCACGCGTGGGCCCTCAAAAGCCCGCAGAGCTTACGACCGCTACTGAATTCCGCTGAATGCGAAAAAGGACCTACTCGTCGCGATGGACGCTTTCCGGCGAGAAGGCGGGAATGCAGACCGACACGTATCGTGCCCCACCCTCTCCGGGGGTCGAATAACGAACCCATTCGCCAGCGGAAGTGTGAATCGCCTGTCCGGCCAATACGGTGAGCGGGCCGCTCTCGGACTCGACGGCGAGCTCACCGTCGATGACCACGGTGTATTCGTCGAAACCAGGCCGTTGGCCAGGTTCTGACCAGCCTTTGGGGCTGTTCATGACAGCGATGGAGACGTCCGCCGTGCCGGTTGCGACGCGGCCGACGAACTCAGAGATCATCTTCGGCGGGGTGCCAGCTGCCGCGATGACATTAGGAGCGGCGATAAATTCCGTCATTCTCCTAGTCTGCCCTAAGCCGGTCGGTTGCGCCGCCCCAGAGGGCACGACGCCGTTTCCGCGCGAGCAGGCGTGCACGAGTGTTTGAAGAGGATCACTGCAACAAGGACCCGCATCGCTCGGCACTGGCTCAACTCCCAGGACACGGCACGACGTGTTGGGCCCGGATGGCTCGATGGCTTTGGGCCGAGGTCGCACTTCTCGCTCAGACAGCTCCGGTCCGCGAGACGACTACGCTCTTCCCCCCTGGCGCGCAGGACTTCTCAAATTCGCGTTGGCACTGGAGTGGAGCACAGGACAGGCGGCCAACTCTTCATAGGAGCGGCAGCGCCATGAGTGACGGAGAGATCCGAACAAGCCCCCTCGACTGGTTGGGGCTGGTGTCGGCGGGGTTGGTTTCAGAAGGGGCGTATGACTCGGCTCTCGGTAACGATCGCTGTGATCAAGCGTCCAGGCGTGACATCGAATGCCGGGTTGAGTGCAGGTGTTCCTGCTGGCGCTGTGGAGATTCCGCGCCAGCTTGTCACTTCATCGTCATTCCGGTACTCGATTTCGATTGAGCCGCCCTCAGGCATGTCCTGATCGATGGTCGACTCCGGAGCAGCGACGATAAACGGGACGCCCGCGTCGGCCGCGGCGAGAGCGATCGCAAGTGTGCCTATCTTGTTGGCGACATCGCAGTTGGCGGCGATGCGATCTGCTCCGACCACGACCAGGTCGACAAGGTGGCTGCGCAGAGCCCACGCAGCGGCAGAATCGACGATCAGGTGGTGCTCAACTCTCATGTTGGTGAGCTCCCAGGTCGTAAGTCGGGCACCTTGAAGAAGTGGGCGCGTCTCCGTGGCGATCACGTGCCGCAGACGGCCCTCCTCATGTAGTTGGTGCAGAATGCCGAGCGCGGTACCCCACTCGACGCAAGCAAGTGCACCGGTGTTGCAATGGGTGAGCGCCGATACGTCGTGCAGGCCCAGTTCGGTTATCAGTTCTGCTCCGCGTCGTCCGATACGCCGGTTTGCCAGTGCATCCTCACTGAGCACCGCCAATGCTTCAGCCACTACGGCGTCAACTCCTTTGTCGAGAACGCCGAGAGCCCGATCGACGCCCCGGGCAAGATTGACGGCGGTTGGCCGTGCATCTCTTACGAGGCATGCGGCGGCCCGGACATGTTCCTGGTCACCGTCGTAGAGCACGGCGGAAAGCGCCACACCGAGGGCGCCTGCGGCTCCGAGCGCCGGGGCTCCACGGATTGCTAGTCGGCCGATGGCATCGACGAGCGCGTTGATCGTGTCCAGCGTGAGGACCCGTACGTCGTTTGGAAGAGCGGTCTGGTCGATGATCTGTATCGCGTTTCCAGTCCAGTCAATCGTTCTCACCGGACTGCCCCTTCCCCGGCGCAGCGAAGATCTGGACAACGCGGTCCAGAAGACAGAACAACTTTGCCGACACCGCGTTCGTGACCGCTGTCACCTCCTCGTGAGAAACGGTGTTTCCGACTATTCCGGGCGCGTAATTCGAGACGACTGCCAGAGCGCAGAATTCGAGCCCGAGCTCTCTTGCGAGGGAGACCTCGGGATAGCCGGTCATGCCCACGACGTGTGCGCCGAGGAGCCGCGCCATGTTGGCTTCGGCGGCCGACTCGAACCGCGGACCCTCGAAACAAGCGTACGTGCCTGTCGAGACAAGATCGATGGCCTTGTCCTTGCCGGCTTGGGTCACGAGGGCCCTCAATTCCGCGCTGTACGGGTAGGTCATGTCCGTGTGGCGCAACTCGCCTTCTCCGTCGAAGAATGTGTCAGGTCGTCGGCCCTTGGTGAGGTCAAGGAACTGATCGATCAATACGATGTCACCGGGTTTGATGTCGGTCCGGACGCTCCCGACCACACAGACACTGAACACGGATTTGACTCCGAGGTCGTACAGGGCCCAAAGGTTGGCCCGATAGTTGATTCTTGAGGGCGCGATCGTGTGTTGCGCACCGTGGCGGGGAAGGAACCCGACTTGGCGATCGTGCCATGTCCCGATCGTTGTCTCGACATCGCCGTAGGGTGTCCGAACCAGACGCTGGCTCACGTCATCCAAGTTGGGCAGTTCGTACAATCCCGTCCCGGTGATGAAGCCGAGCGTTGTGTCGGTACGGTTCCGGTTTCGGCCGCTGACACCCGGTGAGTCGGAGTCCCGAGGTTCGACCTGAGACTGCTCTTGACGACGGAGAGTTTCTTGCATCGGTTGTTCTCCTCTCAGCTCGCGACCCGAGGCTAGCAAGCTCGGCCACCTCGCCTTTTCACCAGTTGGCGACTCTCCTATGCAGAAGTCCACGACTTGCCTTCGTGGAGAAAAGCCGAGACGCCGGCCGTGGTATGGTCACCATGGCCTGACGTCGGCGGGTCGGACACCGAGTCGTTATGCAAACCTGGGCGTGCGTATACAAGCTCGTGCGTGTCGAACCTGAGGGGAGACATAGGCATGGACGTTGCCAAGGCTCGGCCAGTTATTGTGGGCTCTGGTTACATTGCCTCGCGCCACGTGAGCGCCCTCGCTGAGATGGGCATACGGCCGGTCGCCGTCTGGAGTCCGAATTTCAGAGCGCGCGGCCGCCGCGGCGGCGCGATGGGATTGTGCGGTTGCGGCCGATCTTGTCGAAGTGCTCGACCGCTTCGGCGCGACACATGTGCATGTCTGTGCTACTCCGATGCAGCATGAGGAGATCGTCCTAGAAGCCGCAGCGCGTGGGCATGCAGTTGTATGTGAGAAGCCGCTGGCACCAACTTTGGCCAGTGCGCAGAAGATGGTCGAGGCCGTCCGCACTAGCGGGGTGTCCGCATATCTCACATTCAATCGCCGCATGGACACAGGCGTGCAACTGCTGCGCGACACGATCA
Source organism: uncultured Acidimicrobiaceae bacterium (assembly GCA_963836935.1). Taxonomy (GTDB): domain Bacteria; phylum Actinomycetota; class Acidimicrobiia; order Acidimicrobiales; family Bog-793; genus Fen-455. The sequence goes on from CAWILM010000032.1 coordinate 32,601, forward strand.
GCAACGGGATGATTGGTCAGCCTGTGACTGTCTTCGGTTCGTATCGCCAGCAGTGGAATGCCGCACCTTCCTCGCGTGACTGGCGGTTTGATCCTGCTCAGGTCGGACCAAGCCGCGTGATCACCGAGATAGGTTCGCATTGGTTGGATCTGGCGGAGTTCGTGCTTGGACGGCGATTGCTTGCTGTGCATGCCTTTGTCACGACCATGGGGGAGCGGAGCTTCGACACGGGAACCGAGCGGGGCCGCTTCACTCCGGTCAACGAGGACGTGTTCTCTGCGCAACTACGTTTCGCGGACGGTGTTGTGGGGCATGTTTACGGGACCGAGCTCGCGCACGGCACTTTCGACGACATCGAGTTGCAGATCGACGGCACAGTACGGTCCGGTGTCTGGAGTTCGCACAGTCCCAACCAACTTGCGATCGCACACAAACAAGAGGGAATCCGAATACAGGGGCAGTCCTTTCCGACGACCTCGATTTCGGCGTGCATTGCCGCGATCTATGGCGGCAATGCGGCAGCTCTAGGCGTCGCCACGTTTGCCGAGGGCGCCCGGAACGCTGCGGCAATGGACGCGATTCGCGCCTCGGCTGCGTCGGGCGAGTGGCGGGAGCTGGCACCCTGACCGGACTTACCTGTGGGACTCGTGATAGTCAACACTCCGATCCGGTTTGGCTGCCAAGACGCGACGACTGGACGTCGGGGTCCAGGTGGAGCGCCCGCAGCGTGGGGAGGACGAACGACCTGGAGGCCGACGTGGGTCGGCGCGACGATGAGACGGTTGCCGGAACGGTGGAGGTCTTCAGCGTTTCATTCGGTCTCCTCGGTTTCCATGCTTGTATCCGTGTGCGAACGCCCAGACTTACCTCGGTGCACGGAGCGCTCTCCGGCGACATGATGGTGGATGGGGTGATCCCCACACGGAGAAGTTGCGGTCGCTCATTCTTTGGCGGCTGTCCAGGGTGTGAGAACCTGGCGAGCATTCGGGTTGCTGGAGCAGACCGCAGATCATCATTGTGATTGCGGGCGGGACGCGCACGGGACAAGCGCCGTTCAGGCGGCCTCGGCCCAGGCGTCGTCGCCGGCCGCACGAAGGGCGTGGTGGCACCAACGCGCCAGCTTCCTGGCGACAGCGAGGGCGGCTCGTTGTGTCCCGAGACGCTCGCGAAGCGAGCAGAAGTACTCGTGGTCCGGGGAGGCCTTCTTCGTCGAGGACATGGCAGCCTCATATAGCGCCCAGCGCAGGAGTCCTGGCCCTTGTCGGGCGAGATGTCCCTTGGCCCGGTTGCTGTCGGACTGGTAGACGGTGACGTCAAGGCCGGCATGACGCACGGCGTCAGAAGACGAAGAGAAACGCCGGGTGTCGCCCATCTCGCACCAGATGGCGACAGAAGTGACCGGTCCGATGCCGTAATGGGCGGTGAGCGCCTGGCAGCCCGGCTGGTGCCGTGAGAGACGGGCGAGATCGAGCTTGATCGGAGCGAGCATCTCGTTCACGACCTCGATCTGTGCCAGCGCGACCTCAACGGCACGCCGGGCCGCCAGAGAGAGTTCGGCGTCGTGAAGCAAGGTCCTGGCCTGTTCGCCCGCCACCGGACATCCGAGCCTCGGGAACGCCGTGGTGATAGAGCGTGGCGTGGAGGCGCTGGGTCCACGCCACTCGTTGATCGGCGAGATCCTTGTAGAGCCGGACGACACCACGAGCTTCGAGCACGTGTCGAGGCGGGATCCAGCTCTCGGGGAGCTCCCCGGTCATGAGCAGCTTGCGAAGATGCCGGGCGTCGCCACGATCGGTCTTCGCCCGTCGCTTGTTGCCCCGGAGAGCAGCCGTGTCGGCCGGCTCGGCGACGTGAGCGCGAAAGCCTGCGCGCTCGAGCTCCTCTGTGACATAACGCCAGCCGGTGCAGCCTTCCATCGCCACATCACCGCCGGCGCCGTCGAGGCTGGCGAGAAAGCGCCGCAGCTCGACCCGGTCAGCGGGCGAGACGCGCCCACGGACGTTCTCGCCAGTCGCAAGGTCGACTATGTCGAAGGTGAGCTGCCGGCGGTGGATGTCGATTCCTCCTACGATTCCCATGGGATCCTCCTCGAGCTCCTGATGAAGACCGCCCCGGCGTTTGATCGTCGGTGCAAATGCCGTAGTACCACTACGACCGTGCCGGGGAGGGTCCCACATGCCATCTTTGGCGCGACTTTCGCGTCATCCCAGGTAGATGGCATCGCGGCGAGAAAGTGTTTCCACTACGCGTGAGATGAACGCCCTGCTCAGGCGATTCTGGCCTTGTCCCAGGTCGAGGTGTCGACTTTGAGGGCCCGGAGCACCTTGGCCTGCAGTGGGCTTCGCCGGCTGACGAGCTCGATGCTGTGATCGCCGGCAGAGACGAGCTCGAGGCGGATCTCTTTCAACAAGGACAAGGCCCGGCGCGGCGTCATTGACTGGAAGGGGAGATCGGGGTCCATCACCTTGGCGTTAACGAGGTCCTTGGCCATGACTGCCTCGATGGTGGCGGCCAGCACGCAGAGGGCAACGTGGCCCCGCACGCGGTCCTCGGTCCAGTGGAAGATGGGTCTCAACTCCAAGAAGTCCTTCAACACCCTAAAACGGTGCTCGACTGACTGCAGGCTGCGGTAGTAGCGCACCACCTGGGCGGCCGGTACCTCGTCCTTGTCGAGCGAGGTCGTGATCACATAGCGCCCACAGAGGAGCTCCTCGTCATAGCGCCGGGCCTTCTCGTCGAAGTCCCAGGAGAACACTCCCTTTCGCACCGTGGTCCTGAAGCAGCGACCCACTCCCGAGTCACGAAGAATGCGGTCGGCGGCGGCGCCGATCTTGGCCGGGTCGCTGAGCCGGCCGGCGCGCACCTGGGCGGTAAGGGCGATGAGGCCGTCTTCCACCTTGGCGCACAAGATGGCGTGGCGTGCCCGGTCCCTGAAGTAGCGCACCGGCGAGAAGACCACGACAAAGCGCCGGTTGTGATGGGTGATCTCGGCACAGAAGCTGTTGGCTTCGGGTATCGCCGTCCAGTCGGTGTCCTTGGAGGTCGCCTCTTCGAGCACGGCCGCGACCTCGTCGTCGTGATGAAGGCGCGTGGCCAACACGTGTTCGAAGCCTCTGGCTGACACCTCGTCCAAGTTGTCCTCTGAGATGAGCCCCCGGTCGGCGACAAGGGCGATGCGCCCGACGCCGAAACGCGCCTGCAGGTCCTCCATCACACCGGGCAGTGTCGAGACGTCCGAGGTGTTGCCGGAAAAGACGTGGTGGGCGATCGGGATGCCGTCCCCGGTGACCAACAACCCGATCACGATCTGGGGCCGGTCGGACCGGTGGTCTCTGCTGTAGCCGAAGGCGAGGGATGAAAAGCGCCTCTGACCAACGGCCACAGTCTCGAAGTAGCTCGAGGTGATGTCGTAACAGACAAGGCGGAGATCGAGGTTGGTGAGGTTGCACAGCTGGCTGTACAAATGCACCTCGGTGACGTCTTTTGCCTCGGAGACGGTGTCGATCGCCCGGTAGCACTGGTCCAGTCCCGGTGGGCGGACACCGGCCGGAAGAGCGACCGAAGAGAGCCACTCGGTGATGGTGCGCCGCTTGGAAGCCGGATCTGTCAGGCGGTTGGCCACCATCGAGAACACCGTGTCGGAGGCCACCCGCGATCGCCGGCCGTCGCCGAGCGAAGAGAAGTGCTCGTCGAGACCGAGGCGACAGAAGTAAGACCAGACAGCCGCTGTGGCACCGAAGCTCGGTGCGCCCTCGCCGGACAGCTCTCCAGCCTCGAACCAGGCTCCCTCTGCGTAGGCACGAAGCGCCCTGATAATCCGGTCTATCTGCCCGCTCGAGCGCAGCTCGGAGACCTCGCCGAGGCGCAAGAGCGTGCGGTGGGTGTTGCGGCCATCCTCCCGGACGGCCTCGACCACCGAAAGGTACTCGTCAGACCTCTGGACATAGAGTTAATAGCCCTGCACTGTACCCTCCATTATTGATGGTGCAATCATCCACTAGAACATAGGCTGTAGCGGCTAATATGAGCCTATGGATGACGCTGTCGAGTCGCCTTCTGTTCTCAGGCTATTCGAAGTCCATGAGGACAGAGAGGGTCATCAGATCACTAGGCGTTTGACGTTAGTCGACACTGACGGGAAGCGCTCTGTGTGCCTCGACGGCTTGCCTATCTACGTCTATGAGACCGATGACAAGTTTGCGGAAGCTATCTGTATCGCGATGCTCTCCAGAACGGAGTTGGCTACCGATGTGGCGATAGCTAGTGCCTTCGGTTGTCACCGGAACACTGTGGGTCGCCTGGCTAGGCGACTGGGTGCTGAGGGCGTGACAGCTGTGCTCCCAGCGAGACGTGGTCCGAAGGGTCCCCACAAGGTGACATCGGAGGTGATCGAGGTCATTCGTGCCGGCAGCGCGCAGATGAGCGTGCCGGCCCTCGCTTGCCTCGTGAAGGAGCGGACCGGAGTAGTCCTGTCGCAGTCGCACGTCCGGCGATTGGTCCGCGCCTGCAGGCCCGCCGTAACCGAGCTGCAGCTCATCGAGGAATCAGCCGATGACCGCTCCGCTGACGACGAACTGCAGGCAGTCAGGGCTGAGCGCGACGAGGAAGACGAGGAACCCGGCGGGAAGCCTTCCCCGCCAGTATCGGGTGGCCTCCACGAACGCGACGCCTGTGACAGCGCGACGCTCGAGATCGAGGGCTTCGACCCGCCCTCCGTCCCTCCCGAGTACGCGAGGGGTCGGTACATGGGACTCGCCCTGTACTTCCCCGCTATCAGGGCGCTCGGCCTAGTCGAAGCGGCGCGCCGGTCCTTCTCGCTGCCCCGTTCGGTCACCTTCGGCGTGCGGGCAGTGACTCTCAGCTTGTTGTTCATGACATTGCTTCGAAAGCCGACGGTCGAGTCGGCGAAGCACCTGCGCCGGGGGGAGTTCGGGGCTCTCGTCGGGACGGACCGGGCTCCTTGTGTGAAGACACTGCGCCGCAAGCTGGAGGCGATGGTGGCTCAGATGCGTGCCACCGAGTTCGGAGTGCATCTGGCACGTCGCTGGGTGGAGGTGGGGATCATCGTCACCCAGTACCTCTACGTGGACGGGCACATGAAGTCGTACTCGGGAAAGCGCCCGGTGCAGGAGTTCTACAGCACCAAGCGACGCCTGGCGATTCCAGGCGTGCACACCTACTTCGTCGGCGACCAGGACGGCCGGCCGCTTCTGTGCGTGAACGAGCAGCTGTCGAGCAATCTGGCCAAGGCCATGCCCGACATCGTCGCAGCCATCCGTCAGGTCCTCGGCAAGCGAAAGTTTACGGTCGTCTTCGATCGCGGCGGCTTCGACCACAAGCTGTTCATGTGGCTCGACAGCGAGCGCATCGGGTTCATCACCTACCAGCGGGGAGAACCGGGCCTCGCTAACAGCGCCTTCTCCTGTCGGGAGACACGCTTCGAGGGTCGGCGGGTGCGCTTCGACATGGCTGAGGACACCGTTTGGGTGAGCGGACGGGGCCCGTGGCGAAGAGTCGTTCTCCGCGCCACGGACGGCCACCAGACGCCGATCATCACGAATCTCGGGCTACGTGCTCCCCGTCTCGCTTGCTTGATGGCCGCCCGGTGGCGCCAGGAGAACCTTTTCAAGTACATGGGAGCCCACTACGGACTTGACCAACTGATCAGCTACGGTGCCGACCCGGTCGACCCCGAGACGCTCATACCCAACCCCGAGATCACGCGTCTCGAGCGTCAGATCGCCGAGGTGCGCCAACACGCAGCGAAACTCAAGGCGTCTCTCGGCGATGCCGTCCTCGAGAAGGATCGCGGGCGCAGCATCCGGGGGTTGAAGACTGCACAGCGCGGCGCTGTCGGCCGACTGCGAGCGCTCGAAACTGAAATCGGCCGACTGAAGGCCACGAAGAAGGCTCTCCCGCGGAAGGTCACCGTCGCCGAGTCGGGAACGGGTCGCATGGTCCTACTTGGGGAGCACAAGGCAATCGTCGACCGGATCAAGATCACCGCCTACAACGCCGAGGAGTGGCTACTCGAGCATCTCGAGCAGCACTATCCGAACCCGAACGACATTCGCGACTTGTTACGGACGTTCGCGGAGCTGGCGGGTGACATTCGGACCACCGACAAAGGCGTCACGGTGACACTCGACCCCCCTGACACCCCGATTCATCGCAGAGCGCTGCACGGCCTTGTCGCCGATCTCAACGCTATTGATGCGACCTATCCGGGCACCGACATACCGGTGATCTACAGGGTACGCCGCCCGCGCCAGCGCTCGGGCGTGCACCGGTCCCAGGCGGTCGCATAAGCGCCTATGTCCAGAGGTCTGACTCGTAGGATTTGTCGCCACGGCGCCGCACCGTCCGCTTCACGAACACAATCACATCTTACAGCACTGTAAGTCAGATGTAGTGGATGTGTCGCCCCTACATTCTAGGTCGAAAGTCCGGACTTATCCACAGCTTGCCCAGGTCAGGGGCTCGCGCAGGGTCCCCCGGACGGAAAGTCGCGCCGAAGTCCGGCCTGACCACTGTGCCAGTTTTCGCGCGACAGGTGAGGACGTGAACTGGGGCAACAGAGATCTTGCCGAGCGCTAGCTCGGCCGATCGGCCTCAGCTGACCACAGGGTCGGACAACCAAGCGTCGATGCTCGTGCAGGCAGAGGCCTTCAAAGCTCGCGGTGCACCACTAAACTCGATCGACGCGTGGGCGACGCACGCGAGTTGCTCGTCGGAGAAGCCCAGCTTGTCCCTGCAGAGTTCGTACTCATCAAGGAGGTTGGCGCCGAAGAACAGCGGATCATCGCCGTTGAGACTGCACGGGACGCCCGCCTCGAGCAGCAAGGGGAGCGGGTGCTCCTTAAGTGATGGAATCACCTTCAGACATATGTTCGATGTCGGACAGACATCGAGACAGATCCCGTCATTGGCCAGGCGGCGAACGAGTTCTGGGTCTTCGATGGCGCGTACCCCGTGCTGGATGCGGTCGGCGCCGAGAGCGTCGAGTGCGCTTTTGATGCTGTTCGCCCCGTCGAGTTCTCCCGTGTGCGGGCACGACAACAGGCCTGATCGGCGAGCCACAGCGAACGGCTCGGCGAAAGCTTCCGGCGGGTGCCCAGATTCGTCGTTGGCAAGCCCGAAACTCACTACGCCCTTTCCGGCATAGGCGGCGGCGAGCGCGGCTTCCTCCATCGCTAGGCCGAGGGGCTGGGTGCGATCCACGGTCATGAGCGCCCCTACCGCCACGCCGAGTCTTGCCCGGCCGTTTGGGCCTCGTCGAGCAGGACCTCCAGGACTTCCGCGTCGCTGGCGAACTTGTCACGGTGAAGGGTGGGGCGCACACCCATCTCCAGCCAAGTGGCGCCCGATGCGGCAGCGTCTTCGACGACCTCACGAACGAGGCGTCGCAGGTCGTCGTGGGTCCGAAGCACGGCACAGACGGCTTCGTAGATTGCCGAGAATTCAGTGAAGCTGTCGTAACTGCCTACTGGCGGCAGCGGGACACCATAGTGCGCCGCCAGTTCCACGAGCGTTTCTTGGCGCATGGCTCCCTCGAGATGCAGATGCAGGTGCGCCTTGGGCAGTGACCTCAGGTCGCGGCCAGTGCTCATTGCTTTCCTCCTAGGGCATCGGGGGCATAACGCGAGAGGACGGCGACCTCAATGGCGCTCACAATGGAGTAGGCGATGATCGTCACCAGGGTTACAAGAACCACGGCAGACCATAGCTCACCGAAGTCGAAGGTGTTCTCGACAGTCAGCATTTCCTGGCCCGATCCCTGTCCTGTTGCCAGCCACTCGGCGAGCAGCGCGCCGATCATCGAGGCAGGAACGTTAATCCGCAACGAAGCGAAGATCGAAGGTAAAGCAGAGGGAAGTATGACCGTCCTCAGCGTCTTGAGTTTCGAGACGCCGTAGGAGGACATCAGGTCGAGCATCGCCTGCGGCGTGGAACGGAGGCCGTACATGATGTTGACAAGTGCCGGGAAGAAACAGACGATCCCACCAATCACTGCGACGCACAGGAGGCCGCGACCGAATATCAATGTGAGAAGAGGCGCGAGCGCAACGAGCGGCATAGAGCGCAAGATGATCGCGATTGGCATGAACGTCTGGCGAACCATGCGTTGCAATATGAAGATACACGACACGGCAAGACCGAAGACGATTCCGGCCAGGTAGCCGATGCCAGCATCGCGAAGAGTCGTCTTCAGATTATGGAACAGGATCGCCCGATTACCCGCCGCACTTCGCAGATTGGCGGCAGGGTCGGCGCGCTGAGTGAACATGTATCGCCAGACGTCAAGTGGGTTCTTCGCGATCATGGGCTGGATGTGGTACAAGAGGATGAACCCTTCCCAAAGCACAAACACGACGACGACGGAGAGGAGCGTGAAGCCGAGACTGCTTGCCATTCGCTTGGCGAGAGCAGACCTGATGGCTCCTCTCGGTAGAACCTCGAGAGTCTCGTCCTGGAGCAGTGTCGGCAGTGCCACTAGGTCATCCCCCTGCGAGGTGCCCACGGCGCCACCAGCCGGCCGATGAGTCCGATCAATCCGTACAAGATCCCCGCCACCGCCGTGCAGACCAGAGCGATACCCCAGGTCCGAGCGATGTCCAGGGCTCCCTCAGCGTCGATCATCATGACGCCGAGTCCGGTGTTGGCGGCACCCAGATACTCACCGATAATGGCACCGAGGATCGCCGAAGGTGCAGCGATCTGCAACGCGGCAAAGGTGCTAGGCAGGGCGGCCCGTAATCTGATCCTCCTGAGCTGAAGCCACGAGCTGCCCCCGTAGGGCGCGGATCAGGTCGAGCGAGTTGCGGTCCGCCGAGCGCAGCCCGACGCAGACGCCCACAAGAGTGGGGAAGAACACGACCAGACCGGCAAGGGCCGACTGGGGAGCGTCACCATGCAGTACGAAGGTCAGGATCGGTCCGATGGCAATGATTGGCAGGCAATAGCTGGCAACCGCGATGCGCAGAAGGGCCTTTTCAATGAGTGGCAGCTGAACGAAGGCGATGCCGAGCACGATGGCGAGCACGTTGCCATCGACAAAGCCGGTTGCCGCTTCCTTCATTGTCTGGGTGAAGTTGGGGCCGTACAGCCCTGAGCGCAGGTCGGACCAGAACTGGGTTGCGACCGAAGTTGGCGTCGGCACACCGGATCCAACCTTGTGGAACACCGTGACGGCCAGGACTTCCCACAGCAGGATCAGAAGAATCGCTCCGATCGTGCCACCCAGCCAAGGTGGTACTCCTTCTGACCGCGCCTGATCGCCGACCTTTCGGCGACGCGCTCCCAGCCCAAGAGCCTCTTCTTGTATCCCAACGCCTGGCTCGGATGAGTCTGCAGTGATCACACGTCGTCACCACTCGGCGCTATTCCGCCTGGGCTGAAAAGCAAGTCGGCCAACTTGTCGACCTGTTCATGAAAGTGGACCGTTCGGATCATATCGGGCGTACGAGGGCGCGGCAGGTCGATGGAATTTGTTGCGATGATTCGCCCCGGTCGCGGACTCATGACAGCTACCGTGTCCGCGAGAAAGACCGCCTCGGGTATCGAGTGCGTCACAAGCAAAGTCGTAGCCACGCGCTCCGACCATATCCGCAGGAGCTCGATATTGAGACGCTGGCGCGTCATCTCGTCAAGAGCTCCAAAAGGTTCGTCAAGCAACAAGATGCTTGGTTCGGTCACAAGAGCACGAGCGATCGCGACCCGTTGCCTCATACCTCCGGACAGTTGCGCGGGACGAGCTTTCTCGAAACCCTCGAGACCCACGAGCTTGATGAGGTCCTTTATGGCGGCCTCGGAGATCTTGAGACCGATCACGTCGACCGGCAGCCTGATGTTGGCCGCGACCGATCGCCAGGGCAGGAGGGCCGCGTCCTGGAAAGCGATTCCGAAAAGGTGCTGCCGGCGCGCTGTTGACGGCGACACACCATGGATGAAGACCTGACCTGTGCTCGGCTGCTCCAAGTCAGCCAAGATCCGCAGAACAGTCGACTTACCACAGCCCGATGGCCCCAACAGGGCCAAGAAGGATCCCTGGGGGGTCATCAGGTTTGCATCCGCGACGGCCGTCAACCTAGACCGACCAAGGCGGAAGACCTTGCTCAGGCCTTCGATGCGAATCCCATCAGCCGTTGCAGCTTTCAACGGCTCGGTGCCATCGAGCGAAGGACCGGTCACGACGTTTGATGCCTCGTCCTAACGTTCGTGTCCGAACCTTCGGCGGCCCACCGCGAGGCCTGCACCAACCTGTCTGGGCTGTGGTGGGCGATCATTCTCAGCCGTAGTTGGGCTTCGGAATGGCCTTCAGTCCGGGATGCTGCGAGTAGATCTCGTCCAGCAAGCTCATGTCAAAGACCTCTTTCGGGGTGACTTTCGTGCCTCCGAGGCCTACCGTGTGGATTCCCTGCGCCTGGGCAAGCGGGGAAATGTAGAAAAGGCCGTCAGGCGCTTTGCCAGGAGGCACGATCAGCTTGTTCTGGGAGTAGGACTGCAGGAGCTCCGCTTCGTAGGTGAGGCCTTGGCCCCTCTTGACTGCTAGTTGAGCGGCCAAGGCGGGGTCAGTGAGAGCCTTCTTCCAACCCATGATCTCGCCGATCATGGCAGCCTTGAGTTTGGCGCGCGCGTTCACCAACGAAGCTTTGGTCGTGATGAAGATCGTCGAGATCTCAGGCAGACCCCAGTCCTGAACTAGGAACGTATAGGTCTTGAACCCCTTGAGCGCGAGCTCGATCGGCTCATTGGTGATAAAGGACCACCATCCGTCAACCGTTCCCTGTGTGAGCGGCGTCGGGTCAAAACCGACTGGTACCGTCGTCAGCTGCGATGGCGAAATGTGGTTCACCCTGAGGAACTCGCTCCACACCTGGTCGTTGGACGACCCGACACCGATCTTCTTGCCAATCATGTCGTGCGGTGTCTTGATCGGCTTACTCGCCGGAGACATGACGCAGAAGGGGCTTTTCTGGTACTCCGCGCCAATGACCGCGAGGCCGAACCCCTTCACGATCGCCGCCGATGTGGCATCAAGCGACGAGAGTCCGTAGAGAGCCCTACCGGTCTCCACCGTGACCTCCTGAGGTGGAGCGTCCGGTCCAGATGGAATGATGTCGACGGAACTGAAACCCAGTTGCTTCCAGTAACCCAGCTGGTCGGCGATGTACTCCCCGCCGGTCTCCACGTCCGGCACCCACGCGCCCACCATCGCCAGGGCGCCGAGCGATCCCGGCTTGCCAGCGGTCGATGGTGAGCGGGACAAAGTGGGCTCTTCGAACAGTCTCGGTCCCGCCACCCCGAGGGCGGCAGCACCCGCAAGCGTGCGAGCGCCCCGGGCGATGAACTTACGGCGGTCAATCTGGTCAGCCATGTTGCCTCCTTATGGGATCCATATTCTCCACCGGCAAACAGTCGACGGTGAACAAGATTCACTAGAACCATCCTCGTCTGTCAGACTCGCCACCGTCGAGGACTGAAAGGAACAGTAATGCCGGGTCAAGTCGAATGCCAGGCCGTGACCTCAGCGCGGTGGGCGGTCGCGCTCTTCGCGCCAGCTTCCCAGGAGCGCCGAAAGGGCGGGTAGGACTGGCGCCACTGCGATCACGGCAGGTCGGGATGGCCGGCGGTCGGCAACGGTTCGGCACGGCGTCCGTGCTTTCAGACCGTCGATCATGTAGCGCCGCACTCATCTGGTGGCCGGCTGGCGTGACTCGTACGATTCTCTCCCGAAGGAGCGCTACGTCGCACACGTTGCTCCACTCCAGGAAGGCGCTCCGGAGCCGCCAGCAGACATGAGCTAGTGCAGCTATCGCTAGCAGCCCAAGCCGGCGGTCGGAAGAGGACAGCGGCCGGTGACCGACCTAGGAGAAGAGACATGGCAGCGAAGGAAGACATCCAAGGTGCCGTAACTGGCACCCCGAACGAGTGGTCCGACAGGACGGTCGTCGTGACAGGAGCCGCCGGCGGGATCGGTAAGGGAATTGCTGCCGCCTTGCTAGAGACGGGCGCCAGGGTGGTCCTGTCCGACGCACACAGCGACGAGTTGGAGCACGCGCTCCATAGCCTCGACGTGCCGAGCGACCGCCTGTCTACCTTCGTAGCGGATATCTGTGACGAAGCCCAGGTGAACGCACTCGGAGAGCACGCCCTCGAACGCTTCGGCAAGCTCCACGGGTGGGTGAATAATGCGGGCACGATCGAGCTCGGTCCAACACTGGAGACCACTCGAGCCGCTATCTTGACTCAGTTGGACACCAACGTCGTCGCGTTATTGCAGTGCTGTCAGACGGCAGCCCGGGCGATGCTTGCCGGAAAGTCAGGGGGAGCGATCGTCAACATTGCATCGAACGCGGGCAAGGTAGGCTTTCCTCACATGATCGGGTATTCCGCGAGTAAGGCCGCGGTGATCAATCTCACGCGGAACCTCGCCGAGGAGTGGGCGTCCTTGGACATCAATGTCAACGCGGTCTGCCCCGGATCAGTTCGGACAGCCATGCTTAGACGGGTAGCGGAGTACCACGCCGAGCGCAACGGCTTGCAGACCGATGAAGTGCTGGCAGGGTTCATCTCGCATCAGCTCAGCCGAGCGATTGAGCCCGTTGAAGTAGGTCGCGTCGTTGTGTTCCTCTTGTCCGACTCGGCAAAGATAGTCCGTGGGCAGGCTATCAATGTCGATGCTGGAGACACCCCTTACTGACTGATAAGGGCTCGGTCATCGGCAGGCGACGAAGCCCCAGATGATTGCTCCGAAATGGAATAGGGCGTACCTGGGCAGCCGCTGGATCGCAGCTAGCCGACGCTGCTCAACTCTCTGTAACGGGCGTCAGTGACGAGTAATGGCGGCGACGAACTTCGGCAGTCACGTCAGCGAGGTCGGATGGGGACAGAAGACGCGGATTCCCGAGCGCGACAGCCCTCGCGTACAGTTCCGCTAGCCACTCGAGCAACTGGGCCCTCTCGTACGCATCCGTCAAACTGCTCCCATAGGTAATCGCACCGTGATTCTGCAAGATCGCAGCTGACCGTCCTTCAAGTGCCTGGACCGCTAGTTGTGCCAGAGCATCTCCGCCGAAGCGGGTGTAGGGGGCGACCCGCACGGGACCGCCTAAGGCGGCTATGGCGTAATGGATTGCAGGAAGCTCCTCGAACAGGGTTGAAAGAGCTATAACGGCAGGGGAATGTGTGTGAACGACAGCTCGCGCCGGGCTTGACCGATATACGGCGAGGTGCATGGGCGTCTCCGAAGAGGGGTTCGAGTCAGGCCGGAGTGGCACTCCATGGAGGGAAACCAGAGAGACATCTTGAGCCAGGAGGTCATCGTATTTCACCGCCGACGGCGTGATGGCGACTACGTCGCCAATTCGCACGCTCAGGTTGCCGGCACTCCCAATCCCGAGGCCGTCGCTGATAAGCTGTCTGGCCCGCAAGACGACATCGCGTCGAGCCTCGTCAATCTCACTAGGTATGGGCTGCGCGTCCATATGGTCCTTTTTACCTTTTGATTCTAAGAATAGCAAGGATCGCCGTAGCAGCGCCCTCTAGAATCACAAATCCCTCACGATTTATGATCGGTTGCGCTGACTTGGAAGTTCTCACGATGGGACCGTGGACCGCTGGCAGACTTCGCGACCAAGGGTCGGGTAGGGACGCGGTATCCTAAATGCCGAGCCTGCGGACGGCCTCCAGCACAACTGTTATGGTATGGCGCCATCCGACGGCTAGTCGTTCATTTACTTGTCCTATCTCTATGTCACCGGTCACAAGGTTGTTTGAGACAGCGCAAACCATCGCAGCGCGTAGGCCGCGTTGGCGTGCGACAACGAACATGGCCGAGCTTTCCATGTCGACGTTGGTGACACCAAGGCTCGAAAGCTTGTTGATCCATTCCGGGGTTTCCGCGTAGTAGGCGTCATCAGTGGCATTGATGCCGGAATGGACCGCAAAACCGTGTTCCGCGCCGAGGGTGCGCGCTGTGTCCAGGAGAAGGCTCGTGAGCTCGAGGTCAGGTACGGCTGGGTAACCTGGTGGGACGTACGCGGCGGAGGTGCCGTCGTTGCGGAGAGAACCCTCGCTGACAATGAGATCGCCGACGCCGATATTTGGCTGCAACGCCGCGGTGCTACCGACTCGAATGAAGATCTTTGCGCCTGCGCGGGCCAGCTCCTCCACACCGATGGCGGTCGATGGGCACCCCATGCCGGTCGAGCATCCCGTGATCAGTCGGCCCTTGTAGGAACCGGTAACTGTGCGGTATTCGCGCCTGTGCGCGACCTCGACGGCATTTTCCAACTGGTCGGCGATAAGTTGGACCCGAAACGGGTCGCCCGGCATCAAGACGATATCGCTGATGTCTCCGAGTTCTACGCCGACGTGATATTGCTTTCCGGTGAGGCCGATTGTTGCCTTGTCGACGGCGTCTCTGGTCATAACGGGGTCCCTTTCGATCCTAAAGGCGGATAGCCGCGTTAGGCCACCATTGCGCGGAGCCTAGCGCAATGGTGGCTGTCGGTCAGGGCTGGAGCGTGCATCGAGATTGGGGAATCTGACGCACACCCCGAGGGAGGAACCTAGTGCGATGGGAAGGTGGTGGGATCAAAGATCCTCGTTACCACGGAGCCGGCGCAAGGTGGTCGTGCGGGAGAATCGGGATAGATCTCCTTTCGACCAGTGTTGGGGGAGGGATGCCGTTCCGTGGCGTCGGCGGAGCAGTCGAGGCTTGGGTAGCCTTGAGCTGCGGTGAATCGGGGCGAGAGGACCCGCGCGTCAGAAAGACCCGTGTGCTCTCCGCCGTGTGGCGTCATAGGACGTGCTGATCCTTGCAAGTCGCGCGACGAGCGTGAGGCCAGCACGGGTATCGCGCGAAAGAGCCTTCTGAATATTTCGTCCGTGGCAGCGCGTCGTGGCTGAGGGAATGGGCAAGGACGCGAACCGCACGGAGGGCCGGGGGTCGTTCGTCCTGGTACGGGACTCACGAGGCGTTGGATCAGAAGATATTCGCGAACACGCTTGTGAGACTTTGCCCTTGGGATCACGACGGCCAGCTGACAGACTGGCACTGTGACCGATACCGACTTCCATCTTGTTGCCGAAGTCAGCTCGGAGAGCCCCGCTGCCGTCGGGTCGCTGCTCGAGCAGCTCGTCGAGGGCAGTGTCAGCGCGACGTCCGACGGTTTTCATGTCGACGGCTTCATGAGGGGACCGGATGCCCGCGAGCTCAACCGCTTCTTGCTGTCCGCGCTGCGCCGGGTCGAGCGGCGGACGCGCCTTCGCGCCGAGTGGACCGCCGACGGCGAGACGCACCGGTTCTTCGATTACGTGCCGAAGGGGAGCCGCCCCGCTCCACAGTGATAACCGGGCGTCCGACGGCTGCGCAGCCCTCCCGCGACAGTGCCCGCCCCTTGTTGGGGAGCGGGCACCCATCTGTTCAGTTGTCTACATCCCGAGGAAGCCGTTGAGTCTCCGGAAACCTGAGGCCTCAGGCGAGCTTTGTGCGCTCTGACCGCTGCGAAATGCCCTGCAGCCGCATCGTCGTCAACGCTCCTGAGTGCCAACCTCGGTAGGGCCAACTTCTCCTACGAGGCGCCTACGGGCTTCTGGTCAACCTCGGGGATGTAATGGAATTCGTCTCGCACGCTTTAGGTCGAGCCCCCCTTCCTGGCTCCACTCGGGGAACCACAATTGCAAACACCGGCGGCGGCCGTTTCCTTCCCGGTTCGCTGGTGATCTCGGGGCGCAACGCGTCTTGGCACCGCCGGCCCCACCAGGCGCCGCGTATCCTGGTCGGTATGATCACAGCGGTCCACACCTTGGTCTACGCCGACGACGCCGAGGCGGCTCGGGCGTTCTTCCGCGACGTCCTCAACTGGCCGCACGTGGACGCCCACGGAGGTTGGCTCATCTTCAGGGCCGGGCCCTCGGAAGCTCGGTGTGCACCCGACTTCGGGCGAGCACGGAGGACGGGCGTGGTCGACCCCACAGCACCACGAGATCTCCCTCATGTGCGACGACATCGCCGGGACCGTGGCGGAGCTGAAGTCGAAAGGCGCGAGCTTTGCGGGTGAGATCCGCGACCAGGCGTTCGGCATGACGGCGACCCTGTTGGTGCCAGGCGCGGGCGAGATGACCCTCTACCAGCCAAGACACCCGGTTGCTTACGACCTTTGAGGTGGCGCCGAGCGGATGACCGGTGACGGGCCCGTCCTGCCTGCCGTCGGGGTGACGGCCCTCGGGGTCGGGCCCTGCGGGCAGCGGAAACCGAACGGCCGGAGCGGCTCTTCGCGGACCCGCTCGCGGCCGCCTTCGTGCGGGCGGCCGGGCCGAGGGATCACCCGACGGTGGATGCCGGGCGCCGCCGCCGACGCGCCTCGCCGCCTGGGTCGTCGTCAGGACCCGCTTCCTGGACGATCTCGTGCTCGACGCCTGTGCCCGCGGATGCTGCCAGGTCGTGATTGTCGGGGCGGGCCTCGACGCGGGCGTTCCGGCTGGTCTAGCCGGACAAGGTCCGGGTCTTCGAGATGACCTCCCCGAGGTGCTGCAGTTCAAAGAGCAGGTGGTTCGGGCCGAGGGCTGGCGGCCTTCGTGCGACCGCATCACGGTGCCGGTCGACCTTGCGGGGAACTGGAGCCTGCCCCTCGGCGAGCGAGGGTTCGAGGCGGGCACGAAGGTCGCCTGGCTCGCCGAGGGGCTGCTCGCGTACCTGTCCCCCGAAGCGAGCGACTCTCTCGTCGTCCGCGCCGCCGAGCTGTCGGCGCCGGGAAGCCGCCTGGGCCTCACGCTGGCGAGCTCCCATCGCCTGCAGGCCTGGCGCGAGGCCCACCCGGAGGGCGCAGGCGAGCTCGGCGACTACGTCGCCCTCTGGCGTTCTGCGGGTGCCGAGCAGGCCGTCGAGTGGCTCGCGTCCCACGGCTGGCACGCGGAGGTGTTCGACATCGCAGCACGCGCGGCAAGTTACGGCAGGCGGCTCGATCCCGACGCCGTGGGTGCCGGCGGGGCCCGCCTGGTCGACGCCGGGCGCCGCTGAGGCGTCGGGCCCGAAGCTCTTGGGCCAAGGCCCGCCCCCCTTTGCGGGCGGGGGACATGGTCAAGAAATGGATCGGGCCTCCGCGGCCGACCAGGCCCGTTCTGCAGCGTCGAGGGCCTCGGGGACGAGGCCCTTCGCCGCCGGAGTGCTGTTGAGCGCACCTGCGAGCGCTTCGACAGCGCTGAGCACGACGTCCAGGCGGGCGCGTTGGCCGGTGTGGTCGATCCGCAGCAGCGTGGGGGCGAGAGGGCCGAAGCCGGCCGAGAGTGCCACAGGGCGATCTGTCCGTGCCCGCTCCACAAGGACGCGGGCGTCGGTGCCGGACGGTGCCGCCAGCGTCGTCGCCACCACCGCAGCTTCGGCGTCGGGCGCGTACGGTGTGAGCCCGAGCGCCCGCGCGCCGGCACGACTTGCCGCCGCCGAGCAGCGATGGCGTCGCTGCACGCTCGGGAGCCCCTCGGTGAGCACGCGCTCGACCGCGGCCTCGAGGGCGAGGATCTCAAGCGGCACCGCAGTGGCGGGGATCACGCTGCGGTCCGAGTCCACCCAGTGCTCCTTCCAGTCGAGCAGGGACAGCACCGAGCCTCGCGGCGCGGCGGGGTTGTCCGACATCGCACGCCAGGCGCGGCCGCTAACCGCCGCGATCGAGATGCCCGCGGGTCCCGCGAGGGCCTTTTGGGGCCCGATCACGGCGACGTCCACGTCCCAGTCGTCGAGATGCACCTCGTGGGCCCCGATCGAGGCCACGACATCGATCAGGACGAGCGCTCCGTGTTCACGGGCGAGCGAGATGATGGCCGGGGCGTCGTTGCGCACTCCGTTCGCCGCTTCGACGTGGACGAAGCTGACAATGGAGATCTCGGGGTTGGCCCGCAGCGCGCGCTCGACCGCCTCCGGCTCGACTGCCCTGCGCGGCTGGGGCGCTATCCCAGTCACCGTCGCGCCGGCCTGGCGGAGCCAGCGCCCGATAGTTGTGCCGTATGGGCTGGTCTCGAGGTTGAGCGCGGTGACGCCGACGCGGCCGAGGCCGCGCGCGGCCGCTTCGAGGGGGAGCACCGCCTCGGCTTGGGGAAGCACGACGTCGAGTCCTGTCTCGAGCAGCGTGGCGACCGCGCGCCCGAGCTGTTCGAAGCGGGCGGGCGGGATCGCCACGGGGTCCAGCAAAGGATTGGTCATGGTGCCTGCTCCGGGGAGGTCTCGTCGCGGAAATGGCATGCCGCCAGGTGCGCGGGGCACCCGCCGACCGGTTCGAGGGCTGGCCTGTTGCGCGTGCACGTTTCTTCGGCGCGCGGGCAGCGGGGGTGGAACGAGCACCCGGCCGGGACGTTGATCGGGCTCGGTGGCTCACCTTTGACCACCGACCGGACAAGCTCGACCTGGTGCAGGCGCGGAGCCGCCGCCAAGAGCGCGCGCGTGTAGGGATGGCGCGGATCGCTGAAGACCGCTTCGCGATCGCCCTGCTCCACGATCCGCCCCAGATACATGACCGCCACGCGATCGCTCAGGTGCCGCACGACCGCCAGGTTGTGCGAGATGAACACGACCGTCAGGCCGAGGCGGCTGCGCAGGTCTTCGAAGAGCCCCAGGATCGTGGCCTGGACCGAGACGTCCAGCGCTGAGACGGGCTCGTCGGCGATGATGACGCGTGGCTCGACGGTGAGTGCCCGGGCGATGGCTATGCGCTGGCGTTGACCCCCGGAGAACTGGCTCGGAAGGCCGTCCAGCGCCCCTTTGGGGAGGCCGACCAGCCCCATGAGCTCCCTCAGGCGTGCCTCGATCTCAGCCTGCGGGACCAGCCGGTGCACCCGGAGCAGCTCGCTCAGCACGTGACGGACGCTCAGGCGCGGGTTCAGCGACGAGTACGGGTCCTGGAACACTATCTGAATGGCGCGGCGGTCCTCGGTGGTCCGCCTCACCGTGAGCTCGCGACCGTCGAAACGCACGTGCCCGGCGCTCGGGACGACCCGCCCGGCGAGGCACTTCGCGATCGTCGTCTTGCCACACCCGGACTCACCGACGAGGCCGAGGACCTCGCCTTCGGCAATCTGCAGCGTGACGTCGTCCACGGCCCGGAGAGTGTGACCGTGCTCGGAGCGGAACGTCACGGTGAGACCGTCGACCTCGATAAGGGGCTCAGCCATGGTGCCCAGCCGCCTGGGAGGCCGCGAGCATGTCCGAGTGCAGGCACGCCGCGGCGTGACCAGGCCCGACGAGCTGGAGCCGGACGTCGGTTGTCAGGCACTTTCCCGTCGCGAACTCACAGCGGGGCTGGAAGCTGCAACCACCGGTGAGCCGCAGGGGATCCGGGAGCGAGCCCGGAATGGCGACCGGCTCGTGCTCCGGGCTGTCCACGTCGAGTGCCGCGGCGAGGAGCCCGCTCGTGTAGGGGTGCCTCGGCGCGGCCAGGACCTCGGCGGTGGGACCGGTCTCGACGAATCGTCCCGTGTACATGACCGCGACCGTCTCGGCGACCTGGCTCACCACGCCGAGGTCATGAGTGACGAAGACAAGGGACAGGCCCCGCTCGGAGCGGAGCTCGGCCAGTAGGGCAAGGATCTGGGTCTGGATCGTGACGTTCCAGCGCGGTCGTCGGCTCGTCACACAAGAGGATGGCCGGGTTCCGACGACAGCGCGATCGCGATCATGACCCGCTGGCGGGTGCCGCCGGACAGCTCGTGCGGATAGGCGTGGTAGCGGCTCTCCGGGTCAGGGATCCCGACAAGCCTCAGCAGCTCGATTGCCCTCGCCCTCGCCGCCCTGCGCCCGAGGCCCAGCACGTACCTCGGCGCCTCGGCGATCTGGTTGCCTACGGTTGCGACCGGATTCAGGGCGCTCAGGGCGTCTTGGAAGACGATGGACATACGGCGGCGCTGGTGGTGGCCGCGCCCGCGACCGTGGGCGTCCGCGGGGAGGGTCGTCCCGTCGACGATGACGCGCCCGGACCTGAGGCGCCCCCTGTTCGGCAGGAGGCCCATGATCGCCCGTAGCGTGATGCTCTTGCCACACCCCGACTCGCCGACGATCGCCAGCGCGCCTCCCCGCTCCACGGCGAAGGAGACGCCGTCCACGGCGCGGAAGGCCGCGCGGTGGCGTCGCATCTCGACGACGAGGCCTTCGACTTCCAAGAGGGGCGTCATTCGGGCCGCAAGATGTCTGCGAGGCCGTCGCCGAGGAGCGACAGCCCGACACCTGTGAGAACGACCGCCATCCCAGGGATGGCGGCCAGCCACTGGTTGGTCTGGATGAAGTTCTGACCATCGCTGATCATCGATCCCCAGTCCGGCGCGGGGGGCTGGATTCCGAGCCCGAGGTATCCGAGGGTCACGACGGCCAGTATCACGAGCACGATGTCGGACATGGCGTAGACGATCGCCTGGGTGATCGTATTGGGCAGGATGTGCCGCCACAGCACGCGTGTGCGCGAGAGGCCGCCGCCTTCCGCGGCGGCCACCCAGTCGAGGCTGCGCGCGACCATGGTCGTGCTCCGTGTGGTCCGGGCGTAGATGACCCAGTTCGTCAGCCCGAAGGCGATATAGATCCCGTGCGTGCCCACTCCCACGACAAACACCAGGGCGATGATCAACACGTAGAAGGGGAAGGCGAGCACGATGTCGACGATCCGCATGATGACCGTGTCGATACCTCCGCCGAAGTAGCCGCACACCGTGCCTATGAACACGCCGAAGGAGAAGGGGAAGAGCACCGCGAGCACACCGACCTGCAAGTCGGTGCGGCCGGCGTACAAGAGGCGGGCCCAGATGTCACGGCCGAGCTCGTCGGTTCCGAGCCAGTGGGCCCCGCTCGGGCCGGCGAGCGTGTGGAGAAGGTCCTGGGACACCGGGCTGTAACGCCCGATCACAGGGGCCAGCAACACGAGGGCGACGATCGTGGTCGTCAACGTCGCGCCCGCCACGAAGGTCGGGCTGCGGAGCGCTCGTGACCTGACAGAAGGCCGCCGGGTGACTTCGTGTTCCGCCTCCTCCAGGCCGAGAGCCGATGCCGTCGTCGCGCTCACTTGAGCCTTATCCTCGGGTCTAGCCGGGCGGTGGCGAGATCGGTCAGGAAGATCACCACGATCACGCCGAGCGTGTAGATCAGTGTGACGCCCTGCACGACAGGGAAGTCACGGAAGTCGATGGCGTTCAGCATCAAGTTGCCGAGCCCGTTCAGGGCGAAGACCCGCTCGATCACTACCGTGCCCCCGATCAGGTAGGCGATGTTGATCCCGAGCAAGGTGACCGTCGGGATGAGGGCGTTGCGGGCCACGTGCACGAAAGTGACCCGCGACGGGCGCAGCCCCTTCGCCCGGGCGGTCGCGACGTAGTCGGCCGAGAGCACTTCGAGCATGCCGACGCGAAGGCTGCGGATGAGCACCGGGACGATTCCGACTGCAGCGCACAATCCGGGCAGAACGAGCGAGTGCAGATGGGCCCACAAGCTCGTGCCGTAGCCGCCGACGGGGAACACGTGCACGTCGACCGACAACAACACGATCAGGATGATGCCAAACCAGAACGAGGGCATACCGAGGCCCATCAGCGAGAACAGCCGCACGGCGTGGTCGGCGGCCCGGTCCTGGCGCATCGCGGCGAGCGCCGCCAAAGGCACCGTGATGACGACCGCGAAGAAGGTCGCGAGGAGCACGAGAGATCCCGTCAACTCGAGACAGGGGGGGATGAGCGGGGCAACCGGGCCCTGGTACTCGATCGAGGTGCCCAGATTCCCGTGCGCGAGCCCGTAGAGGTATTTCCAGAACTGGCGCCAGATCGGCTCGTCGAGCCCGAGCTGGTGACGAAGAGCCGCGACGGCCGCCGGCGGCGCGTGCAGGCCCAAGAGGGTGCGGGCCGGGTCGCCCGGTATCAGCCGCAGAAGCAGGAACGTAACGACGATCACACCGAGCACGACGGGAACCGAGAGCAGGATCCGCCGTATGACATAGCGCAAGCCGGGGCTCGCGAGGATGCGGCGTGCGAACGGCGCTCCGCGCGCAGAGGGCCGCAGGCCCGCCGCCAAGACGTCTCCAGGGCCGGTCGTGGGCTCCTTGTCGCCGAGGCTCGGCTCGGCTCCTCATCTCAGCCAGACATCCTCCAACCGGTACGCGTCACCACGAAGAACCCGTGCAGGGTCGGTTGCCAAGCGTAGCGGTGGTGCTGTGCTGGGGCGGGCTGGTCTCGGAGCGGAGGCCCCGGCCCTACGGGCCGATCTGCAACTCCACTGATGGATGGGTTCGTGTACGCATGGTCAAGGCGGCAACGAGCCCGCACAGGAGCATCATCGCCCCGGCCGCCGAGAGCGCGGCATCCAGGCCATGGCCGAACGCGACATAGGCGGCCTGCGTTACCTCGTTCACGATCTTCGTGATCGCGGGAGTTCCCTTGAACTGCGCGGCTTGAGAGTTGAAAGTGCCGGTCGTGACCGCGGTGATGACGGTGTTCTGGAACGACTTCGGGATACCTATCACGTTCAGTTGGCGGATGAGGCTGGAGATCAGTTGGCCGTTCACCATCGATCCGAGCACCGCCACGCCGGCGACGGCGCCCAGCTCGCGGCTCGTGTTGGTGGCGGAGGCTGCCATGCCCGAATGGCGGGCAGGAAGAGAGGAGAGAGCG
This sequence comes from uncultured Acidimicrobiaceae bacterium, assembly GCA_963836935.1. Classification (GTDB taxonomy): domain Bacteria; phylum Actinomycetota; class Acidimicrobiia; order Acidimicrobiales; family Bog-793; genus Fen-455. Next base: position 55,236 of record CAWILM010000032.1, read on the forward strand.
GTCGAGGTCACCGGCACGATCGAGATGCCGAACCCGACACCGGCGATGGGCAGCGTCCAGCCGATGGTCGAAAGGCCCGAACTCGGGGTCAGGACAACCTCAGTCAGGATTATGCCGATTCCTGCGAGCACGCAACCGACCGTCATTGGTAGCCGTGGGCCCGAGCGCGCCACCCAACGTCCTGTCAACAGCGAGGCGATGATCATTGCCGCTGCCATGGGCGCGAAGTCGAGGGCAGTCCCGTAGCCCGAGCTCGTCCCCACGTCCTGGAGATAGAGAGCCACGAAGAAGAAGATCGAGAAGGTGCCGAAATAAGTGCAGAACGCGACGACGTTGCAACCCGCGAAGGCGGAACGCTTGAAGAAAGAGACGTCGAGTATCGGATGCGCAACGGTGCGTTCGTAGAAGACGAAGAAGATCGCCAGGAGGAACGCGGCCGCGAACAGCAAGTCGATCTTGGGGTTCCTGTAGCCCGTCGTTTCGCCCTGGATGATGGCGAACGAGGCCGCTGCGAGGGCACCGGCACCTAGAAGGAAGCCGGCGAAGTCCAGGCGGAAGCGGACCGTGTTGACGCTTTCGGGGAGTATCAGTGCGGCGCCGATCAGTGCGACCAAGCCGAAGAACAGGTTGAACCAGAAGACGGCCCGGAACGAGTACACGCCCACCAGAACGCCGCCGATCAGGGGCCCCATCGCGAGCGCGAGGCCAGAGACACCCGCCCATACCCCGAGCGCCTTCGCCCGTGACCGGCGCTCGGGGTAGAGGTGGCGGATCATCGAAAGGGTGCCCGGCTCGGACGCGGCTGCCCCGAGCCCCATGATGACCCGGCCGGCGATGAGCGTATCGGCGTTCTGCGCCAACGCGGCGACGACCGAGCCACAGCAGAACAGGATGACGCCCGACAGCATCACCTTCTTGCGGCCGAGCTGGTCACCGAGTGTGCCGAAAAGGAGCATGAAGCTCGCGAAGACGAGGGCGTAACCGTTGATGACCCACTGAAGCTGGCTGATGCCGGTGTGAAGGGTCGACTGGACGTTCGCCAGGGTAACGCTGATCACCGTGTTGTCCATGAAGGTCAGGAACAGCACGAGCAGAAGGGTCGCGAGGCCGAGCCGTCGGCGCATCCGGCTCAGGTGGAGCCCCACCTCCTCGGAACTCCCAGGGGGCATCAAGATGTCGGCACTATCGCCAAGGATAGGTTCTATGCGGTAGCGCGACGTGACACGAGCGAACGGGCCATGGCCGCTCGCCGACGAGGGGGACATCAGGACGACCGGTCCGGAGAGTCCGCGGAGAACCGACCTCTGGCAGCCGCGACCTTGTACCTGGTCGGTTGCATGCAGCCGATGAGCACAAACTCCTTTCGAGAGTCAGGTTCCACCAAAGAGTGTATGGCTGAACCTTTCCATTGGTTCATGACAAATTGGATACGGTCCCGCGCATTTTCGGTGTTGACGCCCGCCGAGATTGCGACTCTCAACGTGGTCAGTCGTCCACGTTGAGTGATATGACCTCAGCGTGTGCCTTGACCTCGCGAAGCTTTGTCGTGCCCTACCAGGCGCAGGCGGCGACGCCTCCGGTGGCGGCGTCTCCTAGTCCTCCGTCGTCATCGCTGGCGACCGGGAACCCGGCCGTCGTCAGGCCGTGCCCGAACCCGTCGAGATAGGTGTGTGCCTCGCGCTGGCGTGGGTACCGGTTTGCGATCTCATGGAAGCGGGCCGTGTGTCCCGCTTCGAGCAGATGTGCGAGCTCATGGACGATCACCCCGTCCAGTACCCACTCCGGGACTGTCTGCAGGCGCGATGCGATCCTGATCTCCCGGGATTGCAGCGAGCACGACCCCCACCGCCGCTGCTGGCGCGTTGACCACCGGATTGAGGAGGGCCTGACACCGCCGAGGTACTGATCGGCCAGGGCGGCGGCACGCGTGGCGAGCCCGGCGTCGGACGCGTGGCGGCGACCCGTGCGTCGCAGCAGTTGTTTGACCAACTGGTCCGCGAAACCGTCCCTTGCTGTGCGCGACATGCGCTCGGGCACGACCACGACGACGTGGCCGGCCTCCCAGAAGGCGACGCCGGTCTTGCGGCGCCGGGCGCTCGTGCGGATCTCCACTATGGGTGAGACGTTCGGGTCCATTGAATTCCTTTTCCGATCACGCTGCGCCCGATGGTAACGAGGGGGTGCTCGCGCCCGGGGGATCCACGAGGTTGCCAGGCCGCGACCTCGGGTCAGTGGTGGAAGCTCTTCTTCTCCTCGGTCCGGCCCCGGGTCGGCCCGGCAGAGGTCGCCAGTCTCTTCATCACTGTCTGCAGGTGGTCCAGCAGCATCTTCGCGAGATCCCGGCTGAAGCCGTTGCGCACGACGACCCGAAGCACCGCCACGTCATCAAGGCGCGGCGGCAGCGTGTAGGCGGGGACGAGCCAGCCGAACGCGCGGAGTGCTTCTGAGATGTCATAGACGCTGTAGGGCAACGTTTCTGTCAGGCGGAAGGCGAAAACGGGGATCCCCTCGGCTCTCGACACGAGCGTGAACGGACCGAGTTGCTCGATCTCGGCGGCGAGCCACTGTGCGGTGTTCCGGCAGGCGGACTGAACCTCGCGGTAGCCATTGGCACCGAGGCGCAAAAAGTTGTAGTACTGCGCCACGACCTGGGCTCCCGGGCGCGAAAAGTTCAGGGCGAACGTCGGCATCTCACCGCCGAGGTAGTTGACCTTGAACACGAGATCGTCGGGCAGGGCCTCGCCGTCACGCCACAGGATCCAGCCGACGCCGGGGTAGACGAGTCCGTACTTGTGACCCGAGGTGTTGATGGACTGCACGCGCGGCACACGGAAGTCCCATCGGAGCCTGGGGTCGAGAAACGGGGCCACGAGCCCGCCCGACGCCCCGTCCACGTGCATCGGAACGTCGGGGCCACCTCCTGCGGCGAGGGCATCGAGAGCGGCGGCGATCTCGGCCACCGATTCGTAAGCGCCGTCGTAAGTCGAACCGAGGACTGCCACGACCCCGATCGTGTTGTCGTCGCACGCTTTGGCGGCGCTCTCCGGCGTTAGATGGGCGGTCTCGGGTCCGACGGGGACGAGCCGGGCCTCGACGTCAAAGTAGCGGCAGAACTTCTCCCAGCAGACCTGGACGTTCGCTCCCATCACGAGATTCGGCCGATCGGCCGGGAGCCCCGCGGCACGGCGCCGTTCCCGCCAGCGCCATTTGAGGGCGAGGCCGCCGAGCATGCACGCCTCGCTCGAGCCGGTTGTCGAGCACCCGGTGGCGCCGGAGCCCTCAGCGTGCCAGAGCCGGGCGAGGATGTTAACGCAGCGCCGCTCGATCTCGGCAGTCTGTGGGTACTCGTCCTTGTCGATCATGTTCTTCGAGGCGCATTCGGCCATCAAGAGCTCGGCTTCGGGCTCCATCCAAGTCGTCACGAACGTCGCGAGGTTGAGTCGGGCATTGCCGTCCAGCATCAGCTCGTCGTGGATGATCTGGAAGGCGATCCGGGGAGGCATGCCCTTGTCGGCCATGCGAAGGCGCGGAACCTCGCCCACCTCCGCGTGCTGCGAGAACTGCGGCCGGAAGCTCAACTCGTCGTCGCTGGTGGCACCAGGCGTGTGAGGGTGTAAGGGCATGATCGGACCTCCTCGTCAGAGCCAACAGTATGGGGCCCCACCCGCCGGTCGGACCTTCGGCAGAGCGCAGGCGCGTTCTGGTCGAGTCGCAAGGGCCGTCGTGCCGGGCGAAGGCGGGACAAGGCCCTGAGGTCTGGGACGCCAGGCTTTCGCAATACTCCGCCGTTCAGTCCGGCTCCAAGAGCTGTTTGTGCATTTGCAACGAGACGGTCTCGTAGCCAGCCGACTCATAGAGGTTGCGGGCGACGGTGTTCGGCCCGAAGACGTTAAGGCCGATCGCTCCCACGCCGCGGCGCGCGGTCTCTTCCTCGGCAAGTCTCAACAAGGCACGGCCGTAGCCCTTGCCGCGCTGGTCCTGCGCAATCTCGATTGAGTAGATCCACGCACCCGGCCCATGTCGGCGCTCGAGACCCAACCACACGTGCCCGACCGGTTCGCCCCCGGCCGTCTCGGCCATGAGCAGCAGCATGCCCGGGGTCTCCACCCCCTGGGGCAGGAGCTCGGCAGTCTGCTCGGCCGAACGGGCCTGCGCCTCTTGTTCGGTCCAGTTTCCGGCGCGGACATGCTTCGCGGCGTATTCGCGGACAAGCCGGTCCCGGAACGCTTCGAACTCGGCGGACGTCATCGGCCGCACGCTCAGGTTGTTCATCCCGGCAGCATATGCAGCCTCTTCGCTCACCCGTGCCTCTGGCCGGTCTCCGCCCGGCGCGAGACGTGTGGGCGCCGGTGCCTAGTGCTAATCGGCCCTTTCCGTGTGCCTGGAGCCGAAGCCTCTCTCGCCGGACAGCCGGCAGCGGGCGTCGATCAGGGCGGCTCGAACAGAGTGCGCCCCCTCGGACCGTCTGCAAGGCGGTGTCGCGCCCGAGTGCCGGACGCTAGGGGCGATCGGAGGACGTCGCCTCGACGGCGACCGCGACGGCGATGAAGCGGGCCTCGATGACGATCTCGTCGCCGCTGAGTCCATTCGGGCACTCGGAACCGTCGAGCCGCTCGTGGTGCAGGAGCAGCGTCTCGCGCACTGGCCACGGGAACTGGATCCCGGCGACGACGTCGCAACCGGCCTGAAGGTGCAGTTTGACCACGCCCATCTCGACCGGCTCGAGCGGACCAGTCTTGGCGAGGATCCCGGCCGGCACTGTCAGCTTGCGGACGTCGTGGATGCTCGCCCCCGCCCGTACGCCCGCGAATCCGTCAGAGTCGATCCCCAACTCGACGGCGATGTCGCCTGCGAGGTCGGCAACCAGGCGCTGATGGTCCGCGGCGCACGGATCGCGCAACTCAGAGGACGTTGCGACTGCCCGCCTGGCCGCAATGTTCCCGTCGCAGCGCGCCGGCAGGATGAAGCGCTCCGCACGGCATCACCCTGTCAGCAGTGCGTCCGGATCGAGAAAGCAGGTGGTCTCGAGGACCTTTGTTCCGATGACCAGGTCGAACCGAAGCGCCGCCGCAGCGAAGGAGCCGGTACACGTCTCGAACTTTGGCGCGTTCAGAGACGTGGCCCGGACGTTGTCGTCGTGGAGGCGCGGCGGCAGCTCGTTCCTGGTTTTGGCACACGGGTGCTGCAAACCTGGCAGCGGGGGACCTGCGTCGGCGGTCGGCCTCAGGGTCCGCCCGCCGGCGGCACCGCGACACTCATGTCCGATTTCCGCCAGACCCTGGCCGCGATGTCTGACAGACTCGGGGCATGAGGGACACCGTGACCGATGGTGAACCGGCGAGGGCCGCAATCTCAGCGGCGCTCGACGACGACGCCCGTTACCTAGCCGTGCGTAGCCGCGACGCCCGCTTCGACGGGTGGCTCTACGTCGCCGTCACCTCGACGGGCATCTACTGCCGGCCGAGCTGCCCGTCACCGCCCGCCCGGCCTTCGCGGGTGCGCTTTTTCCCAACGGCCGCCGCGGCCCAGCGGGCGGGCTTTCGGGCATGCAAGCGCTGTATCCCGGATGCCACACCAGGGTCGCCGGAATGGGACCGTCGTGCCGACGTGGTCGGCCGGGCGATGCGCCTGGTCGCCGACGGCGTCGTGGATCGCGACGGCGTGCCGGGATTGGCTCGCCGTCTGGGGTACAGCGAGAGGCATCTCAGCAAGTTGCTCCTGGCCGAGGTGGGCGCGGGGCCTTTGGCGCTCGCGCGGGCCCAGCGTGCTCAGACAGCGCGGGTCCTGCTCGAGACGACGCAGCTTCGTGCCGCCGAGATCGCGTTTGCTGCCGGCTTTTCGAGTGTCCGCCAGTTCAACGAGACGATTCAAGAGGTCTTCGCCGTCGTGCCGATGGAACTGAGGGCCCGGGCCTTTGCCAAGAACGGGGCCCGTGTCGGCTCGTGGGCCGTGCCTGGGTCCATCGCCCTCAGGCTGGCGTATCGGTCACCGCTCCAGCTGGCGCAGCTGTTCGGGTTCCTTGCCGCGCGGGCGGTCCCCGGCGTCGAAGATGGTGATGCCGACCATTACCGCCGCACGCTCTGCTTGCCGCACGGGTCCGGTGTGGCAGAGGTCGGCGTCGATGCCGGCACGAGTGACTATCTGCAGTGCTGGCTGGCCCTCGAGGACCTCCGCGACCTCACAGCGGCCGTGCGCCGGCTGCGCCGGCTGTTCGATCTCGACGCGGATCCGGTTGCCGTCACCGAGGCGCTCGGCACCGATCCCGTTCTCGGCCCGTCGGTCAGGGCGATGCCGGGCCTCAGGACGCCTGGCCATGTCGACGGCGAAGAGCTGGCTTTCCGGGCGGTCCTCGGCCAACAAGTGAGCGTGGCTGGTGCCCGCACGGTCGCAGGCCGTATTGCGGCCGAGTACGGGCGAAAGTTGCCGGAGCCGGTCGGTTCGCTCCGGTGCCTGTTCCCGAGCGCGACTGTGATCGCAGAGCTCGCGCCCGATCAACTGCCGGTCCCGGCCGGCCGGGCGAGGGCCCTGATCAGACTCGCGTCGGCCCTCGCGTCGGGAGAGGTCGTCCTCGACGCCGGTGCCGCCTGGGACGCCGTCGCGGAGCGGCTGCTCGACATCGAGGGCATCGGACCTTGGACCGTGGCCTACATCCGTTTGCGTGCCCTGGGTGATCCCGACGCCTTCCTCCCGAGCGACCTCGGAGTTCGGCGCGCCCTCGAGGCGCGTGGGCTCCCAGGTGACCCGCGCAGCGCCGCGTCACTGGCGCAGGCGTGGCGACCCTGGCGTTCGTATGCGTTGCAGTATCTGTGGGCCGGTCCGGTGATCTCCGGACGGGAGACGACAGATCGCCGCCGGACGGCGAGAAAGGAGCGAGCGGCATGACACCTCGTGCCGAGCAGGCAACTGCAGAGGGGACCGGCGTCAGCGCGGTACCCGTCTTTTCGGCCATCTTCTCCGCGCCCATAGGTGAGATCCTGCTCGTCGCCGACGAGTCGGGACTTCGTGAGCTTCATCTTCCCGGCTCGTTCGCCGCTCGCGAGGTCTCTTCGTTGCCGGGGCCGGGTTGCCTCCCGCTCACGAAGGCCGTCGAACAGCTCGGGGCGTACTTTGCGGGCGAACTCACACGCTTCGAGCTCCCACTCGTCCTTAGGGGGACGGACTTTCAGGTTCGGGTCTGGCGGGCGCTGGCGGACATCCCATACGCCAAGACCGAGAGCTACGGGTCTGTCGCCGCCCGGATCGGCAACGCCAAGGCGAGCCGGGCGGTCGGCATGGCGAACAACAGGAATCCGCTGGCCATCGTGCTGCCTTGCCACCGCGTCATTGGGTCCAACGGCGCTCTCGTCGGCTACGGCGGGGGGCTTTGGATGAAGGAATGGCTGTTGCGCCACGAGGCGGCGGTTCTCGAACGCAACGGTGCGAGGCCTGGGTGAGGCCCCGGGACCTGACGGCGGCCGCTACTGTCACTAGGCGCGATGTCCAAGAAGGCCCCCTGACGGCACCTCACCTCGCGCGGGAAGAGCGCGCCCGTCTCTGTGCTGTGCTGACCGAGTCCGGCGAGGACGCGCCGACGCTCTGCGAAGGCTGGCTCACCAAGGACCTGGCAGCTCACCTCTACGTGCGCGAGCACCGCCCGTATGCAATGCCAGGGATCATGCTCGGCGGAGCCTTTGCCAAGCTCACCGCCGCGTCCATGGCGTCTGCGTTGCGGCGATACGGCTATGCGGGCCTCTTGTCCAGGGTGCGGTCGGGGCCTCCTTTGGCGTGGCGGCCGGTCGACGAGATCGCCAACGTCGTCGAGTTCTTCGTGCACACCGAAGACATCTCGGCTTTTGTACCAGGGTCGCTCCGGCGACTCACCAGCGTTTCCCTGGCTTTCCTGTCTAGTGCTGTCTATCGCTGTCCACCGGTGCTGCTTACACGACTGCTTACATCGCTTACACGCTGACGAGGGTGGGGGGGTACTACCGGTAACGAGGTAGGCGCGCGGCGGGCACCCTTTCTTTGTCGCATCCAGTTTTCCCATGCGACCCCCGCAAAAATCCAGAACGGGGCAAACCGGCTGATATGGCGGAACCACTCCCTACGTAAGTGCCATCCCATCGTTCGGTAGAAGTGCCAGCCAACGTGCCGGTCGAAACACCGGCGCCAGTAGCCACCGTAGCCGAAACATCACTCCTCACCCACTTCTCGTGGTCGTAGGAGCGTTGTTGTAGGTGGAAGGGAACTGTGCGAGTGCCCAACCCTCAAGGGCAGCGAGCACGGTAGTTTGTCGCCACCCGGGGCCGTAGACTTTGTACTCCCAATCTAGAGTCGGTTGTTTCGTCAACGCCCAGGTGTAGCCTCCGACGAGAAAGGCATATATCAGGAAGACGAAAGCGTCGGAGCCATATTGGTTCCACTCGCGCTGGAGCAGGGCGTTAGGGTGCTTGCCAGCGTTGAGAGCAGCGTAATGCTCGTCCCAGCGCCGGGATATGTCTTCGGACTTGCCGACATAGAAACGTGACGTCTTGCGGCACCATATGAGGTAGATGCCTACGGTCGGTTGAGAGAAACCGGACGGCATAGACGGTCTCATGTCCGAAGCATAATCGACGTTGCCTAGCACTGGTTTGAGGCGAACGGGTCCCTCAGATGCCCTAGGAGCCTCTAGAACTGGCTCCGGCTCCTCACGTACCCCCGGTTCGAGTTCGGAGCAGGACGCTAGAACGGGACGGGTGCTGACTAGGTGCGTGGTGGTGGTGGCGTTGCCGATGTCCACTGTGTCCCGTCCCACCAGCGGACCCCACCAGCGGGGTCGGGGTACCACCCAGGAGGGGGACCTAACGGAGGACCCATCGGTGGAGGCGCCATGTACGCCCCTGACTTGAGACTCCTGGTCGCCGCCCTGAGTTTGGGGCGAACACCGATGAAGTACGCGAGAGCCGACACGAAGCCGACGCCGATGCACGTTCCGCCTAGAAGCAGGATGATCCACAGCGCCTTGTTCTGATGGCTCCGGTCCCAGGTCGTGCTTCGTCGCATGATTGCGTCGATGAGTCCCCACAGGGGGAACAGAACATCGACGAAGGCCAGCACAAGGAAGAAGGAGGACGCGGATGATGCCTGGCCTAACAACACGCCACCAACGTTACTCCGGCACGGGACAGTCGTTGATTAGTCTCGCGATCGCTTGAAGATGAGCGCCACGGCAGGACTAGCCACCAGCGCAGAGCCGTTCGGAGGTCGACGGAACCACGCCCACGGTCCCGATAGCCCCGGTTCCTGGACTGACCCGGCAGAGGGCTGTCGCCTTGAGGAGGTCTGTCACCTCGATGATGGCTTGCTCTAGATGGGCGCTTTCCCAGTTGAACGATGTCGTCAGGGTCCGCACCTTCTTGGTTGAATCCAGTTCATGCTCGAAAAGCACCAAACGACCCTGAAGCTTGCGATTGAGGGCGGTTCGGGCGACCGTTTCCGGAGAACCAGAGACGGGAGTGCTTGGTGGGCGTCCGTACTGCTTGTGAGCGACCTCCTGTTCGTTGAACATCTCCCGCATCTCTAGGACCACGTCCAGCACGCCCGCCACACGGCGCAGTTTGGCGTCCTGCTCGGCGAGAGCCACTGCCCGCCTGGAAGCCTTGACCGAGTCCTCAGAGGCTTTGGTCGTCCGCTTCCCCAAGCAGATGTTCCACCACCCGAGGACAGCGACGACGCCAAGACTCACAATCGAGATGATTGTTGATGCTGCCACTCTCAGAGTGTGCCACCCCCAAACGAGTTTGGCACCGTCACGGTGACAATCCTCTCGACCCGGAGCCACTGGAATCCGTCGGCTTGGCTGCCGTCATCGGTGCCACACTCGTGCGAGCAAGCCGGCTTTCCGCTCCGGTGCTGCTTCGGTGCCACGCCGGTTCCGGTGGCGTCTGGCGTCGCACGTCCGGCAGTGCCACTGTTGGGCGCTCTCTCGGTAGTACACGTCATGACCGGCAGAGACACAGACGGCTGCTCGGCTTCCTGGTGTTGGCACCTTCACCGGTGGTGGTTCCGGCTGTGACAGCCGTTCCAGCGTGCCAGGGTCCGGCTTTGGCAGGTCCGGCAGCAGAGAAGCCCGCCGGCTGGAAGGGTCTTCCTTGCTGCCGACCGTATAGGAGTACGTCGGCTCGAGCGTCTGTCCGGCATGGTGGACCCTGCCACTCGTCACCAACGGTCTAGGGACTCGCACTTCACGTCTCGCACCGGTACAAGAGACGCAGTGGCACAAACCTTCATGGTGCGACTGGCTCTCCACCTTCGGATAGCGACGCTTTATCTCAGCAGCCAGTCCACCATCCCTGGCATTTGACTGAAAGCGCCGGTAGTCAGCCGGTCCCGTCCAGCGACCTTCTGGACTGACTGCCGGGTCGTCGTCTTTGACCCATGGGAGCACTGCTGGCGTGACTGGTGGCGTAGCAGGTGGCACTGGTGGCGTGGCAGGTGGTATCTGCTCGCCACGCAAGCGAGCGTAATGGTCGCCAACTGGTGAACTACTGCGCTCCACGCTCTCTCGCTATCTCCTGTCGTCGGTTCTCTGCTTGACCTGCCAGGGAACGCTTCAGGTCTTCCACCTTCTGCTCAAGCGCAGCGATGTCGGCTTCAGACACGCTCGGTGCTGGTGGCGTGTACGGCTTTTGAACGCCACCAGGACAACAAATGTTCGAGCCGACAGAGACCCTGCGTCCCTTCCGGTCGTTATGACCACTATTGAACCAGTGCCGACCCATGACTACCTTGGCATTCGTGCCGTCATGGCTGACAGTCGCCGCGACTTCCTTTTCCAAGTCAGCCATGCGCTTCTCTTTCGGGTCGATGACCGGCTCTGGCTCTGGCTGTGGATACATCGGCTCGCCGTTTGCCAACTTTCGGCAGAAGACAGCCGGTGAGTCCGGCAAGCCGTTCCAAAGCCGACGACTCGCACCTGACCCCCAGTTTTCCCGGTACTGAATATAGGATTTCCGAAGACTCGCGCGCGCAGCCATTTGAGCATCATACTGAAACACGCATTCACCGGTCGCAGCGTCGTGAGACACCATGACATAACCAAGCGCAGCCTGGTCGTCTTCAGCCAGCCGGACAGCCAAACTGCCAGCCTGTACCAGTTTGCTCGGTCCTGTTGCGCTGCGATAGCCGTCCTTGACAGACACGACCTTGGTCTCAGGTCGGTCTATCAGTGGCAGGAAACCTTCGCTGCTTGGCTCTGGTATCGGTGGCGTGTAGACAGCCATTGCTGCTGCTATCTCTTCGTCAAAGTTTGCCATGTCAGTCTGCCTCTCGTGTCTCGGTGGTCAGTGCGTATCGCACGCACTCCTGTTCGTCGGCACTGAGCGAGTCAGCGTCCAACGTACCGGCTTGCACTCTGAGCACCGTTAGCAGAATGGCGCTCTCCTCGCCGGTCAAGTCGTGTGCGCTGTCTCTTGGTCTGCCGTAGCGCTCCTGTTCGTTGCGCCGGTACACTTTGCTTTGCGCAGCGACGAACGTCTCTAACAATGGCGTTGTCATATTCCTGGTGCTCCTCGGTCTATACCGTTGCCCGCCGTCTTGTCTTGGTCCCTATGTGCTGCCTTCACCCTTGCAAGGTGAGCAGCAATACGCTTGTTACTTGCTGCTGATTCAGCCTTCAATATGGGACTCTTTACCTTCTGAGCACCTTTGTCCGGCGTGCTCGTCTTCGCTGGCGTGTGCTTTTTGGGTGCTGCTTTTCGTGCGTTCGCACCAAACAACTCACCAGCGACCGGTGTTTCGGAATATGCTGTCATTGCTCTGTCCTTTCTTTGGGTCGGAATGTCCGACTACCATCCTGCCATTCACCGACCGGCTCGTAACCGCTGACTCGCATTTCGTGGTCGATACGGTGCGTCGCTGCTAAGCCGGAGAACCTGACACCTTCTGCCGTCATATAACCTCCGGTCGCATCGGTTGACCGTCTTATTGTCTCTGTCATCACTTCCCTTCTTTCATTGTGGCCACGATGGCGTTCACCACGTCTGGCGAAAGCCGGACGATATGGCGAGTCCACTTTGGACCCTTGGCATTCAGCACCACGCCACGCTCGCTGCGTTTCTGTCTGCCAAGGTCGTGCGCTTGACCGGTGCTCTTTCTGTGGCTCGAGTGGTGTACACCGAGCACATTTCCGTTCCGTCTCATGGTTGGACTTCCCATGGAGAGCCGGTCACCGGATTACAGGAATACTGAAAACCGAACTGATACGTTGAGCGCCGGACCGGCTGACCAGTGCTTCTTTCGATGGTGACGCCAGTCGCAGGGTCCCACATCCGACCGTCGTCCACCTTGGCACGCAGCGCAGCCAACTCTTCGGCTTGAATGCGCTTGTACTCCGCTTCCAGCCGTTGCTGGCGCTGCCGGTCGGCTTCTGCAATACGGGCAGCCGCACGCTCTGCGAGTACGGCTTCATGCTGTCGTGCTCGCTGCGCTGCTCGCCGTGCCTTCTCGGCGTCTCGGTGGATACGCTCTGTCTCCTCGGCTTCTCGACGCAGCGCGCGCTCGGCTTTCTCCGCTTCTCGCTGTGGGCGCTCGGCGTCTCGGCGTTCCTTCCTGGTGTACCAGTCATCGAGCCGGGCTTTCATCTCTGCGTCACTGATGCCGAGCCGACGTGCTTTCGCTCGCTGGTCCTTGGTCAGCGAGCAGTCGTCATCAAACGGGATGACAGGGACAGTCGGAGTCACGTCGTCTCCTGCTCTTCGTCAGGTGACCTGTAATGGCTGCGTTGCCAGCCTGGTGATGTCGGACGCAACGCTTTACCCTGGCAAGCAGCGCAGCGCTGGTCGTGCCGGCGTGGCAGTGCTTTTCCGCAGCGAACACAGCACGACTTCGGCGCTTTCGTCGTCATGGTGACACCGCACTCTTGACCATGGGATGGGCTAGGAACTGCTCAGCAGTCAAAGAAAGGCTCTGCTGCTCCGGTGCTGGCGTTTCCGACCCCTGCTTGCCGTCGCCGATGTGATAGCGAGTCCACTCCTGCTCGAACTGCTGGCGTGAGTAGCCTTTGGTACCCCTGCCACCTTCAATAGCGAACCGCATTTGCTCAGGTTCGATACCAAACGGCTTGAGCATCTTCGCCAGACTTTGCGCCGAAGCTTGCTCGCTGGAGTCTCGCCACCAGTGCGCCCACGGTGACGAGTCGCCACGACCTATCAGGTGTCGGAGCAGTTTCGTAGTCGGCAACCTGCCGTCACTGGTATTGAATGCTTCGAATGCTTCCCAACAGTGCTGAAGCACCAGCACGTTAGGGTCAGCGTCTTCCTGCTGAGCATGAAGACAGACAGCAGCACTGCGAGCACGCTCCGACCAGTCACTACCAGCCAGGTCGGCAATGGCGCACAAGGGACGCCACAGGTCGCGCTGTCGGTCGGTCAGTTTGTCCGGCAGCACTGGCTCTGATGCTGTGAACGTCTCCGACCATTGAGCGAGTGCTGCTCTCAGTGGTGCCAGGTCGTCACGAACGTGGTCAAAGCGCCACACTTCCGGTTGCCGGTCATCGCTGCTGCAGCGACGCAACACGACCGGCACGCTCCGGTCCTGGAGTGTGTCCGGCAGTCTCTCTCCGATGCCAGCGAAGCCTTTCGGACAGTAAACACCGAAGTCCTGGTCCCTGAAACTGGTACCAACACACCTTGGCACCGTGCCACCCTTGCGAGAGCCAGCGTTGAGAATGCCACGAATGGCTTGAGTCACTTCGTTGTTTGGTCCGAAGGTGGCGTCTATCTCGTCAAAGAGCAGCGTCGGAGCATTCCGGTCGATACGTCGAAACAGGACGGCTGCGCTTGCTGCTACCACCAGCCACGGCTTGTGTACCAGGAACGCCAGCAGCTCGAACAACGTGGACTTGCCGACCTGCTTCGTGGCACCGTGCACCCATAGATAGGGAGTCTGGCTGTACTGGTCGAAGATGTAGGTGTGAAGCACCCAAAGAGCGACAGCGACGGCTTCGTGCTCAGAAGGGAAGATGACAAACCGCTCCAGGGTGCTCTTGACTTCGTTCAGGAGTGCAACCGTGCTCGGCAGGTCGCTTGAAAGCGGGGTCATCAGTCACGGCGCTCCGACTGCTCCAAATAGGAACGCAGCACAGAAGCACGAACGCCACGACGACCACGCATCTTGACCGACGGCAGTTCGCCGGTTTGCAGCAACCGATAGACCGTCTGGTGACAAAGACCTAAGCACTGCTCCAGTTCGCCAACCGAGAGCACCCGCAGGTCTTCCGGTACAGGTGATGTAACAACGGTCACTGCTTTACCTTTCGATGGTCTGGACGTTCCATATCCCTAGACACCAGTCTACAAAGTCAGGTCGCCACCGGTCTGACCTGGACTTTTGTCGCTCAAGAGCACTGGAAACGGTGCAATAGCACGGCTTGCACGTGACCGGTCGCCGGAGCAGTGAGCACCGTAGAAAGTGCCATTTACCAGGTAAAATGTAGCATTTGCTAGGGACGGTGTGAAAAGTCATACCCTGGGTGTAGTTCGTACACAGGGTGTGGACAAACTAGACACTGTTGTCCACTGCGAAAACGGCAGCGCGGGCGCCGTTGGAACCACCGGCGAGACTCCCATCACCGACCGGCGACTGCCAACCTTGGAGCGACAACGGCTGGCGCGCGGAGCGTGAAGTTGGCGCCAGAGCGTGTTTCGGCTTGTTCGGCGTGTTTCTGGTCAAAAATGCACCCTGACCAGGGATGTTTCGATGTTTCGGCTTTGCAGGGTATAGAGAGAGAGCGAGAGCCAGAGCGTCGAGTACCCTTCTCTCTCTCTCCATTGAGAGAGAGAAACAACAGAACCAGGGCAACAGAGCAGGTCAAGCAGGGAAAAACGTGTTTCCCTTTGTTTCGGCTTCTACCACAGACGCCACCACAGACGGCTAGTCGTGCCACCACAGACACGACAGAGCCAGGGAGCAAAAGCGCAGGTGATACGCTTGCGAAGCGTCAGAGTCTTGGTGGTAGCAGGTGTGCGCGCGTATTTGTGTAACGACGATACTATGTATCAACGGCACTATTTCACGTAGGTGAACTAGTCACACATTCGTAACACTCAGATGGTGAGCGCAGCGTCCAGCGCAGCCATGGCACGCTCTTGCGCTACCGGTCTGCTGTGGCGACCGTAGCGACCTGACACCATCGCCAGCGAGTCGCCGATGAGCGCAGCCACCAAGTCCATTGGCTGACCGGCTTCGAGCATCGAGATGCAGTAACCGTGACGAGTTTCGTGAATGTGACGGCTGCGCTCGGTGTCGAGTCCGGCACGGTGGCAGAGACGCCGGAACGATAGAAGCACGTTCGCAGGGTTGTACATCGTGCCGGTGCTGGTCCTGAAGAGCAGACCATTGCCGACCACCGGCTGTCGCTTCAGGTGCTCGGTGAGCGCCACCACGACGAAGCGTGGCATCGGCACGACCCTGATGCTTCCTGGTGTCTTCGGCTGCCGGATGACGCCAGAGCCACCTTGGCGAGTCAAGGACTGCTGGACGGTCAGCACGCCGGCGTCAAGGTCGATGTCCGACCGGCGCAAACCGAGCGCTTCACCACGACGCAAGCCACAGCCGACCAGCAAGCACCAGAGCGCTTCCAGCCGGTCACCACGCGCGGCAGCAAGCAGGGTGCGCTGCTCTGCCGTGGTTAGGTAGTCGCTCTCGGTGCGTGGCACCGTGACCTTGGCGTCGTGACAAGGGTTCCACGAGATGACCCGGCAGCGAATGCCGTAGTTCAAGCACGCCACTAGCGTCTGTCTGATGCGAGCGCAGGTCGCCGGTGACAGTCCCTTGCGCTTGAGTCCGGCGAGCCATCGCTGGCAGTCCGGCAAGGTCAGAGCCACGACCCTGATGCGTCCCAACGTTGGCAGGATATGGTCTCTGCTCAGTGACCGGTAGAGAATGAGCGTGTTTGGTGCGAGGTCGGCTTGAGACTCGAGCCAAAGCGTGAAGAGTCCGGCAACCGTAAGGGTTTTGTCCGGTATCGGTCGGCTCTCTCGCAGTGGTGCGTCTAACTCGTCCCTGCGCTTGACCACGGCTTCCTTGGTAGCTGCGCTGATGGTCACACGCTTGCCGGTCGGCAGCGACCTGGCATAAACCCATCGACCATCCGTCTTGCGCTGGTAAATCGACCCTTCATTCCGTGCTCTCATGGTGGCTTCCCTTCGCTCTCTGCTTGGTGAACTGCTTGCATGGTACCACCAGCGAGCACCAGAAACAAGCCGGTTACTGGACTTTTGTTTCCAAACCAGGCTTCATGCACACCGAAGACGTTCGTCGGGCGGTGCCGACCTTTGAGCCGAGAAACGACCCGCAGTTGGATGCCGCTCTCTGGACGACTCTCGGTCGGGCGTCGCGGTTGCTGACCCGTAAGGTCCAAGGCGCCGGGCTCGACCTCGAGCGGCCCGACGGGGCACGCCTTGCCGCTCGCCGCGGACAACCTCGGGCTGTACTCAGCGGCGGCCCCCAAGAGCTCGTGCTGTTCCTCTGCGGCCGGAAGAACGTCGCCAGCGTTTCACTGCGCGGACCTGTTGAAGCCGAAAGGATCTTTCGCGAAGCGCTTTTCAGGATCTGACGGGCCTCCACGCCAAGGCGCGGGAATCCAGTCAGGGGTTAGTTCGCTGCCCTGCCTGGGTGAGCGAGGGCGTCGCTGCCTTGACCAAACCCGACGATCGCGACAACCCGCCCGTCGTGCACTGTCC
Source organism: uncultured Acidimicrobiaceae bacterium (assembly GCA_963836935.1). Lineage (GTDB taxonomy): Bacteria > Actinomycetota > Acidimicrobiia > Acidimicrobiales > Bog-793 > Fen-455. The sequence continues at coordinate 71,939 of CAWILM010000032.1, forward strand.
GGACTTCCGGAGATAGTAGGCACGGCGGAGCCCATAAAGCGGCTCTGAACTCGGGAGAACGGGCGCGCAGCGCGCGAAGGGTCGTGTTACTACGCGGAGGCTGTGAGCTGGGATTACGCGAGCGTCTTGGGGAGGCTCGAAGTCGTGGAAGCGGGCCGGCTCGACGATGTCGAGGTCGTGCAGGATCTGCCGCTGGCGAGGGGTGGTCGCGGAACGCTGCCGACGCGACCTTGCTTGGTCTCGAGAGTGACAAGGTGCATGCGCTCGAGCTCGTTGCGGACGTTCCGCCAGGTGTCGCCCGTCGCCTGTTCGATCGTGCGGACGAGCAGCAGCGCCAGCCAGCAGATCTGGACGTGAGAGCGGATGCAGTCCTCGCGGCGGTGGTAGATGGGCCGGAGCCTGATCGCCGTCGCGGCCTTTAGGTTGCGCCATCCCCGCTCCACCTCGTAGAGCTGTTTGTAGGCGAGGGCGATATCGGTCGTCGACAAGGTGTCGTCGGAGGTGCGCAGGAGGAACTTGCCGTCGAAACGTTCTTCGTTCGCGATCGCACCTTTGTCGATGCGAAGCAGCCCGTCGGGCGTGCGACGCAGCAAGCGGTAAAGGCCGGGGGTCGTGCGCAGCTCTCCGACGAACTGCGTCGCCGACGTCGCCTGGACCAGTTGTCCGATCCCACGATCCTCTTCTCCAAGTAGCTGACGAGGTTCTCGCGCACCCGGCGGTCTCTTTCCGCCACCTCGGGGTTGTGACACACGCAGAAGCGTTCGCGCGCGCCCCTGAACCGAGACGGACCTCTTTCAGCTCCAAGTTGCCCGACACCTTGTGATAGCGCCCGGCGCGAGCCAGTGCGGCCCTGGCTTCTTTCGACCCGCCGCGGACGCGTTCGGCGACGATGTAGTGCCCGCCGCCTCGTTGCAGGTAGGCGCGGTTCTCCCCGGAATTGAAGCCGGAGTCACAGACCCACACGACGCGGTTGAGCATCCAGCCGGCGAGGTCGTCCTTGATCGTCTTGATGATCGCTTGATCAGAGGTCTGTCCGGGGAAGGTCCAGCAGCGGATGGAATGCCTTCCACGGTGACGGCCATGCCCAACACGACCTGGGGAAGGTCCGGTCGGTGGTCTTTGGAGTGCTTGTTGAACCGGCACGTCGCCGCGCTCTTCGGGCCCCTTGTCTTCCGCGGCCTCTTGCTTGGCCTGCTTGTCGCCGAGGGCGGTGTCGAGCTCGGCGAGGGGATCAGGGACATCGAGCTCGAAGTACGAAGACGAGGTGTCGACGAAGATGACATCGCACGACAGGTTCAACAACGTTGCCGTCCGCCTGAAGATTGCCTCCGCGATCTCCCCGAGCGCCTCCAAGAGGAAGTCCATCGCTGCGTAGGCGGCGTCGTCGTCAAAGCTGGGACAGCCCACAAGCGCCACACGTTCTGATGCCCAGCGCACAGCGGCGAGCTTGGAGGTCGGCTCGAGGCAACGGTTGGCGACGAGACAGAACAGCACCCGCTCGACGACGTCCGCCTCGAGGCGCCGCCCCTCGGCCACCTCCCGCAACGCCTCGCCGATCCCGAGGTGCTCCCACAGCTCTCCGAGCACGAAGGCCCCACCGAAGCGGCGCGAGTCGACGATCTCGACCTCGCTCCCCGCGCTGGCGGCGATCAACTCTGCGGGTTCCAAGAACCTCGAGATCGACGAGACGAGGCGCCGAAGCGCCTCCCGGTCAACCTGATCGGTGCGACCGAAGTTGTGGATCACCTTGGCGACCGGGCTGCCCGTCACCGGGTGGCGCTCGTTGTGGGCGAGCTGGAGGTAAGAGACAACCGATCCGTCCCGGTTACGCCGTCGTGTCTCCCGCAGGTACACCGCCTACAACACTACATGACTGTGCTTTTAGACACAAGGATTTCCGATGATGTCGTGTGCCTACGTGATTTCGCGTTTCGGACCCTCGATCACGCGTCTAGCAGGAAGAACTCGACCGGAACGCTGGGAAAATGCCTACGAGCTCCGGAAGTCCGGACTGTGAGCACCTGCCGGCGCGCTGCCCGCCCTCCTCGCTCGCCTGTCGATGGCGTGCGGACCGCCTCGAGCCGCACGAGGATGCGGTTCCCGAGGACCGCGACCTTGCTCAGGACCCGGACCCGGACCCGGACCCGAAGCCGCCGCCGTCCGCCCGCCTGGCTGCTTCCCTGGCGCTCTGGCGCTCCGAAAGCCGAGCGGCATAAGCGGCAGCTTCGCTCCGCCTGTCCATCCCGAGCTTGGAGAGCATGCTCGAGACGTAGTTCTTGACGGTTTTCTCCGCCAGGTACAGGCGGTCGGCGATCTGGCGGTTCGTCAGTCCCTCAGCGACGAGGTCGAGCACGCGCCGCTCCTGATCGGAAAGGCGGTCCAGGCGCTCGTCGCGTGTCGGCCCGTCCCGAAGGCGATCGAAGACCCGCTTTGTCATCGCCGGGTCGATCAGGGACTCGCCCCGCCCGACCCGGCGCACGGCGTCCAAGAGATCGTTGCCGCGGATCTGCTTCAGCACGTAACCGGACGCTCCCGCCATGATGGCGGCGAAGAGGGCCTCGTCGTCGGCGAACGACGTCAGCATCAGGCACTGGATGCCAGGCAGCCGTGAGCGCAATTCGCGGCAGACCTCGATGCCGTCGCCGTCGGGGAGTCGGACGTCGAGGACCGCCACATCGGGACCGAGCGCGACACCGCGAGTTGTCGCCTCGGCAGCCGTTCCGGCCTCGCCGACGACTTCGATGTCGCCTTCGGCTTCGAGCATGCTTCGCAAGCCGCTTCTCACGATCTCGTGATCGTCCACCAAGAACACACGCAAAGCCATGTCAGCCCTCCGTTGGTCTCCTGAGACCTTAACGGTGGGGCGGGTGACCACCGGAGGGCAGCTGCAGGACGATGTCGGGACCGAGGGAGCGGTAGTGATCGCGCCAGATGAGGCGATAGACGCCCAGCCACCTCGGTATGGACCTCAGCCCGGGGATGAACGGCAGCAGGGCCAAGAGAAGTGTGAGCGCCATCATGATCGCCCAGACCTCGACATCGCCGTTGTGCGAGGTGTTCATCGGCGGGACCTGGTACCACATGGTGTAGAGCCAGAGCCAGGCCTGACCGGGAAAGTTCCCGGTCTCGTTCATCATTCCCCATTGGCTTCCCTGCAGATGGCGCAGCCCCGCCTGGTCCGCGAGATATGTGCCATCGGCGATGAAAAGGAGCGGATTGGTGTAGTTGGTCGCGTACAACTGCGGCGAGGCGAGCAGGGCCCCGTCGAGGGTGCCGCTTCGCGCCATCGACTCGAGGTTGGCGATGAGGACTCCGACCGGGCCGTAGGGACCGGCTTTCACGACGAGCTGACCATTGGAGAAAGTCGCGTTGGCGACGACCTTTTCGTAGGCGGCGTCCCAGTTCGCCCGTTGCGTCGCCGCAGCGCCCTGAAACTCGGAGAGGGCGGCATCGAGAGCCGGGCGGTCGGGCAGGGTCGCGAGGGGCTTCAGCACGAAGTCCTGGGCGGTGTTGATCGGGATCCTGACTCCGGCAGCCCGCTCGATCGAGATCGGGCCGAGCTTCTGACCGGTTCCGGCCGTGTTGTCGTACGGCGGGCCGTAAGTCGCCAATGCGCTTGTGCCGTCAAGCTCTGTCATCGCTGTCTGGGCGAAGTCCACCGGCGCCGCGTTCGACCACGACTTCACGGTCACGGGATGCTCGTCGGGCGACGAGAACACGACGGCGCAGACGACGACCAGGAGAAGGACGACGAGGAAGCAGACGAAGACCTCTTTCGCCACGTCGTAGGGCCGGTACGCCCCCTGCCACTCGACGACGTCGCGGTCCGGCTTGAAGCGACGAGCCGTGTGCGCACGCGGGTTGTCAGTTGCGAGCGTCGTGCTCATGACGCGTCCTCCGGCTGGTTCCCCGACAGCTCCTGGGGCAGGCCCGGCGTTTCATCAACGGGACCCGTCGCCTGCACCGGCGAAGCTGGTGGAGCGGTCTGGACCCCTGAGGGCTCCGGGTAATCCCCGAGCACAGGCACGGAGGCAGCAGCCGGCGCGGCGAGACTGAGCCCGGCCTGTGCAAGCTGGGCCTCAGTCGGAGCGAAGGGCGGCACGACGCCGCGACGCCGCACGAGCAGGACATGGAGGCCGATGATGAGAAGCACCACACCCGGGAGCAGGACGATGTGCCACATCAACATCTGGCCGAAGTCGAGGACGTTCCAGAAAGCACCGGCGCCCGTGGCATTGATGCCGTCCTTCGCCTGGGTGCCGATCCATTCCGAGTCGAAGTTCTGCTGGGAGAGGTAGCCCGTGAAGGCTGTCCCGATGGAGACGACGAACGCGATGACGCCTGTTATCCAGGTCGCCTTGCGTCGGCCGCGCCATGCCGCCATGAAGAACTTCACCCACAGGTGCACGACCATGAACATGAAGAAGAGCTCGGTGCTCCACAGGTGCACCGAGTTGACGAACAGCCCGACGTTGGAGTTGTGCCACCACGCTGGCCCTTCGACGGCGAGCACCGCGCCGGACAACAGCACGACTCCCAACGCCGCGATCGACAGCGCGCCGAAGACGTAGGCCCACGAGGCGACATAGGCGGGCTGGCGGTCGGGCAGCAGGCGCTCCGGCGGAAACGCCTTGACTGCCCAATCACGGAGCCCGGCCGTCCAGTTGTCCTTCTCGGCGGCGCCGGAAGAGGTCTCGGCGGGCGCTGAGCTCATTTCCGCCTCGTTTCGTGCTTGGGGAACGGCAGCACGATCGCGGCCACCAGCATGACGATCATCACCGCGATGATGATCAGGTTTGCGAGCGAGATCTGAACTACTCCCCAGCTGATGTACTTGCCGGTCCCGCCCAGGTGCACGAGCGCTGCGAGCAAATCCATCCCCCCTTCCACTTGAGCGTGACTCCCGGTCGTCACGTTTCATCGCATCTTGACTGCGGCTCGTCACGAACCCTAGGGCCGAAAGTCCCTACTGTGCGCATGGATAACATGCCACGGTGAGCTGGGCGTGTTTCGCGGTCGGTGTCGTGGCCCTCGTTCTCTCGTTCACCTCCCTAGTGCCGCTGCGCGGACCGGTGGGCTCAGCCTTCTTTTTCGCGCCGAGCTGGATCGTCGGTGAGGCACCGTTGCACCTTCTCGCTGCCGTTGCGGGCGCGACGATCGGCTGCGGCTTGGAGGGCGGACTCGGGAGCTGGCCGGGTCGGGTGGGTCTCGCGCTCGAGCGCGGTGGCGGGCGCGGGCCTGGGGGTGCAATTCGTTTCGGGCCTCCGGTCGCGCAGGTGCTTCGAGTCCGCGCTTGCCGAAGCGGGCCAGCAGGTGCCGCGCTGGAAATGGAGGGCGCAGGACTCCCGCCGCGTGGTTGGGGCCGTGCCGATCCGGCCACGGAGGGTCGAACGGCTGCGCAACGTCGCCTATGCCGCTGACGCGAGCCACGTCCATCGCCTCGACCTCTACCGCAGGGTTGGGGTTGAAGGTCCCGTCGCCGCGCCGGTGCTCCTGTACTTCCACGGTGGTGCCTGGATGATGGGTGACAAGCGCGAGCAGGGCATCCCGATGCTCGAGCATCTCGCCGAGAGGGGCTTTTTGTGCGTGACAGCCAACTACGCCCTGAGCCCGAAGGCGAAATGGCCGCGCCACGTCCTCGACTGCAAGCTGGCGCTCGCCTGGGTGAAGCGTCATATTGCCGAGTACGGGGGTGATCCCAGTCTCGTGTTCTTGTCGGGCGGCTCGGCCGGCGGCCATCTTGCCGCGCTCGTGGCGCTCACCGCCAACGACCCGGTCTGGCAGCCCGGTTTCGAGGAGGAGGACACGTCGGTTGCAGCGTGCATCCCGCTCTACGGCGTCTACGACTTCGTGGATTCGGAGAAGATAGGTAACGCCAACCTCACGCCGATCCTGGAGCATCGAGTGTTCCCCGAGGCCGGCGCCGAGGTGTTCACCGCGGCCTCGCCGATCGCGAGGGTGAGCGAGTCGGCGCCTCCCTTCCTGGTTGTCCACGGCCGCAGCGACGTCCTGGTCCCCGTCCTGAGCGCCCGGGCCTTCGTGGCCGCCTTGCGGGCCAGGAGCACTCAGGTTGTGGCCTATGTCGAGCTACCTCTCACCCAGCACGGCTTCGACAACTTCTGGTCGCCACGGGCAGTGCATTTCGTCCACGCCCTCGAGGTGTTCGCCGCTCGAGTCGTCGCGTCCAGGTTCGCCGAGCGGGAGGTAGGCACGTAGGTCGTCGGGCTCTGTCGACCTACCATGCAGCAGATGGCGACCGCGGGAAGGCAAGACCGGCTTGAACGGATGACGAACCTGGTCCTGGTTCTCCTCGAGGCGGCACGCCCACTTTCCCTGCGTGAGATCGCCTCGGTCGTGGTGGGCTACCCGCAGGGCAAAGAGGCGAGCCGCCAGGCCTTCGAACGCGACAAGCGGGCACTTCGGGAGCTCGGGATACCGATCAGCGTCGAGCCCCTGGCGGGTGACGAACAACTCGGATACCGCATTCACCCCGAGGACTACTATCTTCCCGATCTGCGCCTCGACCCGGACGAGGAACGGGCCCTGAGCTTCGCTGTTGCCGCGGTGCAACTAGGTGGCGCGGCAGGCCGGGACGCGGTGGCCAAGCTCGGCGCGACGGGAGAAGTTCCCGAGCCGGGCCTTCCCCCGATCGCGGTCCTGCCGTCGTTGCCCGCTCTCGGTCCTCTTCACCAAGCAGTGCGAGAGAGGGCGCTCGTGTCTTTCGGTTACCGGGGGCGGCGCCGCGAGGTGGAGCCGTATGGGCTCACTTTCAAGTTCACGGCCTGGTATCTCGTCGGACGCGACCGGACAGCCACCGACGCAGGGCTGCGCAGGTTCCGCGTCGACCGTTTCGAGGACGCGCCGGTCCTCGGCGAGCCCGCGGCCTTCGAACTGCCGGCGGGATTCGACTTGGCCGAAGCCGTACGTTTCCTCCCTTGGCAGCTCGGAAGGAGGCCAACTGACGCCGAGGGCTGTGAGTCGCCGGCGCTGGCGGTGGCGATGGTCGTGGACGCCCGGCTCGCTCGCAGCGTCGTCGCCACCGTCGGCGCAGGGTCGGTGGAGGCGTGGGAGCCGTCCGGTGCCGTGCGCCTGCGGTTGTTCGCGCCCGAACAGGACGCCTTCGTCGACTGGGTCGTCGGTCTCGGCGACACGGCCGAGGTGCTCAAGCCCCCAGAGCTGCGCGCGGCCGTCGTCCGGCGGCTCGAGGATCTGGTGGCCATCTCGGGGCGGGGCACGGATCTTTCGCGCAGGCCCAGTTCGTCCTCGGCCGCCGCGGCGTTGCCTGCAGGTGCGGCGGGCCCGCCTGATGTCGCTTCGGTGGGCGTTCCCTCACCCAAGCGCGCCATGCCCGCCCCACAGGCGACCGCCGGCGACCGGCTGAACCGGTTGCTCGCGATCCTCGTGTACCTCGCGAAGGTGCGCGAGGCGCGGCTCGAGGATCTGTCTGAGCGCTTCTCGGTGTCGGCGACCGAGCTGCTTCACGACCTCGAGCTGGCCGCCTGCTGCGGCGTGCCGCCGTACACGCCCGACCAGCTGATCGACCTGTTGATCGACGAGGACCGCGTTGTCGCCGAGGGCCTGCGCGAGCTTGCGCACCCCCGCCGGTTCACGCCGGAAGAAGGACTCGCCCTCGCCGTGGCCGCGAGGGCGTTGCTGGCGGTTCCGGGGGCCGACGACGAGGGGGACCTTGCCAGCGCGCTCACCAAGCTCGAGGCGGTGCTCGGGTCCTCGCGTCTTGCTGTGGAGGTCGACTCGTCGCCATCGCTCAACCCGCTCCAGGCGGCGCTCGCGGCGGGCGAACAGGTCGAGATCGACTACTTCGGCGCGTCCGCCACGGAGCCTTCGACCCGCCTCGTCGACCCGTACCAGGTAGTTGTCCGGGAAGGGAAGTGGTACCTGGATGCTTGGTGCCACAAGGCAGGCGGCCTGCGACGCTTCCAGATCGACCGCGTGCAGGCCGTGCGGCCGACCGGGCGGCCGGCGGAGAATGCCGGCTCGATCCCGGCCGACGTGCGCCAGGCTCTGTCACGTCCCGAGGCCTTCCTTGGCGCCTCCGAGGCGGTGATGGCGACGGTCGTGTTGCCCTCCGGGGCGCGCTTTGCCGTGGAGGGGCTCGTCACCCAGCCTCTCGAGGAGGCAGGGGACGGCCGAGTCGTAGCGACGATCCCCGTCAGCGATGCCGAAGGCTGGTTCGGTCGGCTCCTCCTGCTGCTGGGGCCCGGCGCCGAGGTGATCGAACCGCCGGCGCTTCGCGACGCAGGGGCGAAGGCTGCCCGCCGCGCCTTGGATCGCTACGGCACACGGCCCTTGGGCCCGAACCGGTAGGTGCCGCGGTCGGTTTCTTGAGTAGCCAGGGCGGGTGCTGAGTGTCGCCAAGCTGGCTCGGGGCAGGGAGGCGTACTACCTCGAAACGGTGGCCCCAGGCCGTGAGGGGAGCGGTGTCCTCGTCGAACCCGAAGGGCGTTGGCTGGGGCGGGCAGCCTCGACGCTCGGCCTGGTCGGGACCGTCGACGGTGCTCGAAATTGACGGCGCTTCTCGCTGGTGTCGACCCGCGCACGGGCGAGATCCTCTCGGCGTACCACCACAGGGTCCGCGTCGCCGCCTACGACTGCACGTACTCGACGCCGAAGTCGGTGAGCGTGCTGCACGCCCTCGCTCCAGAGGAGATCCGGGCGCAGGTGCGCGCCGGGCACGAACAAGCCGCCGCGGCCGCCCTCGGATATCTGGAGCGCCGTGGCGCCCGCGTGCGGCGCAGCCTGGAGCGCGGGCAAGCCGCATCGTCGGTCCCAGCGGGCGGCTTTGTCGCCGCGGCTTTTCTTCACAGGACAAGTCGCGCCCCTGACCCTCACCTCCACAGCCATGTGCTCGTCGCGAACCTGGCGCCGGGTCCGGATGGTCGCTGGTCGGCGCTTGACGCCCGTGGGCTGTTCCTCGAGCTGCGCACAGCCCGTGACCTGTACGAAACCCAGTTGCGCTCCGAGCTCACGGGTCGCCTGGGGGTCTCGTGGCGCGAGGCTCAAAGGTGCCTGGGCCGACCTGGCGGGCATCGAGCCGGGCGTGAGGCGGGCCTTCTCCCGTCGCTCAGCCGAGATCGAGGCAGCCCTGGAGCAAGCCGGCCGGTCCGGTCCCCGAGCGGCGCGCCTTGCCTCGGTGAAGACGAGGCCCGCAAAGGACCTCGGGACCCCGTATGAGGAACTCGTGAACGCCTGGCGAGAGCACGCTTACCGGCTCGGCGTCTCCGACGACAGGATTGCCGGGGTGGCGGGACGGTCGCGCTCCGCCCGGTCCGAGGCGATGGCCCCGAGTGAGCCGGGAGCACGCACCGAAAGCCGGTGGGCCGAACGAGCGCTTGGCGAGCACGGCCTCGCCGCTTGGGGCGGCACGTGCCGGCGGGGTGATCTCGTCCGGGCGCGTTGTGCCTCGCTCCCATTCGGCGCCGCCGTCGAGGACGTCGAGCTCGCGGTGGAAGGGCTACTGGCCGCCGGTCTCGTCGTCGCCGTGCCGGCGCCGGCCCACCCTTTCGGTCGTGTGCTCAAGGGAGCGTCCCGCCGGGGGATCCCAGGCGGCATCGCCGAGCCCATGTACACGACGCCCGCCATTGTCCAGATTCACGAAGGGCTCGCGAAGATCGCTCGCGAGCACGCGGAAAGCGTTCAGCTCCTTGCCTATCGCCCCGGTGGACGGCTCGAGGCGCTCGACTTGATCGCCAGGGTGTCCGGTCCGGACTCGTGCGTCGCCGCAATCGCGCCCGGACGGGCGGCGGCCGCTTCGTTCGAGGCGGTCACCGGCATCGAAACGACGGCGGTGGGCGAGATGCCGTCGAGCTGGGACTGGACCGGCGACGTCGTGGTTGCCGAAGCGCAACGCATGGGCCCGTGGGAGCTCTCGTCGGTCATCGAGTCTTCCCTGGCGGCGGGCGGCCATGCCATCCTGTTGGCGCCCTCAGCGGCGCTCGGTGCTCGGCTCGCCACGGCCGCCATCGTTGCGCCTCACCTGGCGCCGTTCGCACGGGTTGACCGCCCTGATTCGCCGAGCGTTCGCGGACGCCAAGAGAGCGTGGCGGAGAGGTACCTTTTCGCCGGGCGCGAGGTCCTCGTCGTCGCAGACGGCCCTGCGGCGCGAAAGGCGCTGGTCACGACGTGGCGACAGGGCAGGACATCGGGTCAGCGGTCCCTTGTCGTGGCGAGCGACGACGCGGTTGTCGCCTGTTTGCGAGCCTCGATCTGCGATGCCGGTGGCGCGCCCGACGACGTCGTCGAGGGGCGTCGGCTGGCGGGACGGCTCGCGGCGTGGCGCGCGGGACCCGGCCCGCCTGGCCAACTTGTCGTGTTGGGCACACTGCCGAACGGCGTCGGGGCCGTCGCGCCGCGCGAGTGCGTGCACGTGGCAATCGTCCCGACACAGTGCAAAACGGGCGAGCGGCTCGGGCGGGCGGCGGAGGTAGCCCGGCCGCGGTATCTGGTCTCGGAGCTCGGGACGGTCCGGTCAGGCGCTCCGGATCGCGCGGCCTGGCGCGCCGGCGCGCTGGTGATCGAGACCTTCCGCCACCGCTTCGCGATCGACGATCACGAGCATGCGCTCGGCGATCCGCATACGCTGCGGTCCCTCGGCCTTGCCGGGGACGGGGCCGACACGCGGCTCGAGCTCCGCCGCGCGCTGCAGACGATGGAACGGGACGCGCCGGCGGTGGGCCGCCAAACGCCGGGGTCGCAAGGCCTTTCTCGCTGAGAGATCCGACACGGCCGGCCGGGCCGAGAGCGCGAGAGTCAGTTTGGGCCGATTGTCCGGTCGCGGCCTGAGGTGATCGCCCGGACCGCTGGGCTGGGTATCCCCACCTGGTGGCGCGCCAGGACGTGCGCGCGCCGTTCATGACCGCTTCGCGCCACGGTGAGCTCGAGAACCAAGGCGTCGTCTGCAAGAAGCCGGGCTCGGTGCCCTCGATGCCGAGCACACACCCGTGATGTCCTCGGGCGACGGCGTCGACAGGAAGGATCCGGTCCTTGCGCATGGACACGGTCCGCGTCGTGGTTCGTCCAAACGCGCTGCGCCCGGCTCGTCGTGCCCCACGGGTCACAGACGCCGTCGGCACCTCGTGCTCGCCGGCCAGGAGGGAGATCGCCTCGAGGGTCCGGGTGTCTCCGATGCCTGGGAACACGAGCTTGGTCCCGAACAGCGACAGGAATCCGTCCGCCTCGCGGTCCCACCGTGCCCGGGCCTGGGCCAGGTCCTGCAGGCAGGCCAAAGTCACGACACCTTGACTGCCACCCTCGGCGACGAGCGTCGGCAGATCGTGGAGGGGAGCGATGTTCGCAAGCTCGTCGAGCACGAGAAGAAGCGGAGGTCCCGAGGACGCCTGCGGTGCTCCGGTCCAGGCATCATCAGAGGAAACGACCATCGCGCTCGCGCGAGTGCTGATAGGCGGCCGACCGCACCTCGCGGAGAAGCCCTGCAACCAAAGGGGCAGCGTGCCGCTGATGGTCACTGCCGGCGCACACGTACAGTGTCGCCCGGCTCTTTATGAGCTCCCCTGTATCGAGGATGCGGCCTTGGGCCGAGGCGAGGGCGGCATCGGTCCGGTAACCGGCGAGCACGCCCGAAGCCGTGGACCATATCCCGCTCTGTTCGCGCGCTTCGGTGGCGGTTATGCCTTCCAGGAGATCGAGCGCCCGTTCGGCTCCGTGACGAGCCAGCGCGCTGCGCGTCTGGTCAGGATCGTGCCTGTTGACGGCTGCCAGCACTTCGTGCACCGGCCTTTGCTCGAGGGCACCGGCGTGGAACACGCAAGCAAGCAGCGCCCCTGCGCGTTCGCTCCAGTGCAATGCCTCTCCGCGATCGCCGCCCGGGCGTGCGGCACGAACCATTGACTCGGCGACAAGAACCGCCCCGTCCCATCTGTCCGCAAGCCCGAGTGGGGACCAGCCCACCGGTTCCACCCCTTTTGGACAAGGCACCGAGCCGCTGGGATCAAAGAGCAGGACAGGCCCGAGGCGAGACCTGGCCGCCCAGGTCGAGGCGAGGACGTCGGCCTTCGTGGATGCTGCGATCACGGGACCACAGGCCGCGAGAACGTTCGGAATGACCACGGTGGCTGTCTTTCCGGAACGTGGTGGGCCCAACAGGAGTACTCCGTCCTGTGGGCGGGCGAAGATGGGGGCATTCCGGGCCCCGAGCGAGGATCCGAGATAGATGCCATGGCCGTACTGTGCCGAGGTCGCGAGCGCCAAAGCCTGCGGATCATATGGGGGACCGGCCATCTCCGAGTCCTAGCCGCAGTTCCTACCAGCCGACATCATGGTGGTTGGGCACCTGGAAGAAGGCGGTTGGTGGTCCCGCAGGCCCCCTGGTGTGCCCGACATCCAGCAAACTCAAGCCGACAGCGGATCGTCCCACAAAGCCCCTTGGCGGGGGTGGGGATTTTCATGCGAATTCTGCGTTGCGAGGACCCGGCATGACGCGTGACGGCGAAATCTCCGGTCTTGAAGCCTCCCGCCAGCGAGGCAAGGACCGGGGGCGAGCGGGCGGCCCGAGATGCCCATCGCGGCGACGACGTCAGCCTGCGCGAGAGAAACACCTTGCTTTATAAGGCAAAATTCGCCTTCCTTCGCCCCGTCGTGAGCAGTCTCCGGTGTGGAACAGGCCATAGAATAAAGGAGTCGCGTGCCCCGAATCCGAGAATGCTTGATTTCCGCGGGAAAATCACCTTGTATTGCGGAAGGCCGGACAATATGCCAGGAGGCGAAATTGAACAGGACAGAACTCGTCGGCGAGGTTAGCGAACTCGCAGGGCTGACGAAGAATCAGGCGGAAAAGGGTTTGGAAGCGTTCGAGTACGTGATCAAGTCGGCGTTGCGTCGCAACGAGACTGTTCGGATCACGGGCTTCGGAACCTTCAAGGTACGTGACCGGGCGGCGCGACGTGGCCGCAATCCGCAGACTGGAGCACCCGTGAAAATCAAGGCATCCAAGGGAATTGGTTTCGCAGCCGGGGCGGGGTTGAAGACTGACCTGAACTCGCGCGCCGCGTTGAAGAAGCCCGTACTGCCCGCGGCCCCGGTGGCCGCTGCGGCCCGTAAAGCCGCAGCCCCGCTAGCTGCACCGGCAAAGAAAGCTGCACCGGCAAAGAAGGCTGTGCCGGTGAAGAAGGCGCCTGTTGTCAAGGCACCTGCGAAGAAAGCACCAGCCAAGGCACCTGCGAAGAAAGCACCAGCCAAGGCCCCGGCCAAGAAGGCCCCGGCCAAGAAGGCTGCGCGGTAGGTAGCTAGAAGGCACTAAGCCAAGGCAGTTATCGACGGGGCCTCGCGGCGTGCTGTTGCCGCGAGGCCCCGTCGCGTTCGTCGCGCCTGTTGTAGCTGGGTGAGCGGAGCGCGAGCCGTGAGGCGGCCGGGAACCTGGCTCCTAGACCGAACTTACTTTTGGGAGAACATGCTCCCGCCCACCTACCAGGGAGTTCATGTCTTCGGACCGGATAGTCCTGGCTACACCAGGTGCTTTGGGACGGGCACGCCGAGGAGCTCGAAGACCCGTCGCTGAGTTGGCGTCGGCGTCGCGACGAGATCGAACTCGATCCCCGGTCGCGAGACGACGCGCATGCGGTTGCGGGTAAGAGTCCCGAGGTGCTCGAGCAGTTCACGAAAGCCGCGCACCTCCTCGCCCTCAGCGTTCTTCTTCGCTGAGGCCTTCTTGCCTGCCTGCTTGGAGACCGAAGCGGGCGCGACCGGGTCGTCTCGTGCCGGCGGCTCGGTGTCGGTGAAGGTCAAAGGCGCGAGGCTGCGCCGTAGGTGGAAGGCGAGATAGGTGGAGAGCATGCAGATGAAGGCGTGGGAGCGCACGCGGTCCTCGAGGCGGTGGTGCACCGGGCGCAGCTCGACGTCGATCACCTTCATCGAGCGGAAGTCCCGCTCGACTCCGGCGAGGTCCTTGTAGGCCGAGATCACCCCGGCGGCATCGAGCTCGTCTCGTCCGATCGTCGTGCGCAAGACGTAGATCCCGTCGAGTGCGGCCTCGGCCTTGATCGAGTCCTCGTTGCGGACGACAACGAGGCGGTCGTCTGCGATCTCTGAGATGAAGTGCTTTTCCATCTTGAGCTTGTTCAGCACCTTTGCGAGGCGGAAAGCGATCTCCTCTTTGCCCTTGAGCCGGCCCGCTTTGACCCGGGCGACGATCGGCGCGACCGCCGCTTCGGTCGAGGACAAAAGCGCCTCGCGCTTTCGAGTGCGCTCGATCGCGAGGAGCGGGTTGCGGCAGGCGACAAGACGCTCATTTGGATAATCGGGGTCGGTGAGCTCGCAGAAGTTCACCTCGTCGAAAAGTGACATCTGGAGCGGGCCTTGGTCCTCGGCGAGAGCTTTGATCTGCGGGGCCCGGAGGGCGGTCAACCAGCCCAGCCCGCCGAGGTCTCTGAGCGCCTCGATGCGGGCCGAGGTGATCATCCCCCGGTCTCCGACCATGACGAGATGGGTGAGGCCGAAGTCCTCCCGCACGACGTCCACGATCTCGCTGAAGGCGACGGGGTCGGCTGTGTTGCCGGGGAAGACCCTGATCGCGACCGGACAGCCCTTTGGGTCAGTCAAAAGCCCGTACTCGATCTGGGGCTTTCCCCTCTTCGCGTCGCGTGAGTAGCCGAAAGACGCGAGGGGACAGGCCCGCCCCTCCATCCACGACGAGGACAGGTCGAAATACGCTCGCCCGGACGGGTTGTGTGAGACCGAGAGATGCCGGCGTGCGAGCGCCCGCTCGATCACGTCCTGGCGCTCATAGAGCCAGTCCATCGCCCCATAGGCCTCGTCTGTCGAGACAGCTTCGAGGTGAAGGTCCTCGTAAAGGGTCGTGTCTTTCCACCACGAGACCGTGGCCAACTTGGGCTTTGGCCTCACCACGCGCGAGAGCACGAGCGCGTAGGCGATGTCGCGCTCTTTGCACGAAGGGCCCAACAGCTCTGGGAAGCCGAGCACCTTGGCCTGGGCGGCAACAACCGCAAGGTGGCCGTGAGGACGAGCACGCAAGAGCTCGAGCCCCTCGTCCGCGACCACGAGCGTCTTTCCCGAAAGCACCTCGCGCAGCGCCGCGACCGCCTGGGGTGGGAGGGCGGAGAGGTTCGCGAGCGTCTCGTGGCGCACCTTGCCGTTCTCGCGAAACGAGCGCCGCAAAAGGTAGCTCCTCGACTCCGACGGACCGGACTTCGTCTCGTACTTGCGCACCACCTCTGCGACATGCATGGAACCATAGCTACGTGTCACATGGTGATAATAACACTTCTGTCATTCAGAGTCAAGTATTATCTTGGCTACATTACCTCCTCGCCCCGAGCCTTCCCTTGCAGCTCAACGGGTCAAATCACCCCGGGATGCGGGGGTAAGTTC
>CAWILM010000033.1:0-156498 GCA_963836935.1 uncultured Acidimicrobiaceae bacterium
GACAGCCGCCAAAGAATGAGCGACCGCAACTTCTCCGTGTGGGGATCACCCCATCCACCATCATGTCGCCGGAGAGCGCTCCGTGCACCGAGGTAAGTCTGGGCGTTCGCACACGGGTACGAGCATGGAAACCGAGGAGACCGAATGAAACGCTGAAGACCTCCACCGTTCCGGCAACCGTCTCATCGTCGCGCCGACCCACGTCGGCCTCCAGGTCGTTCGTCCTCCCCACGCTGCGGGCGCTCCACCTGGACCCCGACGTCCAGTCGTCGCGTCTTGGCAGCCAAACCGGATCGGAGTGTTGACTATCACGAGTCCCACAGGTAAGTCGGGTCAGAGGGCCACGGATCGCTCGCCTCTGCTGGGTGCAGCCGGCCGCCGGGGAGCGCCGGACTGGCCTGGTACCCATCGGCGCTTCGGGGACAGGCCAATAGCCTGGAGGCCCCAGTGCGTCCTTAGTAGGAGCGGTCATTCGGACCGCTTCCGAAAGGAGGCGCTATGGAATCCCGGGAACGGTTGTCCAAACAGGAGTGGACCGAACGGACCGCTGCGAAGGTGGCTCTGGCCCAAGAGACCTTGGCAGCTGAGGTAACAGCTCTTCAGTCCGGAGAGGACTGGCAGCGCTACCTGGCCTTCCAGGCCCGGCTGCACACTTACAGCCCGAACAACGTCATGTTGATCGCCGCCCAGCACGCCTTTGCGTACGGCGAGGGACGAGTCGGTGCTCCCGAACCGACCTACGTCGCCGGGTTCAACACCTGGCGGGCGCTCGGCCGGTCCGTCGACAAGGGCCAGCACGGATACGCGGTGCTCGCTCCTTGCAGGTACGAACGCCAGATCGCCGTTGACCCTGACGGCAATGCACGTCGGGTCTCTGTCGGTGAAGCCCTTGCAGAGGGCGAGACGATCGAGCGCCGCAACGTGCTCGGCGGCTTTCGCATCGAGCACGTCTTCGACGTGTCGCAGACCTCCGGCGCCGAGGTCCCCGAGCCGGTGCGCCCGAAGCTCCTCGAAGGTGAGGCTCCTCAAGGCCTCGGGTCCTCAGTCCTGGCGATGATCGAGGATGCCGGCTACCGGGTCGACACCGTGGCGAGTGCCGCGGCGATCGGAGGGGCGAACGGCCAGACGGACTGGGGGCAGAAGATCGTGCTCGTCCGCTCCGACATGGACGAGGCCGCGATGGTAAAGACGCTGATCCACGAGACAGCTCACGTCCTTTTGCACACGGACCCTCCTGGCATGTACCTCCCCCGGCCTTTGAAGGAAGTGGAGGCCGAGTCCGTCGCATACGTCGTCGCGTCGGCGCACGGGATGCCGACCGGCGATTACAGCTTCCCCTACGTCGCTTCCTGGGCCGGCGAGGCAGGCGCCAAGGCCGTACAGGCCACCCAGCTCCGCGTCGCGAAGGCCTCCCGCCAGATCATCGAGTCGAGCTGCAGCTCCGCACACTGGCGGCGGCAGGGTACCGGGAGTGGAGGCGGCGATCACAGCCGCCCAGGCGAGGCGGGCCGAGCTCGAAGCCCGGTTGGTCGCCACGCCCGAAGCCGAACCGGCCGCCGTGGTGGCGTGATGCCCGGCTACCCGCAGGCTCCGACAGACACCCCGCCAACCCTCACCCTCGTCGCGTTCCCCGACCCGGTCGTGGAGCGCTTCGGGCACCGTCCGGGGAGCCCGTACGTCGAATTCGTCTGGCTCGGCATCCTCGGGCCCTCAACCACGTTCGCCTGGCAGCGTCTCGCCCGCCAGGCAGCCGCGCTGCCTTCCACCAAGATCGACATAACCGACCTGTCGGTGAGTCTCGGCCTGGGGGAGAGCCTCGCCCGGAACGCCGTGGTGTCGCGCACGCTTGCCCGGTTCGTCGCATTCGATGCCGCGCGCCGACAAGGTGACACCCTGGCGGTTCGCCTCGCGTTGCCCGACTTACCGGAGCGCCGCCTGACTCGTTTGTCCTATTCGGCGCGCTTGGCTCACGAACGCTTCGCCCACGGCACGCGCAGCGTCACGCTGGCCGGTGCTCCGCTCGAGCCGGCGATGACGGTCGGACTGTGACCTACGGAAGGCGGCCCGCTGAGCGGCGAGTTCTGCGGATGCGGCCGCGGGACTCTGCAGAGGGGGGCAGGAATGCGGTTGCGATCCTGCCGGGCATCGTGATGGGTTGGCCCGTCCCCGCTGAGCGCTCGGTCCGATGACGCCGGGTCCTTCGCCGGAGATAACGTGATGGATCACCAGCCGCGCGGTTACGAGGACGTCGCCTTCGGCCTGTTGGCCGGAATCGCCGCTGTCGCCGGCGTACTCTGGGCCGGAGGACAAGCCTCGGCGTGGACATCCGGCCACCGGCCACCGCACGGAGAGCCGCTTGCAGGGCTCGCCGCACTGGCGCATTTGAGCGACCCGTCTGCAGCGTGGCACTCGCCTGTCGGTCCGCCGGAGATCTACTGGACGTGTACGGCAGCGGCGCTCGCCGTCGCGGGTTTCGTCGCCTTTGCAGGATGGCGGCTCTGGCGCTTTGACGTCGGTGCCAGCAAGACGACTTCTCCGGTGCGAGCAGAAGGGCTCGCGCCGCGCAGTGAGGTGCGGCGCGCTGCGGGGGCTCGCGCCCTGGTCGCCCGGTCCAAGACGCTCCGACCGTCCCTGCAACGCCCGCGTCCTACCGACGTCGGGTACCGCCTCGGGACGAGCCGCGGTGTCGGGTGCTGGGCATCGGTGGAGGACTCGATGCTGTTGTTGGGGCCGCCACGGTCCGGCAAGGGCCAGAGCGTCGTGATCCCGATGATCCTCGACGCGCCAGGAGCCGTCGTGACGACGTCGACCCGCCTGGACAACCTGGCGATCACCCTTGCGGCCCGGGCGGCGCGCGGCCCGGTCGCAGTGTTCGATCCGCAACGTCTTGCCCAGCGCACAACGTCGCTCCCGGCTCTGCGGTGGTCGCTCGTGCGGGGCTGCGAGAGCCCGCAGACGGCGATCATCCGGGCCGAGGCGCTCGTGAGCGAGACCAGCCGAAGCGGTGTCGAGAGCGGTACATTCTGGCGCCAACAGGCCCTCACGGCGACCCGTTGCATGCTGCACGCCGCGGCACTCGATGGCCGCTCACCTTCCGACCTCTACCGCTGGTCGCACTCAGCCCCCGGAGCCAAAGAGGCCGTGTCGATCCTCACCTCGCACCCTGAAGCAACACCGGGCTGGGAACGGGCACTCGATGCGATCATCGCCTCGGACCAGCGCACGCGGGACTCGACCTGGGCGATGGTCGCGAACACCTTCGCTCCGCTCGCCGATCCCACCGTGCTCGCTGCGGTGAGCCCGGAACCCGGCAAGGAGTTCGACCCGCTCGCGTTCTTGGCGATGCGAGGAACCCTGTTCCTGCTCGGTACCGCGAGTGGAGCTTCGGCCACAGCAACCTTGGTCGCCGCGCTGATCGAAGACGTGATCGACGCCGCCCGGCGACTCGCAGCAGGCTCTCCCGGCCAACGACTCGATCCCCCGGTCGCGCTCGTACTCGACGAGGCAGCCAACTACCCGCTCCCGTCTCTGCCGTCGCTCGTGAGCGAAGGCGGTGGGTCGGGTATTACGACCCTCGCCGTCCTCCAGTCGCTGTCCCAGGCGCGCGACCGCTGGGGACGCGAGGCTGCCGGAGCAATCTGGGACTCGGCGATCGTAAAGATCGTTCTTGGCGGCTCAGCCAACGCAGATGACCTGGGCGACCTCTCCCGCCTGATTGGGGAGAAAGAGGTCAAAGAGTGGTCGGAGACCATGCTCGCCGGTGCAAGCGGGCGGTCGGTGTCGTCCTCGACACGCCGGCGGCCGATCCTGGAACCGTCGGAGATCCGCCGGTTACCGATCGGTCACGGGCTGCTGCTCCTGCGTTCGGCAAGGCCGATCATGATGAAGCTTCAACCCTGGACCGCCCGGCGCGACGCCGGCGATCTAGTGACGGCGAGACGGCTTTTCGAGGACCTGGCCGTGAGAGATGCGTGAGCCTCGCCCGGGCCTTTCGTGGTCCCGCGCCCGTGTGCTTCGCCGGCACCGGTACGGGACCTGGATGACAAGTCGGGCATGGTTGGACCGGAGAGCACACTGGCGTGACACCTTCATGGCCGTCTTCGGGGTCGAACCGACCTGTGCCGTCTGCGGAGGATGCTGGACGCTTCGGAACGGCGACCTCCACCATCGCAACTACGAGCGGCTCGGCCGTGAGCGCTTCGACGACCTGATGCCGCTGTGTCGTGCCTGCCACGAACATCTGCACCGCATCTTGGAGTCCACTCCGGCCTGGCGACGCATGGGCCGCGCCCAGGCGAGCGATGTGATCATCGCCCGTTTCCACGCGACGGCAAGCAAAGAGGGGGATAAATAAGCGTGCTCGGGAACAACCACGGCGACCCAAGACCCAACAACCCGCTCGAAGAGCTCATGTTCGGCGCCTACGACGACGATGATCTCGACGAAATACCCGGCGCGACACACTGGCCTGAGATGCCTGTTGTAGCCGTCGCCGCGCAATGGGAGGACCTTCGAGAGTGGGTCGAGCAGCTACAGGAGCGGTTCTCGCACCTCGATAATCACGTCGTTCCGCGCTGCTGGTGGCGGCACAACGAGCATGTCGAAGCCCTGTCTGCATTGCGCGATCACGAGCGCTCCAGCTTTGCCGCGACTGCACCGGCGACAGCTCTCGTCGACTGGTTCCGTGCCCTCCGCGACGTCACCGCGCTACTTCGGTCCTGGACCGCGGATCTCTGCTGCGGAGCCGCCCACCAAGACCCGCCGACCCGTTCCAGCCTGCCTGTCGAGACCGAATGGGAGCGCTTCGTGCAGGCCGACGTCGAGCGTCGACTGGAGCGGGAGAGCGATCACTCGAGTCTGGTGGTCGGGACGTAACCGTGATGTTCAGAAGAGGGACGGAGGGGCGAGTCGAACAGTGACCTGCGCATGGCCACGCCCCGGAGATCGGCTCACCTTCCGCTCTCGAACAAGCTCCTCGACTGCGATGGTGGCGTGCGACTCCTTGAAGACCGTTTCTCTGAGCGCGAAGTCCTTGAGGTCGGCCAGGGTGGTCGGACCCTGTTCCAACCGCGCCAAGATCTGGTGCCGAAGGACGGTGAGGTCCGGGTTCTTCGGATCGACGTCGAACTGCAGCTGGTTCGGGTCCCGAGGGTCTCGGAACCGGGAACCGCTGAGGCGGTCGACCTGCCACATCGCATCCTTCATCTTCCTGAACCCCAGAAGCGAGGACGTCCCGAAGACCAGGAACAGCGGATGGCCACCCTCGTCAACCAGCTCGAAGCTGAGGCAGTAGCAGAAGCCCCCTGCATTGAGGCGCCGCCGGTACTCGCTCACCAGGAAAGACTTCTTTGCCTGGGAGTCCGGTTGCTCCCCCACTACACGCCAACTGCGGTCCCCGTAAACGCGGTCGCCAGCTTCGACGTCCTCCTGCCCGGCGAAACGCGTGAACCACTGCGACTGGAAAGTGACCAGGACCTCCGGACTGGTGCCCTCTCCCACTTTTTGAACGAGCGCGTAAGGGGTGTCGACGCCCCAGCCGTCGAAGTTCACGAACATCGGCCCGGACCATGCCTTCAGCTCATCGAGAACCGGTACGAGAGCGATTTCGCAGTCCCCGTGGATACGAACGATGGAGCGCTGCGTTAGCTTCAACTCATCGAGGAGATTCCCCAGGTGATCGAAGCGCTCCCGATTCTTCTCGATGAAGATCATGTTGATCTTGGCTCCGTGCTTCGTGACCTGGGACACGAACGCTGCTTGGGCGGCAATGATCGGTGACCCGAGGCTCCCATCGGTGTACTCGCCTGGTCCGGCGAAGGCATCGACATAGGTGAGCCCGGTCGATTTCCAGCTGGACGCGATGATGGGGAACCTCGCGTCGAGATAGCCCTTCAGGATCTGGTGCTTGGCGGCGGTGTGAGGGTCCCGGTTCCAGATGACGTCGGACGGAGTCGGCAACTTAACCAACCATGAGGTTGGGCATTTCGTCCCAGCGCTCGCCGTCGAGCTGTCGCCCGCCGGCTTTTGGTGTTCGGCCGCCCCACTGCTTGAAGAAGAACGGAACACCGGCAGCGAGGCACTGATCGCGGATTTCCACAATCCACTCGTACTGGACCTGTCTCGCCCCTACGCCAGATTCGCCGCCGACAATCACCCAATGGATTCCGGCGAGATCCAACTCGCCTACAGGTCCGATCAGAGGCTCGATCGAGAGGAACCTTGTGGCGGCGGGGACCTTTCGTAGGTGGTCGATGCGGAACTTGTACGTTGCGTTCTCGACGCTGACTCCCATCCAGACATTCGACGGCCAGCGCAGCTTCCCGGACATTTCGGTCAATCGCTTCGAGCGTTTTGTGAGCACCTGGTAGGTGTGACTAGGCGTCTCGCTCATCACGGCGAAGACTCGCGAGATGTACTCCTCTGGGACCGCAGGATGAAAGAGGTCACTCATCGAGTTCACGAAGATCAGTCGGGGCGCCGCCCACCTCTTCGGAAGTTGAAGAGCGTCCTCATGAAGTGTTACGCCAAAGCCGGGGCCTGATGTTCGTGGGTCGCCGTCGTTCTGGTACTTCGGGTTGCCCATTGCCTTGAGGCGCTTGGACAGGGTCAGCGCATAGCAGCGGTCACAACCTGGTGACGTCCGGTCACAGCCAGTCGTTGGGTTCCAGGTCGCTTGGGTCCACTCGATGCCGGAGTGGTCAGCCATGATCAGACAGCCTCACCAGCAACATGAGCAACAGGATAGGCGGCCGGTGCGCGCCGGACCTTGAAGTCTGTTGTCGCGGATCGCAGTCAGCATTCCGATGCCGGTCTTGGCCCTGCGACGTAGTCAATCAGGCCTTTCAGTCACCTGATCCGTAAGCCGCAGCCCAAGTTGCGGCGAGCCGGAAGGGATTTGTTGATGTCTAAGACGTAGGTCGCGTCCGTCATCGTCTCAACCTCTCAATAGCCTGGAGGCGCCAGTGCCTCTTATATAGAGGCGCGCTGCATGGGCCGCCTCCAGTGAGAGGAGCCCAGATGTCCACCAAGACCACGTCGATGGACCGGCATCGGATCGACGAGATCGCCATCGCCCTGCACCGAGCTGCTCACGACGCTGCGGTGGAGCTGCCACTGCCCTACGCGCGACGTGTCGCCACGATGTTGGCGGAGAACCGCGGAGAGCTCGGCGTGTCGCGGCTCGGCAGCGGCGTCGTGATCCACACGGTCCCACCAACCAAGAACCGCCTTCCCATCGTCGTTGGCTACGCAGATAGCCGGGGCCAGTGGTACGGGGACGGCAGCAGGCACGTCGAGACCCCCGCCGCGGAGGAGCCAGTCGAAGCCATGGAGATAGCGCTGTGAGGCCGTCTCTCATCGAGGCCGCTCGCTCCCGCCACAGTCTCGCCGACGTGGCTCGGCGAGCCGGCATCAACCTCTATCGCACCTCCGGATCGGTCATGGTGCGTTGTCCGCTGCCCTCCCACGGCCACTTCGATCGCTCCCCCTCTCTGCAGCTGCATCTCGACGACGGCATCTGGCACTGCTTCGGCTGCAGCCATACTGGCGATGTCGTCGAATGGGTGTGCCAGAGCGAAGGTGTGGGATGGAACCAAGCGATCCGCATCCTCGACTCGGGCCGCGCGCTCACCCGCGCCTGGACCGGATCCGAATCGCCGACGTCCCGCCAGGGTCCTTCCTCCGGCCGGCGGACCCCTACAACTTCGGCGCGTCCTGTCGAGACACCGGGCCGGGCCGATTACCCGGACCTGTCCAGAACGCCGGCGACTCGCGTCTTCGATGCTCTGGCTGTCGCCTGGACGCACTACAGCTCCGGGTCGCTCCATGAGCGCGGCGCGGCCTACCTGGCACGACGGGGGATCGACGTGGCCGTGCTCGAGGCTCACACCGGCCGGGAGGAAGTGGGCCACACCCCGGCAAGCCCTCACGGGCTTGTGACCGCGATGCGAGCCAAGGGCTTCGCCGACAACGAGCTGTTGGATGCCGGGCTTGCCCACCGCGGCGCGGATGGGCACATCACCGACTTCTACCGCCAGCGCGTATTGATCCCGATCCGGGATGAGCACAGCCGCGTCTGCGGCTTGGTTGGACGCAATGTCGGCGACGAGCGCTGGCCGAAGTACAAGAACCCGCCCCGTACCAACACGTACGACAAGTCCGTCAACCTCTATCAGCCGCTCCCGGCCCCGCCTGCCGGAAGGTGGGGTCAGGTGGTCGTCGTCGAGGGGACCCTCGACGCGATGGCGATCGCAGTGGCTGCGATCCGATGCGGCCGACCCGGGCAGTTCTGCCCGGTGACGCAGTCGGGTCGTGAGCTGTCGCCGCTGCAGCTCGAGTACGTTCTGAAACTTCATTCCAGCGCCCTTGTGCTCGGATTCGATGGTGACACGGCGGGTCGTGACTCGACCACTCGCGTCGCGCTCGCCGCGGCGCGCAAAGGCCGAAAGGTGTCTGTGGCCTCTCTTCCGGAAGGGCAGGATCCCGCGTCCTGGCTTACCGAGCACGGGGATACCGGGCTGCTTGCTTTCACCAGGGTGAAGGCTGACATGACCCTCTCGCGGTTCAACACCACGTGCTGGCCTGCCGCCCCCCAGCGGCTCGAGACCAGCGGTGTCGACCCAGAAGGATTGATACCAGCGATATGAGCGCGGACAGACCTGGGGAGACGAACGAACACAACGAGGCGCAGCCGCACCCTGCGGACGACTCGGACCAGTCCGAACGAGGTCGGATCAGACTCCTCGAAAACCGCACTTCGCCATTGCCGCTGGTTCTGAGCGTCCCACAAGCTGCTGCCATCCTCGGCATTTCGAAGGACCTCGCGTACGACCTCACAGCCCGGGGTGAACTGCCATCCCTGCGCTTCGGGCGACGCGTTGTCGTGCCAACAAAGCCCTTGCTCACGCTCCTGAACGGCGAGGGCGGTCCGCTCTTCCCTCAAAGGTCAGCCTGATCCCGGCGTCCAGAGCACCTTCTGCATGGGTCGCGGGCATAACGCCGCGACCATATCGCGCCCGGACGCCCTGCTCAGCCGAAAGCCTCGTCAACGTTCCCCGACGATCCTGATCGTCCAAGAGATTCCCGACGTTCTCCGGTCGTACGGAAGTCAACAAGATAGTCGGTGAATCGACAACTATCTTGCTACTCTCCGTGCGTGCCCCTAGTCGAAGATCGGTCAATCGTCTGGCCACGCGTCAAATCCCTGATCCCCTAGGGCCCGACGAGTATCTCGCCCTCAGGACTCCGGTCCGGCGAGGAGCGATCCCATCACGGCGGCGGCCGCCCGGTCCCTTTCCTCCAGCGCATGGCTGTAGACGCGCAAAGTCATCGAGGGATCCGTGTGTCCGAGACGTCCGGCGACCGTTCGGACATCGACGCCGGCGCCGATCAGCTGCGTGGCTGTGAAGTGCCTCAGATCATGTAGCCGCACGTCCGGGAGCTTGAGCTCGTCTCTGATTCGGATGAAGAAGTTAGTCACGTTGTCTGGCCGGAACGGCAGTGAGCCGTCGGCGTAAGGGGAGAAGATGAAAGCATCGGGGATCAGTTCCTCGTCGGCCAGACGTGCCCACTCCTCGACTCGTGCCCGATGCGTCCTGAGCACGGTGAGTCCTACCTCGTCGAGCGCCACACGCCTCGTCCGGTTCGTCTTCGTCGTCTTCTCCCCGAGTCCGCCCGGGACGAGCACGACCGATCGCGCTACCTCGATCTGGCCCTTGTCAAGATCGAGGTCGGACCAGCGGAGCGCGCAGACCTCACCTCGGCGCATCCCCGTTAGCGCCGCCAGCATCAACAGCGGAGCCAGGCGCGGATCGCGCTCTTCGGCGGCAACCACGATCTGTCGCACGGCGTCAACCGAAGGTGGCTGGACGACACGCTGCGAGACACGTGGAGGTTTGGCCATCTCGGCGACGTTTCTCCGAACCCAGCCCCACCGAACGGCCTGGTGGAGCGCAGCCGCGAGGATCGCGTGGTGATTGCGGACGGTCTTCGGCGACAAGCCCTTTTCCTTCATCGCTCGGTACAGGTCGTCGAGGTCCTTCGCGCCTAAGCGTGCGACTTTGATCGAGCCAAGGGCTGGTCGGATCGTGTGCTCTATCTGTGCCCTGTAGACGCGCAGGGTCGTGGGTGACAAGTCCATGCGCTCGCACTCCGACAACCAGGCGTCTAGGAGCTGGCTGACCGTGACCCCGGCGCCGTCCGAGCCCCCGGGAACCTGCTCCTCGATCAGGTCGCGCAGAGCCTCGTCCGCCTCACGGACGTTCCCGTAAAAGGTCTTCGACACCTGTTTGGGATTGCCGGTGCCGGGATCGCGCCCGACGTAGACCCGCAGCTCCCAGACTCCCTCGCGCCGCTTCCTCTTGGTTCCACGCATGGTGGCCCACCCTAGCCCGCCATTCGAGAGCTAGGGATGGAACTAGGGATGACACCGGAAAAACGAGAAGAGCCGGTGCTCTCGCACCGGCTCTGACCTGCAATTTCTTTGGTGGCGGGGGAAGGATTTGAACCTTCGACCTTCGGGTTATGAGCCCGACGAGCTACCTGACTGCTCCACCCCGCGGCGGTAACACGAGACATTATCAGTCGCGCTAGTCCTCCCGCCCTGGCAGTTCCACTGCACGTCAAGCTCCAGCTGCGTCCGCGCCCGCCAACACCAAGTCCCCCACCGCGACGCCACGCCGCGGCGTGATGATGTCGTCGATCAAACCGTAGTCGAGCGCTTCTCTCGCAGTCATGAAGTAGTCCCGGTCGATGTCGTGCTCGACCTCCTCGACGCTGCGACGACTATGGAAGGCAATGATCTCCGCCATCCGCCGCGTCGTCGCCATAACCTCACGCAGCTGTATCTCCATGTCCCGAGGTGCTCCCCGCGCACCCGCAGTTCCCTGATGGATCATGATCTTGGCGTTCGGGAGCGCCAGGCGCTTGCCGGCGGCGCCGCCCGCGAGGATCATCGCCGCGGCGGACATGCCCATCCCCACGCAGATCGTGGACACCTCGGGACGGACATGTTGCATGACGTCGTAGATCGCCATACCGGCGTAGCCAAGGCCCCCAGGGGAGTTGATATAGAGGGAGATGTCCTTCTCAGGATCGTCGGCTTCGAGGTAGAGGATCTGGGCAACGATCAGGTTCGCGATCTGGTCGTCGACCTCTTGGCCCAAGAACACGATCCTCTCCCTCAACAGCAGCGAGTACAGGTCGTAGGCGCGGTCGCCGCGGCTCGTCTGGTCGAGCACGGTCGGGATCATCGACTGCCTCAAGGACTCTTCTCCCAACACCTCACACCCCCTGGCTCTGCGTTGCTATATCATTTGCAAGATATCACCTACGCTATAAGGAGTCGGCACCAAACGTGACCGAGCGGCGACATGATCCCGTATTCCCCGGTTTTGGCGACATGGCGCGACGCAGGCGCGAGCTCGTCGAAGCCTTGACGGTACGGCGCCGCGCCATCGGCCTGAGCCAGACCGAGGTCGCCGCGCTCATGCACACGTCCCAGTCCGCCGTGGCCCGCCTCGAAGCAGGGCACACCGACGTCAGGATCTCGACGCTCGAACGCTACGCGGCCGCTCTCGAGCAGCGACTCGACTGGCACCTGGCTCTCGAGCCTGAGCAGGAAAGCCAATGACCATAGGCCCAAGCGACTCCTGGCTGGAGGAGCGCTTGTTCGAACGCCGGATGGTGCTGTGTCGCGGGGTTCTCGACGACGCTCTCGCCGGACGGGTCGCGGCACAGCTGATGACGCTCGACGCCCTCGGTGACGGTGCCGTCGAGCTCCAGCTGGACAGCGAACGCGCTTCCCTCGAAGCTGCCTGGACCGTCCTCGACGTGATCGACCTCCTCGGTGTGCCGGTCAACATCGTTTGCGTCGGCCGGGTCGAGGGCGCGGCGATCGCCGTGTTGACGGCGGCCACGAGACGGACGACCCTACCGCACACCCGGTTCCGCCTGACCGATCCCGAACTCGATATTTCCGGACGGACGAGCGAGCTCGCCGCTCTCCTCGACCACCACACCGCCCGTCTCGACCGGCTGCACGAGCGCGTCGCCTTGTGCAGCGGCCGGCCCGCCGGCGACGTTGCGGCCGATTTCCGCGCGGGCCGTGTGCTCGACGCCGCAGAGGCGCTCCGCTACCGTCTCGTCGACGAGATCGCCGGCGACGAGCCTGCCGTCCGCTCCATCAAGAGCGCACACCGCCACTCGGCCCACCCCAAGAGGTCCGAGAGCACCGAACCGCTCGGCTTCAGGCCGGGGCCGAGAAACCCTTGAGAAGGCTCGTCTTCTGAGAGCTAGGCGGGCGAGCGCGTCGCCTTGATGGCGTTGACGGCAGCGGGCTTCTGGTCCTTCGCCAGATCGGTGTCCGCCTCGGTAACAAGAGAGCCGACCTCCTTCATGTCCGCCGAATACGTGGTCAGGTCCTCGTTTCTCAGTGCCGCGATCCCCTGCAGGTAGTAGCTCTGCGCGCTCGCGATGAGGGCCCGGACCTGGGCTGGGATGTTGGCGGTGCCAGCTCCGATGTTGCTCGTCGCCGCGCCGAAGACGTCGGACAGGGCGGCTCCCAGGGTGCTCTCCATGGCTACGTCGTTGCCGTAGACGACGATGTAGCGGGTCAGCTGCGGGTACGGGTTCTGCGACGAGCTCACGTACAAGGGCCGCACGTACACGACCGAATCGTCGATCGGGATGATGAGCGTGGTACCGAGCGAGACGGTCGAGCCGGCCCGGCCAACGAGGGTCACGTACTGGGAAACCTTCGTGTTCGACTGGATCTTCGAGTTGACGACGGCCGGGCCGGCCGTCGCGTTCCTGGTCGGCGTCACGTATGCGGTGAGCTGCCCGTAGTCCTGGTAGTCACAGGAGGCCGTCATGAGCGCCGCCAGCGTCTGGATCCGGTCGCCCTGTGACAGGGGGTCGAGCGGCTCGATGACGGTGAAGCCCGGAGCGCTGACACCGGGGAGCTGCAGGAGCTCGTACTCGGGCACGAAACGCAGCGTGTTTCCCAGCGTGTCGACGGGCAAGGCCTGCTCGGGCGAGCCGGTGCCCGAGGTCGGGGCCAGCTCCCAGGCGTTGTTCGCGATGTAGAAGGACGAGGGGTTGGTCAGGTGGTAGCGGCTGTACATGGTCGCCTGCACCATCAACAGTGCCTGGGGGTAGCGCAGGTGAGACTGAAGCGTTGCGTTCATGTCGCTCAACGGCTTGAACATCCTCGGGAAGATGGACTCCCAGGTGTTGAGGATCGGGTCGGTGTTGGTCACGGCGTAGAAGGTCATGTCACCCGTGTAGGCGTTGACGACGACCTTCACCGAGTTGCGGACGTAGTTGAAACTGCCCGCGAGGCCGGTCCCGCTTGGGAGCTCGGAGGTGGCGGCCCGCTGCGCATACGGGTAGTAGCTGCTCGTTGTGTAGGCGTCGACGATCCAGACGAGCTGGCCGTTGTCGATCACCGGATACGGGTTGTCGTCGACAACCAGGAAAGGAGCCACCTTGGCGACGCGGACACGCACGTCCTGGAGGAACATCAGCCGGGAATGCTGCGTGACCAGGTTCGAGATGAGCAGGTTGAGGTCGTGGAACCTCAGGGCGAAGGCCGCTTTCGTCCAGAACGAGCCGATGGGCACGCCGCCCTTGCCCGAGTAGTGGCTGGAGACCGTGTTGCCGTTGGTGTCCGAGTAGTCGACCTCGCTCTGGGCGGTCTCGGCAACGACGTAGCCGGATTCGCCCAGGCCGAAGTAGACCGCCGGCCGGCTGATCTTCGGCGCGCCATGGTTTGAGACGGGCGGCACGCCCGCGATGTCGAACACAGGGTTCCCACCGCTTTGCTGGTTGGCCGGCGAGAGCACGGCGCCGTAGCCGTGGGTGTACTGCAGGTGGATGTTGACCCAGGACGGCGTTGGCAGGTCTGCCGCATTGACCTGGCGCACGCCGATCACGAAGGGGGTAAGCGTCCCGTTGGTCCGGTAACGGTCCAAGGAAAGCCCGGCGATGGTGAAACCGGTCCCGTTCTGCTGGAGCTTCTGGTAGGTCTGAGACGTGATCGACGGCTCCCACAGGGGAAGATTGTCCAACGTCGCCGCCGCGCCCGCGACGACGCCGCCCGTCAGGTTCGAGACGCCCGCGAAGGCGCGTTCGCGGATGGCTGAGAGCCCGAGTGCCTCCCGCGTCGCCTGTATGTTGCGGCTGATGTAGGGGATTTCGAGCTTGCTCTGCGCAGGGGTGACCTTGAGGGCCTGCACAGCCGCCGGCACGATCAGGCCGGCTGCAAGGGCGACGAGTATCCACAGTCCGGCCCCGATGGCGGGAAGCGCCAGGCTGCGTTGGTAGACGTTGAACACCATCAGCACGAAGACCGCGAGAGCCACCACAGCGAGCAGCTCGATCGCCGGCAGGCGCACGTGCACATCGGTGTAGCCGGCCCCGTTCACGTAGGCGTCCTTCGCCAGGACGAGGTTGAAGCGGTCGACGTAGAAGTAGCCCGCGGCCCGTACCAGTGCCATCACCCCGAGGATCACCGACATGTGAGCGGTGACGCGCGGGTCCACCCGCGGGGAGGGGCCCTGGAACCGCAGGCCACCGTTGAGGTAGTGGGCGACACCGGTGAGGATCAGGATCACGAGCAGAGCCACGAGCGTCCAGTCGACAAGAAACGACAGGAAGGGCAGCTTGAACACGTAGAAACTGACGGACTTGTGGAACTGCGGGTCCGTCACACCGAAGGCCTTGCCGCTGCGGAAAAGCAGCCAGTGCTGCCACTGGTCGCTCGTCGAGGCACCCACGATGAGGGCGAAGATCAACGAGACGACCGTGCGCAACGCGAACGTGTGCCTGCCGACGATCTGTTGGTAGCGGCGGACGATCTCGAGCTCGGGCGAGACGAGCAGAGCGCGCGGGGCGATGCGGTCGACCACCCAGAGGCTCGCCCAACAAGCGATGAAGAAGGCGCCTATGAACACCGCGGCGATCTCGATCTTGGTCTCGATCAAGAGGCGCCAGACCGCCGTGAAGCGGACCGAGCGGTACCAGAGGTAGTTCGTGTAGAAGTTGGCGAGTCCCTGGATGACGATCAGCGCGACGATGACGAAGACCACGGCGCCAACCACCCAGGCTTGGTACCGCCGGCCCGGGCGCATCCGGGCCGATAAGTCCGTCGGCACTCGCATCCGCTGGAGCCTACGACCGAACAGGTACGAGGAGGCAGCGGCAGCCTGGGTGCACCGGTGGGTGCGCGTGCCCGGTCGGGAAGGCGGCGCCCGGTGGCTGCGGGCGGGCGAGGGAGTTGTCGTCGCAGTCGGGGCACGAACCGCCGGCGTCGTCGTCCTCGACCGCCCAACGAAGCAACGGCACATCCCCGATGCCGAGCGAGGTCAGCACCGCAAGCTCGCCTGTGGCAAAGGCCCGGGTGGTGAAGTCTCCGGCAAGGCCTTCGACCCGGGATCCCTTCCATTCCCGGTACCCGACGCCTGCCGCGTCCGCCGAGCCCTCCAGGCTTCCGTCTAGCTCGGACAGCGACTCCTCGATCCTCTTGCGCAGTAGGGTGGAGAGGTCATCGGCGAGCTCGGCCGCGATAAGTGCCCCGGCTTCGAAGGCAACCGCCGCGCTCGGGGCCGGAGCCGACACACAGGGCCCCGCCACGGCGTCACCGGTCACGAGGAAGGCGGCGCCCGCCTGGTAAGCCTTGCTGAGTTGGTCACTGGCCGCGGCGACGAATCTCTCGCGCTGGACCGCTGCCGGGATCAGCTCGTCGAGCACGGGCTTGCGCGAGCTTTGGCGCAGGGCATCGAGGAGGTCGTTCTGGTCGTCCTGGAGGGCGCGCTTGAGCGACCGGCCGAGCTTGGCGGTGATGGATCCGAGAAGGTGGTCACGCCGCGCCAGGGACTCGACATCCGGCTCTGTGATGGCGTCGGCCCCGCGTTTCGGCAAGGCCACGTCGGTGACCTCTTGCGCCGCGACGACCGCCGGGGTCTTGGCAAACTCGGGGGTCTGCTCCGGCGGAGCCGGGGACGGCTCGGCCACCGGGGCGAGCTCACCTGATGGCGGCGAGCTCTCCCCTCCCAGCTCTTCGTCTCCACGAGCCTCGGGCGGTACCTCGGAGGGATCGACGGCCGCTTCGGTCTGGGCCTCGACAGGCTCGGCAGCGGCCGCAAAGGCAGCCGCCTCCTCCGCGGCCCGGCTGGCGCGGATGCGGGCGAAGAGCTCGTCGACACTTTGGCGGCTCGCGCCCGACCCGTCACCTTGCCCGGCCCGCCCTGCACCAGTCGGTCCTCCCGCTTCGGCTTGGCCGGCAGCCGAGGCGGCGCCGGCCGCGCCTTGGGCCTCGCCGTCCCGGCCGAACTCGTTGGCGCCGCCTCCGCGCGTGGCCGCGGCGAGCTCCTCCTCGAGCTCGGCGAGGTCACCGTGACCCAGCTCGGCTTCGACACGTTCGCCCGCTTGCTCGGCAGCGACGCGCGCTTCGTCCTCGGCGAAAGCCAGGCGCTCGCGCAGTGCGACAGCTGCGGCCGCGACCGTGTCCACGACGCCGAGCAGCGAGTCCTTCCCGGTGCGAAGCTCCTCGAGCTGCACACGCAGAGCCCGCCGCCGGGTCACGAGATCGGCGAGCGCGCGGTTGCGCAGAGCACGCGCCTCTGCCACCATGCGCCGGCACTCTTCCTTTGTCGCATCGAAAAGCTCGACGGCCTCGGCGTGCGCCACCTCTGTCATCGAGTCGGCCTCGGCCTGGGCGCGGCTCAAGTGCTCGCCAGCGTCACGCTGTGCCGCGCCGCGGATCTCCTGTGCCTCCGCCTCCGCAGCCGCTTGCTTGTCGGCGAGGACCTGCCCGGCTTCGGCGATCAGCTCGGCCGCCCGCTCCTCGGCCTTGGCCACGACCTTGCCGGCCGCGTCGTGTGCAGTCCACAGGATCTTGGCCGTCTCGATGCCAATTGCCCGCGTGAGCGTCGCCTCGTCCAGGACGGGCTCCTCTACTCGGCGTTCCGCTTCGGCGACGCGTTCGCGAAGGATTGCCTCGCGCTCGAGCACGCCGCGGAGCTCGGCCGCCACCTTGGCGAGGAACAGTCGGACGGTCTCGCCGTCAACACCCCGGCGCGCGGAGGGAAAGGACTTGCGTGCGATCTCGTCGGGGCTCAGCGGCGTAGCCGAGGAGATCGAGGTGACATGCGGATCCTGCGACATTGCCAATAGCCTACGACGCTGGTTCACGGAGTGGTGGCCCGTGCGACACGGCCCCCGAGCGACTCCAGAATGTGAACCGCCTCGCCGATCGTGCTCACGGCGTACACCTTGAGGTGCAGACCGGCGTGTGCCTTGGCGACGGCGTACTCCTGCGAGGGCACAAGGAACACGCTCGCTCCCGCGCCGCGAACCGCGATCGTCTTCTGGGCGACCCCACCGACGTCCCCGACGGTCCCGTCAATCGAAATCGTTCCGGTCGCGGCCACCTTCGCTCCACCGGTCAGATTGGCCGGGTCGAGCTCCTGGATGAGGCCGAGCGTGAAGGCCAAACCGGCCGAAGGCCCGACAATCCCTTCGGAGGACAGGTCCACCTTTACCGGCAAAGGCCCTATCTTGAAGGCGGTTCCGTTGACCGCAATACCTCCGGAGCCCTGTGGGTAGATACCCATGCAGGAGACGGCATGGGGTTTGCCGCCTTTCTCCGTCACAAGCTCGGCGATCTTGAGCCTGGTCTCCTCGCCCACGGGCAGGCAGGTGAGCGTCGCCGAGGCACCTGTCCCTTCGACGCGGAACACGCCGAGGCGCAAGGTCACAGTCCGCGGCTTGCCGGCCGGGTAGGCGCTCACCTGCAGGCGCACTGCCGTGCCCGGAGTAATCGTCGCGAGCCTGTTCTGGAGATTGAGGTAGCTGGAAACCTTGAAACCGTTGATCTTGCTGATGACCTGGCCCACCTGCAAAGCCGAGGCGGCGGGTGAGCCGGGCAGGATCCCGTAGATGAGCGCCCCGAGCGCCACGACGGGGACCTTGTAACCGAGCTGCTCGAGGGCGACAACCTGGGCGGCCTGCTGCGCGGTCGCCATGTCGATCTCGCCCTCGGTCTGGTACTGGGCCGTGGACTCGCTCCCGAGGATCGAGGCGCTTGGATAGATGGTGGCGTTTGGGTCAAGCCAGAAGAACGGGTAGTAGAGCGCCCGCATGGGCGTGAGCTCCACGTAGACGAGGAGCACCGAGCCGCGGTGGGAGTGCCGGTCGGCTGCGGGCACCTTTATGAGGCTGCTCACCGCGGGCGCCGAGCCGGGTGTGAGGGCGTAGTACGGCAGCTGGATGAACCACGCGACGACCGCCGCCACGAGGATGACGGCGAGGATCGCCAACAAGGTGTGGCCGGCGCTCCAGGAGAACTGGTCCCCTCCGCGACGCGCCTTGCTCCTTGCACCGGTCCCCTCGCCGTAGACCTCCATCGTGTCATCGGGAGCGACAGCCGGCCGTTCGGCCTCTACGCTCGATCCATCGTGGGGTGCATTCATCGAGCCGTAGCCTGCCATGGCGCCATCGTGCGCGGGCGGCGCCGATGACGGGACCCGGCGACCAGGCTTCGATAGATGCGGCGCGCCGGCGGGGAGATGCCGCTCTGGCCGGGCACTTGCGAGACGAGCCGGCAGCCAGGTTTCTACTCGGCGATGCCGATCCCGAAGTGCGCGCGACCGCGCTCGGGGCACTCGTGCGAATGGGCCGCGCGACGCCGGACGACTCTGCCCGGGTGCTCTCGGACCCCGATGGGAAGGCGCGCCGGCGCTGCCTGTGAGCTGGGCGCCGCCCTCCCGGGTGCGAACTTCGCAAGACTGCTGGCGGACCCGGACGCGGCGGTGGTCGAATCCGCCTGCTTCGCCGTCGGCGAGGTCGGCGACGTGGAGGCCGTCCCGGCCCTCGTCGAGATCGCTACGACCCACACCGATCCGCTGTGCCGGGAGTCGGCCGTGGCGGCCCTCGGGGCCATCGGCGACATACGAGGCCTCCCCGCCATCCTGGCCGCTCTGGAGGACAAGACGCAGATCCGCCGTCGCGCGGTGATCGCGCTCGCCGCGCTCGACAGTCCTGAGGCCGCGGCCGCGCTGCGCCGATGCCTCGGGGACAGGGACTGGCAGGTTCGTCAAGCTGCCGAGGACTTGCTCGACATCACCACCGGCGGCGACTGACCGATTCGGCGCTGTGGCCCAACGTGGCCATGCACAAGGCGGCTCCGGCGACGGCACAACGCTCGGGATTCTCGACGAGGTGGACCGGGATGCCGGTCGCGGACGCGAGCCGCTTGCCGAAGCCTGCAAGGAGCGCACCACCCCCGGCAAGGTAAAGGCCGCGATTCAAAAGGTCGTTCGCAAGATCGGGCGGTGCCGAGGCGATGCACGAGACGGCCGCCTGCACGATCCGGTCCACGCGGTGGCGCGATCGCGTCTGCTACCTCGGTGCGGGTGATGACCACCGCGCGCACGATGCCGCTGGAGACGTCACGGCCCCGGACCTCGACCTTGTCGTCCTCCTCCACCCAGGCACTCCCGATGGCGCGCTTGACCGCCTCGGCGGTCTCGAGGTCGATCACGAGCTCGAAGTCGCGCACGCAAAAGCGCTGAATGGCCTCGTCGAAGTCTCCCCCGCCAACGGGAACCGAAGCCTGGGTCACGAGACCCCCGAGGGCGAGCACTCCGATCTCGGTCGTACCGGCGCCGACGTCCACGACCATTGAGGCGACGGGTTCTTCAATCCTGAGACCGGAGCCGAGGGCCACGGCGACTTGCTGTTCCACAAAGCGGACGTTGCCCGCCCCCGCCTCCTTGAAGGCACGATCGAGGGCGCGCCGCTGCACACCTGTCGCCGCACCGGACGCGCAGCACAGCACCGTCGGCTGGCTGGCCGACCATGTCCTCACCACGCGCAGCAGCTCCCTCGCGACTGCCCAGGTGAGATCGAGATCGGCCAGCTGGCCATGGCAGACGGGCCGGATGAACGCCACGTCACCCGCGCAGCGGCCCCGCAGGCTCAGGGCGCGGTTGCCGAAGGCAACGAGACGATTGCGCCCGAGATCCACGGCTGCGAACGTCGGCTCGTCCACAACGACGCCGCGGCCGCGGACGGCCACGAGGGTCCGCGCCGTACCGAAGTCGACCGCGAGATCGGCGCCCACTACCGGCCGACCTCGGGTGGCTCCTCGATCGGCCGGGCCGCCGGGCTCCAGTCGGTCCCGCCCTCCCAGGTCTCCCGCTTCCAGATCGGAGTCGTCGCCTTCAAGGTGTCGATTATGTACCGGCAAGCTTCGAAGGCCTCGGCCCGGTGCGGTGTCGAGACGACCACGACGACGGACGCCTCACCGAGCTCGAGACGACCGACCCTGTGCCATATGGCTGCCCGCCCGATCTCGGGCCAGCGCGCCCGTGCAGCCGCCACGATCGCCTCGAACCTGGGCAGCACCTGGTCCGCATAGGCCTCGTAGTCGATCGCCCGCACGCCGGTGCGACCTTCGGCGTGATCGCGCACCGTGCCGACAAAGCACGCCACGGCCCCGGACGACGGCCTCTTGGCCCAGTGAAGGGCGCGCTCGGCCGGGAGGGGCTCGGTGGTGAGCTCGAGCCAGTTGTCGCCTGTCGCCGCCACGAGCACGTGGGTCATGGTATGCGACCCGCTGCAGCCGGGCAGCCTCGCGCGAGGTGCCCGACGCCCTATCGGGACCCACCTTCAGTATCCTCGGTGACCGTGGTCGAACCCGGAGACGACTTCGACAACGTAGCCGATGAAGGCCCGTGCGGTCCCCTTCTGCCACCTGACGACCGCCTCTGGCGACACCCCTCCGAGCTCGGAGAGCACTATCTCCCCATCACCGCGGAGGCGCTCTCGGCGCGTCGCAGCTGGATGGCCTCCACTCCCTCCCGGGCCGGGGCCTGGTCGGCCGGCATCGTCGGCGCCCTGCTGGCGACAGGTGTTGTGCTCGTCGGCGGCCACCTCACCCACCTGCTCTCGTCGCCCGCGCCGGGCCCTTCCACTTCGGCGGTGAGCCACAGCTACAGGAACGCCCAGGTGAGCACGACGATCCTGCCCAGCGTGGGCGTGAGCGTCTCCACGACGACCACGGCCCTGGTGGGTGTCGAGCCCGGGCTCTACAGGCTGGCGTCACGGGTCGCCACGGCCATGCCTGTCGTCCTCGACGGCGACGTGAGCGGCGTCGGTGTGGTTGTGAGCCCGAAGGGGTTCGTGCTCGTGCCCGCCTCGCTCGTCAGCGAGACCGACGACATCTCCGTGGTCATCGACGGCCAGCAGCTCGTCGCGACGCTGGTCGGGGTCGACGCCGGCACCGGGCTTGCCGTCGTGCGCGTGCACGACCCCGACACCCTCACCGCGGCGCGTTTCGTCTCGGGTGCTCAGATGGCATACGGCTCGTTCGTCGCCGTCGTGTGGGTCGACGCCCACGGGCCCCACACGTGCTGGGGCGCCGTCAACGAGGCCGACGTCCAGCTGGGCTCGGCCGGCGACAGCCCGCCCCTTCTCGACTCTTTGGTGGCGCTGGACCCGCTCGCCGGGGTCGAGACCGGTGGCGTCGTCCTCGACGGGGCCGGACGCCTCATCGGGATGATCACGAGCGTCGACAGCCAGACCATGGTGGCGACGCCTGGTTGGCTGGCCGCCATCGTCTCGCAGGACCTCATCACATCCGGGCGGGTCGTGCACGGCTGGCTCGGGATCACGGGCCAGACGGCGTCGGTGTCACCCTTCGCTACGGCCGTAGAGGTGATGTCCGTTGCCGCGGGCGGCGCGGCCGCCAAAGCCGGGGTGAGACCAGGCGACCTCATAGAGGCCGTGAACTCCGAGCCCGTGAGGACGATGTCGGACATCGTGGCGGCGCTGTACTCCCTCCCACCCCATCAGGCGGTCGTGCTCGACGTGGTCCGGCGCGGTCACGTCTGGGACGCGCACGCTCGGCTCACAGCAGCCGCCTGAAGTCCTCCCTGTCCACCCCGGAGGTCCGGACCCTGCCTTGGCGGTCCGAGCCCTAGCATCGGGCACGTGAGCGATCCTCTCGCACCAGGTGGGGGTGACTTCCTCCGCAACATGCTCGGCGACCTCCTGCGACTCATCAGGACCGAAGGACCGCTGCAATGGGAGCTCGCCTTTCAACTAGCGGCGAGCGTGGCCGCCGGCGATGAGCCTGACCCCAACCCTGACCCGATCGCCCGCATCCGCCTCGAGGAGCTGAGCGCGATCGCCGAGCTACACGTGAGCGACGTCACCGGTATGGTCCTCGGGTCCGGCGGCTCGGACCTCAGGCTCGTTCCGACGACGCGCGTCGATTGGGCCCGGCGGAGCCTCGAGGCCTGGCGGCCGCTGCTCGACCGCCTCGCGGCAGCGTTGACGACCGCGGCCGGAGTCCTCCGGGCCCGGGTTCTGGCGCAAGGCTCGCCCGGGCCGCTCGGATTCGCCCGGAGCGGGGACGTCGAGCAACCTGCCGGCGGCGAGCCGCCCGCAGCGGGCGGGGACGACGACGAGCTGCCCCCGGATCCCTTCCTCGGGGACGAAGACCCCCTCAAAGGCGCGGACACCGCCGGCGGTGACGAGGAAGCGGAGGCGGATCTCACCGAGATGATCGGCCGATGGACCTCGGCGATGGCACCGGCGATGGCGGCGATGCAGGTGGGCTCGGTGGTGGGCCACCTCGCTCGTCGCTCCTTGGGGCAGTACGACTTGCCTTTGCCGCGCGCCTCCTCGAACGAGATCCTCGTCGTCCTCGGCAACCTGGGACGCGTGGCCGAGGAGTGGAGCCTCCCCGCCGACGACCTGAGATTGTGGCTGTGCGCGCACGAGATGGCCTTCCACGCGGTGCTCACCCGTCCCCACGTCGCAAAGCGGCTCGAAGATCTCGTCGTTGCTCACGTCCGGCTCGTCCGGCCCGATCCGCGTGACTTCGAAGGTCTGCTGCAGGGCATCGACCCCGGCTCCATCCCCGGCCTGTCCCAGATCATGGGTGACTCGAGCCTTGCCGGTGACGGCGACTACGGGCCGTCCCCCGAGCCTCGAGAAGGTCCGCGCCCAGCTCTCCTGTTTGACAGCCGCCATCGCCGGCTACGCCGAGTACGTCACGTCGGTCGTCGCCTCCCGACTCATCGGGGGCCATGCGCCCATCGGCGAGGCGATGCGGCGACGCCGGGTCGGCCGCGGTGAAGGCGAGCGCGTCGCGGAGTCCTTGTTCGGCCTGCATCTCGATCAAGAAGACGTCGATCGCGGGGCCGCCTTCGTGGCGGGCGTGCTCGAGCGATCCGGCGGAGCCTCGACCTGGCAAGACTGTGGGTCGACGAGAAGCACCTGCCGACGCCGGCGGAACTCGCAGCCCCCGGGCTCTGGCTCGCCCGGATAAACCTCGGGGCGGAGGGCGCCTAGCGCCGCTCAGGCGAGCCCGACCTCTTCTTCAGGCACGCCGAAGTCCCATTCCAAGATCAGGTTCTCGCGCTCGGCGTCCCGGACGATGCGCTCACGGTTCCTGCGGAATTGCGGGTCGTGCGGAGGCAGCAGCACGAGGCGCGCGAGGGCGTGCTGACGGAACTCCTCGATGACGGCCCGGTCACCGAATTCCGACTCCACCTCCCAATGGGGGGCGACCGGACCAAGGTAGACCATGCGAACATGCCCCCGCGGAGGCTCGGGCGACGGGTGTTCCTCCGGGTTGATCAAGCTCATAGTCTCTCCTTGGCGGCCCGACCGGCCCACTGTACCGGGCGACAGCACGACGGGGCTCAGGCGAAGGCCCTCTCGTCAGTGCATGCCCGCGTGGGCGAGGATCTGGGCCACGATGGCCCGGATCTCGTCGATCGCGATCGCGAAACCGACGTTCTGTGCAGGGGCATTGCCTTGCGAACTCGTCGCGACAGCGGTATTCATCGCGACGACCAGTCCTGACGAGTTCACCAAGGGACCGCCCGAGTTGCCCGGGTTGATGGGGGCGTCCGTCTGGATCAAGCCGGTCAGGTTCTCCGTTGTGCCGTTGTCGGTGGTGGCGGTGAGCGAGCGGCTCAGGGCCGACACGATGCCCTCGGTCACCGTCGGGCCACCGGCGAGCGCGAGCGCATTGCCTATGGCAAGCACACCATCGCCTTGCTGGGCCGAGTTGGAGTCGCCGAACCGGACGGTTGGCAGCGAGTGCCCCGCCCCTTCGACCTGCACAAGAGCTATGTCCTTCACCGCATCGGTTCCGATGATCCTGGCGGGGAACTGCTTGACCTGACCGTAGAGAGTCACCGTGACGGTCGCGGCCCCTTCGATGACGTGGTTGTTCGTGAGGACGACGCCGCTCGGCTCGATGATCATGCCGGTGCCGGCACCTTGCACGTACGAACCGAGGGCGCCGACGCCCCGGAAGCTGCTCGTGTCGATCGAGACGACGGCCGGGAGGACCGAGGCGAGGATCGACTGGACGTCGCCGACTCGGACGTTGTGGCTCTTTGTCGGGAAGTACTCCCTGACGATCGTCTGGGGGGACCGGCTGGCGAACACGGCCACGACGCTGCTGCCGACCACCGCGCCGATCAAGGCCGACACGAGCGCCACGCCGAACCATCCGGGAAGCGAGCGCGGGGGGCGTTTCGGCACCTTGTGCCGGGGTGGTTCGCGGTCGGCCCACTGGCCCGGCCCCGGCGTCTTGGCCTGGGCGGTCCCGGTCCAGGCGTTTGGTTCGTAGCCGACCGGCCCGTACTCCTGTTTCAGGTAGAGGCTCTCCCGGTCCTCGGCAAAGCCGGCCCCCGTCGGGTGTGTCTCGGCGTCGCCCGCCCGGGTGAAACTGCCCCTTTCGTGGGCGTCCCGGGGTGGCACGGTTTCGGACGCGCTTTCGAGCTCTCCCCAACTCAGCAGCTCGCGCAGCGGGTCGGTGCCGGCAATGTCGTCGCCACCTGGGCTTTGGGGCACCTTGACAATCTACCGGTCGCCTGGTGCGAACGTTTGGGCACTGTGCCCGGCAGCGCCGAAGGCCGTCTCGGCCAAAATCTTAGGATTTCCTGCGAATATGCTCACGGCCGTAGCGTCGGGCCTCCGGACAGGTCACAATGGTGACGTGGACACTTCGTGGATGGGGCGGGGAAAGTGCCGGGAGATGCCTCCGGACACCTTCTTCCCGAGTGACGGCGTGGGGGTCGAAGTGGCGCGACGAGTTTGCGCCGATTGCCCGGTAAAGGAGCCGTGCCTCGAGTACGCCATGGTCAATCACATCGACCACGGCGTTTGGGGTGGGACTTCAGAGCGCGAGCGCAGGCGGATCGCCCGCCACCGCCGGCTCATAGCAGTTCGCTCTAGCTGAGCCGACGCGCGGTCGCTTCCGGGCCGCTGCAAGAGGAGAGTCACCGGCTTTCCACGCCCGAACGGCGCCCAGCAAAGGCACGCCACGCTTCGAAAGGTGCCGGATGCGGCACCCGGCAATCGTGGGCCGAAAGGTCCCGAGCGAGGAGAGCGCGATCAGACTTCGCCCCGACGGCCCAGTGCCGCTCTTGAGGGAAGAATCAGGAAGCCGTATTTGCCGTCTGGGCAAGCACACGGGCCCGCCGGACTCTGCGACGCTCCCGTTCGCTCATGCCGCCCCAAATGCCGAACTTCTCGCTGTTGGCGATCGCGAATTCAAGGCAGTCGAGGCGAACCACGCAGCCTCGGCAAACCTCCTTGGCCTCCCGTGTCGATGCGCCCCGCTCCGGGAAGAACAGTTCCGGATCGACGCCCATACAGTTAGCACGACCCTGCCAGGTCCTA
Source organism: uncultured Acidimicrobiaceae bacterium (assembly GCA_963836935.1). Taxonomy (GTDB): domain Bacteria; phylum Actinomycetota; class Acidimicrobiia; order Acidimicrobiales; family Bog-793; genus Fen-455. Next base: position 25,711 of record CAWILM010000033.1, read on the forward strand.
TCGAGGCCACCTTCGAGCAATGCTTGGAGTGCCATCTTGGGCGCCCCCTCCCCTAACAACTCGCAACCATGTAGTTACACGATGGTGATTATCATGGACCTTGGCGCGATCGGATGCAAGAGGGAGTTTCGCCTTGCCCGAGAACTGGGCAAAGCACGACTGGGGGCTTGTTCCACGCGCGGTCCCTCCAGCCTTGGAACTGTTTTACGCGCCCCGGGAGCGCCTCTGCGACAGGTGGCGGCGGTTCTCTATGAACTCGACGAGGACGTAGTCGCCGAGTGTTTCGGGCGTCGTGAAAAAGGCCCGGCCCCGGTTCAGTTGTGTGATCTTCTCGATGAAACTGCGCAGGTGGCCCGTCGCGTCAAGGGCGAAGGTGTTGATCCGGATCCCCTCTTGCGAACAGCGCAGGACCTCGAGCAATGTTGCCTCGACGGTGGCCCGGGCAGGCGGGTAGTTGAAGAACACTTCCCCGTCCGCCTGGGTGTGCGCTGTCGGCTCGCCATCGGTGATCATCACGATCTGGCGTGTGCCGTGGTGGCGCGCGAGCAACTGCCGGGCTATCACGAGCGCGTGCTGCATGTTCGTGCCGTACACGTAGTCCCACGAAACAGTCGGCAGCTCGGAGGCGCGGATCTCGCGGGCCTGCTCCGAGAAACCCACGATCCCTAGGTAGTCCCTGGGGAATTGGCCCGAGATGAGGGCCTGCAGGGCGAGCGCGACCTTCTTCGCGGCAAGGAAGTTGTCACGCAGCGGCATCGACAGGGATAGGTCGATGAGGAGCACGGACGCACACTGGCTCTGGTGCTCGGTTCGCTCCACCTCGAAGTCCGCGGGGCTCAGCCGGACCGGGAACCGCACCGCGGGCCCGTCGCCGGAATCCAGGTCGCCCTCCGCGACCTGACGGCGCAAGGCGTTGCGCAGCGTCCGCTCGATGTTCAGCTGGAACGGGTCACCGATCTCGTAGGGCTTAGTGTCCTCCGCGCGCTCGTGGCCCGTCCCGATCCTCGCCAGCCCGTGCCCACCGAGACGGTCCTTGGACAAATGCTTGAAGAGGTCCTTGAGTGCCCGCTGGCCGATCCTCCGCAGCCCTTTCGGCGTGAGCTCGAGCCTGCCCTCCCGTTGCTCGACGAGACCCGCCTCCTCGAGGCGACGGGACAGTTTCTGCAACTGTTCCAAAGAAGCGGCGGCCTGCGTGCCCAATAGGTCCTGTATCCGATCGAGATCGATCTCGGCGAGCGCGCCCGGCTGGGGCGAGCCCGACAGCATCTTCTCGAGCTGGTCGAGCTCGCCGAGGCGCTGGAACATGTCGGTTGTGTCCGCCAGCCCCATCGTCTGACCGCCGCTGAACGACGTCCGGCGGTCCCACTGCTCGGCCGGGAACGCCCCCCGCAGGTTCGCCGCCAGACGACTGACCTGCCAGGAAAGGTCCAGGTCGCTCAGGAGCTCGTCCATCAGCTCTTGCAACTGCGCCCGTTCGCCGGGCGTCATCGACGCGAGCATCGCCGAGACGGCTGCCATCCGCCGGGCCAGCTGTTCCAAGAGCTCGTCGAGGTTCGCCGGGTCACCCGGGAACAGGTCGCCGTAGCGCTCCCTGAACTCGGCGAAGCTCGGAGCGAGCGCTTCGCCCGCGGCGCGCTGCTCCATCATCGTGTTCAGGGCATCGAGGGCGTCGCGGAGACGCTCACGTTCGGAAGCGTCTGGCGTCGAGGCGGCACCGGCCACCCGGCCGAGATATGTCTTGACCGTCTCGGCCCGCAGGCGCTCCAAGAGCTCGTCAAAGCGCTCGCTCGCCTCGCTCGAGGTGAAGTCGTAGTTCATAAGGCCGCGCACCCGGCCGGCCAGGTCCGCGGGGAGCAGTCCCAACTCGGCGCGGCGTTCGCCCACGACCTCGTCGGTGACCTGGCGCCGGCGTTCGTCTCCCGAGTCGCGCGCCGCCTGCTCCAAGTCCTCGAGCGCCCCTCGCTCCTGATCGAGGATCTCGTTCAGCTCGTCCGCTATCTCCTGATAGGCGCCAGCAGGATCATGCTGCGCACGTTCCTGGCGCCGGCTTTCCCGGATCCGCTCCAGGAGGTCCTGCAGGCCTTCGATGCGCCGGCCCCCCGAGTCCAAGAAGCCCTGTTGCATCATCCGCCGCAGCGCAAAGCCGACGTCACCATGGTAAACGAGGTCATCGTGGATCTCGGACAAGATGGCATCCGCGTCAAGGTCGAACCCGGCCTGGGTGCCGTCCCATCTCGAGTACCGGTAGATCGCCACAGAGCCCTGCCTAACGCGCCCGGTAGGTCGCCCGCGGCCCTGCCGCGTCCTTGTTGAGCCGCTTGGAGAGATGCAGCCCGTCCAACACGAGCTCGATGGCACTGGCGATCGCGGCCGGGCTCTCCGACTCGGCCGTCAGCACCCGCACCGGCGTGCGCAGGGCCGGCAACTGGCCGAGGACGCCGACGTAGTCCTGCGACGAGATGTCCGGACCGATGTGCACGACGTTGCCATCCTCGAAGGCGCCCACCACCTGGCCGAGGGTCTCGGGCGGGCAGTGCTCGCGGAAGGTCTGGAGGATGGCCGCCTTCATGAGCTTGTCGACGACCTCCTCGTCCTCGCCGTCCTCGAGCGACTCGATCTCGAGCTTGCCGAGGGTCGAGGACTGAAGGGCGCCGAGGTCGCTCACGCGGGGAGAAGCCTCCTTCTCGCCGTGCCGGAGGGCACGACGTAGGGCGGCGGCCGCCAGCGTCTCCTGGTTCGTCACGCTGAGGCGCACGGACACGCCGGAATGCTGGCTCACCCTGGGGTTGCGACGCGCCAGCTGGCTCAAGCGGGCGACGATCTCGGACATGTACTCGGGGAACAGGAGACGGACGCTGCCCGCCTCGAAAGCGCGGGCCTCCTGGGACACGATCGTGAGCTCGGTCTCGAGGTCCTGGGGGTAGTGCGTCCTTATGCGGGCCCCGAAACGGTCCTTCAAGGGAGTGATGATCCTCCCCCGGTTCGTGTAGTCCTCGGGGTTCGCCGAGGCCACGAGCAGTATGTCGAGGGGCAGGCGCACCTTGTGGCCGCGGATCTGCACGTCACGTTCCTCCAGCACGTCGAGCAGGCCCACCTGTATGCGCTCGGCGAGATCGGGCAGCTCGTTGATCGCGAAGATCCCGCGGTTGGTGCGCGGCACGAGCCCGTAGTGCAGCGTGAGCTCGTCGGAGAGGTAGCGGCCCTCGGCCACCTTGATCGGGTCGACCTCGCCGATCAGGTCCGCCATGGACGTGTCCGGGGTGGCGAGCTTCTCGCCATAGCGATCGCTGCGGTGGACCCAGGCGACCGGCGTGTCGTCGCCGGCCTCTGCCACCAGGTCACGGGCCATCCGTGAGACCGGGCGGTAGGGGTCGTCGTTTATCTCCGAGCCCGCGACAACCGGCATCCACTCGTCCAAGAGGCCGACCAGCGCGCGGATCATCCGGCTCTTGGCCTGACCCCGCTCGCCCAGGAAGATCACGTCGTGGCCGGCTATGAGCGCATGCTCGAGCGCCGGCAGGACGCTGTCGTCATAGCCGAGCACGCCACTCACGACCGGCTTGCCCTCGGACACACGAACGAGCACGTTGCGGCGGATTTCCTCCTTGACGGGCGCCGAGCACCACCCGGAGGCGCGCAGCTCTCCGAGCGTCGAGGCCAGCGCCGCGAGGGCGGGAAGATGGGCGCCGGCTGCCGTCGCGTGGGCACGAGAGGCGGGTCTTGGCTCAGGAGGGCGTGGCATCTCGGACATCCGGCGAGACTACGGTCATCAACTCGCAGCACGTGCAACCCGGTGCAATGATGATCGCCGCGTCGCACGCAGGTTGTGAGGACATGTCCGACCTACGCTCGGGCGAGATCGATCCCCACGGAGGCAACTGATGAGCGTCATCGAGGAGGTGCCGGCGCCGGCACCTCGGGCACAGCCGATCCCTGTCCGCATCGGCGCGCAACGCGCCGGGCCCCCGCGGGCGGTCGTGCTCCGCAAGGATCCCTGGTGGGCACAGCCTTTGGTCACCGGGCTCGGCCTGTTGGCGTTCGTCGTCTACGCGACGTGGGCCGCTTTCCGCAACGGGCACTACTTCGTCGGCTTTGCCGAGGCGCGCAACTACCTCTCGCCGTTCTACTCGCCGTGCCTCGCCTCGAACTGCCCGCCGGCGGTGCGCTGGGGACCGGTCACGCCGGCGAACTCCGGTTTCTCACCCGCGCTCATCATCCTCGTCTTCCCGCTGGCCTTCCGCCTCACCTGCTACTACTACCGCAAGACCTACTACCGGGCCTTCTGGCTCTCGCCCCCGGCGTGCGCTGTCGCCGACGCCGGATCGACCTCGACCAAACCCAACGCTTTCCGCAAGCGCTACACGGGCGAGACCCGCTTCCCGCTCGTGCTCCAGAACATCCACAGGTACACCTGGTACTTCACCTTCATCTTCGCCGTGCTCTTGACCTACGACGCCATCGAGGCCTTCCGCTTCCCCGGCGGCGTCGGCCTGGGGGTGGGCACGCTCATACTCGTCGCGAACTCGGTGTTCATCTGGGCCTATCAGCTCGGCTGTCATGCCTGCCGCCACCTGAGCGGCGGGAGCGTGAAGAAGTTCTCGGCCGCCCCGGTGAGGCGGTGGATCTGGACCAACCTCACGACACCGTTGAACAAGCACCACCAGCTGTTCGCCTGGCTGTCGCTGGGGACGATCGTGGTGTCGGACCTTTACATCTACCTGGTGTCATCCGGCGCCTTTAATGACCCGAGGATCTTCTGATGACCGATACGGAGCGTCACGACTTCGACGTCGTCGTCATAGGTGCCGGCGGAGCGGGGCTGCGGGCCGCCATCGAGGCGCGCGAGATGGGCGCCCGCACGGCGCTCGTGTGCAAGTCCCTCCTCGGAAAGGCGCACACGGTTATGGCCGAGGGCGGCATCGCCGCGGCCCTCGCCAGCGTGTGGCCGGAGGACAACTGGGAGGTCCATTTCCGCGACACCATGCGCGGCGGCAAGATGCTCAACAACTGGCGCATGGCTCAGATCCACGCCCTCGAGTCCCCCGACCGCGTCCTCGAGCTCGAGGAGTGGGGCGCGCTGTTCGACCGCACGGCCGACGGCCGGATCCTGCAACGGGACTTCGGGGGCCACCGCTACGCGCGCCTCGCCCATGTCGGTGATCGCACCGGTCTCGAGATGATCAGGGCGCTGCAGCACCGCGCCGTGTCGATCGGGATCGACGTCTTCATGGAGTGCAAGATCGTCCGGCTCTTAAAGGACGCCGCCGGGGCCGTGAACGGGGCGGTGGGCTTCTGGCGGGAATCGGGCCGTTTTGTGACCTTCGGCGCCAAGGCGATCGTCATCGCGACGGGCGGGCTCGGCAAGGCGTGGAAGTTCACGTCGAACTCGTGGGAGTGCACCGGTGACGGGATGGCGCTCGCGCTGTGGGCCGGGGCCGATCTGATCGACATGGAAGCGATTCAATTCCACCCGACGGGGATGGTCTGGCCGCCTTCGGCGCGCGGCTTGTTGGTGACCGAGGGAGTGCGAGGCGACGGCGGGGTCCTGAAGAACCGGGATGGCGAGCGCTTCATGTTCAACTACATCTCACCCTTCTTCACCGCCGAGACCGCCGATACGGTCGAGGAGGCGGATCAGTGGTACAAGAACAAGAAGGACTTCCGCCGTCCGCCCGACCTTCTCCCACGTGACGAGGTCGCCCGGGCGATCAACGTGGAGGTGAAAGCAGGACGGGGGAGCCCGCACGGCGGCGTCTTCTTGGACATCGCGAGCCGCCGGACACCAGAGGAGATTCGCCGCCTGCTCCCCTCCATGTACCACCAGTTCAAGGAGCTGGCCGACATCGACATCACGACGACGCCGATGGAGGTCGGCCCGACTTGCCACTACGCCATGGGAGGCATCCGCGTCGAGGCTGACACGGCGGCCACAACGGTGACGGACCTTTACGCCGCCGGCGAGGCCGCCGGGGGCATGCACGGGTCGAACAGGCTCGGGGGCAACTCACTGTCGGACCTGGTGGTGTTCGGCCGCCGGGCAGGTCTGGCGGCAGCCGAGCGCGCTCTCGGCATCCCGGGGATCCCGGAGGTGTCCGAGACTCAAGTCGCCGAGGTGACAGAACATGCGATGTCCTACTTCGCCAACGAGAGCCATGAGGACGCCTATGCCGTGCACCGTGACCTGCAAGAGACGATGCAGGCACTCGTGGGCATAATCCGCATCGAGAGCGAGCTGCTCGAGGCAAGAGAGAAGCTCGCCGAGCTCGCCGAACGCGCCTCGCACTGCGCCGTCGAGGGAAACCTCCAGTTCAATCCGGGGTGGCACCTCGCCCTGGACCTCGAGTCGATGCTGGCCGTCTCGACCTGCACGACCTTGAGCGCCATCGCACGCCGTGAGAGCCGAGGAGGCCACACGCGTGAGGACTACCCGGGCTTCAGGCCGGAGTTCGAGAACGTCAACATGGTCACCCGCCTCGTCGACGGCGAATACGTGCTAACGGAGGAACCCAAGCCGCAAATGCCCGACGAGCTTGCGAAACTCTTCGAGGAAGGGGCGCACTGATGGCGATCGACACCGCCCCGGCCCCGTCTGCCGCTCCCCAACCCTCCCCGGAACCGCCGCCGAAGGACCTCGTCATGCGCCTGTGGCGTGGGGACGCGAACGGGGGCCGGTTCCAGGACTACCACGTCACGCCGCAGGAAGGCGAGGTCGTGCTCGACGTCGTCCACCGTATCCAGGCGTCCCAGGCGCCGGACCTGGCCGTCCGCTGGAACTGCAAAGCGGGCAAGTGCGGCTCCTGCAGCGCCGAGATCAACGGCCGGCCCAGGTTGATGTGCATGACCCGGATGAGCACGCTGCCCACCGACGAGCCGATCACGATCTCGCCGATGCGCGCCTTCCCGATCATGCGCGACCTCGTGACCGACGTCTCTTACAACTTCGAGGTCGCGAAGCTCATCCCCGCCTTCAAGCCCGGCCCGAGGGATCCCGACGGCCTTTACCGGATGGCCCAGGTGGACATCGACCGCGGCCAGGAATTCCACAAGTGCATCGAGTGCTTCCTCTGTCAGAACGTGTGCCACGTGATCAGGGACCACGAGGAGAACAAGCCCCGTTACGCGGGCCCTCGGTTCTTCGTGCGCCTTGCCGAGCTCGAGATGCATCCCCTCGACACCTTGGACCGGCGCGACTACATCCACCGTGATATGGGAATCGGTCTTTGCAACATCACCAAGTGCTGCACCGAGGTGTGCCCGGAGGACATCCACATAACCGACAACGCGATCATCGCCCTCAAAGAGCGCATCGTCGACTCGCGCTACGACCCCGTCGCGTGGCTCGGGCGCAAGATCACCGGACGCCCGGCTCCCCTTCCCGCCTCGCAGGCCCGCAAGTACACAGGCGCCGCGCACCAACAGCCTGCGGCGCCGGCTTCGCCCAAGCCCGGTGACGGTGCCTGAGTTCTTGAGCGAGGGGTGGTTCGAGGCGTTCGCCGCGGCTTTGAGGAGCCTGCCGGTCACGGGCGGCGCGGCGGATGCGCCGCCCGGCGGGCTCCGCCTCGGTCAGATCATCACCGCCGTGCCCGACGCGGCGAGCGCCGCGGGCGTGCGCAACGGTGAGGTGCGCTACACGATCGTGTTGGGTCGGGACGGCTCGGGGTCGCTTGTGCCGGATTCGACCGAAACGGCGGATGTGACACTCGTCGAGGACTTCTCCACTGCGAAAGCGATCGCCTCGGAGAGCGCGTCGCTGCCGGACCTGCTGGCGGCCGGGAAGATCAAGCTGAGAGGCGACGGGCGGGCTCTCGTTGCCGCGGGGGACCTTCTCGCGCGGCTCGCGCCCCTCGTCACCGCGGCACTCGGGGGCGGGCAAGCTTCCTAGTCTCGGGCGAAGGAGGCATGATGGTCGATCGCCCTTACCCGAAAGCCCGCAGGAGCGACCAGGCCGACGTCTATCACGGGGAACTGGTCCCAGATCCCTACCGGTGGCTCGAGCAGAGCGACGACCCCGAGACGCTCACCTGGATAAGAGCGGAGAACGAGCTGACAGAGGCCTTCCTCGCGGCTGTGCCCAACCGCGACGAGATCCGTTCCCGACTGACGGAGCTGTCGAACTACCCCAGCTTCGGTGTTCCCTTTCGACGGGGCGGGCTCTGGTTCCAGACCCGCAACAGCGGGCTCCAGGACCAGCCGGTGCTGTGGGTGATGGACGACCCGGGCTCGCAAGGTCGGGTCCTGCTCGACCCCAACTTGTTGTCCGAGGACGGCACCGTGGCTGTGACCGGCCTCGCGGTCACCGAGGACGGCGCGAAGCTCGCCTATGCCACGAGCGCGGCGGGATCGGACTGGAGGACCTGGCGGGTCCGGGAGGTGGTGACAGGAGAGGACCTCGACGACATCGTTGAATGGTCCAAGTTCGGATCTCTCGCCTGGCGAAAAGACGGCACAGGCTTCTACTACGTCGCCATGGAGCAGCCGCGCCAAGGTGCCGAGTACGTCCAGGAGAGCCGCTTGCCACGTGTCTTGTTTCACCGCCTGCACACAGGCCAAGGCGACGACGAGCTCGTCTTCGCGGCTCCCGAGGAGCCGGACTGGCTGCCGGATGCGACGGTGAGCGACGACGGGCGTTTCGTGATCGTCTCGATCACGCAGGGGACGTTCCCCGAGACTCAGGTCGGCGTCCTCGACCTCGAGGACCCCGAAGGTGGCTACCGGGACCTCATCGCGGGTTTCGTCTCGAAAGCGTGCGTGCTCACCAATCTGGGCAATGTCTTCTACGTCCTGACCGACTGGGCGGCTCCGCGACAAAGGATTGTCGCGATCGACCTCGACCACCCGGCCCGGGAAACGTGGCGCGAGGTCGTCGGCGAGACAGAGGACCGCCTCCGCGACGCGTACTTCTACGGCGGGCGGCTCGTCTGCCACTACCTGCACGACGCCAGCTCGCGGCTGCGCGTCCACGAGCTCGACGGTTCATTTGTCCGCGACATCCGACTGCCCGCACTGTCGGCGGTAATCGGCAGCCCCCGCGACCACGAGGGGATCGAGGGCCGGCCCGACGCGAACCTCGTCCATTTCGAGCTCGAGTCCTGCACGCAGTCCTCCGCGATCTTCGCGCACGATCTCTCGAGCGGTGAGACGAGGGTGCTGCAGCCCTCCGGCGCACCGATCGAGTCCGGCCTGCTTGTCACAGAGCAGCTCTTCGCGACCTCCGGCGACGGCACGAAGATCCCGCTTTTCCTCGCCAGGCGACGCGAGGTGTGCCCGAACGGGGACGTGCCCGTTCTCCTTTACGGATACGGGGGCTTCGGCATCCCGGTGACGCCGCGATTCTCCGCTCTGGGCGCGCTCTTCATGGAGCAGGGTGGGCTCTTCGCGCTCGCCAACCTCCGCGGAGGCGGCGAGTACGGCAAGGCCTGGCACGATGCCGGCCGTCTCGCCAACAAGCAGAACGCCTTCGACGACTTCTCCGCGTCCGCGCGCTGGCTCGTCGACTCGGGCTGGTCGCGGGCGGACCGGATCGCGATCATCGGCGGATCGAACGGCGGTCTCTTGGTCGCGGCGTGCTTGACCCAGCACCCGGGACTGTTCGGGGCGGCCGTGGCGAGCGTCGGCGTGCTCGACATGCTCCGCTTCCCCAAGTTCACCATCGGTTGGGCGTGGACGAGCGACTTCGGCGACCCGGACGATCCCGAGCAGTACCGGTGGCTCCGCGCCTACTCGCCGCTGCACAACCTGCGCCAGGACGGGCGCTACCCGGCGACGTTGCTCCTGACGGGCGACCACGACGACAGAGTCGTCCCGGGCCACTCGTTCAAGTTCGCCGCCGCCCTCCAGCAAGCCCAGGCGGCCGACCGGCCGGTCTTCCTCCGCGTCGAGACCGCCGCCGGCCACGGAGCGGGCAAGCCGACCGCCAAGCGCATCGCGGAGGGCAGCGATGTGCTGGCCTTCTTGGAGGCCGTCCTCTCCCTCGATGCCTCGGGCCCGCAACCCGTCCGAGCACGGAGGTGACTGACGGAGCCGACCCCGGGTCCGCGCTGTGTCCGCGACGCGGACCCCTGGTCACGTAATCGTCATCGGAGTGCATTCTGTCGCACAAACCCACGGGGGTACGCTGTCGCAACGGCATACGGAAAGGGGACCGGGAACATGACCTTGACGGGCGTGGTCGACGATCACATGCTGAGCCAGTACCGCGTGTTGCTCGACCGTGAAGACGCAGCCTTCGACGAACTCGAGCATGCTTTCGAGGACGGAGACAGTGACCACTTCGAGGCTGACTACAAGGACTGGATCCAGGCAATGAGCCGTCGGCTCGCCTATCTGAGGCGCCTCGGCATCGAGGTCAACGTCTGATCTGCTTCCCTTCCGGCGCCCGCTCGTGAGCCGCCCGAGCTACGCGCCGGATGATTTCGGGATCCCGCTCGCTTCTTGGGGCGTCCGCGCCGTGGGGGCCCTCGCCGACGCCGTTTTCATCGGGGTCGCCACCTACCTCCTCCATCTGGTCGCCCACGTCCGCACCCGCACCGGTTACCTCTACTTGGACCTCGCCGTGAGCTTTGCCTATTCGTTCGCCCTCGTCGGGTTCTTCGGCCACACCCTCGGCATGGCGCTGCTGCGCCTCGACGCCGTCGACGCCGTCGCGGGGCGCACCCCGATCGGTCCCGCCCGGGCGGCGGTCCGATCGCTCGCCGCCGGAGTGCTGACCGTCATCCCGTTCGCTGCCTTCCTCGACCTGCTCTGGCCGCTGTGGGACAACCGCAACCAGACGCTCCACGACAAGGCCGCCGGGACCGTGGTGCTGCGCCACTAGGCGCTCGCTTCAGCCTTTGAGCAACGCTTCCACTTCGGCCCGCTCCTCGAGCAGCTCTTTGGCCGTCGCCCGGATCTGCTGAGTCGCGAAATCCGAGTGCGGCTGGTCGGGGACGACCTCCCAATTCTTCCCGTCCGAACGCACCGGGTACCCGAATTGCAACCCCTCGGGCACGCCGTACTCGCCCCGCGATACCACCGCCAGCGACACGGCCTCGCCGGGCGGCGTCGGACGCACGATGCTCGCCACCGAGTCGACTATGGCATGCGAGGCGCTGGCAGCCGACGACATGCCCCGTGCCTCCAAGATGGCCGCGCCGCGCCCCTTCACCGTCTTCAGGAACTCGCCCTGCAGCCAGTCGATGTCGCCGATCACGTCGATCACGGGCCGGCCGAGGATGCGGGCGTTCTCGTAATCGGGGAATTGCGTCAAGGAGTGGTTCCCGTACACGACCATGTTCGTCACCTGCCGGTTGAACACCTGGGCGCGTCGTGCGAGCAGGCTCTGGGCCCGGTTCTGGTCGAGGCGCATCATGGCGAACCAGCGTTCCGCCGGCACCTCGGGGGCATTCGAGCGGGCGATGAGGCAGTTGGTGTTGCACGGGTTGCCGACCACGAGCACCCGCACGTCCGAGGCCGCGTAGTCGGCGATGGCGCGTCCCTGGGTCTTGAAGGTACCGGCGTTCACCCCCAACAGGTCCTTGCGCTCCATGCCGGGCTTGCGGGGAACCGAGCCGACCAGGAGCGCGAACGAGGTCCTGCGAAAAGCGATCGCAAGGTTGCTCGTCGCCTCGATGTCGACCAGAAGAGGGAACGCACAGTCCTCGAGCTCCAGCACCACGCCCTCGAGCGCTTTCATGGCGGGCTCGATCTCCAAGAGGCGAAGCGCCACGGGCTGGCCCGGCCCGAACATCTCACCCGAAGCGATGCGGAACAGCAGCGCGTAGCCGACCTGGCCCGCGGCACCGGTGACGGTGACGTTGACGGGCCAGTGCATCCTGGCGTCAATGGCTGTTGCCGTGGCAGGGGTGTCGGTCACGGCGTAGCAGACTAATCGAGCGCAAGGACGTCCCGTCACCGGGCCTCCCAGCGCCGGCCGCGCCAGGGCGCGGCTGGTCCGCCCGTTCAGAGTCGCTCGATGATGGCCTCTGCGAACTGGCTGCAGCGGACCTCGTGCGCGCCTTGCATCAACCGGGCGAAGTCGTAGGTCACAATCTTGTCGGCGATTGTCCGCTCAAGCGCCGCGATGATGTCATCGGCGGCCTCCTGCCATCCGAAGTGCTCGAACATGAGCGCGCCGGAGAGGAGCAACGAGCCCGGATTGACCTTGTCCTGACCTGCGTACTTCGGCGCCGTGCCGTGCGTCGCCTCGAAGACGCCGTGCCCGGTCACGTAGTTGATGTTGCCCCCGGGAGCGATCCCTATCCCCCCGACCTGGGCTGCCAGCGCGTCGGACAGGTAGTCGCCGTTCAGGTTCGTCGCCGCGATCACGTCGAACTCGTCGGGGCGGGTCAGGACCTGCTGGAAGGTGATGTCCGCTATCGCGTCCTTCACAAGGATCTTGTCGCCGGGCTGGCCACCGCAGTCCTCCCAGGCGACCACCACGTCGGAGAACTCGTCGCGGGCGACCTCGTAACCCCAGTTGCGGAACGCCCCCTCGGTGAACTTCTGGATGTTCCCCTTGTGCATGAACGTGACGCTGCGGCGATGGCGTCGCACGGCGTACTGCAGGGCCGCGCGCACGAGGCGCTTCGAGCCGGTCTCCGAAATCGGCTTCAGGCCGATCCCGGAATCGGCCCGCACCGTCCACCCGAACTCCTCTTGCACAAAGGCGATCAGCTTGCGGGCCTCGGGCGTGCCTTCCTTGAGCTCGAGGCCGGCGTACACGTCCTCGGTGTTCTCCCGGAAGATCACCATGTCGACCTTCTCGGGGTGCAGGACCGGCGAGGGCACTCCGGCGAACCAGCGCACCGGCCGCAGGCAGACGTACAGGTCGAGCAGCTGGCGCAGCGCCACGTTGAGCGAGCGGAAACCGCCGCCCACGGGTGTCGTGAGCGGTCCCTTGATGCCGATCAGGTGGTCCCGGAACGCCTCGACCGTCTCTTCGGGAAGCCACTCGCCGGTCGCCTTGAAGGCCTTCTCGCCGGCGAGCACCTCCTTCCAGGAGATGTGCTTGCCGTGTTTGGCCGCGGCGGCATCGAGGACGTGCTCCGCGGCGGGCCAGATGTCGACGCCGATCCCATCCCCCTCGATGTAGGGGACGATGGGCTCATCCGGTACCAAGAGCGCGCCTGCCGGCGACATCGTGATCTTCGTTGGCATGTCGGCGAGCCTACTTAGGACGGCACGCGTCGGCACAGGGCTGAGCCGTAAAGCCGCGCGGCGCCGAAGGCGGTGCCTTTTGGATCAAGTCCCCGACAGACGCGGCTGGTGCTAGCCCCCGCCGCGCGCAGCCGCCCGCCGTTCGGCCGCGAGCACGGCGTTGCGCAGCAGCATCGCCCTCGTCATCGGCCCGACCCCACCGATCCGCGGCGTTATCCAGCCTGCGACCTCAGCGACCGACTCCTCGACGTCCGAGAGCAAGCGCTTTCCCTCGCGTGAGACCCCGGCGCCGACAACTGCTGCGCCGGGCTTCACCATGTCGCGGGTGACGAGGTTCGCCCAGCCCGCCGCCGCGACGACGATGTCGCCCTGGCGCACGTAGTCGCCCAGGTCGGCCACTCCCGTGTGGACGACCGTCACGGCCGCGTTCAGCCCCGGGCGCTTCAACGCCAGCAACAGTGCGAGGGGCCGGCCGATCGTGAGCCCGCGGCCCACTATGACGACGTGCTTGCCGCTGACGGGCACGTCGTAGGCGTGCAGCAGCTCGACGATGCCCGCAGGAGTGCAAGGGAGCGGCCCGGGCGCGCCCATCACGAGACGACCCAGGTTCACAGGGTGCAGCCCGTCGACGTCCTTGTCCGGATTCACCGCCAAGAGGGCCCGCTCTTCGTTCAAGTGCTTCGGCAAGGGGAGCTGGATGAGCAGCGCGTCGACTTCCGGATTGGCACTGACCGATCGCACGACCGACTCGAGCCGCGCCTGGGTGACGTTCTCCGGGAGTTCCTCGTGCACGGACTCGACGCCGATCTCGGCGCAGTCCTGGTGCTTCATCGCCACATAGCGGGCACTCGGTCCGTCGTCGCCGACGAGGATCGTCCCGAGACCAGGGGCGACACCAGCCGCCTTCAGCTCGGCGACCCGCTTCGAAAGCTCGCCCCGTTCACGGGCGGCGAGCGCTTCCCCGTCCAGCAGGATGGCGGCCATCAGTGGCGGAAGTGGCGCTCGGAAGTGAGCACCATCGAGATCCCCACCGCGTCGGCGGCGGCGATCACCTCGTCATCGCGAACTGACCCGCCCGGCTGTACGACGGCGGTGACGCCGGCATCGATCATCGCGTCCAACCCGTCTCGAAACGGGAAGAAGGCGTCACTTGCCCCTGCTGCTCCCTGCGCTCGTCCGCCAGCCTTGCGGGCGGCGATCCCGGCCGCGTCCACGCGGTTCTGTTGCCCGCACCCGATACCGACTACCTGCCCACCGGAGGCCAGAACAATGGCGTTGGACGATGTCAGGCTGCAAACCCTCCACGCCAGCTCGAGATCGCGCCATTGTTGACGGCTCGGTGTGAGCCTTGTCGCCACGCGCCAGGTGTCGGGTGCCGATCGGATCCTGTCGTGCTCCTGGACGAGAAAGCCTCCGTCGATCTGGCGCAGGCCGGGCTCCATGGGCGACGGCGCAGGCGCGGCGATCACCCGCATGTTCTTGCGCTTGCCCGCAAAACAGGAAAGGGCGTCGTCGTCGAACCCGGGTGCTATGAGCAGGTCCGCCATCGGGCCCGCGACGATCTTCTCCGCGAGCGCAGCCTCGACACGACCGCTCAGGGCCACAATGCCGCCGAAAGCCGAGACGGGGTCGGCGTCGAGGGCCCGCCCATAGGCGGTGCCGAGGTCTTCGTCGATGGCGACCCCGCAAGGGTTGGTGTGCTTGACGATCGCCGCCGCGCAAAGGTCCGCCCCGAAGCTGAGGCCGCCGGAGCCGACGAGCTCGTGCACCAGCCGCCACGCCGCCTCGGCGTCGAGCAGGTTCAGGTAGGAAAGCTCCTTCCCGCCGTGCTGGACCGCTTCCTCCCACCAGCCGGGGGGATTGCCGCGCACCCTGTAGACCGAGGCCTGCTGGTGCGGGTTCTCCCCGTAGCGGAGTGACTTGACCCGCTCGAGGACGACGGAGAAGGTCTCGGGCAGCGCACCGTTGCCGGCCTCGGGCCCGGTCTCGTCCAGCCAGCGAACGATGGCGGCGTCGTAGGCGGCCGTGTCCGCGAAGGCGGCGCGTGCCAGCCGGCGGCGCGTGGCGTCGCTCACGACCCCGGTGGCGCGGAGCTCCTCCAGGATGGCCCCGTACTGCCCGGGATCGACGACCACCGTGACGTAAGCGCAGTTCTTCGCCGCGGCCCGGATCATCGTCGGGCCTCCGACGTCCATCATCTCGACCGACGGCTGTGCCTCGAACGGGTACAGATTGCAGACGACGAGGTCGATCGGTGCGATGTGCTGGGACGCCAGGTCCTCGAGGTGGGACGGGACGGACCGGTCGGCCAGGATGCCCGCGTGGATTGCAGGGTGCAAGGTCTTCACGCGCCCTCCCAGCATCTCGGGCACACCCGTGAGCTCGGCGACTTCACGGTGGTCGATCCCTGCCGCTTCCAGGAGCTTTGCGGTGCCGCCGCTCGCCACGAGCTCGACGCCGAGGCCGTCCAGGCCGCGGGCGAACTCGTCCAGGCCGGTCTTGTCGTAAACAGAGAGAAGCGCACGCACCAGCGGCGACCCTATCAGGACAGCGCCTGGAGCCTGAGCTGCACTTTCAGTCCGCAATCGGCCCTTCGCCCCGGTGCGGCAAACCGCGCGATTCGTCCCCGAATGCTGCCAAACCCTGGTGGCGGGTATCCTTCTGTGACGCAAGCCCCCCGTTGCAATGTTTCACTCGCTACGCTCAGTTGAACTGTTCAGGACAAAGAGGAGTGCTTTGAGCGACGACCTCCAGGGGATCGGATGGTGGCTCGCGTCTGACGGCAAGTGGTACGCGCCGGACTTGCATCCCGCCGCGCGTTATGCGGCACCCGGCGAACAAGCCCGCATTGCCGCCCTCTTCGACGCCGCGATCGGCGTGGCCCGAGTCCGGGACAAGGTCTACGCCCAAGTCCATGGCCAGGTCAGGAGCGGGACTTTCTCCCCGGACGAGCATGGCGGCGCTTCTTCCGGCGCGCGAAACGGCGGTGCCGATGAAGAGAACCCCGGCCGAACGGCCGACCGTCGACGCGACGGGGATCTGCCCCGTTTCGGCGGCCTGGACGGGCCAAACTGGCCGTTCGAGCCGCGGGGCGCATCGGAACCGATCACCTCGAAGCCCGAGACCCGGTGGAAGCCCGATGCACGACAAAGAGCCGACTCGAGACGGCCACCATCCCGGTCGCCGTCGGGGCCTGACCGCCCCGCTCCCCCGCCGCGAGCCCCGGAACGACACCCGCGCGCGGCTGCCGGGCCAGAACCCGTGCCCCGCTGGCATCCCGTCCAGACCCACGAGCCCGAGAAGCCCTCTGACCAGGGCACGGCGTTCGCTCCCGAACCACCGGCTCCGCCGGCCGCCTCAGCGGCGTCGGCGCTGGCGTCACCGTCGCCCCCCGTCGCCCCGCCGCCTGCTCCCCCGCCTCCGGCGCCAAGGTTCGCGATCTCGCAGCCCACATCGGCCGCACCACCTGTCATGGCCCCGCCGCCTGTCACGGCCCCGCCGCCTGCAACAAACCTCGAGAGAATCGGCCCGCCGCCGAGCGCGCGCCGTCGCCCCGCGACGGTCAGGCCAACCTCGGACCTGCGTGAGGCGGTGGCGGGAGCCGTCGCCCGCGCCGCGGCCCAGGGGCCGCTCATGCCGAGAGGACCGGACGAGTCGGCCCCCGGGGACGGTCCGGCACCGCAAGTCGAGCCGTGGGCCTACGACGAAGGTCCCTCTGCTGGGCCCGGCACCGCCGACTCTCAGCCGGCCATCGTCGCACCGACGCCTCTCGACGCCGGCTCGCGGATGTACGACCCCTATGACGACTTCGTCAGAATGGCCGGTGCACGTGCCCTGGCCGACGCGGTCCCGAGACGGCGCAGCAACCGCCCGGCGGCGGCGCCGCTCGGGATGTCACCTCTCCAAGACGGGGAAACTTCCGACCTGGGAACGGAGTCGATCTCGGCCGGGGGGGCGACGTACGCAGCCGACTCGAGGACCGCCCAGGTCGTGAGCCCGGCCTCTGGAGAGCCCGAGCTTGCTGCTTGTGCCGAGCCAGAAGTTGCCGCCCGGGACGAACAAGAGCTTTCTGCTCATGCCGAGCCCGAGCCCGAGCCCGCGGCCCCTGCCGAGCCAGAGCTGGCTGCCAACGGCGAGCAAGAGCTGGCTGCCAACGGCGAGCAAGAGCTGCACTTCCCCCATTCCTCCGACGGTGAGGAAGCAGCCTGGCCGATCGGCGAACGGCGATCGGTCGCACGCCAGGCGCGCAAGCCATTGCCGGCGGCTCTTCAGGCGGTCGTCGCCTCCGAGGTCTCCCACGCCAACTCAGACACGCAGGCATCGGAGCCGCTCGCCTCGCGACAGCCCCAGGCGCCGACGCCGACACTGTTGGGCGCCGCCGCCACAAGCAGCAACCAAGGGCCGACACCGGTCACAGCCAAGAAGGCCGGCCTCATCCGCCGCTACGGCTCGGCCATCGCGATTGTCGTGCTCTTCGTCGCGGCAGCCGGGGCAGCCGCCGGCATCGCCGCCTTCAGGGGTCCCACTCAGCCCGGGCTCACGACCGTCGCCCAGGCGCAACAGGCGGCGAACAACGTCGTCCTCAGGACCGGCGACTTCCCGCCCCCTTGGCACGTGGCAAAGACCGGGGTCACAGCCAGCTCTTACGGGGTCGCCTCAGGGCTCGTGACGCCCTCGCTCGTCCGTTCCTGGACCGCTTCGAACCCGGGATGCGCCGACGACATCCAAAGGGTCAGCGCCGTTCTAAGGGCCTCTGATGCCAGTGCGACCGCCGTGGCCTCCACCCAAGCGGCCGCTTCGGACCCGCTGGGCGGTTCCTGGCAGACCGCGGATGTGGTCGCCATCCACTCCAACGCCACGACGGTGACGAGGGACCTGGCAGCACTGCGTTCCCTGCTCACCGGGCCAACCGCGAGATCGTGCCTCAACAGGTTCTGGTCGGCATCCATGCTGGCCGGACTCCCGAACGGCTCGCACGTCTCGCTGTCGGTGGCGCCGGCGTCGCTTCCCGCCCTTCCTGGGAGCCCGCCGTCGTGGGCGATGTCCATGGGCGGCACGGCCGTGGCCCGGGGCGTGACGCTGCCGTTCCGTTGCGAGGTCATCTCGTTCGCCGTCGGTCATGCCCAGGTGAGCTTCACGTCGTCGTCGAAGCTTGCCCCCCTCCCGCTCAGCCTCAACCAGGCGCTGCTCGTCGTGCTCGCGACCCGGGCTGAGCTGGAGACCTCCTGACAGGCAACCCTCCTCCTCGGCGCCGGTTCTCAGACGAGATAGGGGTACAGCGGCATCGCGCCCGTGCAGCTCGGCAACCCGGCCGGCCAGGGATCCGTCGCGTTCCTCGCCGGGGTTCGCCAGAGCGTCCGCGAGAATGGCACCGACCTCGGCGAAGTGCTCGCGGCCAAAGCCCCGGCTCGCGAGCGCCGTCGCTCCGAAGCGCAGCCCTGAGCACGCCGGTTTTTCGCGCGGGTCGTAGGCGAGCGCGATCGCGTTGGCGGAGATCCCGATCTTGTTGAGCCACCGGAGCGTCGCCCCCGCCTCGCGACCGGCAGGTGCGAGGTCTACGAGCAGCTGGTGGACGTCGGTGCCGCCGGTGACGACAGCCGCCCGGGTCCTATGCTCCGCCGCGACGAGCACCTGCGCCATTGTCCGCGCCCCCGCCACGGTGCGCTCCATCCGCTCGCGGAATTCGTCGGTCCCTGCAAGCTTGAACGTCACCGCCTTGGCGGCGATCACGTGCGGAAGCGGGCAACCCTGTTCGCCGGGATACACGGCGGCGTCGATCCGCTCGGCGAGCTCGCGCCGGCACAGGATGGCACCGCCCCGCGCCCCACCGAGAGTCTTGTGAACCGTCATCGTGCAGGCGTCCGCCAGCGGGACCGGGTCGGGATGCACCTTGGCGGCGACTAGGCCGGCGATGTGGGCCATGTCGACCACGAGCGCGGCACCGATCTCGTCGGCGATGGCCCGGAACCGCGGGAAGTCGAGGTGGCGGCTGTAGCACGACCAGCCGGCGAACACGACCCGCGGCCGGTGGCGCCGGGCGAGCCGCTCGACTTCGTCCATGTCCACCAGCCGGTCGTCGCGCCGCACGTGATAGGCGACGGCCCGGTAGTTGCGCCCCGCGAAGGTCTCGGGGCCGCACTGTGTCGGGTGACCACCGTGGGCGAAGTCGAAACCGAGCACGACGTCACCCGGCTCGCAAAGGGCGTGCAGCACGGCGGCGTTGGCGCTCGCGCCCGAGTAGGGCTGGACGTTGGCGTGGTCGGCACCGAACAGCGCCTTCGCCCGGTTTATCGCCAGGCGCTCGATCTCATCGATCCATTCGCAGGTGTCGTAGTCGCGTCTTCCGGGATAGCCGTCCGCGTACTTCGCCGTGAGCACCGAACCTTGCGCCTCGAGAACCGCCCGGGGGGGCACGCTCTCGGACGCGACCAGGTCAAGCGTGGACCTTTGCCGCGCGAGCTCGGAGTCGATGGCCGCGCTCACCTCGGGGTCGAGCTGGCGGAGCGTCTCCTCGAAGGGGCTATCCGGCCCGGATTCGGTCATGGGGCCAAACTACTTGGCGCAGGCGGACTCCGGCACCGAACCGACCGGAGCCAATGCCGCAAGCCGGAAACCGCGGTGCGGTCTCTCAGGTCGCTCCGTGGCCGACCATGCGGACGTCGAAGTCGGCCTGTCTCGTCGCGTCCAGAACGGCCTTCGCGTGTTCACGGTTCCGCGTCTCCAACACGATGTGGACCGCCGTCTCGCGCACCTGCAGGTCGTAGCCCTCGCGCAGGTGCTCCACCGTGACGAGATTGGCGCCATTCAGCCCGAGACAGGTGAGCAGGCGGGCGAGGCTGCCAGGCCGGTCGGGGATCCGGGCGAAAAGAACGACCCGCCGGCCGGCGTTGGTCTCGTGGCGGCGGATGACCGGGGCGAGAAGGCCCGTGTCCACGTTGCCGCCTGACAGCACCACGACTGTCGTGCCGGTGGCCGGGGGAAGGATGCGGCGTGCCATCAGCGCCGCGGCCCCGACCGCTCCGGCCCCTTCGACCACGAGCTTGGAACGCATGAGCAGCATCACCATGGCGTCGGCGATCTCGTTTTCCCCGACACCCACGATCTCGTCGACGTGGCGCTCGATCAGCCCGAGGGTGATACCGCGCGGACGCTTCACTGCGATGCCGTCGGCAAGCGTCGCGCCGGCCTTGGTAGTGGTCGCGCGGTGACTCTCCCGCCGGGCGAGGAACGGGGCGCAGACCGCCGCCTGGACAGCGACGACCCGCACGTGCGGCGCCAGAGCATCGATGGCGCCCGCGACCCCTGAGACGAGCCCGCCCCCTCCGAGGGGCACGATCACCAGGGCGAGGTCAGCGACGTCCTCGATGCAGCTCGAGGCCGAGCGTTCCCTGCCCGGCGACGATCGCCGGATCGTCGAAGGGATGGATGAAGTGAAGACCCGCCTCCCGGGCCCTTTTCTCGGCCAGCACGACGCAGTCGTCGAGCGAGTCGCCCTCCAGATGAACCGAGGCGCCGTAGCCGATCGTCGCCTCCGCCTTGGAGACCGACGCCTCCGCCGGCATGTATACCTCGCAGCGCACGTCCGCCGCGCGTGCCGCGAGCGCGGCAGCCTGGGCGTGGTTGCCGGCCGAGGCCACGACGATGCCGGGCTTGGCCGCGGGTCCGAGCGCGGCCAGCTTCGCCGACGCACCCCGGATCTTGAACGAACCGGTCCGCTGTAGGTTCTCCGCCTTCAACACGACGCGTGCGCCCGTGAGCTCGCTGAGCAGGCGGGAAGTGAAGATCGGCGTGCGCACTGCGATGCGTTGCACGGCGGGCCGGGCGGCCTGTATCGCCTCGAGGCTGACCTCGCCCGGTCCGCTCCCCCCTGTCACCGCGTGACCCTAGAAGGCCCGCACGAGCTCGACCATCAGCTCGCCGGCCTCGGTGGGGTTCTTTGCCACGAGCACGCCTGCGACCGTCAAGGCCTCCATCTTGGCCTTGGCGGTGCCCTTCGAGCCCGAGATGATGGCGCCGGCATGGCCCATCTTCCGGCCCGTCGGCGCCGTCACGCCCGCGATGTAGGCGACGACCGGCTTGTCCATCGATGACGCGATGAAGTCCGCGGCCCGCTCCTCGCCGTCCCCGCCGATCTCGCCGATCATCAGCACGGCACGGGTCTCCGGATCGGCCTGGAAGGCCGTGAGCACGTCGACGAAGCTCGAGCCCGGCACCGGGTCGCCGCCGATGCCCACACAGGTGGTCTGGCCGACCCCCTGCTGGGACAGCTCGTGCAGGGCCTGGTAGGTCAACGTGCCCGAACGGCTGACGACCCCGACCGGGCCCCCCGGCAAGGCGATGTCCCCGGAGGTGATGCCGATGTTGCACTTTCCCGGCGAGATGATGCCCGGGCAGTTGGGACCGATGAGCACGACGCCGGGGTAGTCGCGGCACAGCTGCGCGTTCACGAGCGCCTCGTCCTTGGACGGGATGTGCTCAGTTATGCACACGACGACACGGATCCCGGCCGAGGCGGCGTCGACGATCGCCGACGGCGCCGCGCGGGGCGGCACGGCGATGAAGCTCGCCGTGGCCCCGGTGGCGGCGACCGCCTCGGTGACGGTGTCGAAGATCGGAATCCCCTCCACGTCCTGACCGCCCTTGCCCGGCGTCACGCCGGCGACGACCTTGGTGCCGTAGGCGCGGTTGCGAAGGCCGTGAAAGCGGCCCTGGCTCCCGGTCAGGCCTTGGACGACCACGCGGGTCGTCTCGTCCACGAAGATGCTCACAGCCCCGATCCTCCTTGCGACTTGGGCGCCCCCGCGAGTTCGACCGCGCGCCGCGCGGCACTCAGCATGGTCAGCTCGCTGATGATCTTCTCCGAAGCGCGCTCGTCGATGATCCGGCGCGCCTCGGCCACGTTGGTCCCGTCGAGGCGCAGCACGATCTGCGAAGTGATGTCCACCTTGTCCAGCGCCTTGACGATGCCGCGGGCGACCTCGTCGCAGCGCACGATCCCGCCGAAGATGTTCACGAAGATGGACCGGACGCTCGGGTCGAGGTTGATCACCTCGAGCGCACTCGCCATGCCCTCCTCGTCGGCACTGCCGCCGACGTCGAGGAAGTTCGCCGCGCTGCCGCCGACCTGGCTCACCACGTCGACGGTGCTCATGGCGAGACCGGCGCCGTTGGCGATGATGCCGACCGACCCCTCGAGGGGGATGTACGAGAGCCCTTTCGACTTGGCCAGGCGTTCGCGCTCTGTGGACTCGCTCATGTCGTCTATCTCCGCCCACTCCGGGTGGCGGAACGCCGCGTCGTCGTCGAGGGTCACCTTGGCATCGAGGGCGCGCACCACACCGTCGGTCGTGAGCACGAGCGGGTTGATCTCCACGAGGTCGGCGTCGCCTCGGATGTAGCAGTCGTAGAGCTGGACGAGGATTTCGGCGGCACCCTCCCGGGCCTGCGGGTCGAGCCCGGCGCGGGCGACCAGTTCGCGCATCGCCGCCAGGGTCACGCCGTCGAGCGGGTTGACGTGCAGCCGCGCGATCGCGTCAGGGTCCTCGGAGGCGACCTGCTCGATGTCGATCCCGCCCCGGGCCGAGACCATGGCGAGGTGCAACTTGGCGGAGCGATCGAGCGTGAAGCTCGCGTAGTACTCCTGGGCGATGTCTGTCGCCCGCTCGATCCAAAGACGCCGGACCTTGTGGCTCTTTATGTCCATGCCCAAGATGTTCCCCACGTGCTCTCTCACCTTCGCGGCGGAATCCGCGAGCTTGATCCCGCCCGCCTTGCCACGCCCGCCGACTTGCACTTGGGCCTTCACCACCACGGGGTAGCCGAGCCGTGAGGCCGCGGCCTCGGCCTCGGCCACGGTGTCCGCGACCTCTCCGGGCGATACGGCGATGCCATAGCGCGCGAAGTACTGCTTGCCCTGGTACTCAACTAGATCCACCAGTCACCTTCCTGTCGGTCGACGCAGTTGCTTCGGTCTTGGTCGTTTCCGTCGCGGCCCGCTCCGGCGGCCCCGCGCCTGCCCGCTCGCGTGCGTCGAGCGCTTCCTCCAAGAAGGCGGCGATCTCGGGCAGGTGCGCGCCGGGCGTGAAGACTGCGCTCACGCCGGCGGACTTCAGCGTTTCGATGTCGCGCTCGGGGATGATGCCGCCCACGACCACGATCACGTCCTCGAGCCCTTCGGCCCGTAGGCCCTCCACGACGCGGGGAACGAGGGTCAGGTGCGCCCCCGACAGCAGCGAGAGCCCCACCGCGTCGGCGTCCTCCTGCATCGCGGTCCGGACCACCTGCGCGGGGGTCTGGTGGAGACCGGTGTAGATCACCTCGAAACCGGCGTCCCGGAGGGCCCTTGCTATGACCTTGGCGCCTCGGTCATGCCCGTCGAGGCCGGGCTTGGCCACGACGATTCGGTAGCGACGTTCCATTCCCTGGCGATACTAGGCAGCACGCCACTTGAGGACTAATCGAGCCTCTCAGTGCGCCACGGCGGGCAACAGCACGAAGGCGACCAGGCTCAGATGCAAGGCCGCCGCCGCCACGACGCACGCGTGGAAGATCTCGTGGTAACCGAACACTCTGGGCCACGGATCGGGACGACGGCGCGCGTACACGAGCGCGCCGAGGGTGTAGAGCAGCCCACCTGCCATCATCAGAGAAAAGCCCAGCCCGCCGAGGTAGTGCCAGAACTCTGGCATAGCCCCCACGGCGATCCACCCTACCGCCACGTAGGGCAGGGCGACGGCCCACTTCGGCGCGTCCAGCCACGCGAAGCGGATCACGACCCCGGCCGCCGACGCTCCCCAGACGAGGCCGAGGACTATCCACGCGTCCACAGGGGGAAGCGACAGGCCCGCGACCGCGGCGTAGGTCCCCGCGATGCAGACGAAGATCATGGCGTGGTCCGCGTGACGCATCTTGCGGCGCGCACCGGGCGACCAGTCGATCCGGTGGTAGAGAGCGCTCGTGGTCAGCATCGCCGTCACCGCGAAGGCCACGGCTGCGGCGCAGACCTCCGCCTTGGCACCGTTCGCCTCGAGACCGATCAGTGGCCCGACGACCGCCATCGCGAGGGCGCCCACCTCGTGGAACCACCCGCGCAGGAGCGGTTTCGGCTTCTCGATCGCCGCCGCGGTCGCCTCCGTAGCCTGCGCCACCGGCGGCACTCTACCTACTGGTCGGTAGGCTCGCCAACCGGCAGCCGTTCGATCGGGCTGAGCGCCAAGAGAAAGCGCTTCTCGCCGTGTTCGGGAAAGCGAATGGCCGCGCGGGCGTCCTCACCCTGGCCCTGGACATCGACCACGACGCCGAGGCCGAAGCGGGCGTGCACGACCGCGTCACCCGGCGCGAGGCCGAGGCGCTCGGCACCGCTCGAGGGGGCGGCTGCCTGCACCTGCGGGCGGGGGCCGTCGCCGCCGGTCAGCTTGCCGCCCCATCCCCCGCCTGCGACAGCTCCTCGCCCCCCGCCGAGGACGACGCCTTCGCCGACGTCTTCCACCAGCTCCTCGGGGATCTCTCTCAAGAACCGGCTCGGGAAGCTCTGCTGGATGCCGCCGAACAAAAGGCGGCTCCAGGTGTGGGTCAGGTACAGCCGTTCGCGGCGCCCGGGTCACCCCGACATAGCAGAGGCGACGCTCCTCCTCCAGCTCGTCGGGCTCCGACAGGCTCTGGGAGTGCGGGAAGATCCCCTCCTCCATCCCGGTGAGGAACACGACCCGGAACTCGAGGCCCTTGGCGGCGTGCAGCGTCATGAGCGACACGCTCGCGCCGTCGTCGGCGACGTCTGTAGCGGCTATGAGAGCGGTGGACTCGAGAAACGACTCGAGGTCGGTGTGCTCGGACGCCACGTTCAAGAGCTCGGCCAGGTTCTCGACGCGGCCCTCGGCTTCGATCGCACGGCCCCCGCCGATCGCTATCTCGGCCTCGAGCAGGTCGCGGTAGCCGGTCCGCGCGAGGATCGCCGCGATCAGCCGGTCCGGCGGGTTGGCGAGGAGATCCCCGGAGCGCAACTCGGAGAGCAGGCCGAGGAAGCTCCGGACGCCTGCCAGGGCCTTCCCCGACGCGCCGGCCTCTTCGGCGCGGCGGAGCGCTTCGGCAAAGTCGATCCCCTGCTGGCGGGCGAAGTCCACCAGGCGCGCCTGGGTCGTGTCGCCGATGCCGCGTCGCGGCGTGTTGAGGATGCGCCGCAGCGACACCTCGTCGCCGGGGTTGGCGACGGCGCGCAGGTAGGCGAGCACGTCGCGCACCTCGCGCCGGTCGAAGAAGCGGGTCCCGCCGATCACGGTGTAGGCGATCCCACGATCGGCCAGGGCGGTCTCCAGCGCGCGGCTTTGGGCGTTGGTCCGGTAGAAGACTGCGATGTCGCCATAGCCGATGTTCTCGTCCCGGTGCAGGGCCGCGATCTCGCCCGTCACGAAATTGGCCTCGTCCCGGTCGTCTCCGGCCCGGTAGCGCCTGATCCGGTCGCCCTTGCCGCGCGCGCTCCAGACAGCTCCTTTTCCTGGCGGAACAGGTTGTTGCCGATGACGGCGTTGGCAGCATCCAGGATCGTCTGGCTCGAGCGGTAATTCTGGTCGAGCACGATCATCCGGGCGTCGGGGAACGCCCGCGCGAACTCGAGCAGGTTGCGCATCTCGGCGCCCCGGAACCGGTAGATGCTCTGGTCAGTGTCGCCCACGACACACACGTTGCGCTTTGCCTCGCCGAGCTGGATCACGAGCTCGTTCTGGGCGATGTTCGTGTCCTGGTACTCGTCCACGAGGACGTGCTCGAAGCGCTCCTGGTAGTGCTCGAGCACGTCGGGGTGGTCGCGGAACATGCGCACGGTGCGGGTCAGGAGGTCGTCGAAGTCCATCGCGTTCGCCGCGCCGAGGCGCCGCTCGTACTCCGCGTAGGCCTGGGCGATCCGCCGCTCGTAGATCGTCCCGGCGCGCTCTTCGAACCGCGCCGCGTCGACCATGTCCGACTTGGCCGAGCTGATGACCCCGAGCACGGCCCGGGGTGGGAAGCGCTTCTGGTCGATGCCGAGGTCGTCGAGCACGTGCTCGACGAGCCGGCGGCTGTCGCCGTCGTCGTAGATCGTGAAGGCGCGACCGTAGCCGATCCGTTCCGCATTGCGGCGCAGGATCCGCACGCAGGCGGCATGGAAGGTGGACACCCACATCTTGGCGGCGTCGGCTCCCACGAGCTCCACCGACGCGCCGGCGCATCTCGTCGGCGGCCTTGTTGGTGAAGGTGATGGCGAGGATCTGCCAGGGTGCCACGCCCGAGACGACCAGGCGCGCGATGCGCCGCGTGAGGACGCGCGTCTTTCCCGAGCCCGCACCGGCGACCACGACCAGGGGGCCGCCCTCGTGCAGGACCGCCTCCCGCTGGGCGGGGTTCAGGTCCGCCACGAGCTCGGCGATCGCCGCCGCCACAGAACCGGCGCCGGCCACGGCGCCCTCCGGTTCTGCCTGGTCCTCCACAGCAGCGGTCCGGTACAGGCTGGCGAGCGGGGGCAGGTCCCCGAGCAGGTCCCACTCGTTGGCTCCCCAGTTGCCCGGAGCGCGCGGGGGTAAGACGACATCGCTCCCGACACTACCGTCGCGCCGGCACGCTCCCCGAACCGCCCCTTCGCACAAGGGCCGGCGTCACTCCCATTCGATGGTCCCGGGGGGCTTGGACGTCACGTCGTAGACCACGCGGTTGACTCCCCGCACCTCGTTTATGACCCGGCTCGAGATCCGCGCGAGCACGTCGTAGGGAAGGCGCGCCCAGTCGGCCGTCATGGCGTCCTCGCTCGTCACGGCCCGAACGACTATCGGGTAGCCGTAGGTCCGCTCGTCGCCCATCACGCCGACCGAGCGGACCGCCGGCAGCACGGCGAACCACTGCCACAACTCCGCGTCGAGCCCCGCGCGCCTGATCTCCTCGAGCACGATCTGGTCCGCCGCCCGAACGATCCCGACCCGTTCCCGGGTCACCTCGCCGACCACCCGCACGGCCAGGCCAGGCCCGGGGAAGGGCTGGCGCCACACCAGCTCGGCCGGCAGGCCGAGCTCCGCGCCGATCGCCCGGACCTCGTCCTTAAACAGGAGCCGCAGCGGCTCGACGAGGTCGAGCCGCATCTCGGACGGGAGCCCGCCGACGTTGTGGTGCGACTTGATCGTCGCGGCGTCGGCCGTGCCCGACTCGATCACGTCCGGGTACAAGGTGCCCTGCACCAGGTACCTGGCGTCCTTGCGCTCGAGAGCGACCTCCTCGAACAGGCGGATGAAAAGCTGCCCGATGACCTTGCGCTTCTCCTCGGGATCGGTGAGCCCGGCGAGGGCGTGGAAGAACCGCGCCTCGGCCTGCACGTGCACGAGGTCCACGGTGAACTCATCGAGGAACGTCTTTTCGACCTGCTCGCCCTCGCCGGCGCGCATCAGCCCGGTGTCGACGAACACCGCCGTGAGCTGGTCGCCGACGGCCCTGTGGACGAGGGCCGCGGCGACGGCCGAGTCGACTCCCCCCGACAGGGCGCACAGCACGTGGCCGGAGCCGACCTGGGCGCGGACGGCCTCGAGCGCCGAGGCGATCACCGAGGCGTGCGTCCAGGTGGGCCTGCATCCGCAGACTTGGAGGAGGAACCGCCTGAGCAGGTCCTGGCCGTGCTCTGTGTGCGCCACCTCGGGGTGGAACTGGACGCCGTAGAGGGCGCGGGCCTGATCCTCGAACGCGGCGACCGCGACCGCCGCGGTCGCGCCGGTCACCGCGAACCCCTCCGGAGCGCGCACGATCGAGTCCCCGTGGCTCATCCACACCTGCGCCGACGGGTCCCAGCCGTCCATCAGCACTGAGCCGGGCCGGGCCCAGAGCTCCGTGCGGCCGAACTCACCCGTGCCGGTCCGGGCGACCTGCCCGCCGAGCAGCTGGGCGAGGAGCTGCGCCCCGTAGCAGATACCGAGCACCGGGACGCCGGACGCGAACAGCTCGGCGTCGAGGGAGGGGGCCGCCGGCTCGTTGACCGACTTCGGGCCGCCGGAGAGGATGACGCCGCGAGGCTTGCGGGCCATCATCGCCGCGGCGCTCATCGACGACGGGACGATCTCGGAGTAGACGTGCTCCTCCCGGACGCGCCGGGCGATGAGCTGTGCGTACTGCGCCCCGAAGTCGACGACGAGGACGGTGTCGTAGCCGGCCGTGCCGGTCACCTCCCCGCTCAGCTCCCCATCCCGATCGACTGGGCCCGCTGCAGCTGCTTGCCCTCGGTCAACAGCGCCGGGCCCACCATGACCTCCACCTTGTGAAACTCGCGGATCGTCTCGTAGCCGCACGTCGCCATCGCGGTCCGCAGCGCCCCGAACAGGTTCATGCGCCCGTCGTTGTCATGTGCCGGCCCGAGCAAGATTTCCCGCAGCGTCCCGCGCCGCTCCACTTTCACCCGGGCGCCCCTGGGCAGGGTCGGGTGGAAGGCGGCCATGCCCCAGTGGTAGCCGCGGCCCGGGGCCTCCTCCGCCGCCGCCAGCGGCGAGCCGATCATCACCGCGTCCGCGCCACAGGCGATGGCCTTGGCGATGTCGCCGCCGCGGCTCATCCCGCCATCCGCGATGACGTGGACGTAGACGCCTGTCTCCTCCAGGTGGCGGGTCCTCGCACCGGCCGCGTCCGCGATGGCGGTCGCCTGCGGCACGCCGATGCCGAGCACGCCGCGGGTGGTGCAGGCGTTGCCGGGGCCGACGCCGACGAGCACGCCGGCCGCGCCGGTCCGCATGAGGTGCAGCGCCGCGTGATAGGAGGCACAACCCCCCACGACAACGGGGATGTCGATCTCGCGGATGAACCTCTTCAAGTTGAGCGGTTCGGCGTTCTTCGAGACGTGCTCGGCCGAGACCACCGTGCCCTGGACAACGAGGAGGTCGAGCTCGGCCCTGAGCACGACTTGGGCGAGCTCAGCCGCCCGCTGCGGGGTGACCGCGCCGCAGGCCGTGACACCCGCCTGTTTGATCTCGTGGATACGCAGGCTCACGAGCTCGGGCTTGACGGGCTCGGAGTAGATCTTCTGCATACGGGCGGTCGCCGTCTCCACCGGCTGATCGCTTATCTCGCGG
This sequence comes from uncultured Acidimicrobiaceae bacterium, assembly GCA_963836935.1. GTDB lineage: Bacteria > Actinomycetota > Acidimicrobiia > Acidimicrobiales > Bog-793 > Fen-455. The sequence goes on from CAWILM010000033.1 coordinate 54,909, forward strand.
AGCAGGGGCTCGGGGTCCTGGTAACGGGTCCACAGCCCCCCGAGGTTGAGGACCCCGACACCGCCGAGACGGCCGATGGCGATGGCCGTGGCCGGGCTCACGACACCGTCCATGGCCGCGGCCATCAAGGGCAGCTCGAACCGGAAGGCGTCGATCTCCCAGGAGATGTCCACGTCCTCGGGATCGCGCGTGCGCCGGGAGGGGACGATCGCGACGTCGTCGAGGCCGTAAGCCTGCCTTGCGGACTTCCCGATCCCGATCTCGACCTCAGCCACGCCAGCCCTCCCGCTCCGCTCTCAGTGTTGCTCCGGGCGTGCCGACGCCGATCAGAAGGGGCTCTGGTCGCCTGTGAGGTTCGCCACGCTTGCCCGAGGCTAGTTCGGGATCCGCCCGCGCACCGGTGTACGTGTGGGCGCCGGGGCGCGGGCGGCCCTCCGGCGCCGTCAGCGCACCACCAGGCGCGCGGCAAGCGCGAAAGGAAGCGCGGCGAGAACAAGGACCACGACCCGCAGCCACACCGGCGACCCCGCGCCCGCGAAGATCGCCTGGTTCAAGGCGGCGACGGGGACGTTGGGGAGCGTGCTGTGACTCGCGAGGATCCGCGGCAGGAACTCGGTCGCGATCAGGGCTCCAAGCGCCGCGAGCGGCGCCGCCACGAGCGGCCCGGTCGCCGCTACCGCCACCCCGGCCGCGACGAACGCCAGCACGGCCGCACCGGCCGCGACCCCGTGGGGCAGGTAGAAGAAGGCCGCCACGCCCAGGCCGGCCATCACCAGGGCGACCACCGCGCGAAGGTGCAGCGTTGCCCGGGCGGCGTAGACGAGCAGGAGCGCCGTCACGCCGGGGACCAGCACCGCTACCACCGCCGTGATGGCGTTGAGGGTACGCCGCGACGCACCATGGCCGGCGGCCGAGCGCACGAGCGCGTGCCCCCCGCTTCCGACGAGCCGCTGGGCGGTGTCGCAAAGCGAGGTGGCCGCGCCGGCGAAGTAGGCGAGCTTGCCGATCCCGACGGCGACCCCCACGGCGATCCCCACGAGGAGCCAGATCCTGCCCTTCATCGGCCTGATTCTCGGCAAGCCACGCCTCCTCGGGTCGCCACCACGCGGCACGATTGTGCCATTGAGGAGGTAGGGTCGCCATGTCCTTCATTTCGAGATTGAGCGCGACGCGCCCCACACCGCCACCGGAGGTTGACTGCGATGCGAGTCACTCGTTTCGGCCTGCAGATACCGAACTTCACCTTCCCCGGCGTAGCTGACGGAGAAGCTCTTCGCGCGGATCGCCCAGATCGCGGTCACGGCCGAGGAGTCCGGGTTCGACTCGGTGTGGGTGATGGACCACTTCTACCAGATCCCCAGCGTCGGGCCGCGCACGGACCCGATGCTCGAGGCCTACACCGTTCTCGGGGCGATAGCCGCCCGTACCGAGCGGGCCAGCCTCGGCGCCATGGTCACGGGGGTCACCTACCGCAACCCCGCCTACCTGGCCAAGGTGGTGACGACGCTCGACCTCGTCTCAGCGGGCCGGGCCATCTTGGGGATCGGGGCGGCGTGGAACGACGACGAGCACGCCGGCTACGGGTTCGGTTTCCCTCCGGTCGCCGAACGCATGGAACGCCTCGAAGAGGCTCTCCAGATCTGCAAGGCCATGTTCACGACACCGGCCCCCAGCTTCACCGGCCGGCACTACTCCATCGCCGGAGCCCTGAACTATCCCCGCCCGATCCGCCCCGGGGGCGTCCCCATTCTCGTCGGTGGGGGCGGCGAACAGAAGACCTTGAAACTGGTGGCCAAGTACGCCGACGCCTGCAACCTGTTCGGCGACGTGGCGACGATCCGCCACAAGCTCGAGGTGCTGAAGCGCCACTGCGACGCCATCGGCCGGGACCCGGCCGAGATCACGAAGACGCGTCTCGGGGCCCTCGCCATCGCCGAGACGAACGCCGAGGCTGAGAAGAAGGCACGCGCCATGGCCCAGGCGCGCGGCATGGACCCGGCGCGCCTGCGCGAGTACCTCGTTGTGGGCGACCCGGACTCGGTCTGCGAGCAGCTCGGCGGGTACTTCGACGCCGGGCTCGACGGGATGATCTTCAACATGCACGACGCCCAGGACCTCGAACCTGTGCGCCTGGCCGGCAAGACCCTCCGCGGCCTTCTCGCCTAAGGGCGCCAAGGCCGCGCCACCCTGTGGTTTTGCGCCCTGGCTAACTGCCCGGCGCCAACAGGTCGCGGGCGGCATCTTTCACGAGAGCCCCGAGCTCTTCGGAAGACACGTCGGAGAACACGTCTCCGGTCAGCACGAGCGCGCCCATGACAGCTCCCAGGGTGCACGCCAACCGGACCCGGTCACGCGCCGCGATGGCCGGATTGGCGAGCACCTGGCGAAACAGGACGTCCAGGTCCTCGTGGGAGGCGTCATGGCGCTCGCGATGGAGCTCGTCCAGCGCGGCCCGGTTGCGCTCGTGGAGGACGAACAGCGCCCGGTGCCCGAGAATCTGCCCGACCAACTGATCGAGGAGCGCCAGCCACGCCGCGGGGGACATCTCCGCCGGGTCGATCTCGCTCAAGACACCCCGCCCGAACTCGTGCACCCGCAGATGCAGCTCGAACAAGATGTCTTCCTTGCTGGCGAAATGGTAGTAGATCGCCGCCTTCGAGAAGCCCAGTCTCTCCGCGATCTGGCGCAGCGAGGTCTTTTCGTAACCCTGTTCGGTGAACAGCTCGAGGGCGATGTCGAGGATTCGTACCCGCGTGCTGGCCTCCTCGGCCGGCCCCGGGCCCGGTTCCGGTTGCGGCCCGGTCGGCGACACGGGGTCGATCATCCCGAGCATTCTACTTGACAGCAGGTAAGTGGGTCACTTACCATGCGGCAAGTCAGTAGGGTTCGCGCGGACTGGCAGGAGACCCATGCCGACCGACTCCATGATCCACGCCGAAGGCCTCGAGAAGCGCTACGGAGAGACGGTCGCCCTCGCCGGCGTCGATCTCGACGTCCCCGCCGGTGCCATCCTCGGGATGTTGGGGCCCAACGGAGCGGGCAAGACGACCGCCGTCCGCATCCTGACGACCCTGGCCCTCCCCGACGCGGGTTCCGCGCGCGTCGCTGGCTACGACGTCGTGGCCGAGGCGCCGCAGGTGCGGCGCAACATCGGTGTCACCGCCCAGGACGCGACCCTCGACGAGCTTCTGACCGGTCGCCAGAACCTCGTGATGATCGGGCGTCTGAGCGGGCTGCACAGGGCCGAAGCGCGCTTCGCGCGCTCGCGGCCTGCTCGAGCAGTTCGACCTCGCCGAGGCGGGCGACCGCATCTTGAAGGCGTACTCCGGGGGGATGCGAAGGCGCCTTGATCTGGCGGCCGGCCTTGTGACCCACCCCCCGGTGCTGTTCCTCGACGAGCCCACCACCGGGCTCGACCCCACCAGCCGCCTGCGCATGTGGGGCATCAAACGCGAGCTCGTCGCCGAAGGCGTCACGCTGCTTCTCACGACCCAGTACCTCGGCGAGGCCGATGAGCTCGCCGACCGGATCGTCGTCGTCGACCACGGCCGGGTGATCGCGAACGGCACGGCCCCGGAGCTCAAGACCAAGATCGGCGGGGCACGCCTCGAGGTGACGCTGCAGGCGCCCGATCCGGCCGCGGAGGGGGCGCTCCGGCCCTTCGTCACCGGCGCGATCCAGGTGAGCCACGACGGCCGGCGCCTGCGGGCACCGGTCCTCAGCGCCGGCGGCCTCGCGACCACGATCGTGCGGGCCCTCGACCAGGCGGGCGTCAGCGTCGATGACGTGGTCTTGCGCCAACCTTCTCTCGACGACGTGTTCTTCGCCCTGACGGGGCACCCCGTGTCGGATCGTGCGGGTGACGGGAGGGGCGTCGTCTAAGTGCCCGAGGACGACATGGAGGTTGCAGGGCAATGACCGTCGCCGTCGCCCGGATCGTCCCGAGTGCTGCTCCGTCCCGCCCGCAAAGACTGGTTCGCCAGCTCGCCAACGTCTCCGTGCTCACCGGGCGCAATCTCGTGCACATCGCCCGCGAACCGCTGCAGCTGTCGGACGTCACGATCCAACCGGTGCTGTTCACGGCCCTGTTCGTCTACGTCTTCGGCGCCGGCGTGGTGCTTCCCCACGGAGGCACCTACGCCAGCTTCGCGATCGCCGGCATGCTCGCGCTCAACTTGACGACTTCGGCGATGGGAACCGCCGTCGGGCTCAGCAACGACCTCAACGGCGGCATCATCGACCGCTTCCGATCGCTGCCGATGTGGAAGCCGGCGATACTCGTCGCCCGGTCCGCGACGGACCTGTTGACGGCTCTGATGTGCACCTTCTTCGTCTGCGTGACGGGCCTTCTCGTGGGCTGGCGCCCGGAGGGCAACGTGGGCGCGACGATCGCCGGCTTCGCGGTCTTCCTCCTGTTCAGCTACTCGCTCTCGTGGGGCTGTGCCTGCCTCGGCATCATCTCCAAGGGTGTCGAGTCGGCCCAGGGAGTCGGGCTCGTGATCCTGTTCCCGCTCGCCGTCGTCTCAAACGCCCTCGTGCCGACCGAGCGCATGCCCGCCGTGCTGCGGGTCGTCGCCGACTGGAACCCGATCAGCGCCGTCACCGCCGCCTGCCGCCAGCTCTTCGCCAACCCGAACCCTTCCGCGGCGGTGAGCGCGTGGCCCATGCAGCACGCCATAGCCACGTCCCTGCTGTGGTCCATCGGCCTGCTGGCCGTCTTCGCCCCCCTGGCCGCTCACCTGTTCGTCCGGCGCACTCGGGGCTAGAGGTTTCCTCGAGAGCCCAGCCGGCGGCCTCACACGGCGCCAGAGAGGCGCAGGAACAAACCGTGGAGCATCTCTGCGGTCGCGCCCCAGATGACGTCCTCGCCCAAGTCGAAAAAGTGCATCGTGCGAGACACGTCCCCGGCCCGGTCCCAGCGTTCCTGCCAGTAACGGCCGGGAGCGACGAGCGCCCCAAGCGGCACGCACAAGACACAGTCGACCTCGTCAGGGTTCGCCTCGAGGGAAAGGCGAGAGCGCGCCGCGGCCACGAAGGGGACGATCGGGGCGGAACGGAGAGGATGGCCCAGGCTCGAGAGCTCACCGAGCACGTCGAGGCCGTCGGGGTCAAGGGCCACCTCTTCTTTGGCCTCCCGCAACGCCGCCGCCAGCGGTGCCTCGCCCGGCTCGATCCGCCCGCCCGGGAAGGCGATCTCGCCCGGGTTCGCGCGCAGGTGCCCCGCCCGGCGGATGAGCACGACCGACGCCTGCGAGTCGCTGCCGCGCTCGTCCTCCGGCATGAGGGTGATGAGGACCGCCGCCCCGACCCCGGCCGGTGCAGGACGGGGCCCCGATCCCGGCGCGCCTTCGCCAAAGGCGCTCCGGACGGCCCCCATGCTGAGCGCGTCCGGGAGACCGGCAAGCCCGCTCCCGCCCCCGACAGGGTCGATCCGCCTGGCCCAGGGCGGGCGGGGAACCACTTGGCGGACCACCCGCGCAGTGTAAGCCGGAGCCCGATCGCGCCGGCAGCCGGGCACAGGGCCCGGCTGCCTCGCTTCGTCCTTGCGGTCGTCGGATGAGAGCTACATCATCCCCATGCCGCCGCCGGCCGCCGCCGCGGCGGCGTGGTCCTGCGGCTTCTCGGGCTTGTCGGCGATGAGCGCCTCGGTCGTGAGCAGGAGGGCCGCGATCGACGCCGCGTTCTGCAGTGCGGAACGGGTGACCTTCGCCGGGTCGATGATGCCGGCCTTGACGAGGTCCTCGAGCTCGCCCGTGAGGGCGTTGAGGCCCGTGGTTCCCTTCGCGTGCTCGACCTCGCGCACCATCACGGCGCCCTCGAAGCCGGCATTGATGGCAATCCACTTGAGCGGCTCGGCGAGCGCACGCGCCACGATCGAGGCACCGGTGGCTTCGTCACCCGTCAGACTGGCGACCACCTTGTTGACCGCCGCCCGGCTGCGTATGAGGGCCGTGCCGCCACCGGCGACGATGCCTTCCTCGATCGCCGCCCGGGTCGCGGAGAGCGCGTCCTCGATGCGGTGCTTCTTCTCCTTCAGCTCGATCTCGGTCGCCGCGCCCACCTTGACGACGGCAACGCCGCCGGCGAGCTTGGCGAGCCGCTCCTGGAGCTTCTCACGGTCCCAGTCCGAGTCGGTCTCCTCGATCTCCCGCTTGATCTGGGCGATCCGGCCCTTCACCTCGTCGTTTGCGCCGGCACCGTCGACGATCGTCGTGTCGTCCTTGGTGACCACGACGCGCCGGGCCCGACCCAACAGGTCGAGCGTCGTGTTCTCGAGCTTGAGCCCGACCTCCTCGGAGATGAGCTGGGCGCCGGTGAGCACGGCGATATCACCGAGCATGGCCTTGCGCCGCTCGCCGAAACCGGGTGCCTTCACCGCGATCGACTGGAACAGGCCGCGGATCTTGTTCACCACGAGGGTGGCGAGGGCCTCGCCCTCCACGTCCTCGGCGATGATCAAAAGGGGCTTGCCCGTCTGCATGACCTTCTCGAGCACAGGGACGAAGTCGTGGACCGAGGAGATCTTGCCGTTCACGATTAGCAGGTAGACGTCCTCTAGGGTCGCCTCCTGGCGCTCGGGGTCGGTCACGAAGTACGGCGAGAGGAAGCCCTTGTCGAACTGCATGCCCTCGGTGAACTCGAGCTCGAGCCCGAAGGTGTTGGACTCCTCGACGGTGACGGTTCCGTCCTTGCCGACCTTGTCGATGGCGTCGGCGAGCACCTCGCCAATGGAGACGTCCGCGGCCGAGATGGCGGCCACCTGGGCGATCTCCTGGCGGCCCTCGATGTCTTTGGCCTGGTGCTGGATCGACGCCACGGCGGCGGTGACCGCCTTCTCGATGCCGCGCTTGAGCGACATCGGGTTGGCACCCGCGGCCACGTTGCGCAGGCCCTCGCGCACGAGCGCCTGGGCGAGCACCGTCGCGGTGGTCGTCCCGTCGCCCGCCACGTCGTTGGTCTTCGTCGCGACTTCCTTCACGAGCTGGGCGCCCATGTTCTCGAAGTGGTCCTCGAGCTCGATCTCACGGGCGATGGTGACACCGTCGTTGGTGATCGTCGGCGCGCCAAACTTCTTGTCGAGCACGACGTTGCGGCCCTTCGGGCCGAGCGTCACCTTGACGGTGTCGGCGAGCTTGTTGACGCCGGCCTCGAGCCGGCGCCTCGCGTGCTCGTCGAAGACAAGCATCTTCGGCATCAGGAATCGACCTTTGCCAGCACGTCACGGCTCGAGAGGATGAGTAGCTCCTCGCCGTCGTGGGTGATCTCCGTACCGCCATACTTCGAGTAGACGACCTTGTCGCCGACGGCCACGCTCATCGGGACGAGCTCACCGGTGTTCTCGGTGCGCCGGCCCGGGCCTACCGCGAGAACTTCACCCTGTTGGGGCTTCTCCTTCGCCGTGTCTGGGATGACAAGGCCGGATGCGGTGGTCTCTTCCGACTCGCTCGGCCGAACGACGATGCGGTCGTCCAGGGGCTGCAACTTCATTTCAGGGGCCTCCTGTCTGGCTCCGTTAGCACTCTCGACTTACGAGTGCCAACGATACCGTCCGTGAGCGCCGCTGGCAACCGCACCCAAGAGGGCTACTTCGAGCTGTGAAGCTGCAGGTCAGGGACTGCCCCGGTGTCGAGCGGGGTGGGCCCGGACCGCTCGAGCTGGAAATAGCCGGCCGCCGCGATCATGGCGGCATTGTCGGTGCACATCGCCCGGCTGGGCAGGTACGAGGGGAGCCCCCGGTCCGCGAAGGCCTCGGCAAAACGAGTCCTGAGCAGCGAATTTGCCGCCACTCCCCCAGCGAGGCAAGCACCGCGGGCCCCGATCTCGGTGGCGGCGGCGACGGCCTTTTGCACGAGCACGTCGACCACCGCCTCCTGGAAGGCGGCCGCCACGTCCGCGTTCGTCACCTCGGGATGAGCCCGGACGTAGCTGATCACCGCCGTCTTGAGCCCGGAGAACGAGAAGTCGAGGGCTCGCGATGTCGAGGCCCTCGGAAACCGGATCGAGGAGGCGTCGCCCGAGACGGCGAGCCGGTCGATCTCCGGGCCTCCGGGGTAGCCGAGGCCGAGATAGCGGGCGACCTTGTCGAACGCCTCGCCGGCGGCGTCGTCGACGGTGGCCCCGAGCACGCGGTAGCTGCCCGGCGCGTCGAGCGCGACGAGCAGCGTGTGGCCGCCCGACACGAGCAGGACCACGACCGGCACCTCGAGCTCGGGCGCCTCCAGCATGGCCGCGTACAGGTGTCCTTCGAGGTGGTTCACCCCGACGAAGGGGACGTCCCAGGCAAGGGCCAGCGCCTTGGCCGTGCTCACGCCGACGAGCAGGGAACCTATGAGCCCGGGACCGATCGTCGCCGCCACCGCGTCGATCCCGACCGGACCGTCGGGGTCCCCAAGGGGGCGCCCGCGGCGGTCGAGGCCGGCCCCGGCCAGGGCGTCGGTCACCACCGGCAGGACGAGCTCGATGTGGGCGCGGCCGGCGAGCTCGGGCACGACGCCCCCGTAGCGGGCGTGCAGGTCCACCTGGCTCGAGACCACCGATGTCACGATCTTGCGCCCCCGCTCGACCACGGCCGCGGCCGTCTCGTCGCAGGAGGTCTCGATCCCGAGCACCCGGCCGCGGGCGGTCACTTCTCGGGCGGGACTGGTGCCTGACCGGCACCATGCGGCGGCCCGATGGGCCGCAGGCGGGCTTGGATGACGTCCAGGCGCTGGCGGTAGGCCTCGGTTTGGATGTCGTGAGCCCACATGACGAGGGCGTCCTCGTGCACCTCGGAGTAGTAGTTCTTGCGCACGCCGGCGGGCACGAAGCCGAACTCGTGGTAGAGGGCCTGGGCGCCCACGTTGGACACCCGCACCTCCAAGGTCAGGTGCTGCCCGGAGCGCCGCCGTGCCTCTCGCGAGCTGGAGCAAGAGCCGGCGGGCGACCCCGTGGCGCTGCCATTCCGGGGCGACGCCGATATTGGTCACGTGCGCCTCGCCGACGACGACCATCATGCCCGCGTAGCCGACCACGTCGGGCCCCACGCAGGCCACGTAGTAGGCGCGCGTCGCCGGCTGGGTGATCTCGCTCATGTACAGCCCGAGCGACCAGGGGCTCGGGAAGATCCGCCGCTCGATCCCGATGACGGCCTTCAGGTGCGATCGCCGCATCGGCACGATCTCGAGGACCCGTTCGGCGCCTTCACCGCCCTTCGGGCTTTGCGAGGTGCCCGCCTCGCGACGCGGACGCCGGTGGAACATCGAACGCACGCTCGTCACAAGCCCACCGCCTCGCGGCCCTCACGCGAGCTCCAGTTGATGCGGGCGTCCGCCTCCCGGCCGTAGAAAGGCCGCACCGCGGCCGGATCGCGACCCTGGCCGAGCTGCATCGCCGCGAACGCCAGCACGCCCAGCGAGGCTACCGCAGGCGCGGCCAGCTCGGGCCCGGCGAACACCGGCCCCGGCCCGCGCCCCGAGCAGCTCGCGATGGCGAAGGGCGCCGTCGCCGACGAGGAGCACGGACCCCGCGGATGCGACGAGCGCTTCGAGCTCGCCCGCCAGCTCGGCCGGCGTGCCGACGCGGACCTCAGACGGGGTCGCGCCCGGCATCAGCCAGGCCACCTCGCCGCGGCGCATGTCAATGACCGGTATCACCACGCCGGGAGAAGGCGGGCAGGCAGCCCGCAGCACTTCGAGGCTCGTGGCGGTGACGACCGGGAGCCCGAGGGCACCGGCGATCGCCTTCGCGGCGGCGACGCCGACGCGAAGACCGGTGAACAGCCCGGGGCCAATGTCCACCGCGACGGCGTCGAGCCCGGCCGGCGTGATCCGCGCGATCCGGCAGGCGTCGGCGATGGCGGGGTGCAAGGTCTCGGCCTGTCGCCGCCCGGGACGCGCCGTGACGGTCGCGAGCGGGCCGGTCTCGTCTGAGACCGCGACGCCCACCTCTATGGTCGCCGTCTCGATGGCGAGGATCCTCATGCCCCGCCTTCCGCGGCGGCAACGGCCGCCTTCGTGAGGCCCGCGCCCCGGACGGCCCAGGACTCGCCGCGGGCCTCGATGGCGACGGCCCGCTCCTCATCGGAGCGGCCCCACTCCAGTCGCACGACGAGGGCGTCGGCGCCGTAGAGGGGCTCGGCCGCTTCTCCCCACTCGACGACAACGACACCGCCCTCGTCGAGCTCCTCCTCGAGGGCGAGGTCGACAACTTCCTGCAGGCGGTCGAGGCGCCAGAGATCGACATGGGTCACCGGTGGGGCCGTCCGGTACCTGTGGGCGAGCGTGAACGTCGGGCTCGTCACAGGCTCGTGGCCCCCGAGCGCGGCCACCAAGCCCTGCACGAAGGTGGTCTTGCCCGCACCGAGCGAACCCACGAGCAGCACCACGTCACCCGCGACCAAAAATGGCGCCATCGCGGCCCCGATCGCCCGCGTCCGGGCCGGGTCCGCACTCGTCAGCAGCACCGGGTGCTCCATCAAGCGCCCCGGCGCGGCGGCAGGGCCGGCATCACGGGAGGAACTTCTTCGCCCGGATGAGATCGGCCCGCATCTCCGCGACGACCACGCCGCCGCCCCGCAACGCATAGGCGGGGTGGAACGTCGGCACGAGAACCCTCCCGCGTAGGGATAGGACCGGCCCCGGAGCGAGGTCACGCCCTCGGTGACGCCGAGCAGCGTCCGGCTCGCGAAGTTGCCGAGCGAGACGATCACCTGTGGTGACACGAGCTCGATCTGCGACTCCAGGAAATGCCGGCACGTGGCGACCTCCAAGGGCTCCGGGTCACGGTTGCCGGGGGGCCGGCACTTGACGACGTTCGCGATGTAGCAGCCCGTCCGGTCCAAGCCGAGCTCCTCGGCCAGCAGGCGGTCGAGCAACTGGCCGGACCGGCCGACGAAAGGCTCCCCGACGAGGTCCTCGTCCCGGCCCGGTGCCTCACCCACCAGCATGAGCGGGGCAGCGGGGTTCCCGGCCGAGAACACCACCTTCGTGCGGCCGAAGGCGAGGGGACAGGCGACGCAGCCGAGCGCCACCGCCTCTAGATCGGCGAGCGTCGTCACTAGCCGATGATCGTAGCTACCTGACCCCCTCGCCAGGCGGGAGCCCGAGAGCAAGCTGGGATCCGCGGAGGCTAGGTTGCTCGGGAACCGCCCAGGTTCGAGAAGGGGTCCCGTGCGGGCACTGCTGTTCAGACACAGCCTCACGCGAGAGGCCGCCACCGTGCTTGGCGGCCGGCTCGACAAGCGCGCCTACGTCTCGAAGTACGCCCCCATCGCCCTGGAGGAGGTCCCCGAGCCCGTGCCGCCCGCCGCCGGCTGGGTCAAGTGCGAGACCGTCGTCTCCGGCATCTGCGGATCGGACGCCAAGCAGATCTTCCTGAACGGCCGGAGGGACAACGCCCTCACGGCGCTCGTCTCGTTCCCCCATGTCCTCGGCCACGAGGCCGTGGCGCGCCGGCTCGACACGGGGCGCCGCGTCGTCCTCAACCCCTGGCTGTGGTGCACGCCCCGCGGCATCGAACCGCTCTGTGAGGCCTGTGCCGCCGGGCGCTATCCCTGGTGCCGGAACTTCCGCAACGGCGACCTCCCCGTCGCCATCCACCTCGGCAACTGTGCGGGCGCGGCCGGTGTGCACGCGGAGCGTTTCTGTGCCCACGAGAGCCAGCTGTTCGAAGTCCCCGACGAGCTCAGCGACGACGCGGCCGTCCTGTCCGACCCGGTCAGCGTCTCGCTCCGCTCGATCCTGTTGAGCCCGCCGGAGACATCGCGCCCCGCGCTCGTCTACGGGTCGGGCACGCTGGCGTTCGCCGCCATAGGGCTGCTGCGCCACCTCTATCCCGGCCTCGAGATCTGGGCGGCCACGCGGCCCGGTTTCCGGTCGTCGCTCGCCGCCCGGCTCGGTGCGGACGCCGTGCTCAGCTCGGTGCCCGACACGCTCGTGGCGGAAGTGGCGTCCCGCACGGGTGCCGCCGCCATCAAGCCCTGGAGCCGCAAGGACTGGCTCCAGGACGGCCCAGGCGTCGTCTACGACACGATCGGCAGCACCGAGACCGTCGAGACCTCGCTCCGGCTCCTGCACACGGGCGGGGCGCTGGTCGTGAGCGGGGTCGAGCCGCCCAAGCGCTTCGAGTGGACGCCAATGTACTTCAAGGAGATCTCGGTCATCGGCTCGAACGGCTTCGGCATCGAGGAGGTGGGGGGCGTGCGCAAGCACGCCTTCGAGCACTACTTCGACTTCGCCCGGGCCGGCTTGGACCTGACGGCGGTCGTGACCCATCGCTTCCCCTTGGCCCGTTGGGACGAGGCGGTGCTCACGCTGGCGGACGCCAGGCGCACCGGGGCCGTCAAGGTCCTCCTGCAGCCGTAGGGGCTAAGCCGTGCCGGCGCGGGCAGAAAGCGACTCGAGCAGCTTTGTGATCTCCCGGCGCCGCTCGTACATGAGCACGTGGCCGGCACCGGAGTATTCGTGCAGGCTGGCGTGCTCGAACCCGGCCGCCAGGCGTCGCGCGAACAACGGGGGCGTGAGGTGGTCACTTGTGCCGACGGCCACGGCCACCGGCACCTGGACGTCGCCGAAAGGCGCCCTCTCCTCGAAGGCGAGCACCTCGCCGACGAGGGTTGTGAATACGTCCGGCTCCATCGACCGCAGCATCCGGAGCGTCTCGGCCACCTCGGCCGGGCGCGGCCGGCGCCCGAAGCCCAGGCGGGAGGCGAGGTAGCCGACGTCACCGGTGGGCAGCGCCGGCTGGTCCGGGCGCCAGATGCCCACTCCGGCACCGGCGACCCGGCCGACGGCGGCGGCGAGCAGGCCCCAGCTCGGGACCGGCAGGCCGAGCCCGCCGCTGGTCGCGATCAAGGCGATGGCGCCGATCCGCGTCCCGAGCAGCTCGGGATGAAGACGCGCCACGCGCTGGCAGACCATGCCGCCCATGGAGTGACCCGCGAGCACGGCATGGTCGAGATCGAGCGCCACCAGCACTTCGGCCACGTCGGCGGCCATCGCCGAGATGGTGACCTCCTCGCTACCGGCACTCGAGAGCCCGTGGCCCCTCAGGTCGAGCGCGAGCACACGGTGGGACCCGGCGAGGTCACGGAGTTGGTAGCTCCACGCCTCCGCCGAGAGGTTGGCCCCGTGCAGCAGCACGACGGCCGGGCCCTCACCCTTTTCGATCAGGTGGGACTCGCCTCCGTCGCGCATCGCGAACACACGGTGGGCGACGTCCTCGGGCAGCGAGAGCTCCGGGTCGGCAGGCGCCGACAAGCCCTGGTGCCTTCTCCAGTAGTGGTGCGAGAGGGCGAAGGCGACGCCCGCCGCGCTGAACACCCCGGCTGTGGCGTAGGCGACGGCCCGCTTGCCCGTGGGCCCCACTAGAGCCGCCCGGCGGCGCCGCGGACGTGCCGGCGGGGCAGGCGGGGCCCGATCCGGCAGAGGATCTCGAACGAGATCGTGCCGATCCGGTCGGCCCATTCCTGGGCGCTCACGGTCTCGGCCCCCTGGGAGCCGATCAGCACGACCTCGTCACCGCAGTGCACGCCCGAGTCCGGCCCGCAGTCGACCATCAGCTGGTCCATCGTGACCGTGCCCGCCACCCGGCGGCGACGGCCGCCTATGAGCAATTCCCCCCCACCTTGGAAAAGGCTCCTCGGGACCCCGTCGGCATAGCCGACGGGCACCGTCGCGATGTCCGCCCGCTCCGCGAGCTCGTAGGCCCGACCGTAGCTCGTGCGCTCTCCCGCGCCGAGCTCGCGCACATGGCTGACCTGGGTCTTCCATGCCAATGCGGGGCGCAACTCCCCGGCGCCGGCCGCGGTGATGAGCGCGGGGGAAACGGCATTGGAGGGCAGGTACCCGTAAAGGGAGATCCCGCAGCGCACGAGGTCGTAGCGGGACGACCGGTGTGCGATCGCCCCCGCCGAGTTGGCGGCGTGAACGCGAGCCGGCGCGGGGAGCCCGGCTGACCGCAGGCTCGCGCGAAAGGCTTCGAAACGAGCCAGCTGCTCGGCGGTGAACGGATCGGAAGGCTCGTCCGCGATGGCGAGATGCGTCCAGAGCCCGCCGTAGCGCAGCTCCGGCGCCTCCACGACCTGCTCCACGATCCGCCGTGCCTCCTCGGGGTCGGCGCCCACGCGGTGCATGCCGCTGTCGAGCTTGACCTCGACCTCGACGCGGCGCGACGCCCGTGCGGCCGCGGCGCGGATCGCGTTCAAGCCCGCGCGGGTGTACACGGTCGGGATGAGGTCCCGGGCGACGACTTCTCCCATGGCCGCGGCGGCGGGCTCGGACAGGAGCAGGATCGACACTTCCAGTCCCGCCTCGCGGAGCACCACGCCCTCTTCGACGAGCGCCACGGCCAGCGAGGTCGCCCCGCCGGCAAGGGCGGCGTTGGCGACCGGCACCGCTCCGTGGCCGTAGGCGTCGGCCTTCACCACGGCGCACAGCTCAGCCGGTGCGGCGACGGCCCGGAGCACCCTTGCGTTCGACGAGACGGCGTCGAGGTCCACCTCCGCCCAGGCGCGCCGCTGCCAGGACTCAGCCATGGGCGCCCGAGATCACCATCGCGACCAGCTCGGGCAGGTCACCGGCGACCAGGCCCTCCGCGAACCCGAGGCCCGCGGCGCGCCCGTGCACGTGCGCGGCCAAAGCGGCTGACCGCAAGGGGTCGAGGCCGCGCGCGAGGAAAGCCCCGATGACCCCGGACAGCACGTCACCCGTGCCGGCCGTCGCGAGCCGGGACGATCCCGAGGTGACGAGGAAGGTCTGGCCGTCCGGTCCCGCGACCGCTGTCGCCGAGCCCTTCAACAACACGATCGCCCCGAGGTCCTCCGCCAGCGACCGGGCGGCGGCGATGCGGTCGGCGCCCGGGGCCCTGGCGCTCCCGGCGGTGGCGGCGAGGCGGGCGTACTCACCGTCGTGAGGTGTGAGCACCGCCGGGATCCTGCGCCCCGACAGCACGTCGCGCGCCCGTGCGAGGGGGCCGAGCGCCCCCAGCCCATCGGCGTCGACGATCACCGGAACCTCCGCCTCGGCGAGGAGGCGTCGCACCGAGGCCACGACCCCCGGCGCGGAGCCGATCCCGGGACCGATCACGAGCGCGCGGCACCGGCGCAGCTCATCCAGCACCGCGTCGGCGAAGTCCGTCCCCGGCACCGCCAGCGCGACGGCTTCGGAGGCGGGCAGCTCGTCGGGCGACGCGCCCGGCACGCACCAGCGCACCATGCCGGCGCCCGCCCGCAAAGCGCCGCTCGTCGAGAACCGGGCGGCGCCGAACATCCCCGGCGAGCCTGCGACAACGACGCACGCCGTGCGCCACTTGTTGGTCTCGGGCTCGCGCCGGGGGAGCCAGCTGGCGATGTCGCCGTCCTCGACGAGCCAGATCTTGCCTGGCGGCACGGCGATTCCGATGGGTGCCACCAGCACCTTTCCGCTATGGGCGGGGCCGTCACCCATCAACAAGCCTGGCTTGAGGGCGGCCATGGTGACGGTCTCGGTGGCCGAGACGGCGCCCTCGCAGGCGACACCGGTGTCCGAGTCGAGGCCGGACGGGACGTCGATGGCAAGCACGGGCGTCCCGGCCGGCACCGACGGGGCCCGGTACTCACCCCGAAAGCCGGTCCCGTAGGCGGCGTCGATCACGACGTCACAAGGAGGAAGGCTCCCAGGCGCGGCGCCGGGATCGAGCTCGGTGACCCTGACACCGCGGCGGCGCAGCACCGCGGCGGCCACGCGCCCGTCGTCGCCGTTGTGGCCCCGCCCTGCCACGACGACGACCCTCTTGCCGTAGGCGGTGCGTAAGAGCCCGATCGCGGCATGGGCCACAGCGGCGCCGGCGCGATTGACGAGGGTGTCGAGGCCGACCTCGGCAATGGCCGCTTGGTCCGCGGCCCTCAGCTCGTCTCGGGTGTGGACTGGCTGCACGAGCTCTGCCTCACTCCGCCACGACGACAGCCGCCGCGACCGAGTCGGTGTGGGTGAGCGACACGTGCCAAAAACGGACCCCGAGCGCTTCGGCCCGACGGGCGGCAAGTCCCGAGACCTCGAGCCGTGGGGCTTGCGAGCCCCCGCCGACCACAGCCACATCCACGAACCGGACGCCTCCGAGCCCGGTCCCGAGGGCCTTCATCGTGGCCTCCTTGGCCGCGAAGCGGGCCGCGAGGCCCGGGACCGGATCAGCCCGATCCGACAGGAAGGATCGTTCCGCCGGCGTGAAGATGCGCCCAGCCACCTGCGGCCGCCGGGCCAACAGCAGGCGGAAACGCTCGATGTCGACCAGGTCGATGCCGAGCCCGATCACCGGACGGCCCCGTTGCTTCCACCGGCCCCGACACGAGCAGCGACGCGGTTCACTCGACCGTGACGACCTTGGCGAGATTGCGCGGCCTGTCGACGTCGTTGCCCCGCGCCCGCGCCACCCCGTAGGCGAGCGCTTGCAGGGGCACGATCGCCACTGCGGGCGACAACAGCTCGGGCACCGCCGGGATCTCCAGGACCTCGTCCGCGACCGCCTTCGTCTCCGCGTCGCCCTCGTCGCACACGACCACCACGGTCGCGCCGCGAGCAGTGACCTCGGCTATGTTCGCCATGACCTTGTCCCAAAGCTCGCCCCGGGTGGCGATGGCCACGACCACGGCGGCATCGTCGATCAGCGCGATCGGGCCGTGTTTCATCTCCCCGGCCGGGTAGGCCTCGGCCCGGACGTAGGCGAGCTCCTTCAGCTTGAGAGCACCTTCGAGCGCGATGGCGTAACCCAGACGGCGGCCCAGGAAGTAGACGTCCTGCACCTCGGCAAGGCGCTTCGCGACCGTGAAGTAGCCGTCCATCTTGCCGATCGCACGCCCGACGAGCCCCGGCAGGGCGAGCAGCCCGCCGGCGAGGCTCGCGACTCTCGTCCGGCCCGACGGTCCCGCGTCGGCGCGCGAAGTGGAGGGCAAGAAGCTGGAGCATCACGATCTGGGCGGCGTGGCACTTGGTCGACGCCACGCCGATCTCCGGGCCGGCCCTTGTGTAGAGGACGCCGTCGGCCTCGCGGGCGAGCAACGAGTCGACGACATTGGTCACAGCGACGGTCTTCGCGCCGCGCCGGCGTGCCTCGCGCAGGGCGTGAAAGGTGTCGACCGTCTCGCCCGACTGGCTGACAGCCACGACGAGGGTGTGCTCGCCCAAGATCGCGTCCCGGTAACGGAACTCGCTGGCGATCTCGACCTCGGCTGGCATCCGGGCCCAATGCTCGAAGGCGATGCGGCCGCTCAGGCAGGCGTAGTAGGCCGAGCCGCAGCCCATGAGCACGACGCGCTCTATCTCCTCGAGGTCGGACCCGGTGAGCCGGAGCTCCTCGAGCTCGGTCGTGCCGTCGGCGTGGAGCCGGCCCATGAGGGTGTCCGCCAGCGCCCTCGGCTGCTCGTGGATCTCCTTCGACATGAAGTCGTCGTAGCCGTCCCGGCGCGCGGCGACGAGATCCCATCCGACTTCGAGCGGCACGAGCTCGCGCCGGGTGCCGTCGAGACCGACGACGGAGACCGAGTCGGGCCTGACCTCCGCGATCTCGTCGTCCGCGAGCTGGTACAGCGTCCGCGTCGTGCCCAGGAGGGCCGCTAGGTCGGAAGCGACGAGGCCCGTTCCGTCGAGGCGCCCCACGATGAGCGGCGAGGTCCTCCTCGCCGCGGCGATCACCTCGGGCTCTCGGGTGCTCACGGCCGCCAGGGCGAAGTCGCCGCGAAGCTCGCCCACGCACCGGCGCAGCGCCTCGGCGAGGCCGGTGCCGACTGCGAGCTCGCGTTCGAGCATGTGGGCAACGACCTCGGTGTCGGTCTCCGAGGACCGCGTGTGGCCCTCGGCGGCCAACTTGGCCCAGAGCTCCCGGTAGTTCTCGATGATGCCGTTGTGAACGATCGCGACCGTGCCGGTGCAGTCGCAATGGGGGTGGGCGTTGTGTTCGACGGCGGCCCCGTGTGTCGCCCAGCGCGTATGGCCTATGCCGGCGGTCATCCCGGCGGGCGCGCTCCTCTGCCGCCTCCCGGAGCGTCTCGAGGGAGTGCCCGCGCACGGCGTCGCGCTTTCGCCAGAGGTGGTCGGCATCGACGAGGACGACGCCTGCCGAGTCATACCCGCGGTACTCGAGCAGAGCAAGCGCGTCCAGCATGACCGCCAGTGGCTCGGCCGCGCCGGTGACGCCGATGATCCCGCACATGCGAAGAAGGCTACGACCTGCCGGCTGGCGCGGTGGTATCAAGCTCGCGGACCACGACCGTCACGAGCCGCTCGACCACTTGGCTGGCGATCTCGTGCGTCGGCGCCTCGGCCATGACCCGGACGAGCGACTCGGTCCCCGACGCCCGCAGGAGGACACGGCCCTTGTCGCCGAGCTCGGACTCGACGAGCGACACCTCCTCCCACACGGCCCCGGCCGTATCGAGGTGGGACGGGTCGGCGACGTGCACGTTGCGGAGCACCTGGGGATGGCGCGCGTCATCGCCTCGGCGGCGAGATCCGCCAAAGGGCGCCCGGCCCGGGCGACAAGCTCCATCAAGAGCAACGACGTCAGGATCCCGTCACCGGTCATGCCGTGCCGGCGGAAGACGAGATGGCCGGACTGCTCACCGCCGAGCTGCAACCCGTTGGCCTCGATGGCGTCGCTCACGTACCGGTCCCCGACGGGGGTCTCGACGACCCCGATGCCGCGGGCGGTGAGCGCCTGCCGCAGCCCCAGATTGCTCATGACGGTCACCACTATCGACCCGCCGGTCAAGAGGCCCCGCTCCAACATGTCGAACGCGAACAGGGCGAGCAGCTGGTCCCCGTCGACGAGATCGCCCCGGTGGTCCACGGCGAGCATCCGGTCGGCGTCACCGTCAAGCGCCACCCCGAGGGCCGCCTTGGAGGCCACCACGGCCTCCTGCAGTTGCTCGAGGTGCGTCGAGCCGCACCCGGCGTTGATGTTGACGCCGTTCGGCGCGGCAGAGAGAACCTTGTGGGGGATGCCGAGACCGCGCGAGCACCGCCGGCGCGACGCACGCTCGCGGCGCCGTTGGCGCAGTCGATCACGACCTCGAGGCCGAGACGTGCCCCACCTTCGACGGCGCGAGTGAGGTGACCTGCATAGGTCCAAAGCGCCTTCGGGTCGGCCCGCACCGCACCGAGGCCGTCCCTGCCTCGACCCTCCCCGGGCCATGACGGAACGTCGCCGGGCGCCACGGGCCGCGTCGCCCCGCCGGACGCGGAGGACGAGGTCAGCTTGTCGAGCTCGTCCTGGATGGCGATCTCGAGCTCGGCGGCGAGCTTGGTGCCGCCGGCACCTAGCAGCTTGATCCCGTTGTCGCCGAAAGGGTTGTGGGAGGCCGAGACCATCGCCGCGGGGACCCCGCGGTCCGAAGCAAGCCAGGCGAGACCGGGAGTCGGGATGATCCCGACGTCCACGACGTCGACGCCTTCGGCCGTCATGCCGGCCGCGAGCGCCGACTGGATCATGGTCCCCGACTGGCGGGTGTCGCGCCCGAGGAGGAAGGGCGAGCCCGACACGAGCCGGGCCGCCGCCCGGCCGAGCGCGAGGGCGAGCTCGGGTGTCAGGTCTGCACCGGCGACGCCTCGAATCCCGTCGGTGCCGAACCGCGGCGCCATCGATGCTCAGCGCTTCGAGTACTGAGGAGCCTTACGAGCTTTCTTCAAGCCGTACTTCTTGCTCTCCTTCTCCCGCGCGTCGCGCGTGAGCATGCCGGCCTTCTTGAGACTGCCCCTCAAGTCGCCCTCGAGTTCGATGAGGCCGCGGGCTATTCCGAGGCGGAGCGCTCCGGCCTGGCCCGACGCTCCCGCCGCCGTCGATGGTCGCGTCCACGTCGTAACGCTCGGCGGCACCGGCGATGCGCAGCGGCTCGGTTGCGAGCGTCCGGTGGGTCTCCGAGGGGAAGTACTCCTCGAAAGGCCGCTTGTTGATCGTGATGGCACCTTCACCGGTGCGCAGCCGCACACGGGCGACGGCACGCTTGCGGCGGCCGGTCGACTGGACGAGTGGCTTTGCCATGAAGCAGCGGTCCTTCGGGGTCAGGAAGCTCGCCGGGCGGCGGGCAGATCGAGCGGGATGGGCATCTGGGCGGCGTGCGGGTGCTCGGGACCGGCGTAGACCTTCAACTTCCCGAGCATCTTGTGGCCGAGCGCACCTTTGGGCAGCATGCCCTTGATAGCGCGCCGGACGACCTCTTCTGGCTTGTCCGCGAGCTGCTCGGCGTAGCTGAACGTTCGCAGTCCGCCCGGGTAGCCGCTGTGCGTGTAGGAGAACGACCTGTCGGCCTTGCCGGAGGTCATGACGACCTTGGCGGCGTTGACGACGATCACGTGATCACCGGTGTCGATGTGGGGGGCGAAGATCGCCCGGTGCTTGCCGCGCAGCACGCGGGCGACCTCGCTCGAGAGCCGGCCGAGGACAAGGCCGTCGGCGTCGACGACGCGCCAAACGCGTTGCAGCTCGCTCGGCTTGGGGGAATACGTGCGCACGACCGTCCTTTGTAGAAGTCAACTCGTGGTGCTCACCCTGAGCATCCGCGCGGCCACCGGTTAAGGGGCGCGAACCTCAAGCTCAGCGGGCAAGAGCCAGCGCTCCACGATAGAAGACGCCGGGTCCGACGGCAAGCCGGCCACTCAGCGGGGTGCGGCGGCCCAGTCGCCGCCGCCGGGTCGCCACGTCCCGCCCGGAACCAGGCTCTCGGGGTATCTCACCGCCACGAGGCACAGCCCCTGCGGGGGCGCGGGCTGGCCGGCGCGCGACCGGTCGCCACCACGGATGGTGGCAAGCATCTCGCCGGCCGGGATGCGTCCCTGCCCCACGCCCACAAGCGTCCCGACGATCGAGCGGACCATCTGGTGGCAAAAGGCGTTCGCCTCGATCTCGAAGCGCCACACGCGCTCGTCGCAGGGTGCCTGCGACCAGTCGACCGCCAGCACCCGGCGGATGACAGGCGGCGACTCACCCGGCGGGAGCCGGCAGAACGCCGAGAAGTCGTGCTCGCCCAGGAAGGCGTCGGCCCCGACGCGCATGGCGGCAAGATCGAGCGGGCCGGGCACGTGCCACGAACAGTGTTGCAGCAGTGGATCGGGCCAGGGCGTGCGCAGCAGGCTGTAGCGGTAGCGCCGGGCGATGGCCGAGTGGCGGGCGTCGAAGCCCTCCGGCGCGACCCGGGCCTCGAGAACCGCGACGGCCGGTCCGAGCTGGCGGCTCAACGACCGCCCGAGCCGCTCCAGCACCGTCCCAGGCCCGGGCTGGCGTTTCGCCCATTTCCGGACGACCGCCTCGTCCAGATCCGCGTGCACGACCTGCGCCGAAGCGTGCACGCCGGCGTCGGTCCGACCGGCGCAGGTCAGCGGCACGTCGCGGCCGACCATCGCGCCCAGGGCCGCGGCCAACAAGCCCGCCACGGTGCGTTGGCCACCTTGCGGCGCGAAACCGTGGAAGGACGTCCCGTCATAGGCGACAAGGAGCATTACGCGACGAAGCGGCCCCGACGGGGCCGCTTCGCTCTCGGGCTCGAAGAGCCTCACACGAGCTCGACGCGCGCCATCGGGGCGTTGTCGCCCTGACGCGGTCCGAGTTTCAGGATCCGGATGTAGCCACCGGGCCGGTCCGCATAGCGCGGGCCGATCTCGGAGAACAGCTTGTGCGCCATGTCCTTGTCACGGATGAACGCCACAACTTGGCGCTGGTTGTGCACACCGCCCTTGCGGGCCTTGGTGATCAGCTTCTCGGCCACGGGTCGCATCGCCTTCGCCTTGGTCTCGGTCGTGACGATCCAGCGCGGGTCTGCCGCGATGAGCGAGGCGATGAGGTTGCCGAGCATGGCCTTCTGGTGAGCGGCGTCCCCACCGAGGCGGCGACCCTTCTTCGGGGTGGCAGGCATCTCAGACGCCCGCTTCGCGCAGCGAGAGACCCCGCTCGTCGAGGCGCTCGAGCACCTCGTCGAGCGACTTCTGACCGAAGTTGGTGATGGCGAGGAGGTCCTCGGCCGAGCGCTCGATGAGCTCGCCGACCGTGTTGATCTGCGCCCGCTTGAGGCAGTTGCGCGGCCGCTCCGGCAGGTCGAGGTCCTCGATGGGAAGGTCCAGGTCGGGAGATCCCGTGACGGCGATGCCGACCTCGCCGAGTTCCAGGCCCCGGCCCTCGCCGGCGAGCTGGGCGACGATCGAGAGGAGGCCCCGCAGTGTCTGGCCGGCCGAGGCGAGCGCCTCGCGGGGCGAGATCGAGCCGTCGGTCTCGATGTCCAACAAGACCCGGTCGAAGTCGGTCGAGACCTCGACACGCGTGGGCTCGACCACGAACGCCACCCGGCGGACCGGGGAGAAGATGGCATCGACGGGGATGACCCCGATGGTGGATGCCGCCTGCTTGCGCTCCGCGGGCGCGTACCCCTTGCCCTGCTCGACGGTGACGTCGATCGCGAGGCGCCCCTTGGCGTTCACCGTCGCGATGTGGACCCCGGGGTTGAGCACCTGGACATCGGATGTCGTGCGCAGGTCAGCACCGGTCACGTCGGCTGGGCCGCGCACGTCGATGCGCATCGTTACCGGCGTCTCCGAGTCGCTTCTGAGCACGAGGTCCTTCAGGTTCAAGATGATGTCGCTCACGTCCTCTTTCACCCCGGGGAGGAACGTGAACTCGTGGAGAGCGTCGTCGAAACGCACCTGGGTGACCGCGGCGCCGGGGATCGAAGACAAAAGGGTGCGCCTGAGCGCGGCCCCGAGCGTGTGCCCGAAACCGGGGTCGAGCGGTCCGATCGCAAAGCGCTGGTGGAACTGGTCCGGTTCGCCGATCGGCTCGACGGTGGGACGCTGGATGATGAGCATGGGGTTGTGGGGCTCCTATGTGGGTTGGCGCGCTCGGCTACTTCGAGTACAGCTCGACGATGAGCTGCTCACGCACCTGGGTGTCGATCTGTTCCCTGAGCGGGAGCGACAGCACGCGGACGGCACTGCCCGAGTCCTCGACTTCGAGCCACGCGGGCGGACGGCGGTCGATGGTGTCGAGGTTGTGGCGGACCACGATGAACTCCCGCGCCTTCGCGCCGAGCTCGACCCCGTCGCCCGGGCGCACCCGGTAGCTCGGGATCGTGACGCGCTTGCCGCTCACGCGGACGTGGCCGTGGCGCACCAGCTGGCGCGCCTGGTTGCGGCTGGCTCCCCACCCGGCACGGAACACGACGTTGTCGAGGCGGGTCTCCAGCATCCGTAACAGGTTGTCGCCCGTGATCCCGGACTGGCGGCTCGCCTCCTCGTACAGGTTGCGGAACTGGGTCTCCAACACGCCGTAGATGCGGCGTGCCTTCTGTTTCTCGCGAAGCTGGGTGTTGTACTCCGAAGGCTGGCGCAGGCGGTCGCGCCCGTGTTCGCCCGGGGGGCTGGGCCGCCTCTCCATCGGGCAGCGGACCGTCTCGCACTTGGGGCCTTTCAGGAAGAGCTTGACCTTCTCACGCCGGCAGAGGCGGCAGACCGGTCCTGTGTATCGCGCCATCGTCGTCTCCCTACCTATACCCGGCGCCGCTTCTTCGGGCGGCACCCGTTGTGCGGAATCGGCGTGACGTCCTTGATACCGGTGACTTCGATGCCCGCACTCGAGAGCGAGCGGATCGCGGTCTCACGCCCTGAGCCCGGACCGCGGACAAGCACGTCGACGCGGCGCACGCCGTGCTCCATCGCCCGGCGGGCGCACTGCTCGGCCGCCATCTGGGCCGCGTAACGGCGTGGACTTGCGGGAGCCTTTGAAGCCGACGTTGCCCGCCGACGCCCAGGAGATGACGTTGCCCTCCTGGTCTGAGATCGAGACGATCGTGTTGTTGAACGAGCTCTTGATGTGGGCGACGCCGTAGGTGACGTTCTTGCGTTCCTTGCGGCGAGGACGGCGGCCGCCGGGCTTTGTCGTCTTTGCCATCAGCCGTGGTCCGAGCCTGAGCGGGTGATCCTATGCGGGGCCATGGTTACTTGCGCACCTTCTTCTTTCCGGCGACGGTCTTCTTCGGTCCCTTGCGGGTGCGGGCGTTCGTGTGGGTGCGCTGACCGTGGACCGGCAGGCCCTTGCGGTGACGGATCCCCTGGTAACAGCCGATCTCCATCTTCCGTTTGATGTCCTGGGCGACGTCGCGGCGAAGATCGCCCTCGACCTTGAAGTTGGCGTCGATCCAGGTCCGGAGACGGGCGACCTCCTCGTCGGTGAGGTCACGAACCCTCGTGTCGGGGCTGATCCCCGTCTCGGCACAGGTCTGCTGGGCCCTCGTCAGGCCGATCCCGTAGATGTAGGTGAGCGCGATCTCGAGACGCTTCTCGCGCGGGATGTCGACGCCGGAAATTCGGGCCACGGGCTAACCCTGTCTCTGCTTGTGCCGCGGGTTGGTGCAAATGACCATCACGCGGCCGTGCCGGCGAATGATCTTGCACTTCTCGCACATCGTCTTGACGCTCGGTCGAACCTTCACTGTCTCATGCTCCACTCGACGGGGTCGGCGCTGCCGACCCGCTCCCGCCTCGGCAGCGCTTGCTGCCTGGCTCCCAACAGCCGCCATCTCCCGGGCCCGGTCGTCGACCGGGGCCGAGCTCACTTGTAGCGATACGTGATCCGCCCTCGCGCGAGGTCGTAAGGCGTGATCTCGACCTGGACTCGATCACCCGGCAAGATGCGAATCCGGTGCATCCTCATCTTGCCCGAGGAGTGTGCGAGCACCTTGTGCCCGTTCTCGAGCTCGACTCGGAACATTGCGTTCGGGAGCGGTTCGACAACCGTTCCTTCCAGCACGATTGCATCTTCTTTGGGCTTGGGCAGGACAACCTCCTACAACTATTCCGACTTTTCCGACACCGACGCGACGGCCGCCGCGCAGTCGATCCTTGCGCCGGGCCCTCGTTTCGTGCCGCGTACTGTCCGCCGGCTCGTGGCGCAGAAAAGCATAGCCACCGGCCACCGGACCCGAGGCGGCCCCATGATAGCCGCTCAGTCCTGGGTCAGCACTTCCGGGCCGTCTTCGGTGACGGCGATGGTGTGCTCGAAGTGCGCGGAGAGGCTCCCGTCCGCGGTCACGACGCTCCAGCCGTCCTCGAGCTCGATCGTGTCCGGCCCGCCCATGTTCACCATCGGCTCGATGGCGAAGACATTGCCCACCTTGATCCTCGGGCCGGGCGTCCCCGGCCAGTAGTTCGGCACCTGCGGGTCTTCGTGCATCGCGGTACCGATGGCGTGGCCCACGTACTTGCGCACGACCGAATAGCCGGCGGCCTCGGCCACTTTCTGAACGGCGCGGCCGACGTCGTGGAGGCGGTTGCCGTCCCGGAGCTGGTCGATGCCTGCCCACAGGCTCGCCTCGGTCACCTCCAACAGGCGCGCGGCCGCACCCGAGATCTCGCCGACCGGAGCGGTGTAAGCCGCATCGCCGTGGTAGCCCTCGATGATCGCTCCGCAGTCGATCGAGATGACGTCACCGTCCTCCAGCACGCGCCGGCCCGGGATGCCGTGCACGATCATGTCGTTCGGCGAGGTGCAGATCACAGCGGGAAAGCCGTGATAACCGAGGAAGTTCGACCTGGCGCCGCGGCGCTCGAGCACGTCGCGCGCCACGCGGTCGAGGGCGGCCGTCGTCACGCCGGGGCGGATCCGGGCCCGTGTCTCGGCGAGCATCTCGGCGACCACCTTGCCAGCCCGGCGCACCTTCGCGATCTCTTCGGGCGTACGCCTCACGCATGCTCCCGCGGCGTGGGCGGGAAAAACCTGCCCCCGTGCTGGTAGGCGTCGACGACGCCGTTCAGGTTGGCGGCCACCTCGCTGGGGCTGCCTTCGCCCGACACCTCGACGAGCTTGCCCAAGGCGGTGTAGCGCGCGATGAGCGGGGCGGTCGCGTAGTCGTACTGGGCGAGGCGGTTCTTGATCGCCTCCTCGGTGTCGTCCTCGCGCTGGACCACGTCGCCGCCGCAGAAGTCACAGGTCCAGTTGAACTTGGGTGGTGCGGACGTCGAGTAGATCGCACCGCAGTCCTCGCACACCCGCCGGCTCATGAGCCGCGCCAGCACGAGCCCGGTCGGCACGACGAGGTCGAGCACCAGGTCTATCGAGAACGGCTTCAGGATCTCGTCGAGACCGTCCGCCTGGGCGACGGTCCGCGGAAAGCCGTCGAGCAGGAAGCCGCGCGCCCTCGTGTCGTCCTGGTCGAGTCGGGCGGCGATCATGGCCAGCACGACGCTGTCGGGGATGAGGTCGCCGGCGTCGAGATAGCGCCGCGCCTCGAGGCCGAGCGGGGTACGGGCCTTGACGGCCGCCCTCAGCATGTCGCCTGTGGAGATGTGCGGCAGCACATAGCGACGTGACAGCCGCACGCACTGGGTGCCCTTCCCGGCCCCTTGCTTGCCGAGGACGATGAGCCTCGCGCCCGGTACCACTTACTGGAGGAATCCCTCGTAGTTACGCATCATCAACTGGCTGTCAATCTGCTTCATGGTCTCGAGCGCCACGCCGACGCTAATGAGAAGCGTCGTGCCCGCGAACGGGATCGTGGTGATGTTCCACAGGTGCAGGAGGATCGACGGCGTCAGCGCCACGGCCGCCAGGAACAAGCTCCCGGGAAGGGTGATCCTGTTCAGGATCCGGGCCAGGTAGTGCTCGGTCGGCGCCCCGGGCCTGAAGCCAGGGATGTAACCACCCTGCTTGCGGATCGTGTCGGCCTGCTGGTAGGGGTCAAATGTCACATGGACGTAGAAGAACGTGAAAAGGACGATGAACAGGCCGTAGAAGAGGATGTACCAGAGGTCGGTCGGGTTCAGCAGGTTGTGCTGGACCCAGTTGCGCAGCGACAACCAGGGCACGACGTTCGACAAAAGGACCGGGATGTACAAGAGGGAGCTCGCGAAGATGATCGGGATAACTCCGGCCTGGTTGACCTTGAGGGGTATGTAGGTGCTCTGACCGCCGTACATGCGCCGTCCCTGCACCCGTTTCGCAAAAGTGACCGGTATGCGGCGCTGGCCCTGCTCGACGAAGACGATGGCGACGAGGAGGGCGAGGACCACGAAGATGATCACCCCGAGCCCGAACCAGCCCTTGTCGGCCTTGATCTGCTCCCCGTAGATCGGCATCGCCGCGACGACGTTGGAGAAGATCAGGATCGACATCCCGTTGCCGATGCCGCGTTGGGTGATGAGCTCCGCGAGCCACATCACAACCGCGGTCCCGGCCGTGAACACGAGGATTATGAACAACACCCTGGCAGCGGTGAAGTCCTTGATGAGGTCGATGTTGCTGCCGCTGCCGAAGAGCTGACCTGAGTGGAACAGGAACACCAGGCCCGAGCTCTGCATGACCGCCAAGGCCACGGTGAGGTAACGAGTGGCCTGGGTGAGCTTTCGCTGCCCGACCGCTCCCTGCTCGCGCCACTGCTCGAACTTCGGGATCACCGTCTGGAGCAGCTGGACGATGATCGAAGAGGTGATGTAGGGCATGATCCCGAGCCCGAAGATCGCGGCCCGGGCGAGCGCGCCACCCGAGAACAAGTTGAGGAAGCCGAGCACACCACCGGACTTCTGGGCGGCGCTGATGGTCTGGATCTCGGCGAAGTTGACGCCGGGCACGACGATGTTGGCGCCCAGCAGGTAGACGGCGATGATCAGCAAGGTGAACAGGACCTTGTTGCGGAGGTCGGGAACCTTGAACATGTTCCGCAGGCTTGCGAGCATCAGATCCTTTCCTCACTAGCCGTGTTCGAAATAACGCTGTAGCCGGCGAAGCCCCGGCGCCGCCAAAGAACGCTAGCGGTTGGCGAGGGCATTTCCCTTGGCGGGTGGCCGCCGGTCACCGAACGGGGGTGGAACGACGGTCACGGACCCGCCCGCGGCCTCGATGGCAACCACGGCCGAGCGCGAGAAGCCGTGCGCACTGACCCTCACAGCCCGGTGCAGCTCGCCACGCCCGAGGATCTTGACGAGCCCCTTGTGGTGGACGATGCCCCCGGCTTCGAGGCTTTCGGGCGTCACCTCGTCGAGCCCCAGTTCCTCGAGGACGTCAAGGTTGACGACGTTGTACTCGACCCGGAACGGGTTCGCGAAGCCGCGCAGCTTCGGGATCCGTTGCGTCAGCGGCAGCTGGCCGCCCTCGAATCCGGGCTTGATGTTGTTGCGGGCCTTTTGACCTTTGGTCCCCCGTCCCGCCGTCTTGCCGCCCTTTCCCCCCGTGCCCCTGCCGACGCGGCGCTTGGGGCGGTTGGAACCGGGCGAAGGTGCGAGCTCGTGCAGCTTCATGCGGTCTTTGCCTCCGAGACGGTGATCATGTGCGGGACGCGGGCAAGCATCCCGCGGATCTCCGGCCGGTCGGGGAGATCGTTCGACTGGCCGATCCGGCCGAGCCCGAGGGCCCGCAGAGTCCCGCGGTGCTTCGGCTTGGAGCCGATGGTGGAGCGGACCTGGGTGACGTGGAGACGCCCTTCGACCTTGGGCGAAGGCTCGGGAGCCTTCTTCGCGGAGCGAGCTGGCGTCTCCGCCTTGGGTGCAGGCGCGGGAGCCCTTTCCGCGCGGGGAGTTGCCGCCTCAGTCCCGGATGCGGGCACGGCCTTCTTCGCGCGGGGGGCCGGCGCCTCGGTCTCAGCTGCGGGCGCGGTCTTCTTCGCGGGGAGCCGGCGTCTCGGTCTCAGCTGCGGACTCGGCCGGCTTCGTGCGGGGAGCAGCCACCTCAGCTCACCTCCCCCGACACGCGCCCGAGGCGGCGTCGTTCCTCATAGGCGCGCAGCACGCCGGTCGGCGTCACCTCGTCGGCGTTCTTGCCCCTCAGGCGCGCGACCTCGTCGGGACGCCGGAGCTGGCTCAAGCCGTCGATGGTGGCGTGCGCGACGTTGATGGCGTTCGAGGTGCCGAGCGACTTGGCGACGACGTCACGGATCCCCGCCATCTCGAAGATGGCCCGCGCCGCGCCCCCGGCGATGACGCCGGTGCCGGGAGCAGCCGGCTTCAGCATGATCCGGCCGGCGCCGGCGTGGCCGATCACCGGGTGGACGATCGTCGAGCCCACGATCGGGACGTCGAACATATTCTTACGCGCCTCTTCGATCCCCTTTTGGACGGCGAGGCCCGCTTCCTTCGCCTTGCCGTAGCCGAGACCGACACGACCGTTGCCGTCGCCGATCACCATGAGCGCGGTGAACGAGAAGCGCCGCCCGCCCTTTACGACCTTGGCGACGCGGTTGACCTTAATTGTGCGCTCTTCGTACTGCGACTCGACCATTACAGCTCCAATCCGGCTTCACGTGCGGCCTCGGCGAGTGCCGCGACCCTACCGTGGTACCGGGACGCACCCCGGTCGAACACGACCTTCGTCACTCCTTTCGCCAGAGCTCGGCTCGCCACGAGCTTGCCGATTTCGGTCGCAGCAGCGATGTTGCCTGTGGCGCCCCCGCGCAGGCCGTCCTCCAAGGTGGAGGCGGCCACCAGGGTGTGGCCGGCACCGTCGTCGATGATCTGGGCCGCGATGTGCTTGTTCGAGCGGAAAACGGTGAGGCGCGGCCGCTCGGCCGTACCGATCACGTGCTTACGGACACGGCGGTGACGCCGGAGCGCTAGCTCGTGGCTACGCAGTGTCTTGCTCATGGTTACTTCGCCGCCTTCCCGGCCTTGCGCTGCACGACTTCCCCCGCGTACCTCACGCCCTTGCCCTTGTAGGGCTCGGGCTTTCGCACCCTGCGGATGTCGGCGGCGACCTGGCCGACCGCCTCTTTGTCGATGCCTTTCACGATGACGCGCAGCGGGGTGGGCACTTCAAAGGTGACGCCCTCGGGCGCGTCGATGAAGACCGGGTGGCTGAACCCGAGCGCCAGCTCGAGCTGCTTGGGGCTCTTCAGCGTCGCGCGGTAGCCGACACCCACGATCTCCAGCTCCTTGGTGAAACCGGCTGTGACGCCCGTCACCATGTTCTGGATGAGGCTGCGCGTCAGTCCGTGCAGTGCCCTGTTGGCCCGCTCGTCGTCAGGCCGCTCCACGAGAAGCTGGGCGTCGGACTGGCGGACCGTGATGGTGCCGGGCAGGTCGCGCTGCAGCTTGCCCTGGGGGCCGGACACCGCCACGCTTCCCTCGTGCAGCGTCACCTCGACACCGGCGGGTACCTGGATGGGGTTTCTTCCGACTCGGGACATCAGCTCTTCACCTTCGGGTCACCAGACATAACAGAGCACTTCACCACCGACACGCTGCTGGCGCGCCTCGCGGTCGGTCATGAGACCCTTGCTCGTCGACAGCACCGCGACCCCGAGCCCACCGAGGACACGCGGCAGCCCGTCGGCGCGGCAGTAGATCCTGAGCCCCGGCTTGGAGACGCGCTTCAGGCCGCCTATCACCCGGACCCGGTCGGACGTGTACTTGAGCGAGATCTCGAGCACGTCACCAGGATGGCCCTCCCTCGGGATCGTGGTGAAGCCCGCGATGTAGCCCTCGCGCTCGAGGATCTGTGCAAGCGCTTCTTTGACTCTCGAGCTAGGCATCCGGACCGTCTCGTGCATCGCCACGTTCGCGTTGCGGACGCGGGTCAGCATGTCCGCGATGGGGTCGGTCATTGTCATGGACGATCCCCTCCTCTCACCAGCTGGCCTTGGTCACGCCCGGCACCTCGCCGGCATGCACGAGCTCGCGCAAACAGATGCGGCAGAGCCCGAACTTGCGGTACACCGCCCGCGGGCGACCGCAGCGGCGGCATCGCGTGTAGCCGCGCACCTTGAACTTGGGCTTGGCCTGTTGCTTCTGTATCAATGCCTTCTTGGCCATGGGTCGGCTCTACTGCCCTTCACGTCGGAACGGGAACCCGAAGGCGTTGAGCAGCGCCCTGCCTTCGGCATCGGTGCGGCCGGTCGTCACAATCGTGATGTCCATGCCTCTGGGGGAATCGACCTTGTCGTAGTCGATCTCGGGGAAGATCAGCTGCTCGGTGACGCCGAAGGTGTAGTTGCCCCGGCCGTCGAACGACTTCGGCGACAGGCCCCGGAAGTCACGGATGCGTGGGATGGCGAGGCTTATGAGGCGGTCGAAGAACTCCCACATACGATCGCCCCGCAAAGTCACCATGCAACCGATCGACATGCCCTCGCGGAGCTTGAAGGCGGCGATCGAACGCCGCGCCTTGGTGATGACCGGCCTCTGGCCGGCGATCAGCTGGAGGTCACCGACGGCGCCTTCGAGCAGGGACTGCTGCTGGGTGGCCCTGCCGACGCCCATGTTGATGACGATCTTGGAGAGGCGCGGCACCTCCATCACGTTGGCAAGGCCAAGCTCGGCGGCAAGAGCCTGGCGGATCTCGCTGTCGTAGCGCTGGCGGAGACGAGGGCGCTCGATGACGGCCGGGCTCACAGGTCACCTCCGCACTTTCGACAGACGCGGATCTTGCGGCCCTGGTCGTCGATGCGGAACCCGATGCGCGTGGGCCCGCACTCCGCGCAGACCACCGCCACCGTCGAGGCGTGAACCGGCATGTCCTTGTCGATGATGCCGCCCTGCATGGTGCCGCGCTTGGCCTTGGTGGAACGCTTGGCGACGTTGACGCCGTCGACGATCACGCGGTTCTGGGCGGGGATGACGCGCATGACCT
This sequence comes from uncultured Acidimicrobiaceae bacterium, assembly GCA_963836935.1. Taxonomy (GTDB): domain Bacteria; phylum Actinomycetota; class Acidimicrobiia; order Acidimicrobiales; family Bog-793; genus Fen-455. The sequence continues at coordinate 86,448 of CAWILM010000033.1, forward strand.
CACCGGTCTTGCCCCGGTCCTTGCCCGTGAGCACCCTGACACGGTCGCCCTTGCGGATACGCACCTAGATCACCTCCGGAGCAAGCGAGACGATGCGCATGAAGCGCTTCTCCCGCAGCTCGCGTCCCACGGGGCCGAAGATCCGGGTGCCGCGTGGCTGCAGCTGGTCGTTGATGAGGACGGCGGCGTTCTCGTCGAAGCGGATGTAGCTGCCGTCGGAGCGGCGGTTCTCCTTCTTCGTACGCACGACGACGCAGCGCACCACGTCGCCCTTCTTGACCGCAGCCCCGGGCACGGCGTCTTTGACCGTGGCGATGAACACGTCACCGATGGACGCGTAGCGTCGGCGCGTCCCGCCCAGCACCTTGATGCAGAGCACCTCTTTGGCACCGGAGTTGTCGGCGACGCGCAGGCGAGATTCTTGCTGGATCACCGGGCACGCTCCAAGACCTCGACGAGGCGCCAGCGCTTCAGCTTCGAGAACGGCCGCGTCTCGGCCACTCGGACACGGTCCCCGGTCGCGGCCTCGTTCTTCTCGTCGTGCACGTACAGGTGGCGGGTCCGCTGGACGGTCTTGGCGTACTTGGCGTGCCGGACGCGCTCCACGACCGCGACGACCGCAGTCTTGTCCATCCGGTTCTCGACAACGGTGCCCTCGCGGACCCTGCGCCTGTTTACGCGCCCCTGCTCGCCGGTTGGCGGCGTACCGATGGCGGCAGCCGCCTCGGCCTCGTTCTCGGCCATCACTGCTCCTTCGTCCCTGCGCCGCCGCGACCCACGACGACCTCCGCCGACTCCGCCAGCTCTATCTCATGGGCACGCTGCACGGTCAAGAGCCGCGCGATCTCCCGGCGGACCTCGCTGACACGGGCGTTGTTGTCCAGGCGGCCCGTGGCCGCTTGGAAGCGAAGGTTGAAGAGCTCCTTGCGGGCTTCGACGAGCTTGTTCTCGAGCTCGGTCTCGTCGAGCTCGCGCAGTTCTGCTGCGGTCGTCATCAGACCAGCACCTCCGCGTTGGAACCGAGACCGGGCCTTGCGACGACGCGCGCCTTCATGGGCAGCTTCTGGATCGCTCTCTCGAGGGCCGAATGGGCGAGGGCGTCGTCCACGCCGGCCAGCTCGAAAAGGATCCGCCCCGGTCGCACGACGGCGACCCAGTGCTCGGGGTTGCCCTTGCCGGAGCCCATGCGCGTCTCGGCGGGCTTCTGGGTGACCGGCTTGTCGGGGAAGACGCGGATCCAGACCTTGCCACCACGCTTGATGTGCCTTGTCATGGCAATTCGAGCGGCCTCGATCTGCCGGGCCGTGAGCCAAGCCGGCTCGAGCGCCTGAATCCCGAAGTCACCGAAGTTGATGGTCTCGCCACCCTTGGTCATCCCGGACGTGCGGCCGCGCAGCTGCTTGCGGTGCTTGACCTTGCGGGGCATCAGCATGGTCAGTCAGCCTCCCGGCGGAAATGCGGGACGTCGTGATGCTGCTCGCGCGTCCGGCGCTCGATATCTTCTTCCTCGGCGAGGAGCTTCTCGAGCGGGTCCTCGGTGACGACCGGTGCCACCGGCTCCACAGTCAGCTCGGGAACAGGCACAGCCGCAACCCCCGCCTCGGGCTCGGCCTCGGGCTCGGCCTCGGCCGCGGCCTCGGGCAGGACCGAACCCGGCTCTCCGAGCTCGGGCCGGCGTCGCCCGCCGCCGGCGGTGACGATGCGCCGCGGACGTGCCTGGCCGGAGGTCTCCCCGACCGCCATGGCCGCCTCACGCGAGATCTTCTCTTCGGCCGAGGTCTTGTAGGGCAGGATGTCACCCTTGTAGATCCAGACCTTGATCCCGATCCGTCCGGTCGAGGTCTTCGCCTCGCGAAAGCCGTAGTCGATGTCCGCCCGCAGCGTGTGCAGGGGGACCCGGCCCTCGCGGTAGGACTCCTTGCGAGCCATCTCAGAACCGCCCAGGCGGCCGGAGCACTGGACACGCACGCCCTGGGCGCCCGCCTTCTGGACCGTCTGGATCGCACGCTTCATGGCGCGGCGGAAGCTGATCCTGCGCTGGAGCTGGTCGACGATGCCCTGGGCGATCAGAGCCGCGTCCAGCTCGGGCTGCTTGATCTCCTGGATGTTGAGCTGCACGTTGGCATTGTGAGTGATGCGCGCGAGCTGGCGGCGCAGGCGGTCGGCCTCCGCCCCCCGACGCCCGATCACGATGCCCGGCCGGGCCGTGTGCACGTCGATCCGCAGGCGGTCCCGAGTGCGCTCTATCTCGATCCGGCTCACGGCGGCGGCCTCGAGCTGGGTCATGAGGTAGTCGCGGACCTTCCAGTCCTCGACCACCGAGTCCTGATAATTCCTGTCGTCGAACCAGCGTGACTTCCAGTCGGTCGTGACACCGAGGCGAAAACCGTATGGATTGACCTTCTGGCCCATCAGTCGCTCGTTTCCTCGTCGCCCAAAGCGGCATCCGCGCTCTCGGCTTGCTCGTCGTCTTCGCCCGAAGCGTCGTCCGCGCCCTCGGCTTGTTCGTCCTCTTCGCCCGCGAGCGCCTGCTCGACCGCGGCGTCGAGGTCCGTCGCGTCAGTGGCGTCACCCGCCGCCACGATGCCCAAGACCTGCTCGTCGACGGCGGACGCCTCGGATGTCCCAGCCTTGGCGGCCGCGCTGGCACGTCCTTGACGACGCGCCCCGGCCACGCGGCGCGCCCGACGGTCGGCTTGCTCGGCCGCCACCCGGGCCCGGCGCCGGTTCAGCTCGTCCTCGGGCAGGCGCGAGACGATCACGGTGATGTGACAAGTGCGCTTGCGGATACGAGTGGCGCGTCCGCGCGCCCGCGGACGCCATCGCTTGAGCGTCGTGCCCTCGTCTGCGTAGCAGGCGGACACGAACAGCTCCTCGGACTCGATGCCCCCGCCGTTGTGGAAGGCGTTCGCGGCGGCCGAGTGCAGTACCTTGCCGATGACCGTCGCCACTTCTCGGTCGCAGTACTCGAGGATCTCCGACGCCCGCTCGTAGTCCTTGCCACGGATGAGGTCGAGCACCTCGCGGGCCTTGTAGGCGGACACGCCCGAGTGCTTGAGGACGGCGCGGGTGCCCGGCCGCTCGTTGGTCTTCACACCGGTCACGTCAGCGCCTCGCTGCTCGTTCTTGGCCCGCGTGGTAGCGGAACGTCCGGGTAGGGGCGAACTCTCCGAGCTTGTGGCCCACCATCGACTCGGTCACGTACACGGGCACGTGCTTGCGCCCGTCGTGCACGGCGATCGTGTGACCGACCATGTCGGGGATGATCGTCGAGCGACGCGACCAGGTCTTGATCACACGCTTCTCGTTCGAAGCGTTGAGCGTGTCGACCTTGCGAAGCAGGTGATCGTCGACAAAGGGTCCCTTTTTCAGGCTACGAGGCATGATGGCTCCGCTCGGCGGTCAGCGGCGGGCGCCGCGGGTGCGGCGACGACGGATGATGAGCTGGTCAGACAGCTTGTGGCGCGGACGAGTCCGACCCTCGGCCTGGCCCCACGGCGACACCGGATGGCGGCCACCCGAAGTCTTCCCCTCGCCCCCGCCGAGAGGGTGGTCGACGGGGTTCATCGCAACCCCGCGGGTTTGGGGCCGGATGCCCTTCCAGCGGTTGCGTCCGGCTTTGCCGATGGAAACGAGCTCGGCCTCAGAGTTGCCGACCTCGCCGATCGTCCCGCGGCAGTCGATCGGGACGCGGCGCATCTCGGTCGAGGGGAGCCGCAAGGTGGCGTACATGCCCTCCTTCGCGACGAGCTGCACGCTCATGCCCGCACCCCGGGCGAGCTTGCCACCGCCACCCGGTCTCAGCTCCACGTTGTGGATCACCGAGCCGACGGGGATATAGCGCAGCGGCAGGGCGTTGCCCGGGCGGATCTCTGCGCCGGGCCCGGACTGCAGGAGGTCGCCGACCTCGACTCGCGCCGGTGCGATTATGTAGCGCTTCTCGCCGTCGAGATAGTGCAGAAGGGCGATCCGGGCGTTGCGGTTGGGGTCATATTCGATGGCCGCGACCTTGGCCGGGATGGAGTCCTTGTCCCGGCGGAAGTCGACCAGGCGGTACTGCTGCTTGTGGCCGGCGCCGCGATGGCGGGCAGTCTTGCGGCCGAGGTTGTTCCGGCCACCCGAGCCAGGCTGGGGCACCAGGAGCGACTTCTCGGGAGTCGTCTTCGTGATCTCGGAGAAGTCCGAGACAGACTGGAACCGCCGCCCCGGGCTGGTCGGCTTGCGCTTACGGAGTGCCATGACGATGTCCCTCAGCCCTCGAACAGCTCGATACGGTCGTCACCGACAAGTCGCACGATGGCGCGCTTTTGGTCCGGTCGTTTCCCGTAGGTGGCGGCGCGCCTTTGGCGCTTGCGCTTTCCCTTGCGCACCAGGGTGTTCACACTCAAGACGCGCACGCCGAAGGCGTCTTCCACCGCGGCGCGGATCTCGACCTTGCTCGCCCTCGGGTCGACGACGAACACGTACGTGTGCTCGTCCATGAGGGCGTAGGACTTCTCGGAGATCACGGGGCGCAACAGGATCGAACGGCCGGCGCTCACTTGTCCTCTTCCTCATCGTCGGTCTCGGCCGCGTCATCGTCGGCAGCCTCGTCACCTGCAAGTTCGTCCGTCACCGGCTCCGCGCCGATCTCGGCGGCCTCTGGTTCACCGGCCGCGGCGCTCTCCACGATGATCTCGGGGGCGACCGGCCTCGAGGAGTTGGCGACGACAGAGCCCTCCGGTGCGTCGCTGACCTCGCCGGGCATCGTCTCGTCCGTGAACACGACCCAGTCGGACACGACCACGTCATAGGCGGTGAGCTGACCTGCCTCGACGATGTTGACATACGGCAGGTTCGAGAAAGAGCGCTCTGCGACCACGTCCTGGCCGCCGATCACGACGAGCACGTTGCCGTCGACGCCGACGGCCGCGAGGGAGGCGACGGCATCCTTGGTCTTCGGCACTTCGAACGACCAGCGGTCGACGAGGCAGACACGACCTTCCCTCGCCCGGTCCGAAAGGGCCGCCCGCAGCGCCTGGCGGACCATCTTGCGGGGCGTGGCCTGGGTGTAGTCACGCGGCTTGGGGCCGAAGGCGACGCCTCCGCCTGCGAACTGCGGCGCCCGCGTGGTGCCCTGGCGGGCACGGCCGGTGCCCTTCTGGCGATAAGGCTTGGCGCCGCCGCCCGAGACCTCGGCGCGCGTCTTGGTGCTGTGGGTGCCCACGCGCTTGGCGGCGAGCTGCGCGGTCACGACCTGGTGCAGGAGAGGCACGTTGACGAGAGCGCCGAAGTACTCCGGGTCGAGCTGGACGACCCCCAGGAGCTCGCCGGCGTCGTTGCAGCGCTCCACGAACACCGACGGCCGGGTTTCAACCATGGCGTCGGTCATCGCTTGCCGGCCTTCACGGTGTCGCGAATGAAGACCAAACCGCCTCGCGGTCCCGGCACGGCGCCCTTCACCAAGATGAGCTCACGCTCGGGGTCCGCCATCACGACCTCGAGGTTCAGCGTCGTCACACGCTCGGAGCCCATGTGGCCCGCCATCCTGGTCCCCTTGAACACGCGGGCCGGCGTGGCACAGGCGCCGACCGAACCCGGGGCCCGGTGCTTCTTATGGTTGCCGTGGGCGGCACCCTGGCCCTTGAAGTTGTGACGCTTCATGGCGCCAGCGAATCCCTTGCCCTTGCTCATGGCGGTCACGTCGATCTTGTCGCCGGCCGCCAGGATGCCGGCGTCGATCTCCTGGCCCACCGAGTAGCCGCTCGTGTCGTCGAGGCGCAGCTCGACGAGGCGTACGCCCGGCTCCACGCCCGCTCTGGCGAAATGGCCGGCTTCGGGCTTGTTGAGCTTGCTCGCCGCCCGCACGCCGTAGGTCACCTGGAGGGCGGAATAGCCCTCCTGTTCGGGGGTCTTCACACGTACCACGCGCAGAGCCGCGACTTTGACCATGGTCACGGGTACGACGCGTTGCGCTTCGTCCCAGATCTGCGTCATGCCGACCTTTTCGCCGACGATCGCCTTCGTGGCCATGTGCTCTTTGCCTCTGCTCGTTTTCGCGCCGGGGCTCGCGGACAGAACGGATGGCGTCACCCGTTGTCGCCGTTCGCGCCCGACCGACTGTGGATGACAGTCCCTTGTCGTGCGGACGCTCCGCCCGGGCATCCGGAGCGGAGCGCACATCATGTCTTGCCGGAAGGTCCCCCACCCACTGGACTGGGGCGCTCCCGGACGTCGTACTAGTGGACACGACGGACAAGGTGCCCGCCGAGTTCGAAAGCATAGCACTCGCTCGCCTGGCGGCCCAAAGCCGCAGGCGTTCGGGGCTAGGCCGTCTGGATCTTGATCTCGATGTCGACCCCCGCCGGAAGGTCGAGGCGCTGCAGCGAGTCCACGGTCTTCGGCGTGTGCTCGACGATGTCCACGAGGCGCTTGTGGATGCGCATCTCGAAATGCTCGCGGCTGTCCTTGTGCTTGTGCGGCGACCGGATCACCGTGTAGCGGTGCATCTCGGTGGGAAGCGGGACGGGACCGCGCACCTTTGCCTGGGTGCGCAAGACCGTCTCGACGATCTTCTTCGTCGACTGGTCGATGATCTCGTGGTCGTATGCCTTGAGCCGGATGCGGATCCGCTGGCGGGGGCCTTCTGCCATGTCGCCTCGCCTACTTGAGAATCTTTGTCACGGCGCCGGCACCGACGGTGCGGCCGCCCTCGCGGATGGCGAAGCGGAGCCCCTCGTCCATCGCGATCGGCTTGCCCAGCTCGACCGTCATGACGGTGTTGTCACCCGGCATGACCATCTCGGTGCCCTCGGCGAGCTGGATGGTCCCGGTCACGTCCGTCGTGCGGAAGTAGAACTGCGGGCGATAGTTGGAGAAGAACGGCTTGTGGCGTCCACCTTCTGCCTTTGTGAGCACGTAGACGTTGGCCTCGAAGTTGGTGTGAGGCGTGATGGAGCCCGGCTTGCAGACGACCTGGCCGCGCTCCACGTCTTCCTTCTTCGTGCCACGCAGCAGAAGGCCGACGTTGTCTCCGGCCTGACCCTGGTCGAGAAGCTTGTGGAACATCTCGACACCGGTGCAGACGGTCTTCTGCGTCGGGCGCAACCCGACGATCTCGACATCGTCGCCGACCTTCACGACGCCCTGCTCGATGCGGCCCGTTACGACGGTGCCACGACCGGTGATGGTCATCACGTCCTCGACCGACATGAGGAACGGCTTGTCGGTCTCGCGGGCGGGCTCGGGGATGAAGTTGTCGACCGCGTCCATGAGGGCGAGGACTCCGGCGGTGGCGTCCGGGTCGTCGGTCTCGAGAGCCTGGAGGGCGCTCACGCGCACGACCGGGGTGTCGTCGCCGGGGAAGCCGTACTCGGTGAGGAGCTCGCGTACCTCGAGCTCGACCAGGTCCAGCAGCTCCTCGTCGTCGACCATGTCGACCTTGTTGAGCGCGACCACGATCGACGGCACGTTCACCTGGCGTGCCAAGAGCACGTGCTCACGAGTCTGGGGCATGGGACCGTCCGCTGCGGAGACGACGAGGACCGCGCCATCCACCTGTGCGGCACCGGTGATCATGTTCTTGATGTAGTCGGCGTGCCCGGGCATGTCGACGTGCGCGTAGTGGCGCTTGTCGGTCTCGTACTCGACATGCGCGATCGCGATCGTGATGCCGCGTGCCTTCTCCTCCGGGGCCTTGTCGATCTGGTCGAACGCCGTAAAGGCGACGTTCGGGTTCTTCGCGTGGAGAGCCTTGGTGATCGCCGCGGTGAGGGTCGTCTTACCGTGGTCGATGTGGCCCATCGTTCCGACATTGACGTGGGGCTTCGTCCGCTCGAACTTCTTCTTGGCCATTGTTGCCGACCGCTCCGTTTGATCTGGGCTGCGCCCGCTGGGCGCCTCCATGCTGGTGGACTGCGTTTCTCGATAGTGCCGTGTTCGCTATCGCTCGGGTGGGGCCTGCGGACCGGGTCTCCCCGATCCGACGGCTCCGATCAGTGGATCACCTGGCGATTCGACTCGCTTCGGTGTTGACCCCTGGGCCGTTCACTCGCCGGTCACACGGGCGATTATCTCCCGGGAGACCGACTCCGGAACCTCCTGATAGGAGTCGAACTGCATCGTGTACGTCGCGCGACCCTGGGTGCGGGAACGCAGGTCGGTAGCGTAGCCGAACATATCGGACAGTGGGACTTGCGCCCTCACGACGTGGCTCGCGCCCCGCTGTTCCATGCCCTCGATCCGGCCGCGGCGCGACGATAGATCGCCGATCACGTCGCCTAGATTGTCCTCCGGCGTGACGACCTCGACCTGCATGATGGGCTCCAGCAGCGCCGGGCGTGCCGCCCGCACGGCCTTCTTGAAGGCCATGGAACCTGCGATCTTGAAGGCCATCTCCGACGAGTCGACGTCGTGGTAGGACCCGTAGACGAGCGCGACACGGACGTCGACGATCGGGAAGCCCGCGAGCACGCCCGAGTTCATGGCCTCCTGGATGCCGGCGTCGACCGCCGGGATGTACTCCTTCGGTATCACGCCACCGGTGATCTTGTCGACGAACTCGAATCCGCCCCCGGGACCGGTCGGCTCCAAGTCGATCACGACATGGCCGTACTGGCCCCGCCCGCCGGTCTGGCGGATGTAACGCTCCTCGATCTTGTGGACCGAGTCGCGGATCGTCTCGCGGTAGGCCACCTGCGGCTTGCCGACGTTCGCGTCGACTTTGAACTCCCGCAGCATCCTGTCGACGAGGACCTCCAGGTGGAGCTCGCCCATGCCCGAGATGACCGTCTGACCGGTCTCCTGGTCCGAGCGGACCCTGAAGGTCGGGTCCTCCTCGCTGAGGGCGAACAGGGCCCGGGACAGCTTGTCCTGGTCCGCCTTGGTCTTGGGCTCTACCGCGACGTGGATCACGGGCTCGGGGAACTCGAGAGACTCGAGCACGATGGGGTGGGCCACGTCACAGAGGGTGTCGCCGGTGGTGGTCGACTTGAGGCCGACGACCGCGACGATGTCGCCGGTGTAGACGGCGTCGCGGTCTTCGCGGTGGTTGGCGTGCATCTGGAGGATCCGGCCGATGCGCTCCTTGCGGTCCCGGTTCGTGTTGAGCACCGTGGTGCCCTTCTCCAAGGTGCCGGAATAGACCCTCAGGTAAGTGAGCTTGCCGACGAACGGGTCGCTCATGATCTTGAACGCCAGGGACGAGAACGACTCGTCGTCTCTGGGGTGCCGCTCGATCTCGTTTCCGGTCCTGGGCTCGATGCCCGTCGTGGGCGGCACGTCGAGCGGGCTCGGCAGGTAGTCGACGACCGCGTCGAGCATGGGCTGGACGGCCTTGTTCTTGAAGGCCGAGCCGCACAGCACCGGGACGATCTCGCTCGCGATGGTCGCGAGGCGGATTGCCTTGCGGAGATCTTCCGGGGTGATCTCCTGCTCGGCGACGTAACGCTCCATCACGTTGTCGTCGAAGTTGGAGACGACGTCGATCAGGGCGTGGCGAGCTTCCTCGGCCGCACCGGTGAGATGGGCGGGTATGTCACGGGTCTCCCAGGTCTCGCCCATGCCCTCGCCCCACACGAGGGCCCTCATCTTCAAGAGGTCGATCACGCCCTCGAAGGAGCCCTCCGCTCCTATGGGGAGCTGCACGACCGCCGGCGTCGCTTCGAGGCGATCGCGGATCATGCCGACGGTGCGGTCGAAATCCGCGCCGACCCGGTCCATCTTGTTGACAAAGCACATGCGGGGCACGCGGTACTTGTTGGCCTGACGCCACACCGTCTCGGTCTGGGGCTCGACGCCGGCAACGGCGTCGAAGACGGCGACCGCCCCGTCGAGGACGCGCAGCGACCGTTCGACCTCGACCGTGAAGTCGACGTGGCCGGGAGTGTCGATGATGTTGATCCAGGTGTCGCGCCAACGACAGGTCGTCGCGGCCGAGGTGATGGTGATCCCCCGCTCTTGCTCCTGGATCATCCAGTCCATCACGGTGCCACCCTCATGGACCTCGCCGATCTTGTAGGTACGGCCCGTGTAGTACAAGATGCGTTCGGTGGTCGTGGTCTTGCCCGCGTCGATGTGGGCCATGATCCCGATGTTGCGGGTCTTGGCGAGCGGGAACTCTCGGATGGATGATGGGTGGGCCATCGCCTGGCTTCGTTTCTCTAGTCAGTTGTGGGCTGGCGTGTCTTGTCTGTAGCTGTTCGGCGGCTTGGGCGAGACGGGTTCCCACCGCGGGCGCGCTATCACGCTACGCCGGGCGCGTGGACATCCGGATAACACCGGGACAACACCTGGCGGTCCGCAGGCAACTACCAGCGGTAATGAGCGAACGCCTTGTTCGACTCCGCCATCTTGTGGAGGTCCTCCTTGCGCTTGACGGTGGCGCCGACGCCATTGGAGGCGTCGAGGATCTCGTTGGCGAGCCTGAGCGCCATGGTGCGCTCCCGCCGCTGGCGCGAGTAGCCGACGAGCCAGCGGATCGACAGCGTCGTCGCCCGCCGTGGGCGCAGCTCGACGGGAACCTGGTAGGTCGCGCCGCCGACGCGGCGGCTGCGCACCTCGAGCTCGGGCCGGGCGTTGTCGAGCGCCCGCTTCAGCAGCTGGAGCGGGTCACCACTCGTCTTCTCGCGCACGACGTCGAGCGCGTCGTACACGATGCGCTCGGCAAGAGACCGCTTGCCCCGAGAAAGGATCTTGTTGCACAGCTGGGTCACGAGCACCGACCGGTACACCGGGTCGGGCACGAGCTCGCGGCGGGGTGGGGGGCCGTTGCGGGGCAACTTAGGACTCCTTCTTGGCGCCGTAGCGGCTACGAGCCTGGGCACGGTCGCGCACGCCGGAGGTGTCCAGAGTGCCCCGCACGATCTTGTAACGCACGCCGGGGAGGTCCTTGACCCGGCCGCCGCGCACGAGGACGATCGAGTGCTCCTGCAGGTTGTGGCCCACCCCGGGAATGTACGCGGTTATTTCCGACCCGCTTGTCAGCCGGACGCGCGCCACCTTGCGCAGCGCTGAGTTCGGCTTCTTCGGAGTCGTCGTGTAGACGCGCGTGCACACTCCCCGCCGCTGGGGCGCCCCCTTCAGCGCGGGGGTCTTCGTCTTCGACCGCTTGGATGACCGGCCCTTGCGGACGAGCTGGGCGATAGTGGGCACGCGAACCTCTCTGAAATTCCTGGTTGAAGAACCGTGGGCGCAGGCACGCGCCGACACGACGTGTGGATGATAGGAGCGCAAAGCGCTCGCCGGCAAGATTGTAGGCGCGATCAGGCAGAGCCTTCCTCGGCGGGCCCGAGGTCGCTGAGCGGGTCCTCATCGGCCACCACGAGGTCATCGGTCGGCCCGAAACTCGCGTAGGCGCTGCCGGCGGTCGCGTACGGGTCCTCCTCCTCCTCATACGGGCTGCCGAAGGCGGTCCGCCCGACGTCGCGGAGCCACGAAGCCAGGTTGTCGGTGTTCGACATCGCCCGCGTCGCCGACCTCGAGGTCCGAGGACCAGAAGGACATGCGCTCCGCGTCCGGCGTCGCCACCTCCACGCTGCGGTATCGGCTCATGCCGGTGCCGGCGGGGATGAGCTTGCCGATGATGATGTTCTCCTTGAGGCCGAACAGCTGGTCCGACTTGGACTCGATCGCAGCCTCCGTGAGCACGCGGGTGGTCTCCTGGAACGACGCCGCCGAGAGCCACGAGTCGGTCGCGAGCGACGCCTTCGTGATTCCCATCAGCTCGGGTCTGCCCTCCGCGGCCCTCTTGCCGGCCTGGACCAGCTCGCGGTTGACCGCGGCGTAGCGCTGGTTGTCGACGCGCTCGCCCGGCAGGAACGGCGCGTCGCCCGGCTCGGCCACGAGCACCCTGCGGAGCATCTGGCGGACTATGAGCTCGATGTGCTTGTCGTGGATCGACACGCCCTGGTCCCGGTAGACCTTCTGCACCTCTTCCACCAGGTACTGCTGCGTCTCGCGGATGCCCTTGATCTCGAGCAGCTCCTTGGGGTCCTTCGGGCCGTCCACGAGGGCGTCACCGGGGCTGACTTCCTGGCCCGCGACGACTTCGAGGTGGGCCCTCGCCGACACCGGGACGGCATCCTCGCCGCCGTCATCGGCGACGACCACGACGCGCCGACCGGTGTCGTCCTCGTCGATGCGGATCACGCCCGAGGTGCGCGCCAGCACCGCGGCGCCTTTCGGCGTGCGGGCCTCGAACAGCTCGACCACTCTCGGCAGACCGTGGGTGATGTCCTCGCCGACGATGCCGCCGGTGTGGAACGTGCGCATCGTGAGCTGTGTCCCCGGCTCACCGATGGACTGGGCGGCGATCACACCGACCGCTTCCCCGAGCTCGATGCTGCGGCCGGTGGCGAGCGACTGCCCGTAGCAGGCGGCACAGACTCCGTGGTTGGCCTCGCACGTGAGCACCGACCGGGCACGCACACGCTCGACCGTAGGGTCGGCGGACAACTGCTGGACCTCGAAGTCGCGGATGACGCGGCCGGCCTCGAGGACGGTGCCGTCCGACAGCTTCACGGGCTCGATCAGGACTCGACCGTAAAGGCGCGTCTCGAGGTAGCTCCGCTTTCCCGCCTGGTCCTGATGGATCCCCTCGATCCAGATGCCGCGGGTGCTGCCGCAGTCGGGCTCGCGGATGATGAGCTCCTGGGCCACGTCGACAAGACGCCGGGTCAGGTACCCGGAGTCCGCCGTGCGAAGCGCCGTGTCCGCGAGGCCCTTGCGGGCGCCGTGGGTGGAGATGAAGTACTCGAGCACCGACAGCCCTTCGCGGAAGGACGACTTGATAGGCCTCGGGATCATCTCGCCGCGGGGGTTGGACACGAGCCCCTTCATGCCGGCGATCTGGCGCACCTGCTGCGGGTTGCCCCTGGCGCCTGAGTCCACCATCATGTCGAGCGGGTTGAAGGCGATGGTCGCGAGCGTCTTCTCCATCGCACGCCCGACCTCGGAGTTGGCCGAGGTCCAGATCTCGATCTCCTTCTGGCGCCGTTCGTCGTCGGTGATGATCCCTCGACGGAACTGGTTCTCGGCCTTCTCGGCCTCTTTCTCGTAGCGGTCGAGGATCTGCAGCTTGTCCGGCGGCGTCTTCACGTCGTCGATCGAGATGGTGAGCCCGGACCGGGTCGCGAACCGGAAACCGAGGTCCTTGATGCGGTCGAGGCTCTCGGCCACGAGCACCTTCGAGTAGTGCGCCGCGATCTGCTCCACGATCGTCGCGATCGAGGTGGCGCGCTTTCCGATGACGTCGTTCACATACCCGAAGCCGGCCGGGAGAGCCTGGTTGAAGAACAGGCGCCCGACGGTCGTCACGAGCTCGTCAGGCTCCTCGGTCACCGGGGCGTCGCCGTGGCGGACTCCCCGGAGGGGGAACTCGAAACCGTCGGGACCGCGCCGCAGCCGGATCTTGGCGTGCAGGGCGACGTCCCCGTTCTCCCAGGCCTGCTCCGCATCGTACAGGCGGCGGAAGACGCGACCCTCACCCTTGGCACCGTCGACCATGAGCGTCAGGTAGTAGACGCCGAATACCATGTCCTGACCGGGCACGGTGATCGGGCGGCCCGTCGCAGGCGAGAGGATGTTGTTCGCGGAGAGCATCAACACCCGGGCCTCGGCCTGGGCCTCGGCCGACAGGGGGAGGTGCACCGCCATCTGGTCGCCGTCGAAGTCCGCGTTGAAGGCGGTGCAGACGAGCGGGTGGATCTGGATGGCCTTCCCCTCGACCAGGATCGGCTCGAAGGCCTGGATCCCGAGGCGGTGCAGTGTGGGCGCCCGGTTCAGAAAGACCGGGTGCTCCTTTATGACCTCGTCGAGAACGTCCCAGACCTGGATGCGCCGGCGCTCGACCATGCGTTTGGCCGACTTGATGTTCTGGGCGATCTCGGTGTCCACGAGTCGCTTCATGACGAAAGGCTTGAAGAGCTCAAGCGCCATGAGCTTGGGCAGGCCGCACTGGTGGAGCTTCAACGTGGGCCCGACGACGATGACCGAGCGGCCCGAGTAGTCGACGCGCTTTCCGAGAAGGTTCTGGCGGAAACGGCCCTGCTTGCCCTTCAACATGTCCGAGAGGCTCTTGAGGGGCCTGTTGCCGGGGCCCGTCACCGGGCGGCCGCGCCGTCCGTTGTCGAACAGGGCGTCCACGGCCTCTTGGAGCATCCGCTTCTCGTTGTTGATGATGATCTCGGGCGCACCGAGGTCCAAGAGTCGCTTCAGGCGGTTGTTCCGGTTTATGACACGCCGATAAAGGTCGTTCAGGTCGGAGGTCGCGAAGCGTCCCCCGTCCAGCTGCACCATCGGCCGGAGGTCCGGCGGGATCACCGGCACCGCGTCGAGGATCATGGCCCGCGGGTCGTTGATGCGCCGGCCCGACTCGTCGCGACGGTTGAACGCGGAGACGATCTTCAGGCGTTTGATCGCCTTCTGCTTGCGCTGAGCCGACAACGGACGGCGGCCGTCTGTGGGCTCGATGTTCTCGCGGAGCTTGAGTTCCTCCTCGTCGAGGTCGAGGCGGTCGATCAGCCGGGCGATCGCCTCGGCCCCCATCCCGCCCTCGAAGTAGTCGCCGTAGCGGCTGTGGAGCTCGCGCCACAAGAGCTCGTCCTCGATGATCTTGCGGCCGTGAAGACCCGAGAACTCTTCAAAGGCGCGGCGGGCGAGGGCAATGTCCTCGTTCGCCCGTTCGCGCACGCCGGTGATCTCCTTCTCGGCCGCCTTCTGACGGGCGCGGATCTCTGAATCCTTGGCACCTGCGGCCTCGAGCTCGGCGAGCTCGCGCTCGAGATCGGAGAGGCGGCGTTCGGCCTCGAGATCGCGGGCGCGCTCTATCTCACCGATCTCGGTGTTGAGCTCGGCCTCGAGGTTCGGCAGATCTGCGTGACGGCGCTGCTCGTCCACGTGTGTGACGAGATAAGCGGCAAAGTAGATGACCTTCTCGAGCTGCTTGGCCTTTAGCTCCTCACGGGCTTCGGTGCCCATGAGCAGGTAGGCGAGCCAGGACCGCGTGCCACGGAGGTACCAGATGTGCACGACCGAGGCGGCGAGCTCGATGTGGCCCATGCGCTCGCGGCGCACCTTCGAACGCGTGACCTCTACGCCGCAACGCTCGCAGATGATGCCGCGGAAGCGGACACGCTTGTACTTGCCGCAGTAGCACTCCCAGTCCTTGGTCGGCCCGAAGATCTTCTCGCAGAACAGGCCGTCCTTTTCCGGGCGCAGCGTCCTGTAGTTGATCGTCTCCGGCTTGCGAACCTCTCCGTGCGACCACGTCCGGATGTCGTCCGCCGTGGCGAGCCCGATTCGAAGCTGATCGAAATCATTGACGTCGAGCACCTAGAAGCTCCTCTCCGCTGCGCGGCGCGCGTCCTCCTCGTCGGACCCCCGCTCGGGGCGACTGATGTCGATCCCGAGCTCCTCGGCAGTCCGGTAAACGTCCTCGTCCAACTCGCGCATCTCGATCTCCTCGCCTGTCGTCGAGAGCACCTCGACGTCCAAGCAGAGCGATTGCATCTCTTTGATCAGGACCTTGAAGCTCTCTGGGATGCCGGGCTCGGGAATGTTCTCGCCCTTGACGATGGCCTCGTAGACCTTCACCCGGCCGAGCACGTCGTCGGACTTGATGGTGAGCAGCTCCTGCAACGCGTACGCCGCGCCATAGGCCTCGAGCGCCCAGACCTCCATCTCGCCGAAGCGCTGCCCGCCGAACTGGGCCTTGCCGCCGAGGGGCTGCTGGGTGATCATCGAGTACGGGCCGGTCGACCGGGCGTGGATCTTGTCGTCGACGAGGTGAGCGAGCTTCAAGATGTAGACGTAACCCACGCACACGGTGTTGTCGTAGGCCTCGCCGGTGCGCCCGTTGTAGAGGGTCACCTTGCCGTCGGTGCCGATCATCTTGGTCGCGCCGTCGACGGAGTCCGGGAGCAGCTTCTCGAACAGCTCCTGGATGGTCGGATGCCGGCCGGCCTCCTCCTTCTCGTCCCAGTGCGCACCGTCGAAGACCGGCGTCGACACCCAGACGGCCGGGTCGGTGCTCGGCCGGGTCTTGGTCTCGGTGCCGCGCACTATGTGATCCGAGAGCACCCGCTTGTCGGCGCCGTGCCAGCCCCACCGCGACGCATAGCCCAGGTGCGCCTCCAGCACCTGGCCGACGTTCATCCGGCTCGGAACGCCGAGCGGGTTCAGGATGATGTCGACCGGAGTGCCGTCGGCGAGGTGCGGCATGTCCTCGATCGGAAGGATCTTGGAGATGACGCCCTTGTTGCCGTGGCGTCCGGCGAGCTTGTCGCCTTCGGAGATCTTGCGCTTCTGGGCCACGTAGACCCGCACGAGCTGGTTCACTCCCGGCGGCAGCTCGTGCGAGTCATCGCGCGAGAACACCCGCACGTCGATGACCTTGCCGGACTCACCGTGGGGAACCTTGAGGCTCGTGTCGCGTACGTCGCGAGCCTTCTCACCGAAGATCGCCCTCAGCAGCCTCTCCTCGGGCGTGAGCTCCGTTTCGCCCTTGGGGGTGACCTTGCCCACGAGGATGTCGCCGGCGTCGACCTCGGCCCCGATGCGGATGATGCCGCGCTCGTCGAGGTCCGCCAGGATGTCGTCGGAGAGGTTCGGGATGTCGCGCGTGATCTCCTCGGCGCCGAGCTTGGTGTCGCGGGCGTCGACCTCGTGCTCCTCGATGTGGATCGAGGTGAGGACGTCGTCGCGGACCAACCGCTCGGACAAGATGATGGCGTCCTCGTAGTTGTAGCCCTCCCACGGCATGAACGCGACGAGAAGGTTCTTCCCGAGCGCCAGCTCACCGTTGTGGGTCGAAGGGCCGTCTGCCAGCACGTCCCCGAGGCGGACCTCCTGGCCTTCGGAGACGACCGGCTTCTGGTTGACGCACGTGTTCTGGTTCGAGCGCTGGAACTTCGCGATCGGGTAGACCTTCCGGCCAAGCTCCTGGCGTGCCCGGTCCTTCTCGCCTGGCTTGTACTCGACAATGACGTAGTCACCGGCGACTTCGACAACCTTGCCGGAGCCTTCGGCGAGGACGACCTCGCCGGCGTCGCGCGCTGCGCGGGCCTCGACACCGGTGCCGATGTAGGGCGCCTCGGGCACGAGCAGGGGAACCGCCTGCTTTTGCATGTTGGCGCCCATGAGGGCACGGTTGGCGTCGTCGTGCTCGACGAAGGGGATGAGAGCGGTTGACACCGAGAGGATCTGCTTGGGAGAAACGTCCATCAGGTCGACTTCCGACGGTGGGACGTAGTCGACCTCGCTGGCGGTGCCGTACGAAGTGGACGTCGCGCCCACCCGCACGCCGGCGCCTTGCGGGCCGCGGCGCACGAGGACCCTGTCGCCCACAAAGCGCCCCGTCGCGTCGAGCGCAGCCGACGCCTGGGCGATGACGTACTCCTCTTCCTCGTCGGCGGCGTAGTAGACGATCTCGTCGGTGACCCTGGCGTCGGCCACCTTGCGGTAAGGCGTCTCTATGAAACCGTGGTCGTTGACGCGCGCGTAACTGGCCAGGTGACCGATGAGCCCGATGTTCGGACCTTCGGGCGTTTCGATCGGGCACATCCGGCCGTAGTGAGAGGTGTGGACGTCTCGGACCTCGAAGCCCGCGCGCTCGCGCGACAGGCCCCCCGGGCCGAGCGCCGACAGACGCCGCTTGTGCGCCAATCCCGACAGCGGATTGTGCTGGTCCATGAACTGCGACAGCTGGCTGGTACCGAAGAACTCCTTGATGGCCGCCACGACCGGGCGGATGTTGATCAAGGTCTGAGGCGTGATCGCCTCGACGTCCTGGGTCGTCATGCGCTCGCGCACGACACGTTCCATGCGCGACAGCCCGATGCGGACCTGGTTCTGGATCAGCTCGCCGACCGAACGGATGCGCCGGTTGGCGAAGTGGTCCTGGTCATCGAGGCGATAGCCGGCCTCGCCGTTGGCCAGGTGCAGCATGTAGGTCGATGCCGCGAGCACTTCGCTCGGGCTGAGCACGCCGGAGTGCTCGTCCGGACGCTCGAGCGGGATGTCCAAGAGCTGGGAGATGCGCTCGATCTCCGGGCCGAGCTTGCGGTTCAGCTTGTAGCGGCCGACCCGGGTGAGGTCATATCGACGCGGGTTGAAAAAGGCGTTCTCGAAGTACACGCGGGCAGCATCGAGGGACAGCGGCTCGCCCGGTCGCGCGCGCTTGTAGATCTCGAGCAGTGCCTCGTCGCGGGTGGGGATCAGCTCGCGCTCGCGCTCCCACTGCGCCTCGAGGAAGTCGAAGTGGCGCACGAAGCGGCTCAGAAAAGCCTCGTCTTCGTAGCCGAGGGCGCGGAACACCACAAAGAGCGAGAGGCGCCGCTTGCGGGCGACTCGCGCACCGGCGCTCACGTCGCGGTTCGGCTTCGCCTCGACGTCGAACTCGATCCACTCGCCCCGGTAGGGGTGGATCGTCCCAGTGACGATCGTCTTCTGGTCTCGGCCGGGTTGGAAGATCACGCCCGGGGAACGGACGAGCTGGCTCACCACGACCCGCTCCGTGCCGTTGATGATGAAGGTCCCGCGGCCGGTCATCATGGGAAAGTCCCCCATGAAGACTGTCTGCTCCTTGATCTCGCCGGTCGAGCGGTTCATGAACGAGGCCCGGACGAAAATCGGCGCGGCGTAGGTGATGTCCTTCGCCTTGCATTCGTCGATCGAGAACTTGGGCGGCGGCCGCAGATCGGGGTCGGTCGGGTCGAAGTCGAGCTTCAGGCTCAGCTGGTCGGTGAAGTCCGCGATGGGACTGATGTCGCCGAAGGTCTCGGCCAGTCCCTTCTCGAGGAACCACTGGAAGGAGTCGCGCTGAACGGCGATGAGGTCAGGAAGCGGCAGGACATCGTCGATGTTGGCGAACGAATAACGCTCCGGAGTGCGGGGACGTAAGGGCAAGGTCTACTCCTCGCGAATGCTGATCGACCGGAAAGGAATGAGCCGTGCGTGGGCGCGCGTCAAGGAACTTGAAGTGCAGCGGTCACTTGACAGGAGGGCACGGCAACCATTCATCTTACACGCGCGAGGACGCGCAAACAAGCGGCACGCACCTGTCGCCGCGCGAAGGGTACGGGAACCGTGCCCCAAGGTCAAGATGTCTTTTGGCACTTTCGCCTACAGCGCCCTTGGCCCCTTCCTGGGCGCGATCGCCCAGAAGGGGCACTACTTGAGCTCGACTGCGGCGCCAGCCTCCTCAAGCTGGGCTTTTGCCTTCTCGGCGTCCTCCTTCGACACCTTCTCGAGGACGGGCTTCGGAGCACTGTCCACGAGGTCCTTGGCCTCCTTGAGCCCCAGGCTGGTAAGGGCACGTACCTCCTTGATCACCTGGATCTTCTTCTCACCGGCAGCGAGCAGGATGACGTCGAACTCGTCCTGCTCCTCTTCGACCGGCGCCGCTTCGGCGCCGCCGGCGGCGGCAACTGCCGCCACTGCCACCGGGGCCGCAGCTGTAACGCCAAACTTCTCCTCGAAGGCCTTCAACAGCTCGCTCAGCTCGAGCACCGTCATGCCCGCGATGCCGTCGAGGATCTCTTCCTTGGTTGCCATGTTTCCTCCTGTTGTGCGAATGGTCGTCTGTAGTACCGGAAAAGTCGGTTCGGAAGGACGCGACCGCTAGCCTTCGGTGGGCTCGGCGGTGTCGCTCGCCTCGGTCGTGTCGTTCGCCCCTGCTGTGTCGCTCGCCTCGGTCGCCTGAGCCGGCTCAGCCCCTTCGGTGGCCTCGGCTGAGTCGCTGGACTGGGCTGCCTCGGTCGCCTCGGCGGCGTCAGCCGGTTCGGCGCGGGCCGCTTCGGCGTTGACAGGTTCGGCCGCGTCAGTGGGCTCCACCATCTCGGCCGGCGCGGCGGTGTCCGCCACGCCGCCGCGCTTTTCGATCAAGGCGGACAGCCCATAGGCGAAGCTTCTCGGCAGCGCTTGCAGCAATCCTGCGAACTGCCGTATCGGGGCAGCGATCGCGCCGGCAAGCTGGGCAAGCAGCGCATCGCGTGACGGAAGCTCGGCCAGGGCGCCCGCCCCAGTGGCGTCGATCAGCTTGGTGCCTAGAAGCCCGCCCTTCACGATCAGCTGCGGGTGCACCCGGCCGAAGTCTCGAAGCACCTTCGCGACCGCCCCAACGTCGTCACGAACGAAGACGATCGCCGTCGGCCCGTTCAGGTACTCATTGAGAGCCGCTTGGTCGGTGTCCGCGGTCGCGCACCGCACGAGAGTGTTCTTGAAGATCTTGTACTCCGCGCCCGCGTTTCGCAGCTGGCGGCGCAGGGTCGCGAGGTCCCCCACCTTGAGGCCGCGGTACTCGGTGAGGATGGCCGCGCTCGAGCTGCCTAGGTGCTCGCGCACCTCTTCCACGACGGCGACCTTCTCAGGTCTCGGTCCTGCCATGAGCGCTCCTTTGGTCACATGCCCCGGGCCGACTCCGGGGATACGGCTCCGGAGGGTTGGTGGCGCGCGGGACGTGGGAAGCGCTTGGCACTTCGCCTCGTCGGGCGGGTCCGAAACCCTTTCAGCGCCCTTCGGCGCACCGGAGTTCTACGGCGAGCTATTCAGTTGCAGCCGAAGCGTAGCCGACCTCGCGGACGGCTGGTTCAGCCGAGGACGTTCGCCCCTCTCAGGCCGACGCCGCTAGCATCTCGTCGACGACGCGCGCCTTGACCGGATCGATCTTCACGCCCGGGCCCATCGTCGAGGACAAGGTAACGGACCGCAGGTAACGGCCCTTGGCAGCCGCGGGCTTGGCCCGGACGAGCTCGTCGATGGCCGAGCGGTAGTTCTCGAGCAGCTGGGCGCGCTCGAAGGATGCCTTGCCGATCGGGATGTGCACGTTGCCGACCCGGTCGGTCCTGTACTCAACCCGGCCTGCCTTGTACTCCGCGACCGCCTTTGCGATATCCGCGGTCACGGTCCCGGTCTTGGGGTTGGGCATCAGGCCGCGGGGCCCGAGCACGCGCCCGAGCCTTCCGACCTGAGCCATCAGGTCCGGCGTGGCGATGGCGACGTCGAAAGCGAGAAAGCCCTCTTTCTCGATGCGGAGCACGAGGTCGTCCGCACCCACGATGTCGGCGCCTGCGGCACGCGCCTCGGCTGCCAGCTCGCCGGCCGCGAAGACCGCGACGCGTACGAGCCGCCCGGTGCCCGCCGGCAACGAAAGTGAGCCGCGCACGATCTGGTCGGCTCGACGCGGATCGACGCCGAGCCGCGTTGCCAGTTCGATGGTTTCGTCAAACCGGGCCTTCGCCAGGCTCTTGACAAGTTCGATCGCCTCGACGGGGGTGTAGAGGCGATCGCGGTCATAGCCCTTCACCGCTTCGGCGTACCGCTTTCCCCTGTTCACTTGCAAAGCTCCCTTCGATGTGGCGCGCCGGGAAACTGCGGGGCGGTCGTCACTTGCTGACCGCGATGCCCATGGAGCGGGCCGTGCCCGCGATCTGGTGCTTGGCAGCCTCGAGGTCGTTGGCGTTGAGGTCCGGCGTCTTCTTTGCGGCAATCTCCGCGACCTGGTCGTCGTTGATCGAGCCGACGGACTCGCGCCCGGCGAGCTTGCTCCCCTTCTCGAGACCGGCCGCCTCCCTGATGAGGAACGTCGTCGGTGGCGTCTTCAAGACGAAAGTGAACGAGCGGTCCTCGTAGATGGTCACCTCGACAGGCACGATCGTGCCTCGCTGGCTCTCGGTCGCGGCGTTGTACTGCTTGCAGAACTCCATCGTCTGCACACCGTGCGGGCCGAGGGCCGTCCCGACCGGGGGCGCCGGCGTGGCGGCACCCGCGGGCAGTTGGATCTTTACGATGGCGGCGACGCGGCGACGTGCCATGAAGGTTCTTCCTCTTTCTTTCGCTGCCAGGCGCTAGAGCTTGGCGACCTGACTGAATTCGAGCTCGACCGGAGTCTCGCGACCGAAGATGTTAACGAGCACCTTGAGTTTCAGTTGATCCTCGTTTATCTCAGCGATCTGGCCTGAGAAGTCGGCGAACGGACCTTCCTTGACCCGAACCGTGTCACCGACCTGGTGCTCGAGGCGGGGCTTGGAGCGGTGCTTCTGGCCCTCGATCCCCTCCGGTCGCACCTGGAGGATCGCCTCGACCTCGGCTCGTGGCAGAGGCGTCGGCTTGGTGCCCGGGCCGACGAAGCCCGTGACACCGGGTGTCTGCCGGATGACCGACCAGGAATCGTCGTCGAGGTCGCAACGACACAGCAGGTAGCCCGGGAAGACCTTCCGCTGCACGAAGACGCGCTTGCCGCCTTTGATCTCGGCGACTTCCTCCATCGGGATCACGACCTCGAAGATCCGGTCTTCCATGTTCATCGAGGAGATCCGGCTCTCGAGATTCGACTTCACCTTGTTCTCGTAGCCGGCGTAGGTGTGCACGACGTACCAGAGTCCCGGCCGGTCGAAGGGACTGGGCTCGCGGACGGCGATCTCGTCCTCGCCACCTTGTGAAGGCAGCTCGTACTCGAGCGCTTCGTGACCGCTCGCGCGCGAACCGGCCTCGGTCGGCTCCTCGGGCACCGCAGCGTCCTCGGAGGAGGTGTCCTCGCTGTTCAGTTCTGGGTGAGTCGTGCTCACGTTGTCATCTCCGGGATTGTCTTCGTGCTCACGAGCCGAAGAGGAAGAGCACGCCTTTGGCGAACCCGTAGTCGAGGCCGAAGACGAGGCTGACCATGAACACGAGGGTCACGAACACGACGACGGTGTACTTGACAACCTCCTGGCGGTTCGGCCAGGCGACCTTGGCGAGCTCGTTGCGGACCTCACGCGCGAACTCGACGAACCTCTCGGGGAGGCCCGGTCGATCGGGAGAAGTTGGCCGCCGTTGCGCGCTCGGGGGTGGTCGACGTCCAGGCGCGGGCGCGCCCTCCTCGTCGATCTGGCCCTGTCTCTGCAGGAGACGCTTCGTTTGTCGGTTCACGCAACAATCCTCGGCTCGAAAGAGCAGTGAGCAGGGCAGGAGGGACTCGAACCCCCAACCGCCGGTTTTGGAGACCGGTGCTCTACCAATTGAGCTACTGCCCTCCGGGCCGGGGTCGTGGCCCGCCCATGACTGAGCACCGAGTCACCCCGGGTCGGCTTCACGATAGCACCACGGGCCGGAGCCTCCGCAGGCGGCCTCGGTGTGCGACGGTCACTGCGATGATCGCCGCCGCGGGGGCGGCGAAGGCACCGACGCAAGCGAGCCGCCGCCCGCTGAGAACAGAGCGGACCACGCGACGCTGAGCCGCTGCCTCCAGCGCGCCGAGCACGTCGGCCACCGCTCCTGGTGGCGGTTCGACCCTGTAGGACCGCAGCTGGTTGAGCAGGCGCAGCAATTTTCGGTACCGGGCGAGCTCGGACTGGCAACGAAGACAGGATCCGACGTGTCGGACCACAATCTCATCGGCCGCAGAAACCCCGTCGAGGATCGACGGCAGAACGAGGGCGACCTCGGCGCAAGAGACGCTGGCGCACACGGGGCCGTCCCGGGCGGAGCGGCCGCCGATGAACTGGGCCCAGGAAGCCTCCAGGACCGAACCGCCCGCGAATAGGGCCTGTTCAAACCGCGGCTGCATGCCTCGCTGCCTCTTCGGTCTCGGGCTCGGCCCCGATTGCCCGGGCGGCTCCGTAGCCAACCTCGCCTGCGACGACGGCACTGGTCGCCTCCCCGCTCCCCGCAACTGTCCGCGGAGGGCGCCTTTGCCGGCTCAGGCCGCCCGCCGCGCCTGCCGGCGCGAACAACTGCTCACGCAAGCGGCGCCGGGCGCGGTGGAGGCGCACCTTGGCCGCGGTCTGGCTGATGCCGAGCTCACGGGCGATCTCCTCGTGCGCGAGGTCGTACACGTCCCTCAGCACAACCACCATCCGCATCTGATCCGGAAGATCCGCCAGAGCCTCGACGAGACGCTCGCGATCGTCGGCCGTCCCGGCGGCAGTCTCCGGATCGCGCTCGGAGCGCGTCTCTGGAACCTCGATGTCCTCGTCGAGCTCGACGTGGGAGCTGCGCCGGCGCTTTGTGATGAGCGTGGCCGAGCAGTTCACCGTGATGCGGTGCAGCCATGTCCCGAACCCAGAGTCACCGCGGAACTTCCCAAGCTTGCGGAAGGCGCGCAAATAGGTCTCCTGCAGCACGTCACGCGCGTCGTGCTCGTTGCCGACCAGTCTCAGTGCCAGGGCGTAGCAGTCGGTCGACGTGGCGCGAACCAGATGCTCGAAGGCCGCCCGGTCCCCATGCTTGGCTTGCTCGACGACGAAGGCGAGGTCGTCGGCCTCGCGGGTCAGCGCGTCTCCTTGTGGACTGTGTGCTGCCGATCGAACTGGCAGTACTTCTTCATCTCGATCCGCTCGCGGTCGTTCTGCTTGTTCTTCATGGTGATGTAGTTCCGTCGCTTGCACACTTCGCAAGCGAGGGTCACCTTGACTCGCTTCTCGTTCTTGGCCACGTCTGACTCCTCTGCTCCACTCCCGGTAGCGGCGGCCGGACTCGAACCGGCGACCCCACGATTATGAGCCGTGTGCTCTTACCAACTGAGCTACGCCGCCGCGGAGCCCCCTGTCGGAATCGAACCGACGACACCAGCCTTACCATGGCTGTGCTCTGCCGACTGAGCTAAGGGGGCGGTGCCAGCCAGCATCGCCTGGCGCTGCCGCGACGGCCGATCATATCCGCGCTTGGCCCGGGAACCCAGCGGGGGCTTCATTACGATGCAGCGCGTGGACATCCGCCGCGCGAATCTGGCCGACGCCGAGGCGATCCGTCAGATCTACAACATCGAGGTGACCGGTTCGACGGCCACGCTCGACCTGGTCGCGCGCACGCCTGAGGAACAGGCGAATTGGATGGTGGCTCATTCGGGCGTATACCCGGTCATCGTCGCCGAAGAAGGCGGGCAGGTGGTCGGCTTCGCCGCCCTGTCGCCGTACCGGCCCCGCCCCGGTTACGCGACTGCCGTCGAGGACTCGATCTACGTCGCGGAGCAGCACCGGGGCAAGGGGGTCGGGCGCGCCCTGCTCAGCGAGGCCGTCGACATGGCGCGGAACCACGGCTTCCATTCCGTCGTGGCCCGCGTGAGTGCCACGCAACAGGCCTCGGTGGCACTGCACCAGGCCTGCGGCTTCGAGCTCATCGGCATCGAACGGGAGATCGGACGCAAGTTCGGCCGCTGGGTGGACGTGGCTCTCCTGCAGCGTCTTCTCTGACGGCGCGCCTCAGCCTGGCGGCAACGCCGGCACGCGGTCGTCCTCGGCCTGGCTCAGCGCCCTTCTCAATCTCATCACGAGCGGGATGGCAAGCAGGAGGAGCATCGCGAGCGAGGCGACGGCGACGAGGATCTGGTTCGCCTCGCCGAACTGGACCACGAGCGACCCGGCACCGGGCAGGCCGAGAAAACAGGCCACGGTCGAGAGCACGATCACGAGCACTCTGAGGCGGTGCTCGGCGATCGCCGCCAGGACCACCATGGACCACGCGACGTACCAAGGTTGCACAGCCGGTCCGAGCAACACGACCGCGAGGAACGTCAAGCCCATCGCCCGCATCGCCGTTGCCTCCCGGGCCCGCCACAAGAGGCGTAGCGCGACGGCCGCGGCGAGCACGAGCCCGAGGTCCCTCGTCCCGCTCAGGAGGACATGCTGATGGTCCCCGAGGCGGGCCAGCTCCAGGAGCTTCGTCGCCAGCTGGCCGGCGATCGTGGGGGGATCGCTCCAGGACCTGATCGTTGCGCCGTTGCCGAGCGCCGTCACCCAACCCCACCCGAGCCCGACCATCTCGGCCACCGCCGCCATCACGACCCCACCGAGCCCTACTGCCGCCGCGGTTGGCCTGAGCCTGGACTTCCACGACACTTGGTCGCCCAGAAACCCCCAGCCGATGTAGACGACGCCTATGAACGCCGGGATCTTGATCATCGCCCCGATCGTGCACAAGAGCACCCCGACGACGGGTCGTCGCTCCCGCGCGAGCCAGAGCCCGGCCACGAGGAAGCCGAGCATCAAGGCGTCATTGTGCGCGCCCGCGATCAAGTGCAGGAGCACGAGAGGGTTCAGAACGGCGAGCACGAAGGCGACGGAGGGATCGCGCCCGTAAGAGCGGGCGAGCCGTGGCAAGAAGATCCCGATCATCACGACACCAGCGAGGGCGAGCAGGC
The DNA here is from genome assembly GCA_963836935.1 of uncultured Acidimicrobiaceae bacterium. Classification (GTDB taxonomy): domain Bacteria; phylum Actinomycetota; class Acidimicrobiia; order Acidimicrobiales; family Bog-793; genus Fen-455. The sequence continues at coordinate 112,540 of CAWILM010000033.1, forward strand.
GGAAGCCCACGACCGCCAGGAGCTCGTCGTGGTGTACGACCGTGGCATTGACGCCTGCCATCCAGAGGAACACCGGCCCGTACGGGGAGGTCACGTCGGCCCACAGCTTGTCGACCAGCCCCGAGAAGGCGTTCACGCCGAGCACGGCCGGCCCGAACAGGTACGGGCTGATTCCGCGGCTCATCATCTCGCCTTGGGCCGCGTAGCTGTACGAGTCCCGGCTGAAAAGCGGCGCCACGACAAGAAGCGGGGCCGTCCAGGCCGCGAACAGGGCCGCAAAGGACCGCAGGGGCAGTCCCTTGTGGCGCCGGGCGATGCGGATCAGGGCGATCCAGGCCTGCAACATGACCACCATGCCCCCATAGACGGCCACAAGACCGATGAACAGGTTCTTGTTTGCAGGCAAAGGTGCACCGGTCACCACCGGCGGCGGGGGGATGCCGAAGAACCACGGGTGGCACACGGTGATCGAGCCGGACACGATGCCGGAGCACGACTTCCAGGTGAATGGGGAGCTCGGCAAGGAAGCGCCCCAGGCGATGGCGACCGCGCTGACGAACCCGACGATCGCCGGCACCGCCAGCAACCGCGCGACCGGCGTCTCGCCAGGGACATACGGCCGCACTTCGCCGAGCGGCGTCCGCATGCGGGCCAGGAACACGACCGAGCGGTCGATTCGCCGCCGGGCGCGGTCGACCAGCCTGTTCAGCCGATCCAGCAAAGGCCGAGCGTGCGAAGGCCCCGAACCTCCCGGCGGGGGATCACGCTCCAAGGTCCTCGACGCCGACATGGCGCGTCCTCTCGGTCTTGTTATGCGGAGCGATCCTAACCAAGGGCCCCTTCCGCGGGACGGCGCCGGCGAGAAGCTGCATGACACGAGCACACGAGCAGGAATTGGCTACGGTCGGACCCGTGCGGACCGGCGGCCACGGCGGGGAGGGACTCGCCGCGCCGGAACCTGCCCGAGGCGCCGAGACCCGGGCGCGCCAGTTCAGCCGGCTCGGTCGCCGTGATGCTCTCGCCGTCGCGCTGCTGGTGGGCATCCCGGTGATCGCGCTCAGCATCCCCGCGCTCGCCGGCTATCCGTTGATCACGGGCGACGACCTGACCCAGAACTACCCGCTGTCGGTGCTGTCGGCCCAGTTCATCGCTCACGGCCATCTCCCGGTGTACGACCCGTATCTCTGGTCCGGCGCTCCCCTCCTGGCGGGGGCGAGCGCGCACGCACTGCTCCCTACCACGTTGCTGTTCACCTTCCTTCCCCACCTGAGCGCCTGGGTCCTGGCGGAGGCGCTCACGCTCGCGGCTGGAGCCATCGGTGGGTTCGTGCTGCTCAGGCGCAACTGCTGCCGGACGCTCGCGGCGGCGCTCGGCGGGGCCATGTTCGGGTTTGGCGGCTTCGTATCGTCACAGATCGTTCACATCGATTTCGTGGCGGCCTCGGCGTCACTTGTCTGGTGCCTCGTCGCCCTGGACGGGATCGCCCGCGACAACCCCAGGCGCGGACCGGCCTGGGCGCTCGTCCTCGGCGCCGCGGTCGCTTGCATCGCCTTGTCGGGGAGCCCGGACATCGCTATCGACGCCCTCGTGGCGGTCGTCGTCTACGGCGGCCATCTTCTCATCACCCAGCGGGGTCGCGTCCTTGCCCGTCTCGGTTGGGCCGCCGCCGGAGGCGCTGCCGGCGTGGCGGCCGGTGCCGTCCAGTGGATCCCGACCGCGGCGTTCCTATCCGTCACGGAACGTGCCCACGTCAGCTTCGCCTTCGCCGCCTCGGGCTCGGTCACACCAGCCGAACTGCTCGTCTCCATCGTGCCGCACCTGTTGGGCGGCGGCCCCATCGGTCTCGAGGCGTACACGGGGCCCTACAACCTTTCCGAGCTGGACGCCTACTGCGGCATCGTCTCCCTGGTCGCGATCGTGACGCTCTTGGGAAGGTGGCGCTCCGAGCACGCCGAGCACTGGCGCGTCTGGTACCTCGTCGGGGCCATGGGCGTGGTCTTGGCCCTCGGGTCCCACACCGCGCTCGAGCACCTGGTCGTCCATCTCCCGGTTGTGGGTGAGCAGCGGCTGCCGAGCCGGGCGCTCGTCCTGTTCTCGCTCGCGTCGTCGATGCTGCTCGGGCACTGGGTCGAGGACCAGCTCGCCTCTAAGCCCGGCCACGCGAGCCCGTTCGCAGTCGCGAGCGGGCTGGTGGCGCCCGTCGTCGTGCTGGGTCTCGTGGCCGCCACGGCCCTGTCCGACCAACCCTACGCGGGACTCCTCCACTCGCTTGCGGGCTCGGGCTGGTCACTTCGGGCCATCGCCCCCTACCTCGTGGTAACAGCCGTCATGGCGTTGGCCGCGAGTGCCATCGTGATCCTTGGCCCTTGCTGGCCGCGTCGCCGGCTCGCGTCGGCGCTCGTGGCTTTGGTCGTAGCCGACCTCCTCTTGTTCACAGCGAACCAGTCTTCGCTCGCGCCCGTGTATGCCCATGGGCTCAACGAGCGCGAACCCGCTGCAGGCGCGACTCGCCGCCCGGCTCGGATCCGACGGGCGCTACCTGATCGTCGATCCCGCCCGCGCCGGCGGCGCGACTCTCAACCAGGTCGGGGCGCCGGACTCCAACGTGCTGTCAGAGCTCGCCAGCGCCCAGGGCTACGGCTCACTCACCTGGGCGCCTTACGCACAGGCAACCGGAACCCACACTCAGGACGACCTCGACCCCGCGGCCCTCGCGACGGGCGTGTTCGACTCCCTCGACGTGCGGGTGCTGCTCACCGTCGCCGACGAGCTTTCCGTTCTTCGCTCCCCTGCGCAGGTGTTCCGGCCCGCCACCGTCACCTTGCCGGGCCTCAACAGCCCGCCGGTCGCCGGTGTGGGGCCCGTCGCGTCACCGACCGGGCTCCGGGCCGGGCAGGCCACGACCCGGTGGTTCGGGCGCGAGCTCGTTACGCGGACCGTGACCATGAAACTCTCCGGTTCCCGGTTGCCGTCCGACTCCTTGGCCGAGCTCGGGCGCGACCTCCGGCTTGTGTCGGCGAACGGTGGGCGGAGGCCCCCGACAACGGTGCGGGTCGTCGTCGGCGCCCCTGGCACCGAGGACGTCGCCGCCGAGTTCGGGGCCGCGACCGACGCTGTCGGTCTAACGGTGAGAGACCCACTCGGTGCCCCGGTACGGGTCACTTCGATGGTCGTGACGACCCGTTCCGGCTCGTCCTACGGCCTCGACGGGCCTCTCGGCGCTTACCTGACGGCTCCCCACTGGGTGGCGGCAGGGACGATCGGGCCGTTCGCGGTGTTCTCGAACCAGCGGGCGCGCGGCTCGTTCTCGCTCGCAGGAGGGACTCGCGACACCGCCGGTCGCCTGCGGGTTCGCGTGCTGAGCTCGTCCCCCTTCACGCCAACCGAGGAAGTGGCCGTCACCTCGGCGGCGCCGGCAACGGTCGCAAGGGCCGTCGCCGACATCCCCGGTTGGAGCGCGACCGGCAACCACGACGGCCGATCCGGGGCGATCGCGCTGCACCGGGACGGCCTCGTGCAGTCGTTCGAGGTGCCCAGGGGAACGACGCTGGTCACCTTCACATACACGGCCCCCGGACTTCGAGCCGGGCTCACGGCATCGGCCTTGGGCCTCGCGACGATGCTCGCCCTTGGCCTCGTGGCCATCGCCTCGTCCCGACACCCGGGCACCCCGGCGGAACCGGGGGACGGGGGCGGTCCCGCGGGTCCCCCCGCCACGCGGAGACGGCGCGCCGGGCCACGGTGAGGCGATACCCGAGGTCGGCGATCGGGGCGACGGTGGGCCGGGAAGGATTCGAACCTTCGAAGGCTGAGCCAGCAGATTTACAGTCTGCCCCCGTTGTCCACTTGGGTACCGACCCGTCGGCGGACACGATAGTGGCCTGAACCGGCGCGCTTCGCAAGGCGAAGGCCCGAGCTGCCTTGCTAGCGTGCGTGCGTGTCAAGCTTCGATGTCACATCCCAGGTCGATATGCAAGAAGTGCGCAACGCGGTCGACCAGGCAAGCCGAGAGATCGCCACCCGTTTCGACTTCAAGGACACGGGCGCGAGCGTGGAGCTGAAGGGGCACGAGATAGAGCTGAACGCGCCGACCGAGGACCGCCGGCGCGCGCTCGTCCAGGTACTCGAGGAGAAGCTGGTCCGACGGCACGTCTCTCTCAAGGCTGTTTCCTACGGCAAGATCGAAGAGGCCTCCAAAGGCACGCTGCGCCAGAGCGCCACCCTGAACGCCGGCATCTCGGCGGACCACGCCAAGAAGATCAACAAGATCGTGAAGGACCTCGGCCTGAAGGGCGTGCAGTCCCAAACCCAGGGTGATCAGGTCCGCGTCACCGGCAAGAAGCGTGACGACCTGCAGGCCGTGATCGCCGCCCTCAAGGAACAGGACCTCGAGATCCCCCTCCAGTTCGGCAACTTCCGCGAGTGACGGCTCAGCCGTAGTAGCCCGAGTGGACATACAGGCAGGGGACGCCTTCGGAGTCGAACATCTCGAGGTTCGACGGGTCGTCCTCGACCGCCAGGCGCACCTGGTAGCCGTAGGCCGAAAGCCGCAACGTCTCGGCCCGCTTCAGGTCGCGGGCCGGGCGGCCGTCGCCATCGTCGCGCATGATGAGCAGGTCGTAGCGCAGCCCGTGTGACGCGAGCCAGCCCAGGGTCGTGGTACGCACGCGGGCTGGCCGGGCGGTGAGCAGCACGACCACGAGCTCGGGCGCCAGCAGCTCCAACAGGCGGGCCACCTCCGGGATGATCGGGTCCTCTCCGCATTCGGCGAAGAACGAGTCCCAGTCACGACGTAGGCCGGCCAGATGGTGCTGGCGGCCCGACGCGTCCGCGAGGACTCCGTCCACGTCGAAGATGACGGCCGGGCCCGGAGGCTTGGCTCCCGCGCCCCAGGTCCATGTCCGCGGGTAGTCCGGCCCGGTGCTCATTCCTCGCCGGAGCCGGTCGCCGCACGCAAACGGAGGCTCGGCCACGACCGCAGGATCGGCCAGGGTGGTCGTGTCGCCCAGGTCGCGGCCCTCGGCGACGTCCCGCAAGAGCCGCCGCATGATCTTGCCCGAACGGGTCTTCGGAAGATCGTCGGTGAAGATGATCACCCGCGGACGGGCAATCGCCCCGATCTTCTCGACCACGTGCGCCGCGGAGCGTCTCTGCGTGCTCGTCGCCGACCTGTAAGCCGTGCTTCAGGGTGACAAAAGCGATGATCACCTGCCCGGTGGTGGCATCGTGGGCGCCGACCACGGCGGCTTCCGCCACACTCGGGTGGTCGACGAGCGCGGACTCCACCTCGGTGGTCGACACGCGGTGGCCCGAGACGTTCATGACATCGTCGACGCGCCCCAGAAGCCAGAAGTACCCGTCCTCGTCGACCTTGGCCCCGTCGCCTGCGAAGTAGCGGCCCTCGAAGCGGCTCCAGTAGGTCTGGCGATACCGCTCCGGGTCGCCGTATATGCCCCGCAACATGGCCGGCCACGGCCGGGTGAGCGTGAGGTAGCCGCCGCCACGCGGCGACGGTCCTGCCGGCATCGTCGACGACCTCGGCTCCGATCCCCGGCAACGGGAAGGTCGTGCTCCCCGGCTTCAAGGTCGTCACGCCGGGCAGCGGAGACAGCATGATGGCGCCGGTCTCGGTCTGCCACCACGTGTCGACGATCGGACAACGGCCGCCGCCGATCTGGCGCCAGTACCAGATCCACGCCTCGGGGTTGATCGGCTCGCCGACCGAACCGAGCACCCGCAGGCTGGACAGGTCGTGGGCGGCGGGGTAGTCGGTCCCCCACTTCATGAAGGTGCGAATGGCCGTCGGCGCCGTGTACAGCGTCGTGACCCCGTACCGCTCGATGATCGACCACCAGCGGTCCCGGTCCGGGAAATCGGGCGTTCCCTCGTAGAGCACGCTCGTGGCCCCGTTCGCGAGCGGCCCGTAGACGATGTAGCTGTGGCCGGTGACCCACCCGATGTCGGCCGCGCACCAATAGATGTCGGTCTCTGGCTTTAGGTCGAAGACGGTCCGGTGCGTGAACGCGACCTGCGTCAGGTAACCACCGGTGGTGTGCATGATCCCCTTCGGGCGGGCCGTGGTACCGGAGGTGTAGAGCAGGAAGAGCAGGTCCTCCGCGTCCATCGCCTCGGCGGGGCTGTGCGGGTTCTGGACCGAGACCAGCTCGTGCCACCAGTGATCGCGCCCGTCTTGCATGACGAGGTTCCTCGCGGTGTCGCCGAGGCGGCGGACGACGAGCACGTTCTCGATCGACCGGGCCCCGCTCGCGAGGGCGTGGTCGGTGTTCGCCTTCAGCTCCACGGCGTGGCCGCGCCTCCAGCCTCCGTCGGCGGTGATGAGGAGCCGGGCATTGGCGTCCTCGATGCGGTCGCGCGAGCGCGTCGGCAGAAAAACCCCCGAACACCACCGAATGCGCGGCCCCGATCCGGGCGCAGGCCAGCATCGCGACGGGAAGCTCCGGGATCATCGGCATGTATATGGCCACGCGGTCACCCCGCTCGATGCCGAGCGAGCGCAGCGCGTTGGCACATCGGCCGACCTCGTCGAGAAGCTGCGCATAGGTGATCGTCCGGCGGTCGCCGGGCTCGCCCTCGAAGTAGAACGCGATCTTGTCGCCGCGCCCGGCTTCGACGTGGCGGTCGAGGCAGTTGAACGCGACGTTCAGCCGCCCGCCGACAAACCACTTTGCGAACGGCAGCTGCCAGTCGAGCACCTGTTCCCACGGCTCGAACCAGGTCAGGGCCCTCGCCTGGTCCGCCCAGAACTGCTCGGGATCGGCCGCTGCCGCGGCGTAGATGGCCTGGTCGGACACGTTCGCCAAACGGGCGAAGCCCTCGGGCGGCGGGAACGTCCGCAGCTCGGCAAGGTAATCCTCGATCGCGGCGGCATGCACCTGGCCCTGGTCCCCGCCCCCGTCGCTCATCGTCGCCTCCCTCGTGGCGGCGCCGGCGAACACCGCTCCCTCCCTGCGAGCGGGACTCCGGCCCCACCGGCACCGGTCGCCCACCCTACCGACCGGCGGCCGGGCTGGCTGCCACAATGGAGCGCACATGCCCGAGCCCGTCGCCGTCGCCCGCCTGGCGGTTCCCGTCGGCTGGCGAGTGATCGTCGTGAGCGACCTCTTCCTTGGCGCGAAGCGGACGGAAGCATCCGGCTCGGCGTCGGTGGAGCTCGCCCGCGCCCTCGCGCGAAGCGAAGGCCCGGGCGCCCTCGTCGTCGCCGGCAACGCCTTCGACCTCTTGGCGCCGCCCGGCGGTGACCCGACGGCCGCACTCGGGGCCCACGAGGAGCTGCGCCGGGCGCTGCGGGGCTACCTGGCGGCAGACCGCAGCCGGCGGGCCATCCTCCTGCCCGGCAACCGCGATAGGGCGGTCCTTTACGACCCGGAGGCGAACGCCGCCGTCGTCGCAGCTGGTTTCGAGGTCGCGCTCGCGGCTCAGCTCGAGGTGGCGACGGCCGTTGGGCCCAAGCTGGTCAGCATCGAACCGGGCTGGCGGTTCGATGAACGCAACGCCTTCGTCGACCCGACCGATCCACGCGACACGCCGCTCGGCGAGCATGCCGTGGCGGAGATCCTGCCGGCGCTTGCCGGATCGACCTCGCCTTGGCTCGCCGGCATCGACCGCCTGGCCGATCCTTCCGGCCTGCCTCGCTTCGTCGCCTCGCGCCTCACCTACCGCCGCATCGTCCGGTGGCTGTGGTGGTTGCTGGTCCCCATCGCGGTCGCCCTCTTGGCGAGGCTGCCCGACTGGTGGCTGTTCGGCGTACCGAAGAGGCTCGAGCCCTTCTCCTCCCGGCTGCTCGGTCTCGGCCTCACCCTCGTGGCCGAGGTGATCGTGGCCGGGATCGTGCTCGCCGTGGTCAATCACCGGGTCTGGCACTCGGCCGGGCGGTCTCTGCTCGGCCCTGCGGCCCACCACGCCAATGACAAGGCGCGTGAGGCGACGCGCCCGATCCTCGCCGGAGGAGGCGCCGGCCTCGTGACCGGCCACACGCTCCAACCCGAGCTCGCGAGGGTCGGCACCGGCTTTTACGCGAACTCCGGCGCTTGCGGCGAGGTCGTGGAGGAAAGAGCGTCGCGCCTCGGCCTGCCTCCGGTCTTCGTCCACATCCAGCAAGTCTCCTGGGTCGAGGTCGAGGGGGGGGCGGAAGTGCACGCGAGGCTCCTGCTCACCCGCAAGTACCTGAGCCCAGTGACGGTGCTGGAGCGATTCGCGGCCGGGCGCCTCGGGCACGACGGCGGCGAGCCCGAGGTCGTCGCCTCCTTCCCCGGCGGGCGGGTCTGGCCACTCCTCGCCGATTCCGCCCGCAGCTTGCGGCGCGTGCGACGGCTCACCTCAGCCGGGATCGCGGTCCTCGGACTTACCGACCTCGTCTCCGCCGTCGTTCCCCCGCAGGTCCGGGGGCGGCTGCATCCCTTGCTCGGCTACATCCCGCTCGGAGTGAGCGAGGCTGCAGGAGCTCTCGTCGCGCTCGCCGGCGTCGGGCTGCTGGCCGTCGCCCGCGGCGTGAGAAGGGGCCAGCGCTTGGCCTGGCTGGTCGCGATCGGGCTCCTCGGCGGAACCGTCGCCCTTCATCTGATCCGACATGGCGAGGTGGTCCAGTCCATCGCGGCCCTCGTGCTCGTGGCCGTGCTGTGGTGGGCGCGAGGGTCCTTCCGGGCGCGTTTCGACCTGCCCTCGCTCCGGGCAGGCCTCACCACGCTCCTCGGCGGCGTCGTCGGGGTGAGCCTCATCGGCGCCACGGTCCTGTGGAGCGTCATCCCGACCCATCGGGGCGGCCGCCCGATCACCTGGGACCAAGCCTGGTGGGCCACGGCCGGGCGGCTCGTCGGGGTCCGGACCGTGGCCCTCAATCCCCGCGTGGACGCGTTCTTGTACCCGGCCCTGCTCGCCGTCGGTCTCGGCCTGGCGGCAGTGGCGCTCGTGCTGGCGTTCCGGCCCGTCGTGGACCGGCGCCGCGCAGGCGGGCGCAGCGATACGACCGAACGGGCTGCCGACATAGTCGGCCGCCTCGGGGCCGGCACACTGGACTACTTCGCGCTTCGCAGCGACAAGCAGGCCTTCTTCGATCGCGACGGCCTCGTCGCCTACGCCAGCTACGGCGGGATCTGCCTGGTCTCCCCCGACCCGATCTGTGAGCCCGAAGAGCGCGACGAGCTCTGGTCGGCGTTCCGCCACTTTGCGGACGAACACGGCTGGTCGGTGGCCGTGCTCGGCGCCGGCGAGGAGTGGCTCGGCGTCTACCGGCGTTCCGGCATGCACGAGCGCTACATCGGCGACGAAGGCGTCGTGGACGTGCGGGCCTTCTCGCTGGAAGGCGGGACCCGCAAGGGCCTGCGCCAAGCCGTCAACAGGATGGCGAACTACGGCTACACGATCTCGTTCCACGACCCGGCCCGGGTTGAGCCAGCGCTCGCGGACGCGGTCCGGGCCGTCATGGTGCAAAGGCGCCGGGGCGAGGCGGAAAGAGGCTTCTCGATGACGCTCGGGCGCATCTTCGACCCCCGTGACCAAGGCCTCCTGCTGGCGGTAGCGCATGGTCCCGAGGGAAACCCGGTCGCGTTCTGTCAGTTCGTCCCTGCTCCCGGCATTCGCGGTTACTCGCTCGACCTCATGCGCCGTGACCTGGGGGACCACCCCAACGGGCTCCTCGACTTCGTAATCGTGCGGACGATCGAGCGGCTGCGCAGCGGTGGGGAAGAACACCTCGGGCTCAATTTCGCCACCATGCGGGCTGTCATCGCCGGCAAGGGCGGGAGCGGCGTGCAGCGGTGGCTGCTTCGGCGGATGTCGGACTCGATGCAGATCGAGTCGCTCTGGCGTTTCAACGCCAAGTTCGGGCCCGAGTGGCTGCCAAGGTATGTGGTGTGGGACGCGGCCGAGAACACGCTGCCGATGGCACTTGCCATCGCCCGGGCGGAGTCGTTCTGGGAGCTTCCCCTCGTCGGGAGGTTCTTCCAGCGTCCCGGCAACGCCAACGGCGTCGAGGACGTCGCCGTGAACTCGCGCTGAGGCTCTCTCTCACGGGGGCCGGCGCAGGAGGCCTTCGCCACCCGGACCCCGTCGGAGGAACGATCACGAAGATCGGGTAGCGCCAGGAAACCTCTACCCCAAGCTTCGCCCAACGCGCCCGCGCCCGTGAACCCAGCAGCTCACCGCCCGACGCGGCGGGGAACGGCCGGGCGACGGCGCGCGCGGCGCTCGCGGCCTCAGAAGAGGAAGCCGGCCGCCCTGACGAAGTCGACCAACGGGGCGGGCCAGATGCCGAACACGAGCATGACCGCAACGGTGAGGAAGATCGCCACCGCCGTCGGGCCCGGCACGCGCCCCGGTTTGAGGTTCACGCTCCTGGGTGCCGCACCGGCCGGCGCGAGCTCCTCTTCCGGGTCACCCTGCAAAGGCAGCGACAGCGAGCCCTCGTCGCTCCCGGTTCCCGGCGCGAGCCTGACGCCGTACATCAGGAAGATGAGGCGGAGGTAGAACGCCGCGGCGATGGCCGCCGACAACATGGCGATGACGGCGAGCGCATAGGAGTGGGCCCTGACCGCGGCCGAGATGACGTACAGTTTGGCGAAAAAGCCCGTCGTGAACGGCATCCCCGTCTGGCCCAAGAGCAGCAGCGCGAAGGCGAGCGCCAGCACAGGCTGACGACGGCCGAGACCGCGGTAGGCCTCGAGGTCGTGGTCGTGGTCTCCCTTGCCCCCGACGACGGTGATGACAGCGAAGCTCCCGAGCACCAAGAAGGCGTACACGAAGACGTAGTAGACGCTCCCGGAGATCCCCTTCGTGGTCGCGGCCGCGAGGCCGACGAGGATGAACCCGGCGTGATTGATCGAGGAGTACGCGAGCATCCGCTTCACGTCGCGCTGCACGAGACCGAGGATCGCCCCGAGCAGCAAGGTGACGATCGCGATCACCCACAAGAGCGGCTGCCAGTCCGTGCGGAGCACTCCGAAGGTGGAGAAGAAGACGCGCAGCAGCGCCGCGAAACCGCCGGCTTTGGCGATGGCGGTCATGAACCCCGTCGCCGGTGTGGGGGCGCCCTGGTAGACGTCCGGGGTCCACATGTGGAACGGCACGGCCGACACCTTGAAGCCGAAGCCGACGAGCAAGAGGCCGAGGCCGGCGAGCAGGACGCCGTTGGCCGTCACGATGTTGGTGCTCAGGTAGGCCGCGATCTGGGGGAGGTTGGTCGACCCTGTCGCCCCGTAAACGAGAGCGATCCCGTAGACGAACACGGCCGAGGAGAAGGCGCCGAGGACGAAGTACTTCATGGCGGCCTCGCCCGAGGAACGTCGCTTCAGGTCCATCCCGGCGAGGATGTAGAGCGGGATCGACATGATCTCGAGAGCCACGAAGATGAGGATCAGGTCGTTGGCCGAGGCCATGAGCATCGCGCCCGAGCCCGCCAGGAGCGCCAGCACGTGGTACTCCGGACCTTCTATCCCTTCGCGGACGAGGAAGTCGTTGGCGATGGGGGAGGCGACGATCAAGATGCCGGACACGAGCACCAAGAACGCGATGGAAAAGCCGTCGACGGCCACGGAGTCCGCGATCGTCGTGAACGGCCCCCGCGCCTGCACGTCGTGCCAGATGACGAGCGAGGCGACGAGGGCGGCGAGGCCGATCGCGCCCGAGCCGACCGAGTAGAAGGCCGTCCGCACCCTCGCGAAGACGAGCTGCCCGGAGACGAGCAGCACGAGGGCGCCGCCGATCAGGATCAGTTCGGGGAGAATCGCCACGTAGTTCACCTGAGGCGTGGCAAAGCTCACCGGCACGACGCTCGACAGGACCGACAGGGTGGCGATCAGGCTCATGGCTGTGCCCCGCTCGACCGCACGGCCACGCCGGGCCCCACCTGGGGCGGGCGCTGGTGCGCCACGACCTCGACGTGAGTCACGACCCGGGTGACCGAAGGGCCGATCCGGCTCAGCAGCGGACCCGGGAAGACGCCGAGCAGCACTATCAAGGTGACCAGCGGCGCGAGGGTGAGCCCTTCACGCCAAGAAAGGTCGCGGATCGCGCCCGGCTCGACGGAGGGCTTGCCCTGGAAGGCCTGCTGGTAGGCCCACAGGAGGTAGACCGCGGCGAGGACGACGCCCGCCGTCGCCACGACTGCCCACCAGCGATGGGTCAGGAACGCGCCGGCGAGGATCAGGAACTCCCCGACGAAGCCGTTCAGGCCCGGAACGCCGATCGAGGCAAGCATCACGACCGTGAACACCCCCGCCAGCAGAGGCACGCGCCGCTGCAGACCGCGGATCTCCTTGACCGAGAACGTGCCGAGTCGCCTGTAGAGGACGGCGATGAGGATGAAAAGGGCCGCCGTGTACAGGCCGTGGTTGATCATCTGCAGCACCGCGCCGGTGAGCGCCTCGCGGCTCAGGGCGAACGCCCCGATCACGATGAATCCGAGGTGCGCCAAAGACGAGTACGCGACGAGGCGCTTCAGGTCGCGCTCGACGGCAGCCACGACGGCGCCGTAGATGATGCCGATCGCACCGAGGGTGATCAAGAGCGGCGCCAAAGTGACGACGGCTCTCGGGAACAGGGCGAGGTCGAAACGGATGATGCCGTAGGCACCCAGCTTCGCCATGACACCGGCGAGGAGCAGTGAGCCCGCCGCGGGCGCCTCCCGATAGGCGTCCGGGGACCAGGTATGAAACGGGAACAGCGGCATCTTCACCGCGAAAGCGGCGGTGAAGGCCAGGAACAGCAGAACGCCGGCCGTCCCGGACAGATGCGTGTTGGCGAGCACCCGCACGTCGAAGGTCGTCACGCCCGTCTGGGAGGAGTGGATGGCGACGATTGCCAGGATCCCGACGAACAAGAAGGCGGAAGCACCCAGGGTGTAGAGGAAGAACTTGCCGGCGGCGTAGCCGCGCCTTTCGTGGCCCCAGCCGGCGATCAAGAAGTAGACCGGCACCAAAGTGAGCTCGAAGAACACGAAGAAGAACAACAGGTCCAGGGCGAGAAAGCCACCGAGGCATCCGGCCTCGAGCACGAGGATCCAGGCCACGAACGACTTGTCGCCGGCCCTGTCGTCCGAAGCGGCGAGAGCGATCAGGAACAGCAGCGCCGTCATCAGCACGAGGAAGAGCGAGATGCCGTCCATCCCGAGGTTCCAGGAGATCCCGAAGGCGGGGACCCACTGGTGGGTGGAGACGAACTGGTAACCGCTGTCACCGGCGGTGAAGGCCACGGTCGCCGCCGAGGCGATCCCGAGCACCGCCAGGGAGGCGACATAGCCGACGAGTTGCACCAGGCGGCGCTGGGCCTTGGGGACGAGCGCCACGACGACGGCCGCCCCGGCCGGCACGAGGACGAGCGTCGTGAGGTAAGGGAACGAACTTGTCATGACGCCCTCGTCAACACGTAGGCAAGTATCAGCACTACGCCCGCAGAAAGCCCCAGAGCGTAGTTGCGGACGTAACCGGTCTGGAGCTTGCGCACCTGGCGGCCCGTGGCGCGCACAAGCAGGGCGAAGCCGTTGACGGCGCCGTCGATCACCTCGGCCTCGACGACCGACGACGTCTCGAGCGCGACGGCGGTCGAGGGACGGGCGATGAACCGGTCATAGGCCCAGTCGATGTACCAGGCCTGCTGCAAGAAGACCGGCTCGAAGGCGGGACGCTCTGACCTCGAGCCCCAGACGGCGACCGCGAGGCCGACTCCGAGCAGGGCGAGGGCGGCGTCGACCAAGGCGAATGTCCAGACTCCTCCGAGGCCGAAGTGGTGCTGGAACAGACGCGAGGCGAACACGGGGCTCAGCCAGCGGTCGAGGAAGTCGAAATCCGGATGGATCGGCAGGTTGATGAGCCCTCCGAGAGCCGACAGCACCCCGAGCACCACGAGGGGCAGCGACATCACCCACCTCGGGTCATGGGGGTGCAGCACCGCGGCGTCGCCGGTCTTGCGGGCCTCGAGCCACCGCTGCTCACCCCGGAAGACCAACAGGTACGCCCGGCCCAGGTAATAGGCCGTGAGCACGGCCGTCACCGCGCCGATTGCCCACAGGGCCGGGCTGAAGGCGAAACCGTTCAGGAGCACGGCGCCCTTGGACCAGAACCCCGAGAACACCGGCACGCCGCCGATCGAGAGCCAGCCGATGAAGAACGTCACTGCCGTGATCGGCATCCGCCGGGCCAGGGCCCCCATCGTCTTCACGTCCTGGTCGTCGTTCATGGCGTGTATGACCGAGCCGGCTCCGAGGAACAAGAGAGCCTTGTAGAACGCGTGCGTCAGCATGAGGAATATGGCTGCGTCGTACGCGCCGATGCCGGCGGCGAGGAACATGTAGCCGAGCTGGGAGATCGTGGAGTAGGCGAGGATCTTCTTGATGTCGTTCTGGGCGCAGGCGATCGTCGCTCCCAACAGTGCCGTCGCCGCTCCGACGATGGCGACGACGTGCGCCGCGTCCGGTGCCCGGTAGAGGATCGGGTTGATCCGGCACATGAGATAGACGCCGGCGGTCACCATCGTGGCGGCGTGGATGAGAGCCGAGACCGGTGTCGGGCCCTCCATCGCGTCGGCTAGCCACGGATAAAGCGGGATCTGGGCCGACTTGCCGACCGCGCCGGCGAACAGCAGGATCCCGATCGCCACGAGCGAGGGCTCGCCGACACTTGCGAGGTTGGCGAAGACCGTGTGGTAGTCGAGGCTCCCGGTGCGCTCGTAGATGAGGAACAACGCCACGAGGAACGCCGCGTCCCCGATGCGGTTGAAGATCATCGCCTTCTTGGCGGCGCTCGAGGCGGAGTCGCGCTCGAACCAGAAACCGATGAGGAAATACGAGCAGACGCCGACGCCCTCCCATCCGAGGAAGAGCAGGAGGAAGTTGTCCGCGAGCACCAGCAGCAGCATCGCGGCCACGAACAGGTTCAGGTACACGAAGAACTTGGGGAAGTCCTCGTCGTGCTCCATGTATCCGATCGAGTAGAGGTGGATGAGGGCGCTCACGCCGGTCACGAAGGCCGCCATCGTCATCGAGAGCGGGTCGACGAGAAGGCCCATCGTGACGTGCAGGTGTCCCGCGTTGATCCAGGTGAACCACGTTTGCGTGTAGGACCGGGCGTTCGGGGGCAACCGGAACAGGCCGGTGAACACGACGACGGTGACGACGAACGAAGCTGTCACCGTCAAGGTCGCGAGCCAGCCGGCGCGCGGGTTGCCGAGCCTGCGGCCCGCGAACAGGAGGGTCACGAAGCCCGCGAGCGGGAGCAACGGGACGAGGTAGACGACGCGGAGCACTCGGGGTCAGCCCTTCATCGTGTGGACGTCGTCCGCTGTCGCCCCGGGCCGCCGCCGGTAGATCGAGACGATGATCCCGAGGCCCACGACGACCTCGGCGGCCGCCACCACCAACACGAAGAACACTGCCGTCTGACCTGCGATGTCGTTCAGCCGGCGGGCAAAGGTCACGAAAGTGAGGTTCGCGGCATTGAGCATCAACTCGACGCACATGAACATCACGAGCACGTTCCGGCGGATGAGTAGGCCGATCGCGCCGATGGTGAACAGCACCGCGGCGAGAGTCAGGTACCAGGAGGCGGCGATGCTCATGGCGCCGTGACCTCAGAATCGGCTCGCGCGCCGCTTTGCTGTTCTCGCTCGGCGCTCACAGTCTCCCCGGTCCCTGCCTCGGCGGGGTCGGGCTCGGTACCATCCGCGGCCCCGGCGTCGTCGGGCATCACGACCGCCCCGCGTGGTGGAGCGCTCTCGCCGAGCGCGGGCCGGGGTCGGCGGGCAAGCACAACCGCGCCGACGACGGCAACGACGAGCAGCGCGGAGGTCACCTCGAAGGCGAGCAGGTAGGTCGTGAAGATCGAACGTCCGATGAGCCCGACGTTGGCGGCTGGGCTCCCGATGGTGCCGCTCACCGATCGTGCCCCGGTGGGCCAACGGCCCCGGGCGAGCACGAGCACCTCGACGAGCCCGAGGATCCCCACGACTATGGCGACCGGACGTTGGGCCGGGAGGGGATCGCGCTCGATGGCCTCCTTCTGGTCGACGCCGAGGAGCATTATGACGAACAGGAAGAGCACGACGATCGCCCCGGCGTAGACGATGACCTGCACGGCGGCGAGGAACTGGGCATCCTCTTCTACGAACAGCACCGCCACGCCGAACAGCGTCATCACGAGCATCAGCGCCGAGTGGACGGGGTTGCGGGCCAGCACCACGCCGAGGGCGCCGAGCACGCAGATCGCGGCGGCTATCACGAAAGTGACCGCGTCGGGGATGGTGGCCGCGAGAACCTGGGTCATGTGCCGCGCACCTTGCCCCCGAAACGGCGGGAGATCTTGTCCCTCTCGACGGTCCGGATGGAGATGTTCCCCGTGGCCGCGTCGTCACGGTTGCCACTCTGGCCGCCCTCCGGCACGCGGGTTCCGTAGCCGAGCTCACCGGACCACTGCACGGTTCCTTCGTACTCGACCGCGCCCGACGGCGACGTCGCTCTCATCCAGCCGGAGGTGTAATCGGCCTCACCCGGTCGCCAGTCCTCCCACGGGAGCTGGCGCGGGAGACCGTCGTCGTCGACCACAAGCTCCTCTTTGGTGTAGATGGCGTCGGAGCGGTTCGTGAAGGAGAACTCGAACATCTTCGACTCGGTGATGGCCTCGGTGGGGCAGGCCTCGACACACAGGTCACAGTGGATGCAGCGAAGGTAGTTGATCTCGTAGACGAACCCGTAGCGCTCGCCCGGTGAGACCGGCGCGTCGACCGGGTTGTCGAGTCCGCGCACATGGATGCAGTCCGCCGGGCACACGGCTGCGCACAGCTCGCAGCCGATGCACTTCTCCATCCCGTCCTCGTAGCGATTGAGGACGTGGCGGCCGTGCAGGCGCGGCGGTTTGGCCACTTTCTCGTCGGGGTACGGGGTCGTGACCCTCGGCTCGGCGACCTGCTTTATGGTCACGGCGAAACCGCCGAGGAACCCGAGCGAAGCCTTGTTGCGGGGCTCTCGCGCCATCATCCACCTCCGTCGGGCTCACGCACCGCCCGCAGGTAGGAATCGGCCGGCGTGCGCGGGCGCAAAGGCGAGCCTTCCTCCAGCACCTCGCGGCGCCCGCGCGCGACGAGGACGGCCTGCCACAAAGCGCCGCCGACGACCACAAAGCCGACGAAGACTCCGATGCCCCAGACAGTTCCGACCCGGAAGGCCGCAACAACCAGAAGCCATCCGAGCGAGAGCGGTATCAGGACCTTCCAACCGAGCTCCATGAGCTGGTCGTAGCGGAGCCGGGGCAGGGCCACGCGGATCCAGACGTACACGTACATGAACACGACGGTCTTGCCGGCGAACCACACGATCGGCCACAGCCAACGGACGAAGTGGAACCCAGGACCGTCCGGTCCACCGAAGAACAGCGTCACCATCACGGCTGACATCGTTATCGTGTTCATGAACTCGGCCAGGTAGAACAGGGCGAAGCGCAGCGACGAGTACTCGGTGTGGAAGCCGCCCACCAGCTCCTGCTCGCCCTCGGTCAGGTCGAAGGGCGGGCGGTTGCAGCTCCGCCGTCACAGCCACCGCGAACAGCGGGAAGGGCAGGATGCCGAGCCGGAAGATATTCCAGTGGAAGAAGCTGGCCGCCTGCGAGTCCACGATCGCCCGGGTCGACAGGGAGTGGGTGACGATGACCACCATGGCGATGGTCAGGCCCATGGCTGCCTCGTAGGAGATCATCTGCGCGGACGCCCGGATCGATCCGAGGAGCGGGTAC
This sequence comes from uncultured Acidimicrobiaceae bacterium, assembly GCA_963836935.1. Taxonomy (GTDB): domain Bacteria; phylum Actinomycetota; class Acidimicrobiia; order Acidimicrobiales; family Bog-793; genus Fen-455. The sequence continues at coordinate 130,269 of CAWILM010000033.1, forward strand.
TTCGAGCCGGATGACCAGCCGGCCAGCATCGTCCCGTAGACCGACACCGACGACAGGGCGAGCAGGAACAGGATACCGATGGGCGGATCGGCCACCTGCAGCTCGACGACGTGGTGGGCAATCGTCACGACACCGCCCACCGGGACGATCGTGAAGATCAAAAGGGCCAGCGGGGCCGGAAGCAAAGCCAGGTACGGCGCCAACCGGAACACGAACCGGTCCGCCCGATCGGGCAGCAGGTCCTCCTTGAAGAACAGCTTGATACCGTCGGCGAGCGTCTGGAGAATCCCGTAGGGGCCGGCCCGGTTCGGTCCCACCCGGTTCTGCATGTCGGAGATGACCTTGCGCTCGAACCAGATGGCCAGCAGCACGGCCACAAGGAGCACGCCGAAGGCGACGACGACCTTGACGGCGGCGACGACCACCGCGCCGAGGTCGACTCCGTGAGCGAAGAGGGGGTCGGGCATCAGGTCACCTTCTCCACTTCGATCTCGACCGCCGGCACAGACCAGTCGATGAGCGCGGAGGCGCTCGACTCAGGGGCCGGCGCGGCGTTGAACTCCAGCAGGGCCACGCCGGCGGGTACCCCGCCGTCGCCCACGGCCGGCAGCACGACCTCGCCGCGGCCCGAGCGCACCCTGACCTCGTCACCCGGCTCGATGCCGAGCTGCTCGAGCGACTGGGGCGAAACACGCAGTGCCTGGGATCGAACAAGCGGCACGAGCGACGCGGCTGACTGGACGAGCGTCCCACGGTCATAAAGCCGGCGGCGAACCACGAGACGCCAGCGGCTTTCTCCTTTGGGCGCGAACGGCCCAGGGATCGGCCAAGCTCTCGCGTCGAACCTCAATACCGGGGGCGTCGGACTGCGGCCGGCCACGGGGGCAGGCTCGACCTTCTCGTCGGCGCCGTGGTCCTCGGCACCGCTCTCGTCCTCCTCGACGCTCTCCTCGTTGGCGGGCGGCTCTGCTGGGCCTGGTTCCACGCCCGGTGACATGGCCGCCCCGGCGGTGAGCGGCACTCCCTGCTCGGAAACCGAGTCGATCCCGGGTGTCGCGATGGGGTCCAGCCGCGGTGGGCGCCGGGTGAGCTGCACGGACTCTGGCCGGAGCGGGATGACTAAGCCGTCGGCACAGGCGGGCGCCGCGAGCACGTCGAGCGTGCAGCCGGAATGGGCCGGGGAGACCCGTTCGATCTCGGCCCAGATCCCCTCCACGGACTCGAAGCCGAGGTCGGCTCCCAGGCGGTCCGCCAGCTCGGCTGCGATCACCCAATCGGCCCGGGACACACCGGGTGGCACGACCTTGGCCGCGAGCCACGTGACGCGGCCTTCCAGGTTCGTCGTGGTTCCCCCACGTTCCGCGTACCCGGCCGCCGGCAGCACGACGTCGGCGTGCCGCGACGACACGTTGAGGGCGGTCTCAACCGCCACGAGGAATTCGACGCGCGCAAGCGCCCTTTCCGCAAGGTCGTGGTCGGGGAAGTCCGACAACGGGTCCACGCCAACCAGCACGAGCGTGATGAGCTCCCCCGGATGCTGCCGCCTCAAGGATGCCGGCCGTGTCGAGGCCGCGTCGTGCGGGCACCGAACCCCAATGCTCACTGAAAAAGGCTCGTCCCTCCTCGAGTGTCACCCGCCCGGGAAGCAGCCCGGGGCACACCCGAGATCGATGGCGCCGTGCACGTTCGCCCGCCGCAACGCCGAGAGGAAGCGCGCCGAGGGCCACGCCACGGCGAACACGGCGGCCGCGGCCGCGATGTCGTCTGCAGACTCGGCCAGTGACGGCCGGCCGAGCACGACGACGACCTTGTCTCCGGGCTCTGTGACGACCAGGCTCCGCGGCGAGCTCGGTCGCTTCGCCTGGCCTGTAAGGGTTCCAGGTCGCCACAGGGCCGAGGCCCGTTCGCGACAGGCGAGCAATCGATGATCCGAAGGCCCTCGTTCGCCGCCGCCTGGCGCAGCCTCAGGTGCAGCACAGGCAGTTCCTCGCGCAGGTCGCCGGCGAGGACGACGACGGTGCTCGCGGCGAGCGCCTCTGAGATCGTGGCGCGGGGCAGGCTCGCTATGAGCCTCGGCGGGCAGGCCGTCACCGAGCTGAGCGTCGAAGTTGTCGGTGCCGATGATGCCCTTTGCGAGCCTGACCCAGGCGTAGGCGTCCTCGTTCGCAAGCCTGGAGCCGCCGATGAACCCGACGGCGGACGGGCCGTGGTCCTCGAGTGCCTGGAGCACCTTGTCGGCGACATCGCCCAGCGCCTCGTTCCAGGTCGCGGGGACAAAGCCGGTCGAGGATCGCACAAGCGGCTGGGTCAGACGTTGCGATGCCTCGACCGCCTCGAAGCCGAAGCGGCCCCGGTCGCACAGCCAGCTCTGGTTGACCGGTCCCGAGTCGACTCCGAGGTAGCGCACGAGCGCCCCCGCCGAGGACTGCGCGACCAGGCGGCACCCGACCGAGCAGGTCGTGCAGGTGGTCTCCACCTGCTCGAGGTCCCACGGGCGGGACTTGAAACGGTACGGGACGGCGGTCAGCGCCCCGACGGGGCAGATCTGGATCGTGTTGCCCGCGAAGTACGAGTCGAAGGGGTCGCCGGGGAAGATGGCGACCTCGATCCGGTCACCACGTTCCGCGAAGTCGATGAAGGGCTCCCCCGCCACCTCCTCGGCAAAGCGTGTGCAGCGCGCGCACTGGATGCAGCGCTCCCGGTCGAGCAGCACGAGGGGGCCGATCTCGATGGGCTTGGCCCAGTGCCGCTTCTCCTCTACGAAACGGCTCTCTCCGGGCCCGTGCGACATCGCCTGGTCCTGGAGGGGGCACTCGCCGCCTTTGTCGCAGACAGGGCAGTCAAGGGGGTGGTTGAGGAGCAGGAACTCGAGCACGCCCTCCTGGGCCTTGCGGGCGGCCTCGGACTCGGTGAAGATCTGCTGGCCCTCGGCCACCTCGACGAAGCACGCCGGCTGCAGGCTCAGGCCCCGGGGACCGGAGACCTCGACAAGGCACATCCGGCACATGCCCACCGACTTCATCCTCGGGTGGTAGCAAAAGCGCGGGATGAAGACCCCGGCCCGCTCGGCAGCCGAGATGATGAGCTCGCCCTTCTCGGCCCGAACGGCCCGCCCGTCGACGGTGATGGAGATACCCGCGGGGGCTGCGACGAGATCAGCCACGGCGCACCGCATCGGCAGGGAACGGGCAACCGCCCTCTTCGACGTGCCCGAGCAAGTCGTCGGGGAACATCTTGGCCACTGAGACGATCGAAGCGGGGATGGAAGGGCCGAACACGCAGATCGTCGTCTGCTCTGGTGGCCAGGTGAGCCCGGGCGAGATGTTGTCGCACGCGTCGAGCACGAGCGCGATGTCCTCCTCGCGGCCGAGGCCGTTCTCGAGGCGGTGCATGATCTTCTCGATCCAGCCGCTCCCCTCCCGGCACGGGGTGCACTGACCGCACGACTCGCGGTTGAAAAAGCGGGCGATGCGCCACGCGGCCCGGACCGGGCAGGTGTCGGAGTCCATCACCACGACCGAGCCCGACCCGAGCATCGAGCCGGTCCGGCCCACCGCCTCCTGGTTCAGCGCCAGGTCCAGCTGCTCGGGGCCGAACCAAGGCGACGAGACGCCGCCGGGAATGAAGGCGCGCAACGGCATGCCTCCAGCTATGCCACCGCCGAGGGAGGGGTCATAGATGAGGTCGCGGAACGTGGTCTTCGCCATCTCGATCTCGAACCACCCCGGATGCTCGACGCGCCCGGACAGAGCGAACAGCCGGGTCCCGGTCGAGAATCCCTCGCCCAAAGCCGCGAACGCGTCGCCCCCGTGCAGGACGATCCACGGCAGGCTGGACACGGTCTCGACGTTGTTGACGACCGTCGGCTCCCCGTAGAGGCCCACGGCGGCTGGAAAATAGGGCGGCTTGATCCGCGGGAAGCCCCGTTTCCCCTCGAGGCTCTCCAGGAGCGCCGTCTCCTCGCCGCAGATGTAGGCGCCCGCGCCGGGATGGATCACGATGTCCAGTGCGTAGCCGCTGCCGAGCACGTCGGCACCGACCGCTCCGTAGGCGTAGGCCTCGTTGCACGCCTGCACCAGGCGCTCGAAGCCGAGGGCGAACTCCCCCCGGCAGTAGATGAACGCCTGCTCCACGCCCGTCGCGTAGGCAGCTATCGCGGTCCCCTCGATGATCTGATGCGGATCGTTCTCGATCAGCATGTGGTCCTTGAAGGTTGCGGGCTCGCTCTCGTCGCCGTTTACGACGAGATAGGTCGTCGCGGCCTTCCGCAACATCGACCACTTGCGGCCCGCGGGAAACCCGGCCCCGCCGCGTCCGAGCAGGCTCGCCTTGTTGACCTCGGCGGCAACGTCCGCCGGAGCCATCGACAGCGCTTGGCGGAGTCCCGCGTAGCCACCCGTGGCGAGGTAGCGCTCGAGCGTGAACGAGTCCGGGAGCCCTACGCGTGAGGTGACGATCCGGGGCGGCGTCGTGATCACCCTGCCACCGTCCCTGGGGCCTCAGGGGGCGCGGCGGGCGGGCGGCCTCGGCCCGCGATCTCGCCTCTCGGGCGGGCAGCCCCACGTTGCGCTCCACCCGGCTCAAGATCCCGTGCGCAGGCACGGTCTCACGGAGGCGCCCCGCGCGCAGATCCTCCGCCAGGGCGTCGAACCCGTCGGGGTCGAGCGGACCGAAGAAGCGGCTGTTCACCTGAACGCAGGGGGCATGGTCGCAGCCCGCCAGGCACTCGGCCTCCTCGAGGGTGAACTCGCCGTCCGCGGTCGTCTGGCCGACCGAGATCCCGAGCGAGGCCTCGGCGTGATCAAGGACCTCATAGGCGCCGGCGAGCATGCAGGCGATGTTCGTGCAGACAGTGACGACATGACGGCCCACCGGCTCGGTGTGCAGCATGTCGTAGAAGCTCGCGGTGCCCCGCACCTCGGCCGGCGTGCAACCGAGGAGACCGGCGATGTCTTCCATGGCCTCTTCGGTCAGGAACCCGTCCTGCGCCTGGGCCAGATGGCACAGCGGGAGGAGCGCGGAGCGGCGCTTCGGGTAACAGGCCACGATCGCCTCGGCCCGCGCGGGTCGCGGGGGACAGGCGCGCCATCAGCGGTCCACCTCGCCCATGACCGGGTCGACCGAGGAGATGACCGCAACGGCGTCCGCGATCAGCCCACCGCGCAGCAGCGGCGGCAAGCACTGGAGGTTCACAAAGCTCGGTGCCCTGATGTGCATCCGGTACGGCTTGTTCGACCCATCCGACACGAGGTAGCAACCGAGCTCGCCGCGGGGGGACTCGATGGCTGTGTACACCTCGCCGGCGGGTACCTCGAAGCCCCTCGTGAAGATCTTGAAGTGGTGGATGAGCGCCTCCATCGACTCGTCGATGCGTGCCCTCGGCGGCGGCGTCACCTTCTTGTCCTGAGCCCGATAATCCCCGGGCGGCATCTTCTCCACGCATTGGCGGACGATCTTGCACGACTCCCGGATCTCGTTCAGCCGCACCGCGTACCGGTCGAAGGTGTCCCCGACGGTCCCGACGATGACGTCGAAGTCGACTTCGTCGTAAGCGAGGTAGGGCATGGCGCGGCGCAGATCCCAGGCAACGCCCGAAGCCCGCAGTATCGGGCCGGTGGCGGACATCGCGACGGCGAGCTCGGGCGAGATCACCCCGACGCCCTCGGTGCGGTGCTTGAAGATCGGCTGGCCGGTCAGCAGCTCGTCGTACTCGTCGACGCGCCCGGGGATGGTCTCGACGATCGCCATGACGTCGTCCTCCCACCCGTCGGGCAGGTCGGCGGCGACACCTCCGGGACGGATGTAGTCGTGGTTCATCCGAAGTCCGGTCGTCTTCTCGAAGAACGACAGGATCATCTCGCGGTCGCGAAAGCCGTAGATCATCATCGAGGTCGACGCGAGGTCCATGCCGTTGGTGGCCGTCCACAGCACGTGCGAGGAGACGCGGTTGAGCTCCGTCATGAGCATCCGGATCCAGGTGGCCCGGGGCGGGATCTCGATGCCGAGCAACGCCTCGGTGGCCAGCGAGAAGACGAGCTCGTTGTGCAGGGGAGACAGGTAGTCCATGCGGGTGACGTTCGTCGCGCCCTGGACGTAGGTGAGCTCCTCGCCGGTCTTCTCCATGCCGGTGTGCAGGTAGCCGATGATGGGCTTGGACCGCAACACCGTCTCGCCCTCGAGTTCCATCATGATGCGGAGCACGCCATGGGTCGAGGGGTGCTGCGGGCCCATGTTGATGATCATCGTCTCGTCTTCGCCGAACTCGACGTCGATGTCACCCGGCGCGAGCACGGGACCTTCGCGCAAGCGCAGAGGCGAGCCTTCTTCGATCGCGAGCGCGACCGGATCTGTCTCGTCGCGCTCTAGCAGCTCCTGGAGACCTGCGGAGGTCTCCGCCTGGAGCTCCTCGCCGTTCATCGCGGGCCTGGCGCTTGTTTGAATTGAACCGGCACGCGCCCCACCGCGTAGTCCTTGCGCAGCGGGTGGCCCTCCCACTCGTCCGGCATGAGGATCCGCGTGGGGTCGGGATGCCCCTCGAAACACAGCCCGAACAGGTCGAAAGCCTCCCGTTCCATGTTCTCGGTCCCGGGGTAGAGGTTGAACAGCGTCGGGACCACGGGGTCGCTCTCGGGGACCTGGACACGGAGACGGACCCGTTGCCGGTGCTCGAGGGAGACCAGGTTGACGACGACCTCGAAGCGCTCGGCTCGCACGGCCTCGGGCAACGGCCGCTCGAGGTGGCGTAGGTAGTCGACCGCGCACAGGTCGGCGCACATCTCAAAGCCGGCCTCGCGCAGCGCCCCGGCCACTTCGAGGTAGTGCTCGCGGGTGACGTGCAGCACCTCCTGGCCGCCGGCCCCGTTCACGGTGATCTCGCCCAGGCCGGCCAGCTCGGCCGCGCTCGCTTGACCGGTCGTCATCAGCGGGGCGTCCTCAGGCGCACGGCCCCCGATGGAGGCGCGACCCAGCCGGTGGCAACCGGCTCTGCGGCGAGGTCGATGCCGGCTCCGGTCTCACCGCGGCGCCGGTTGGTGAGCTCGCCGAGGCGGATCTTCTCGTGCAGGGTCAAGATGGCGTGGATGAGCGTCTGCGGGCCGGGCGGGCATCCGGGGGCGTAGACGTCGACCGGGACGATCTGGTCGACCCCCTGGACAATGGCGTAGTTGTTGAACATCCCGCCTGTCGAGGCGCACACGCCCATCGAGATGACCCATTTCGGCTCGACCATCTGGTCATAGACCTGTCGCAGCACAGGTGCCATCTTCTGCGACACGCGGCCGGCGACGACCATGAGGTCGGCCTGGCGCGGCGAGCCGCGGAACACCTCCATGCCGAAGCGCGCCAGGTCGAAGTCGGCGGCGCCGGACGCCATCATCTCGATCGCGCAGCAGGCGAGGCCGAATGTGGCCGGCCAGACACTCGAGCGGCGTGCCCACTTCACGAGCTCCTCGAGCGAGCCGGTGAAAAAATTGTGGTTGAGGTCTTCGAGGCCCATGTGCCTGTGACTCGCTCTACGCCGCTTCGTCGCTCGACGGCCCGATACGGCGAACGGTCGACAACGAGGTTCGGACGACATCGGACTCGACGGGGCGGACCCGCTTGCGCGGCCCCCAGTCGAGGGCGCCGTTTGCCACGAGGTACACGAAAGGCACGAACACCGAGGCGGCGAACACGAGAATCTCGACCAGGCCGAACCGGCCCAGGCTCTGAGCGTCCACGGCCCAGGGGAACAGGAAGATGATCTCGATGTCCACCACCACAAAGGCCATCGCGACGAGGTAGAAGCGCACCGGGAAGCGCCGCGCCGGCTCGTGGGTCGGAACGATGCCGCACTCGTAGGGCGCCTCCTTGGCGGCGGTGGGCCGCTGGGGCGCCAGCAGCCGCGACGCGCCGAAAGAAAGGCTCGCGAAGGCGACCCCAAGCACGATCATGAAAAAAATGGGGAGGTAGCTGTCGAGGCTGCCCATAATGCTGGAGCGGTTTCTACCACGTGCGCCCCGGGACGGGCACGTCGGGGCCGCTCCTATCATGCTCGCATGACCGCAGCCAAGCTCGCCGCGGCCCAGCTCCAGCCCCCCCGTCCTGACCGGTACGAGTGCGACGTCCTGATCGTGGGCGGGGGACCAGCCGGCGCCGCGGCTGCGTACTGGCTCGCGAAGCTCCGGCATCGACGTGCTCGTCGTCGAGAAGAAGCCCTACCCGCGGGTGAAGCCGTGCGGCGACGGCCTCACGCCCCGCTCTGTCCACCAGCTCCGGGAGATGGGGCTCGCCGCCGAGCTGGCGACGTACCACCGCTACCGGGGGCTGCGGACCAACGCCTACGGGCGCACGATCGCGATGGACTGGCCCGCGCACCCCGTGCTGCCCGCGCATGGCTATGTGATCACGCGCGCCGACCTCGACGGCCTCGTGGCCGCCCGGGCCGAGAAGGCGGGCGCGGTGATATGGCAAGAGGCCGAGGCGGTGGCGCCCCTGTCGGGCGGTGGCCCCACCACCGGGAGCGATCCGTTGCCGGTACCGCCTGGCTCGCCCTTGCGCCGGGCTGGCGGCGCGGTCGTACGCGACAGCGCCCGCGCGTCCTCGACCGAGGTCCGGGCCCGGTACGTGATCGTGGCCGACGGGTCATTGTCCCGGTTCGGTCGCTGCCTCGGGACCGGGCGCAACCGGGACTGGCCCCAGGGCATGGCCCTGCGCGGCTACTACCGTTCGCCACGCCACGCCGAGGAGTACATCGACTCGTTCCTCGACATCCGCGACGCGGCCGGCAGGGTCGTGCCCGGCTACGGCTGGATCTTCCCGCTCGGGGACGGCCGGGTGAACGTCGGCGTAGGTCTGCTCTCCACCCTGGGCCAGGGAAGCCACGTCAACACGACCAAGCTCCTGCACGGTTTCCTGGCGCAGGTTCCGGCCTCCTGGTGCCTCGACGCGGGAAGCTCCTGCGGCGCACCCGTCGGCGGCCGGCTGCCGATGGGGCTGGCCGTCGGACCCCGCGTCGGCCCGGACTGCCTGGTTGTGGGCGACGCCGCGGGCGTCATCAACCCGTTCAACGGCGAGGGCATCGCCTACGCGTACGAGACCGGCCGCCTGGCCGCTGGTGCCGTCTCCGACGCGCTCGAGGCCGGCGACGAGAGAGTGCTCGTCTCCTACGAGCAATCCCTGCAGGACATCTACGGCCTGTACTACCGGGCGGCCCGGGCGTTCGTCAGAGTGCTCTCGCGGCCCGGGGTGATGCGAGTGTGCGTCAACACCGGCATGTACGGCCGCCCCATCATGGAGTGGCTGCTGCGGATCATGGCGAACCTCCTCCAGCCCGAAGAGCTGGGGCCCGCCGAAGCCGTCTACAAGGCGGTCATCGCACTGGCGCGGCAGGTCCCCCCGACCTAGGCCGAAGTTAAGCCTCCAAACCGGGGTGATCTCCCTCTTGACCTGGTCTGGCAGAACTGCCGGGGTCTAAACATGTAGCCACTAAATAGTGACTTCGGAAGGACGATGGTGTAAGCTATTGCTATGCCAACAAGGCGCGGTGGGGCAATGCACATCTCGACGACGCGTCGCCACTATGTGGGTGCCGACGGCGTGGAGCGGGACTACGAGACCCATCTTTTGCGCCGTTCGGTGCGAAGCGGCAAGACCGTGCGCAACGAGACCTTGGCCAACCTCTCGCACCTGCCTGAAGAGCTCATCGAGGCGCTGCGGGCCGGGCTGGGCGGAAAGACCCTGCTCGTCGCCGGCGAGGGCCTCGAGCTCGTCCGATCCCGAGCGCACGGACACCTCGCCGCTGTCGCTGCTAAGGCAAGCTCGCTCGGCCTGCCCGAGCTGTTGGGCCCCGCGTGCAAAGAGCGCGACATCGCGTACGCTGCCGGTTCTCGCCCGCGTAGTGAATCCCAAGCCGAAGCTGGCCACGATCTCGTGGTGGTCGGACACGACCCTTTGTGAGGACCTGTCCCTGGGAGAGGTCGGGACCGACGAGGTCTATCAGGCGATGGACTGGCTCCTAGAACGCCAAGAGCCGATCGAGGCGACACTGGCGAGGCGCCACCTCTCGATCCAGCCCAACCCGTCTGGGCGCGCCTATTTCGACCTCTCCTCGGCCTGGTTGGAGGGACGCACCTGTCCGTTGGCTGCCTTCGGCTACTCGCGCGACGGCAAACGGGGAAAGGCTCAGATCGAGTTCGGGCTCTTGACCGATCCCTCCGGCTGTCCGGTGGCGATCAGAGTCTTTGCCGGCAACACCGCCGATCCGAGCGCCTTCTCCGAGATCGTGGAGGTGGTGCGCGAGCGCTTCGGGCTCTCACAGCTCGTCATGGTCGGCGATCGGGGCATGATCACAACGGCGCGCATCGAGGCGCTTAAGAGCCTCGGAGGTCTCGGCTGGCTGACCGCCCTTCGCGCCCCGCAGATAAAGGCCCTCGCCGAGGACCAAGGCCCGCTGCAGCTGGGCCTGTTCGACGAGGTGAGCTTTTGCGAGTTCACCCATCCCGACTACCCCGGAGAGCGCCTCGTCGCGGCGCGCAACCCATTGCTCGCCGGCGAACGGGAAAGAAAGCGCCAGGCGTTGCTGTCCTCAACCGAGGAGGCGATCGCCCCCTTGGTGGCGCGAGTAGCCGCCGGCAGGCTCTCTGGCTCCGAGCAGATCGGACTAAGACTCGGCAAGGTTCTGAACCGCTTCAAGGTGGCCAAGCACTTTCTGATCGAGATCGCAGATGACCGCTTGAGCATCACAAGGAACGAGGCCTCGATCGCCACCGAGGCCGCCTTGGACGGCATCTACGTGCTGCGCACGACGATCCCCAAGGCCGAGCTGCGCGCCCGCAGGCGTGATCGAGGCCTACAAGGACCTCGCCGGTGTCGAGTGGGACTTCCGCTCGATGAAGGTGACCGACATCGACCTGCGCCCCATCCACCACCGCTTAGAAGACCGGGTGCGGGCGCACGCCTTCTTGTGCTTCTTGGCCACCTATGTCACCTTCCATCTCCGAAAGAGCCTCGCTCCGCTCACCTTTGCCGACACAGAAGCGCCCCGGCGCAGCGACCCGGTCGCCCCCGCCCGGCGCTCTGTGGCGGCGCGAAACAAAGCGGCCACGAAGAGAAACGCGAGCGGCGAGCAGGTGTGCGGCTTTCGCGAGCTGCTCGAGCACTTGGGCAGCCTCACTCGCGACACGATGCGCGTCACCACCGGAGAAGGCGTCACCTTCTCGCTCGTCGCCACGCCCACACCCACCCAGCGGCGCGTCTTCGAACTACTCGGAGTCCCGGTCCCAAAGACGCTCATGTAGCCAGAACTCGGGACTCATCTGGCACAACGACCTGCTCAGGTGGGTTCACCCGGCCCCAACGCCGTAAGTTCGGACTAGGCAGACTCTTGGGCCACCTCCAGCGCCGCCTCGGCCGCGGCCGCGACGGTGCGGTCGATGTCCTCGGCCGAATGCGCCAGGGACACGAAAGCGATCTCATAAGGGCTCGGGGCGAGCGCGACGCCGCGTGCGAGCATGGCCCTGAAGAACGGGGCGTAGCGCCGGGAGGCGGCAGAGCGTGCCGCGCCCCGGTAATCCCGGACCGGTTCCTCCGAGAAGAAGACCGAGAGCAGGGTCCGAAAGCAAGGCACCTGCACTGCGAGCCCGCTCTGGCTGATCGCGCGGGTGAGCCCGTCGGCGAGTCGCCCGACATTCGCAGCCAGCTTCGCGTAATCCTCCTCGCCGAGGCGCTCGAGCACGGCGAGGCCGGCCGCGGTCGCCACGGGATTGCCCGACAAGGTGCCTGCCTGGTAGACGGGCCCGAGGGGGGCCAGCTGCGACATGAGGTCGCGCCGGCCCCCGAGCGCGGCGAGCGGCAGGCCTCCCCCGATCACCTTCCCGAAGCACCACAGGTCCGGTCGCACCCCGAGCACCCCGGAGGCGCCGGCGCGCCCGACGCGGAAGCCGGTAATCACCTCGTCGAACACGAGCAGGGCACCGACGCGGTCACAAGCGGCGCGGACCCCCTCGAGAAAGCCCGCGACGGGAGCCACGAGCCCCATGTTCGCCGCCACCGGCTCGACGATCACGCATGCGACCGAGTCGTCGAGGACGGGGACCTCGTTGTAGGGCGTGACGATCGTGGCCGAGACGGCGCTCGGGGGCACCCCGGCCGAGTCCGGCAGCCCCAAAGTGGCCAGGCCGCTCCCACCGCCTGCCAGGAGGGCGTCGCTGTGCCCGTGGTAGCAGCCCGCGAATTTCACGATGCGGTCCCGGCCGGTCGCGGCCCTGCGAGGCGGACGACCGTCATGGCGGCCTCGGTTCCCGACGAGACGAGACGAACCTGGTCGCAACCCGGCACGGCCGTGGTGATCACCTCGGCGAGGCGGACCTCACCTTCGGTGGGGGCACCGTAGGTCGTACCCCGCGACACCGCCTCGCTGATGGCGTCGAGCACGGCGGGGTGGGCGTGGCCAAGGATGGACGCCCCCCAGGACTGCACGTAGTCGAGCAGGCGCCGCCCGTCGACGTCCTCGACGAACGCGCCCTTGGCTCGGGCGATGAAGTAGGGGGACCCACCGACCGATCCGAAAGCCCGCACCGGCGAGTCGACACCGCCCGGGATCACCCGGCATGCCTCGGCGAACAGCTCCGAGCTGCGGTGACCGGCGGTGGCCCGGCTCGGCCGCCCGGCCTCAACCACCGAGCGCCTCGGCCACCTCAGCTGCGAAATAAGTGAGGATCACGTCCGCGCCGGCCCTCTTCATGGCTCCGAGATGTTCGAGCGCCACGGCCTGGCGATCGATCCATCCGCGTTCGGCCGCGGCCACGACCATGGCGTACTCGCCGCTCACGTTGTAAGCGGCCACCGGGACCTCGACGGCCGCCCGCACGGCGGCAATCACGTCCAGGTAGGCGAGCGCGGGCTTGACCATGATCAAGTCCGCGCCTTCCGCGACATCGAGGCGCACCTCCTCGATGGCCTCGCGCCGGTTCCTCGGGTCCTGCTGATAGCCCCTGCGGTTGCCGCCTCCCCTGACCGTCACGTCCACGGCGTCGCGGAACGGGCCGTAGAGCGCAGAGGCGTACTTCGCCGAGTAGGCGAGGATCCCGACATCGGCGTGCCCAGAACCGTCCAGTGCGCCCCGGATGGCGCCGACCTGGCCGTCCATCATCCCGCTCGGCGCCACGAGATGGGCGCCGGCCTCGGCCTGGGCGATGGCGACTTCGCCGTAGCGCACGAGGGTGGCGTCGTTGTCGACCTCGCCCCGGTCGTCAAGGACGCCGCAGTGCCCATGGTCGGTGTACTCGTCGAGGCACAGATCGGCTATGAGGACCATGTCGTCCCCGAGGCTTTCGCGAAGCTCCCGGAGGGCGACCTGGACGATGCCGTCGCGCTCGGGAAGCACCCGACCCGAGCGGGTCCTTGCGGGCGGGCACCCCGAACAGCACGAGGGCCCCTATGCCGAGCGAAGAGAGTCTCTTCGCCTCGAGCACCAAAGAGGCGAGCGTGTGCTGGGAGACTCCTGGCATCGAGTCGATGGGCACGGGAGCGTCGATCGACTCGTGTACAAACAGGGGGGCGACGAGGTCGTCTATCGCCAGGGAAGACTCGGCCACAAGGCGGCGCATCGCGGGGAGCCGCCGCAACCGCCGCAGTCTGCGCGCAGGAAAACCCACGTCGGCGAGCCTACTGCTCCCTGTCTGGAGCGTCGTGGTGCTCCGCCCACTCCGCCAGCGCCTCCACGAGCCCGTCGGCGGTGTGGACCCCCGCCACGATGTCGACAGTGAGCCCAGCCTTCATCGCGGCGCTCGCCGTGACCGGACCTATGCACGCCACGACCGCAGGCACCCGCCCGGCACCGACGAGCTCAAGGTAACCGGTCACCGTCGAAGGCGATGTGAACGTGACCGCGTCGGCCCCGTCGACGGCTCTTAAGTCGACCTCGTCCAGGGCCGGGCGCAGCTTCCGGTAGGCCTCGACGACCTCCACGCGCGCAGCCCTTCCCGCCAAGGCCCTCGGCCAGCACGTCGCGGGCGTCAGCGGCGCAAGGCAACAGGACCGATGCCTCGTCCGGGCGCGCCGGGCGCGGGAACGCCTCGACGAGCGACTCGGCGACGAAGCGCTCCGGGACGAGGTCGGCCGCGACGCCGTGGTCGGCGAGCGCAGCGGCCGTCGCAGCACCGATGACGGCGACCTTGGCCCCGGCGAGCGCCCGGCCGTCACCGACGTACCGCCAACAGCTCTCCACCGCGTTCACCGAGCTGAAAACGACCCACTCGAACTCCTCGATGTGCGACAGCGCCCTTTGGAGAGCGGCGCCTTCGTCGCGCGGGTCCGCGATCTCGATCACCGGCACCTCCAAAGCGAAGGCCCCGGCCTCGACAAGCCGAGCCACCAAGCTGGACGACTGCGCCCGCGAGCGTGTCACGATCACGCGCCAGCCCGAGAGCGGGCCGGTCACCGGTGCCGCGTTCACGGCATTGCACGGGTGCCGGACAGGATCTCCGCCCCTCCGCACCGGTCGCGGATCTCGGCGGCCAGCGCCCGGCCGAGCTGAACCGCGTTCTGGCCGCTCATCGCCCGCCGTAGCAGGACCGAGCCGTCCAGGCTCGCGACGAGACCCTCCAACTCCACCGCGCCGTCGGGGCGCACGACGCCGAGGGCGCCGACCGGTAGCTCGCAGTCGCCACCGAGCTGGCCAAGAAGGCCCGCTCGGCATCGAGGCAGCGGTGCGAGGCCACGTCGTCGATCGCGCGCGCCACCTCCGCCGTCAGCTCGTCACGCACCCGGCACTGGACCGCGAGCGCTCCTTGGCCCACCTGGGGAAGCATCGTCGAGGTCGGCAGCACCTCGGCCGCAAGCCCGCTGAGGCCGAGCCGCTCGAGCGCGGCGTAGGCCATGACCGCGGCCCCTCCGACCGGCACTTTCTCGATGCGGGTGCCGATGTTGCCCCGCAACTCCGCAAACCGCAGGTCCGGCCTCACCCACGCCAGCTGCGCCCGTCGTCTCGGGGCACCCGTCGCGACACGTGCCCCCGGCCCGAGATCGGCGAGCGCGCGGCCTACGAGCACGTCCCGCGCGTCGGCCCTGTTGGGCACCGCGACGATCGTGAGCTCCTCCGAGCCGCCAGAAGGCAGGTCCTTGGCGGAATGCACCGCGAGGTCCGCGCGGCCGTCGATCAGGGCCTGGGAAACCTCGGTGACGAACGCGCCGTGGCCCCCGATCGCGCCGATGGGACGGTCGCTCTGCCGGTCGCCGACCGTCTCGACGACGACGATCTCGGTCGTGATCTGCCGCGCTGAACCGCGCCAGGCCGCGGCCAGGGCGTCAGTCACGAGCGCGGTCTGGCGCCGCGCGAGCGGGCTGCCACGCGTCGCGACACGGAGCGTCAGCACGGCCACCCTAAAGGTCGAACAGGCTGCGCAGCGCCTCGGCGAGCCGTTCGCCCCGCGCCGAGCCGGCCGCGTCCTTGAGGCGCACCGTCGGCTCGTGGAGGAGCTTGGCGACCGTGCGCTGTGTGACCACTTCCACGATCTCACGGGCTTCGGGCCCAAGCGCATCGAGCCGTGCCCGTTGGTGCTCGAGCTCGGCAAGGCGGATGGACTCGGCCCGGTTCCGCAACGCAGCCACGACCGGAGCAACGGATCTGGCCGTGGATGAAACCCGGTAGCGCTCGAGCTCCCCGGTGAGCACCGCGCGGACTGCCGGGATCTCCCCGCGGCGGGCCGACATCTGCGCCTCGGCAAATCGCCGCACGTCCTCCACGTCCAGCAGGCTGACGCCGGCGATGTCGGCCACGGCGGGATCCACGTCACGGGGGATGGCGAGGTCGACCACCAGCAGGGGCCGGCCCGGGCGCGACCTCATCGCCCGGCCGACGCGGACGGCGTCAAGCACAAGGTCGGGCGCGGCGGTCGAGGTGAGCACGACGTCCGCGCGCCGAGCTCCTCGTCCAACTGCGAGAGGCCCACGGCCTCCGCCCCCGACCGCTCCGCGACGGCGGCGGCACGCGCCACGGAACGGTTCGCGACTATCAGGCGGGCTGGGGCCGGCTGCTGCGCGAGCGCCTTGGAGAACCCCGCCCCCATCTCGCCCGCCCCGACGACGAGCACCGACCGCCCGACAAGTCCGCCCTCGAGGTGCTCAGCCGCGAGGGCGACGGCCGCGTGGGCGATCGACGTCGTCCCCTGGGAGATCGCGGTCTCGGTGCGCACGCGCTTTCCGGCTTCGACGGCGTGGTGGAACAACGGCAGCAGTATTCGGCCGGCCGAATGCTCGTGACGGGCAAGCTCGGCCGCGGTTCGCACCTGACGCAGGACCTCGCCCTCACCGAGGACCGGGGAGTCGATGCCGGCTGCCACCTCGAACAGGTGCGAGACCGCGGCTTCGTCGATCCAGCAGGAAAGCAGCTCCGACAGTGCCGGCCCCTCGGTCCCCAGGGCGTTCGAACGGGAGCGGAAGAAGCCCTCGATGTCGGCCAGGCCGTCGTGAAAACGCTCGACGACCGCGTAGACCTCGGTGCGCAGGCACGTGGAGAGAACGATGGCCTCGGAGATGTGCTCGCTGTCGCAAAGGACCTGCAGAGCCTTCGGCAAGTCGTGCTCGGATATCGCGATCTGCTCGAAGACGTCGAGCGACACGTCCCGTTCGTTGATCCCCACGGCAACGACCGCCACGGCGCGCTTACCTCGTTTCTCTCGGGCGACAGCCTACGGCCGTCCTGGCGCTACAAGGACGCGTCGTCCGGGATGGCCGTGACTTCCGGGTGCGCCACGTAGAACGCGAGCACCTGCAGCTCGACTGAGAAATCCACCTGGCGCAGCTGCACCGGGGGCGGCACCACCAAGATCGCGGGGGCGAAGTTCAGTATCGCCTCTGCCCCGGCGGACACCAGGCGGTCGCACACGTCCTGGGCGGCAGCGGCCGGGCAGGCGATGACGCCGACACACCAGCCGATGCTCGCCACGACGGTCGCCAGTTCCTCAAGGGGACGGATCGGCAGCCCGACTATCTCCTCACCGATGATCTCGGGGTCGATGTCGAACAGGGCGGCGGCCCGGAAGTTCTGGGTCGAGAACCTCTGGGAACGCGCGAGGGCGCGCCCGAGGTTGCCGACGCCGACAATGACGACCTGCCACTCCCGGTCGAGGCCCAGCTCGCGGCGCACCTGGCTGAGGAGGAAGTTGACGTCATAGCCGGTGCCCGGCGTGCCGTAGGTGCCAAGGTGCGACAAGTCCTTTCGCACCTTGGCGGCGTTCACCCCGGCCGCCTCGGCGAGCTGCCGCCGAAGAGACCGTCTGGACACCGCTTGCCGAGAGCGCCCGCAGGGCGCGCTGATATACCGGCAACCGAACGACGGTTGGCTCGGGAATCCGGCGAAGGAAGCGGTCGGCCATCGCGGGTGATGGTAACGACTTCGTGCTCTCGCTCACAAACCCGCGCCTTTCCGGGCGCGGCCTGGGCTCAGCCGGCTTCTGTAAAGCGCTCCGCGAGGTAGCGGTCGACGTCCTCGTCACGCAGTCTGTACGACTTGCCGACACGTACCGCCGGCAGCTGTCCCGAACTGATGAGTCGGTAAACAGTCATGTTCGAGACCCGCAGTGCCCGGGCCACTTCGGCGACCGTGGAGAACCTTGCCTTGGCGTACTCGATAGTTGACAGATGCATCACCCCTCTCCGCCCGTCACGAATGTACGCCAATGTGGCTGAAGTGCAAAGTGGGAGAAGCTCCTCGACGCCGGGATCGGGTCAGTCCGGACCCGGCGCCTATCCTCGGCTCACTCGCTGCGGCCGAGCTTCCCGGGACCGAACGGAGGCCGCGGCGACAGCCTCGAGGACGGCCGAGCGGAAGCCGTGGGCCTCGAGAACGCGCAGTGCCGCTGCCGTTGTGCCGCCGGGGGAGGTCACCGCGGCCCGCAGAGTCTCCGGCGAGTCGCCGGATTCGGCGAGCAGGCGAGCCGAGCCAAGCAACGTCTGGACTGCGAAGAGACGGCTGACTTCCCGGTCGAGCCCCTCGCTCACCCCGGCATCGACGAGTGCTTCTGCCAACAGGAAGACGTAAGCCGGTCCCGAGCCCGACAGCCCGGTCACAGAGTCGAGCTGGTACTCGGGCAGGCGTGCGACGACCCCGAGCGAGGACAGCACCCCTTCCGCCCACTCGAGGTCGTCCTCGGTGACAGCGGTGCCACCCGATAACGCTGAGGCACCGGCACCGAGCAGAGCCGGGGTGTTGGGCATCGCCCTCAGAACCACGACGCCGCGCCCGAGCCAGGTCTCCAGCTGGGCGATCCTGAGGCCCGCCACGATGGAGAGCACCCGTTGGCAACCTGACCCTGCGACAGTCCGGCACCCGGCCTGAGCGTCAGCTGGCTTGACGGCCAAGACGGCGGACTCCGCCGCGACTCCGGTGTCGGTCACGGCAACGCCTGGAAAACGCCGCAGGAGATCGGCGCGGGAAGAGGCGAGGGGCTCGACGACAGCCAGTTCGTCCGAGGCGGCCCAACTCGACCGGATCAGGCCACCTATCAGCGCGTGGCCCATCTTGCCACCGCCCACGACGACGAGACGTGTCCCCACTGCGCTCAGCTCAACACTCGACGAGCGACCGCGAGGTGAGGTCGGCGTAGGGGCGGCGAAGCCGGCCTGCAGTGATCGACCAGCTGTATCCCGCCGCCATGGCCGCGCCACACACGCCGCAGCTTCGGACTGCAACAAGGGGTCGGCGCATATGGCGCCGGCGAACTTCGCGTACGCCTCGGCGTCCCCGTTCTCCACCAGATAGCCCGTTCGCCCATGCTGGACGAGCGTCGTCAGGCCCCCGACAGCCGCCGCGACCACCGGCGTGCCGCAAGCCGCGGCTTCGAGAGCGACGAGCCCGAATGATTCCGACCGCGAAGGCACCAGGCAACAGTCTGCCGCCCTGTAGTACGTCGAGAGGAGGACGCTCTGGCTGAGGAGCAACAAAGCGCACCCGTCCGCCATGGCCGAGCGCCTCGACCAGGGCGTGCAGAGCCTCGACCTCGGCCTCGCCTCTCGGCCCGCTCGGGCCGCCGACGACAACAAGCTGGGCCCTCGGAACGGACCGCACCAAGAGGTCGAAGGCCTGGAGCGCCACCTCGGCGCCCTTGAGGGGCTGAATCCGCCCGACAAACAAAAGGAGCGGGCCCTCGCCCGCAAGGCCGAGCGCACGTCTCGCGTGGGCACGGTCCCCGGGCGAGAAGAACGCGTGCGTCGACCCCGAGCGGGACGACCTCGACGCGGTCCCGGTCTGCCCCGTAGAGCCTCGACCAGTTGGTCCACCTCGACCGAGCACGAGGCGAGCAGGGCATCGGAGCAGCCGATGATCTCCGACTCGGCGCCGCGCCCGCCGGCCTGGTTCCGCGCTCTCGACCTCTTCCGGGCTCGCCTCTGCCTTAACGCGGTCCAGAGTGTGGAAGGTCGACACGAGCGGCAGCCCGAGGCGGTGCTTGATCGCATGACCGGCCAGGCCGACAGCCAGTAATTCGCGTGGATGGCGTCCGCGGGCACTTCACTGGCGCCGAGCCTGGTGTGGATCGGACTTGTCATCCGGTCGATGACCGATTCGGTGAACTCCTGCACGTGGTCTTGCAGTGTCTCCTTGGCGACGGGGACCGGGGGGCCGGCGGCCACGTGGTGGACGGCAAAACCGGGCTCGATCGTCATGACGTCGGGAAGGTCGCGGGACCAGCGGCGGGTGTAGACGTCACAGGTCACGCCTCCCCGGGCCAGGGCCGAGGAGAGCTCCCGGACATAGACGTTCATCCCCCCGCCGTCCCCCGTACCGGGCTGGGCCAGCGGAGACGTGTCATGGAGAGAACGGCCAGCTTGCGCATCTGGGCCAGCCTAGGGTGAAGCTCTCGCGATCAGGCCCGGGGCTCTTGCCGCCCCGCATCGGACAGGCCATTCTCCCGCCGGAACGACAAGTAGATCCGCACGAGCGCCTGCCGCTGTTCCTCGACCAGGTGGGGGTCCATGAGGATGTGACGCACGACGTCGTCGTCGCGACGCTCGTCCTCGAGAATCCCGGCCCGCACGTACAGCGTTTCGGCGGAGATCCGCAGAGCCTTTGCGATCTGCTGCAGGATCTCGGCCGACGGCTTGCGCAACCCCCTCTCGATCTGGCTCAGGTAGGGGTTCGAGATGCCCGCGATTTCCGACAGCCTCCGGAGGGAGAGCCTCGCCGTGTTCCGCTGCTGCCGGATGAACTCGCCGAGATCTGCCCAGCGGTCGGACGAGTCGCTCGCCATCATCCGGCCTTCACGTGAGCAGGCTGTCCGCGTCCGCCGCTCCGACTTTGTACCGTTCGACGATCGCCGACTGGAGTTGGTCAATCTGGTCGTGCAGCCTCCTGCGCCTGGAGGAGACAGTCGTCTCGGCCGAGCGCAGGCCAGCCCGGCGAGGGAACGGAGGACTCCTCGTCGCCGAACGCCCCCAGGTTGGCGCCGGGCAAGAGGGGCTGGACGCGTCTTGTCCCCTTTCAGCTCAGCGGCGAGAACCTCGACCACAAGATCCTCGAGCGCCAGCTCCGACTGCTCGGTCCACCCCACGGCGACTCCGGCCATCGTGATGCGGGGCTCGTGGGCATGCGATTGCGCCGGGGCAATGGTGTTGGTGCCCGCCAGGATCGCCGGCAGATCCTCGAGCAGGCGCCCGGTGTCGCCGCGCACACCCTTGCCCCGCGCCTCGAGCTTCCGCCGCGACGATGTCGAGCGCCTCGCCCCGGAGCAGCCGCCGGACATAGGAGAGAGCGACTTCCCGCGCTGGCACGCGTCCCGGCGGGTCCTGAGGCTCATCGACCGCGACCTCTTCCAGGTCGCTGGTCAGCTCAGGTTCCAGCAGCCGGTCAATATCCTCCTGGTGCAGGGCCATCCTGAACGAGCGTACCGCTGCTCGAGCCGGACTGCCTGATTAACCCGGCCCGGGCGGGTGGGAAGTAGCGGTAGACGGCTCTGCCGACGAGACGAGCGGGCGCCACGGGCCCGAACGTCCGGCTGTCGCGGCTGGCGGCCTGATTGTCGCCGCGCACTTCCACACCACCAGGGACAAACGCCACCACTCTCTTCACGAGCAAGCGCGTGGGTTCGACCGGGTCGTGCAGGGCGACGAGGTCGCCGACGCGGGGGCGCCGCGCCCGTACGACGACGAGTCGGTCCCCGTGGGCAAGCGCCGGCATCATGCTCGTGCCCTCGACCTGCACTCGTTGCAGACTCGTCCGCGCGACAGCGGCGAGCACGACCACAAGTGCCGTGAACCCGGCGTAAGGGACCAGCTTCGAGACAGCGCGTCCGGCGGACCCCTTTCCTGGCCGATCACCGAAGGGGTGGAGATAAGGTGAGCGATTCCTAGCCACCGACCACCAACCAAGGAGCCGAAGCATGCATCTCGCCTCGCGTCTACTCAACCTGCTCGACCGCCTGAGCAGCCCGGTGACCGTCCACGCCCACTGCGACCTGCCCTGCGGTGTCTATGACCCCGCGCAAGCACGGATCGAGGCCGAATCGGTCAAAGCCATCATGGAGAAGTTCAACGCCTCCGCAGACGAGGTCTTCAGGCACCGGGCCATCATGATCAAAGAAGAGCGCGCCGACCTCGTCAAGCACCACCTGTGGGTGCTCTGGACGGATTACTTCAAGCCCGACCACCTCGCGAAGCACCCCAGCCTTCCACACCCTGTTCTGGACGGCCACCAAGAGCGCCGGCGAAGCCAAGAAGACGACTGACGTCGCTGTCGGCCAGAAGCTGCTCGACCAGATCGCCGAGATCGACCGCATCTTCTGGGAGACGAAGAAGGGCTGAGTCCCGCCCGGCGAGGCGTGAGCGACGATCCCCGCCGCTCATCCGCCGGACACGGGCGGCAGCACCGCGACCTCGTCACCGTCGCCAACCGGCGTCGCGCGGTTTGCCGGCTCGCCGTTCAGCCAGATCGCGCTGAAGGCGATCACTGAGGCAAGGCGAGTCCCGTAACGCTCGACGGCCGCGTCGAGCGCCTCACCTACGCTCACGCCGTCGAGGGTCGCCTCGCTGGTGCCGGCACACTCGCGTGCCTGGGCGAAGAGGCGGAGCCGCGCCAAACCCTCAGATCCCACCCGAAGCGCCGGACGCGACGACCTCCGCGTGGTCCGCGCAACGTCGCGTCAGCGGTGAGGCTGCCAGCCGGTCTGCGCCGATCGCCCGTCCGCACGCCTCGCAGGTGGCATAGGTGCCGTCGTCCAACCGCCTGAGGGCCCGTTCGACATCCTCGAGCTCGCCCTCTGCGCTGTCGAGCACGAGATCGACCTCGTCTCCCGTGGCCACGTTCATGATCCTACCGGGAGGCTGCAGTTTCCGGGGGGAGTCGGGCAAGGCACTCCCCGCTCAATCCTCGTCCAGCCACCTGCGCGTCGCCCCCACGACCTCGAGGCCCGGCCGCGACGAGATGAAGCGCTCGACGGCGTCGAGTGTCTCGACGACGACTCGCGCGCTGGCCGCCGCCGCGGCCACCTCGACAACAGCAGGCGCTGGTGCAGGTCCTGGTAGTCCGCCTCGGCGACTGCCACCGCGAAACGTGCGCGGGCACCGTCGATGACCGGGCGGAGCACGCGCACGCTTGTCCTTGAGGGAATGACACGCCGGGAAGTGCAGCTCGACGACAAGGGCCCCGATCACCGACCAAGCATGCCCGAGTCGCAGCACCCGCGGGCCTGCGAACGCGTCGGCACCCCGATCAACGCCCCGTGTTCATGGGCAGTAGCATCCTGGCCCGAAGGCATCGCTTACCGCGCCAGTCGCGGTACCAAGCGAGGAGAACCGCCGTAATGGCACAGAGTGGCAACCGTCCCCCGGCGTGGCGAGTCGCCGAACCGTGGCAGCCGGCCCCCGAGCAACGGCCGCGCGGCTTCAGACGGCGATCCGGGCGAGTCCGCCGCCGAGAGGGCACGCGAGAGGCTGGCCCAGCAGAGACTCTCAGGTCAAAAACACCAAACCGCTGCCCAGCGCGCGCGCTCCACAGCGGCTCCCACGCAACGTGCCAGGGCAGGTGCGGCCCCCGGCCGGCCGGAGAACCGCTGGAGCCGCCTCCCGGCGCCGATCCGCGAAAGACGCCTCGAAGCGCAGCACCGCCCTGACAGTGGGGGTCTTCGGCACCGTGCTCGTCGTGCTGGCGGTGCTTGTCATCGTCCTCGTCTCGGTCACCGGCAAGACCACGGCCAACGACGCGGGATTCGGATTGAAGCCCGCGCCCGCGAGTGTCGTGAACGCCATCAGCCAGGTACCGGCGGCGGCCTTCACCACAGCCGGATCCACGATCACGTCGTCCGGTCCCTACACGGTTTCGATCAGCCCGCTGGAGAAAGCAGCCCAGCCCGCTGACCAGCGGCGGCAAGCCGCTGATCGCCTACACGGGCGTCAACGCCGCCCGATGCGCGGCCGCCCGCTGGCCGCTCGCCATAGCCCTGTCCCGCTTCGGAAGCTTCAAGAAGCTTGCCCTCACCGAATCGGGGACAGCCACGAACGAGATCTACCCGGACACGCCCACCTTGAGCTTCTACGGCTCGTCCTACACGAGCCCATACGTCGCCTTCCTGCCGACCGAGGAGTGCAGCGACCTCGTCTCGTCCAGCACCGCGACGGCGGTACAGGCCTGCAACGGCTACGAGCCCTTGCAGGCGCTCTCGCCCCTGGCCCACAAGATCTACTTCAAGTACGACTTCCCGCCTTTCGTCTCCTCGTCGAACGAGGGTGGCATCCCGTTCATCGACTTCGCCAACGAGTTCCTCGAGGACAGCGCCTTCGTCGATCCGTCCATCCTCCATGGCTTCACACACGTGCAGATCGCCCAGAGCCTCGGCAACCCGATCGCCTCGCCTGCTCGGCCGATACTCGTCTCGGCCAACTTCTACACGGCCGCCATCTGCAAGCTGACGAACAACAAGCCAGGCTCGGTCTGTGACATGCCGGTCGTCAAGCGGGCGGCCAAACAGCTGAAGCTGTGAGCGGCAAGAACGCCGCCCGGCGACGGGCGGGCAGGCAAACGGCGTCGACCCAACGGACGAAGCATCGACCGGCAAGCCACACGGGCGAGGTCTCAGCCGGCAGCTGTGGCCCGCCCCCGGCTCGGCGACATCGTGCAAGGCCGGCCTTGGCGGCCGTTGGCGATCGGTGCCATCTGCCTCGCCGGGATCGCCATCTCGATCTACCTCCTGATCGTCCACTACGAGCCCGCCGCGCTCATCTGCTCCAACTCCGGCGCCGTGAACTGCTTCAAGGTGCTCACGAGCCCCTCCTCTGTCATCTTCGGCGTACCGGTGCCGATCTTCGGGATGATCTTCTTCATCGGAATGGGCCTGATCTGCCTTCCTTTCGCGTGGCGCCTAGATGCCGCCTGGCTCGTGTGGGAACGAGTACGGGCAGCCGTCGCGGGCATCGGGATGGTGGTCTACCTCATCTACCAGGAGGCGCTCGTGCTCCACACGATCTGCCTGTGGTGCACCCGCGTGCCACGTGCTCACCTTCGCGATGTTCCTGATCATCATCACCGGCTGGGAGGACACCGGATACGCTCAGTCTCGCTACGAAGACTGACGAGTGCGCTCCGGGGCGACGTTTGGGCCGATGGGTGAAGCGGAGGCGTTCACCCGGTTCCTCACTCGTGGCCTCTTCCATCGACTCGGGAAACCGGGCGGCGTGGAAACTCACCAGCCCCGCCGGCGTCAGCCAGCTCATGAATTCGAAGCTAAGCACGCCCGCGCGCACGGCAGGGTCCTGCGAGAACGACCGCGCCTCGGCGACGCCCGTGGAAAAGACCATCGCCCCTCGCAAAGTAGGGTTGTCCTGGTCATCGAACGGGCCGGCGGCAACCAGCTGGCCTGATCGCCCGAGGCCGGCAAGGAAGGCGAGATGCTCATTTTGGATCGTGGCGGCGCGCTCGTCGTCCAACGCCGGCGTCCTTGCCGGACGGAGATAGAGACCAAACGTGAAACGGTCGAAGTTCATGCACCAGGCTAAGCCCGTTCGGCCCCGTTGCCGATGAACAACCCGTGGCCAGTCTCGTGACCGTGGAGCCGATTGTCATCGGCGTCGCGGTCGCCGTCATGTTCTTCGCCTGGGGCTGGGCCAGGGCAGCCCGGTTCCACGCCAGCAGGGGCAAGGCCCCCTGGACGATCCCACCGGCGGGGTGGGGTGCCATCCACGTCGTGCTGCTCCCGGTCGGCTGGCTCATCTACTCGGCCGGCATCGCGAACCACCCGCCTGCCGGACTTCTCACTCACCGGTCGAACACGGCGATCGCCGACACGGCCGAAAGAGCGAGAAGCTGCGCAGGATCCGCTTCGAGCTTCCTCTCCTGCGCCCGCCTGAATCGGCTGCACACGGCTGGCACCCCGATCCGTTGCACCAGCGAGCCTTCCGTTTCTTCGACGGCAAGCAGTGGACCCGCCGATGTCATGGACGATCCCGCCCGGAAGGCGGCCGAAGCAGTCGGGGATCCTCGTGCCGATCTCCGGCGGCGCCTGCAGGCGTTGCCCCCGCCCTCGGACCCGACCCCGTCGTCGTGGCATGTCGACCCTCTCGGCCGCGCTCACTACCGCTATTTCGACGGAGGCGCTTGGACCGACAAGGTCCACAGGGCCCGTTCGTCCTGATCCTCGCTCCGGGGGGAGGGCTCGAACCTCCAACATCCGGCTCCAAAGGCCGACGTTCTGCCGATTGAACTACCCCGGAAGGAATCTCGTCTCAGCATTTCTACAACAGTAAGTGCCCGACACGGCCCCCTCGACCGACGCCCGGAGGGCTACCACGCGAATCCCAACACGGGCCCGCCGCACCCTGAAGACGCCCACCGATGGGCGAGCCCTCTCGAAGTTCGGCTAGCGTTCTGCCAGCCATGGGATCACTCATCAAGAAGCGCCGCAAGCGAATGCGCAAGAAGAAGCATAAGAAGATGCTCAAGCGCACCCGCTGGCAACGACGCGCCGCCGGCAAGTAGCCCTCTCAGGGAACCGCCCGGCACGGCGGACGCCCCTTGTTCACCAGGCTGGGGCACCAGCGCGATGCGCTCGTCACGGGTGAGCGGTGCTCGACACAACGACGACGAGAGCTTGTCGGCGCTCGGCCTGCACCGCGCCTTGGAGTTCGACGACGACGCCGCGGCCAAAGGCGGCTCACGCTCGAGATACCACGTGCCACCACTTCCCGCCAACAGCGGCTCGGCGCCCGCCACAGCTGCGAACATGTCCCGCCACCAGCGAAGTCGTGGCTCGGCGACGAAGGCGGCAGG
>CAWILM010000034.1:0-37530 GCA_963836935.1 uncultured Acidimicrobiaceae bacterium
GTTAGGATGGTCACGGCTGCCCCGACGTTCGTTACCCAGCAGTCGGACGCGTTCCAAGCCTGCAGATCAGGGTTTATAGCCAGATCCCATAATTTCCAGAATGACTTGTCGGACCTGTCGGTCTCCCATTCCCTCTTGTGTCTGTTGCTCTCTTCAGTCTCCAAGCTGAGCGTACTTCGCTTGCGGGTCCACACGGCCGCGATCAAAACGATGGCAGCCAGCAGCGCACCGACAATGAGAGGAAGCCATGTGAGCCAGCGCTTATGCAAGTTGTTTAGGAGCGTTACTGGTATGAATGCCGGTTGTGCCGATGGCACAAGCACTTCCAGTGTGGGAGCAAATATTGGAGGCAGGCTCGTGGCCTCACACAGCACGTTGAAGCTGGTCACGTGGCTGATAAGACTCTGAGGACTGGCATTTGCGCTGGCTGTGCACTTGATGGTTTGAGTATCCGGTGCCAGGCTAAGAAAGAACTCCGTCGGTGTCGCATTCGGGATATTTACGAGCACAACATCGCTGAACCGGTCGCCGCTCCACTTGAAGAGGAGGCTCGATTGTGCGAGGTGAGGCGCGGGCAAGGTGGTCGTGGTGGTGGTGGAACCGCTCTGAGTCGGGTTCGCGACCGACGCAGATGCGGCCATGAGCACGAAGAAACCCGCAAGAAGAACGGAAACAGCGAAACGCCTGATCGCGTGAGCCATAGACAACCCCCTGGGCACGCAAGCGCTGCGCCCACGCACCTCGGCCGGCAACATTTTAGACGCTCTGCCTGTCAATTGTAAGGTGTCATCTCGTTAAAAGACTGACGAGGATTCGCTCAGGCGCAGGCTAATACAGAAGGAATCGACTGCGTAGCGGTCGAGCCTTCGACGGAGGCAGGTGTTGCGGAAACGC
The DNA here is from genome assembly GCA_963836935.1 of uncultured Acidimicrobiaceae bacterium. Classification (GTDB taxonomy): domain Bacteria; phylum Actinomycetota; class Acidimicrobiia; order Acidimicrobiales; family Bog-793; genus Fen-455. The sequence goes on from CAWILM010000034.1 coordinate 895, forward strand.
CTACGCGTCCCTAAGTCGGGTTTCTTCCGATGTTGGTTGGCTTCGGCAGCGTCGAGCGTGGGCGGCCACGTCGTGATCGCCATTCCTGACCATGTGAGGGCCGGGCCTCCGCTCGGTGACGGTGTCACTCTGGTGACTCCCTCCACGACCTGGCTGCTGCGTCATCTCGCAATCCGGCTCGAGCAGTCGGCCGGGGGGATCGAGATCGACATGGAGGACACCGCGCGTTCCCTCGGTCTCGGGGAGCGGCTGGGACCGAACGCGCCGTTCGCCCGGACCTTGAAGCGTTGCGTCGACTTCGACATGGCCGAATGGCGAGGACCAGGACTGCTCGCAGTCCGGCGTGTGCTCCCGCCCCTCGCCCGGCGCCATCTTCGGCGACTGCCCGAGTCGCTTCAGGCCAGGCACGAGGCCGCGGAACACGAGCGCCTGCCGATGCCGCCCGTCGACAGCCTCCGCCGGCACGGCTACCAGCTGGCACTCAGCCTCGTCGATCTCGGGGAAGACCAACACACGACCGAGCAACAACTGCGGCGCTTGAGATTCCACCCGGCGCTCGCCACCGAGTGCGCCGCCTGGGCCGTTGAGGAACAAGCACGGCGGGCTGTCGCCCGGCTGCCAACAAGTTCTTGACCACGGCCACTTCGCCAGTCCGAACACGGTGGCCGGGTAGTCTCTATCCCCAGTGAACGCCGCGAAAGGCTATCTCGAGTGTGTCCGCGAGCGAGTCGTCATATACGACGGCGCCACCGGGACCAATCTGCAGCTTCGCGAGCGTCAGCGCGCACGACTTCGGCGGCGAGGCGCTCGAGGGCTGCAACGAGATGCTGTGCGTCACGCGTCCGGCCGTCGTCCAAGAGCTGCACCGATCGTTCCTCGAGGTTGGCGTCGACGTCGTGGAAACCAACTCGTTCGGGTCGCTTCCCATCGTGCTCGCCGAGTACCAGATCGCGGACCGGGCCGAAGAGCTCGCCCGCGCCTCGGCCAGGTTGGCGAAAGAGGTCGCGAGCGATTATTCGACGTCGGATCGGCAACGCTATGTGGCGGGGAGCTTGGGGCCGGGCACGAAACTGCCGACGCTCGGCCAGGTCAGCTTCAAAGATCTTCGGGGCGCCTATGAGGTGCTCGCGTGTGGCCTGCTCGACGGTGGAGCCGACCTGCTCTTGATCGAGACGTGTTACGACGTGCTCCAGGCCAAGGCGGCCATCCAGGCGTGCCGCCGCGCGATGCACTACGCGGGGCGTGAGGTAGCGATCCAGGTGCAGGTGACCATCGAGCTCACCGGCCCGCATGCTGCTCGGGACTGAGGTCGGCGCCGCGCTGTGCACCCTCGAGGCCATGAGGCCGGACGTCATCGGCATGAACTGCGCCACGGGCCCCGTCGAGATGTACGAGGCCCTCCGCTTGCTGTCCGGCCAGGCGCGCACCCCGCTCTCGGCCCTGCCGAATGCCGGCTTGCCCTCGGTCGTCGACGGGAAGATGCACTACGACCTGACACCCGACGCGCTCGCTGCGCACCTGTCGGTGTTCGTCCGCGAGCTCGGTGTCTCCGTCATCGGCGGTTGTTGCGGCACCACCCCCGAGCACCTTTCCCGGGTCGTGGCGGCCTGCGCGGGTCTCGAGCCCGCTCGCCGCTCGCCTGTACATGAGCCGTCCGCCGCCTCGCTGTACGCGGCGACGCCGTTCGAACAGGAGGCGTCGTTCCTTGTCATCGGAGAACGCACGAACGCCAACGGTTCGAAGCGCTTTCGCGAAGCCATGCTCGCCGGCGACTTCGAGACCACGGTCACCATGGCTCGTGACCAAGCCCGCGAGGGTGCTCACCTGCTCGACGTGTGCGTCGATTACACCGGTGCCGACGGCGTAGGGGACATGACAGAGGTGGCCCGACGCTTTGCGACCCAGTCCTCGATCCCGCTCGTCATCGACACCACCGAGGCCCCGGTCGCTGAAGCGGCCCTGCAATGGATCGGAGGGCGACCCGTCCTCAACTCGGTGAACCTGGAAGACGGGGACGCCCCGGGCACCCGGCTCGACCGGTTCCTGACGCTCGCGCGCGACTACGGCGCGGCGGTGATCTGCACCTGCATCGACACCGACGGCCAGGCGCGCACAGCCGACTGGAAGCTGCGCGCCGCAAAGGCGATCCACGATCTCGCCGTCGGGCGCTATGGCCTCGAGCCAGAAGACCTCCTTTTCGATCCGCTCGCTCTCCCGCTCTCGACGGGCATGGAAGAAAGCCGCCGGGACGGGATCGAGACGATCGCGGCCATCCCGCGGATCAAGACCGAACTGCCAGGCGTGCACACCGTGATCGGCCTCTCGAATGTGTCCTTCGGGCTCGCCCCTGCCGCACGCCAACTGCTGAACTCCGTCTTCCTCCACGAATGCGTCCAAGCGGGGCTCGACGCGGCGATTGTGCACGCCGGCAAGATCCAGCCGCTGCACAAGATCGCGGCGTCCGACCGCGACATCTGCCTCGATCTCATCTACGACCGCCGTCGCGAGGGCTACGACCCGCTCTCCGCGCTGATCGCCGCCTTCGAGGGTGAGAGCGCGGCGGCGCACTGCGCGACCGAAGACCGCTCGGGATGGACCGTCGACCGGCGCCTGGAGCAGCGCATCGTGGACGGTGACCGCAACGGGCTCGAGTCGGAGCTCGACGAGGCGCTCGACGCCGGCAACGCGCCGCTCGACATCATCAACGACATGCTGCTGGCGGGCATGCGCACCGTTGGTGAGCTGTTCGGCTCGGGCCAGATGCAGCTGCCTTTCGTGCTCGCCTCGGCCGAGACGATGAAAGCGGCAGTCGCCCACTTGGAACCGCACATGGAACGCTCCGAGTCAGGTGGCCGGGGGCGTATCGTCCTCGGGACCGTGAAGGGCGACGTGCACGACATCGGCAAGAACCTGGTCGACATCATTCTCACCAACAACGGCTACGAGGTCCACAACCTCGGCATCAAGGTGCCGGTCTCCGAGATGATCGCGAAGGCCGACGAGGTCGGGGCCGACGCGATCGGCATGAGCGGCCTGCTCGTGAAGTCGACGCTCATCATGCGCGACAACCTGGAGGAGCTGAACCGGCTCGAAAAGTCCGGCTACCCGATAATCCTGGGTGGGGCAGCGCTCACGCGCACCTACGTCGAAAAGGACCTCCGCGCGCTCTACAAGGGCCGCGTGTTCTACGGCAAGGACGCCTTCGAGGGCCTGCACCTGCTCGACCGGCTCATGGGGATCAAACGCAGCGGCATCGACGACCCGAGCTTCGGGACCGAGCCGTCGGGCCGCACGCTCCCCCCGAGGCGGAGCGTGCAGATGGACGGGATCGACCGGGCGACGCTTCCGGCGCGCTCTGCCGCGGTCGGCATGGACAACGCGCTCTTCGAGCCCCCGTTCCTCGGCACACGGGTCGCCAAAGGCATCCCCCTCGACGACATCGCCTCCTACGTAAACGAGACGGCGCTGTTCCGCAACCAATGGGGCTACCGACCGGAGCCCGGTGAGGCCGACGCGGACTTCAAGGAACGGGTCCGGGCCGAGCTCAGGGCGCGTCTCGACGAGGCGAAAGCCGAAGGGCTCCTCGTCCCTCAGGTCGTCTGGGGTTACTTCCCGGTGAACTCCGACGGAAACGATCTCGTCGTCTACGAAGACGACCGGCGCACAGTCGAGCTCGAACGGTTCGCCTTCCCGCGCCAGGCCACCGAGCCCCACCTGTGCATCGCGGATTTCTTCCGGCCGGCGGAGTCGGGGCAAGGCGACTACGCCGCTTTCCAGATCGTGACGGTGGGGGCGCTCGCTTCGGCCCGCACGGCCGAGCTATTCGCGGCGGACCGCTACAGGGATTACGTCACTATGCACGGGTTGTCGGTGGAGATGACCGAGGCGCTCGCCGAGCTGTGGCACAGGCGCGTCCGCGAAGAGTGGGGTTTCGCCGGCGAGGACGCGCCAACCCTGACAGGTCTCTTCCGCCAGCAACACCGTGGTGGCCGTTACTCGTTCGGTTATCCGGCCTGCCCGGATCTGGAGGACAACGCGAAAGTCGTCGAGCTCCTCGAAGCCGGGCGGATCGGGGTCAGCGTGAGCGAGGGCTTCCAGCTCCATCCCGAGCAGACGACGCTCGCCCTCATCTGCCATCACCCGATGGCCAAATACTTCGTCGTCTGAGGTCAGAAGACCACCCGGGACAAGAGCGCCGCGGAGAGTCGCGCGTGAGCTAACCTCACGCGACATTTCAGTGTCGTCCCCCGGTGGCCGTTCTTGCGGCATTGAGCCTCCGGCGAAGGGTGACCCGAGGGTGGAGGACCCAGATGATCAGCCTTGCGAGGTATTTCAACCCACGTCGCGTCGTTGCCGGCCTCGCGTTGGCGGGGGTCGTGGCGATCGTGGCGGCGGGGTGCTCGAACTCGAGCACGAGCACCACGACGACAACTGCCCCCAGCCAGACGACGGCGACGACAGCCGCTCCTTCGAGCTCGACCACGGCGACGACAGCCGCACCGGCCTCGACCACCACGACACCTTCGACCGGGCTGTCGGGCTCGAACCTGCTCTCGAAGTTCAAGTCGGGCGAGCACGCCACCTTCATCGCAACGTACAAGATCACCTCGGGCAGCTCGAAGTCGCTGACGAGCCTCACGATCGCGGAAGAACCACCGGACTCGCTCTTCGGGGGGACCACCGCCTCGGGTTCCTTCAAGCTCATAACGCTCGGGACCAAGAGCTACATCTGCAGTGGCGGCGCGGGCGGCACCGCGGCGACGTGCTTCAGCGAGGGGGCGGACGCCTCTTTGGCGGATCTGTTCGCGCTCTACGAGCCGAACTACTACCTCCCCTACTTCCAGGCGGCGGCCAAGGCCGCGGGCGCGCAAGTCAGCTACTCGTCGAAGTCGGTCAACGGCTTTTCGCTCTCCTGCGTTGCTGTGGCCGGTGCGACGAACGAGAAGGGGACGGGGACCTTCTGCGTGACTGACCAAGGCGTCCTCGGTTACGTCTCGTGGACGGGCGCTACGGCCGCGAGCGCCGGCAGCTTCGAGATCACGAGCTTCTCGACGACCGTGCCGTCCGGCGAGTTCACCCTGCCGGCAACACCTACGAAGATCCCGTAACGGCACCCGCCGCGTCAGCGCGCCTGTCGCTTCCTGCCCGCGGTCGCCCCGGCGATCGCGGGTGGTCGCCGGCAAGCCGTTAGGGTTTTGCTCGATGACATTGGATGCCACTGACGCTTCATTCGAGAACGACGTACTCGCCCGCTCCGACGCGGTCCCGGTCATCGTCGACCTGTGGGCGCCCTGGTGCGGCCCCTGCAAGACGCTCAGCCCGATCATCGAGCGCGTGGTCGAGGCAACCGGCGGGGCCGTCGAGCTCGTCAAGGTGAACGTCGACGAGAACCCGATGATCTCGCAGAGCTTCCAGGTCCAGTCGATCCCGGCCGTGTTCGCGATCAGAGAGCGCCGCGTCGTCGACCAGTTGATCGGCGCTGTGCCCGAGGCCGCCGTGCGCGAGTTCGTGAGCCGGCTCCTGCCGGCCGCGAGCGAAGCCGACCAGCTGGTCGCCCTCGGTGACGAGGCCTCCCTTCGCCGGGCGCTCGAGCTCGAGCCCGACCGGCCCGAGGCCGTCACCGGTCTCGCCGAGATCCTCGTCGGGCGCGGTGAACCGGAGAGCGCGCTCAGCCTGCTCTCCAAGATCCCCGACACCGGCGAGGCCCGTCGTGTCGCCGCCCTCGCCCGTTTGGCCATCGCGGGCGTCGCCGTTCCTCGCGAGGGCGCGGGCGGCAACGGCGCAGAACTGGAAGAGCGCATCAGCACCTTGCTCGACCGGGTGAAGACCGACAACGAGGCCCGCCAGGAGCTCGTCGACATCCTCGAGACGATGGACGCCTCGGACCCGAGACGGGCACAGTACAGGCGCGCCCTCACATCCCGACTGTTCTGATCCGGGCGCGCGCGGGAGCCTGAAGTGCCGCCGACACCCGGCGCGGTCTTCTGGCCCCGCCGTCCCGTCTTCCTGGAGCTGGGCGGGCGCTGCTACGACCTGACGACGAGGGCGCTCGTCGTGGGCATACTCAACCGCACGACGGATTCCTTCTACGATCACGGTTTCTACTTCGAGCTGGACCGTTTCTTCGAGCACGCGCAACAGTTGGTCGAACAAGGCGCCGACGTGCTCGACGTCGGCGGGGTCAAAGCCGGCCCGGGTCCACAGGTGACCGAGGAAGAGGAGCTCGACCGGGTCGTTCCTGTGATCGCGTCACTTCGCGAACGCTTCGACGTCCCCCTTTCGGTCGACACCTGGCGGGCGTCGGTCGCCGCCGCCGCGTTCGGGGCCGGAGCTGTCCTCGGCAATGACATCAGCGGGTTCGCGGACCCTGCCTACCTCCCAGCCGCCGCCGCGGCCGGAGCGGGTGTCGTTGCCACCCACATACGCCTCTCACCACGAGTGCCCGACCCCGACCCGCACTACGACGACGTCGTCGCCGAAGTCGAGCGCTTCCTGCTCGGCCGCGCCGAGCGCGCCCGGTCGTGTGGGATCCCGGCCGATCGCATAGTCCTCGATGCCGGCCTCGACCTCGGCAAGACGGCCGAACAGTCACGCCTGCTCCTGCAGAGCTCCGCGCGCCTCGCCTCGCTCGGCTACCCGTTGCTCCTCTCCTCGTCGAATAAGACCTTCCTCGGGGTCCTGCTGGACCTCGGGATCGGCGAGCGCCGCCATGCGTCGTTGGCCTCAGCCGCGATGGGTATCGCCGGCGGGTGCCGCCTGGTCAGGGTCCACGACGTCGCTGGCACTTGTAAGGTACGCGACCTCCTGGCCGCGATCGCCGAATCGGCCGGAGGAGCTGGTCCCGGCCCGGACCAAGCCCAGGAGGACGCCGGCTCGGGGACGATCCTTCCTGCGGGGACGCCGCAGTGACGGCCGCGAATGCCCAAGGCGGCGAGTTTGCCTCCGTCTTTGTCGTAAAGGGCGGCGATCCGGCGCTCGTGGATCGTGGCCTCGAGCAGCTGCTCGCCGAGCTGACCTCGCCCGACCGGCAACTCAGCGGCGCGGGGGACCCGAATTCCGCCAACCGAGGTTCATCGGTGGCGATCGAGGAGCACCGCGCTCCCGGCGCCGAGGACGAACTGAACATCGGGCCGGTGCTCGACGCGCTGTTCACGCCTGCGTTCCTGGCTGAGCGTCGCATCGTCGTGCTCCGCGACGCAGAGCGCCTTGACGCGTCTCAAGCCGCCGAGCTCGCCTCGCGCCTCGGCGAGCAGTTCGCGCCGAACGTACTCGTGCTCGCCGTGGTCGGAAAGGCGCTGCCGGCGGTCCTCGCCAAGGTTGTCAAGGCACGGGGCCAGGAGATCGACACGTCACCCGGCGCCTCCGGCAAGGCCCGCGCGCAATGGCTGAGCGAGCAGCTCCAGGCCGCGCCCGTGCACCTCGACCCGGCCGCCAGGCATCTTCTCGAAGGCCATCTCGGGGAGGACGTCTCTCGCCTGCACGCGCTCTTGGACGTCCTCACCTCCGCCTACGGCGAGGGTGCCAGGGTGAGCCCGCCGGAAGCTCGAGCCGTTCTTGGGGGAGGAGGGCGGCGCACCGCCCTGGGAGCTCACCGACGCGCTCGACAACGGCGATGTCGCCACCGCCGTCCGAGCCGCCCGCCGGCTGCTCGGTCCCGGGGGCCGGCACCCCTTCCAGCTGCTGGCGATGTTGCACAAGCATTTCGGGGCGATGCTTCGTCTCGACGGGCGCGGCGTAACCGACCCGGGCGAGGCGGCCTCGCTGCTCGGCATGTCGCCGTACCCGGCGCGCAAAGTGCTCGTCCAGGCAAGAAGGCTCGGCACGGACCGCATCGCCCGCGCGGTTAGCCTGGTCGCCGATGCCGATCTCGACCTTCGTGGTGTGGTGGATTGGCCGGAGGAGCTCGTGATCGAGGTTCTGGTGGCGCGCCTGGCCCAACTCGCCCATACCCGCTTGGCGGCACCGGCCGGCATGCGCCGCCCGACCCGCACGTCATGACAGCGCCGAACTTGAGTGGTTACCACCAGTCCGATCTCCTCGAGCTCGCCCAAGAGATCGCCGAAGCGGCCGGCAAGCTCCTGCGCTCGCGGCTCGAGAGCGTGGCGGGCGGAGTCCTCCTCTCCACCGGCACCTCGTCGAAGTCGAGCCCGACCGATCTCGTCACCGAGGTCGACAAGGCCAGCGAGGCTTTGATCGTCAGCTCCTTGCTGCGCGCCCGGCCGGATGACGGCGTGCTGGGCGAGGAAGGCAGCTCCCGGAGAGGCTCGACGGGAGTCACCTGGGTCATCGACCCGCTGGACGGCACCATCAACTACCTCTACGGCATCGAGGAGTTCGCCGTCTCGATCGGGGCCACGCTCGAGGGGCGGAGCATCGTGGGTGCCGTGCACAATCCGATGAACGGCGAGATGTTCGCCGCCGGCGAGGGGGAGGGGGCGTCGCTCAACGGTCACGAGCTGCGGCTGCGGCCGTCGGGACGGACCCTCGCCCAGGCACTCGTCGCCACCGGCTTCACCTACGTGGCCAAGGACCGGGCCGATCAGGCACGCATGCTCCCGGTTGTCCTGCCCGCCGTGCGTGACATCCGCCGCCGCGGCTCGGCGGCGATCGACATCTGTGGAGTGGCTGCCGGACGCTTCGACGCCTTCTACGAGGCGTGGCTGCGGCCCTGGGACCGCGCCGCGGGCGAGGTCATCGTGCGCGAAGCCGGGGCGACTGTCACCGACGTCGAAGGGCTGGCCGACGGGTCCGCGACATTCGTCGTCGCGGCTCCGGGCCTGGAGGGCCCGCTCGTCGAGCTGCTCAAGAGCGCGATCCCGAGCTGAGCGGTCCGCCTCGGCCGGACACCATCGTCGCCGGCCCTTTCCCGCGGTGGCCTGCGCTCCGTAGCTCGGCGGACTGTTAGCGTCCCGATCCAAGGGTCGCACGACCACACCACAGATGAGGCTTGCCGATGGAGTTCGAAGTCGTAGTGGAGATCCCCAAGGGCCAGCGCAACAAGTACGAGATGGACCACGCCACGGGTCGGATCTACCTCGACCGGATGCTGTTCACCTCGACCCGCTATCCAGCGGACTACGGCTTCATCGACGGGACGCTCGGCCAGGACGGCGATCCGCTCGATGCCCTGGTGCTCGTCGAGGAGCCGACCTTCCCTGGCTGCGTCGTCCGGTCACGCGCGATCGGCATGTTCCGTATGACCGACGAGAAGGGACCCGACGACAAGATCATCGCCGTGCCGGCCCACGATCCCCGCCTTGAACACCTGCAGGATCTCCGCCATCTTCCGGAGTTCGATCGGCTGGAGATCCAGCACTTCTTCGAGGTCTACAAGGACCTCGAGCCCGGCAAGTCCGTCGAGGGAGCCACCTGGGCCGGCCGTGAGGCGGCCGAGACGGAGATCGAGCTGTCCAGAGAGCGCGCCAAGAGCCTGCCCTGATCCGCCGGCGGCGGGCGGGCTCTCCGGCCGTGCTAACCGACGTGCAGGTCGACGTTCCAGGCCCGCTCCATCGGCTCGCACGAGCGCCTGGGCCAGCATGTCGTAGCCGGCCGGAAGCAGGTGCACGCCGTCGGTGGAACGGATCTGCTCGATCGATCCGTTGGTCGTCATGTACAGCGCGAAGCCTCCCGTCCTGCTGGCGAGGACCGTCGCGGCGGGGAAGTACGCCACGCCCGGGTGCGCATGCGCCTCGGCGTAGAAGACGCCGTTCAGCTTCTGCGGAAAGCCTGCCGGAACGGTCGAGCCGGCTCCCATCGGAGGTAAGCCGACCCACATCACATGCGCGCCCGCCGCGGTCGCCTCTTCCATGACGAGCGCGACCCGGTGCGCTGTACGCCTGCCACCACTGACTCGCGGTCAGGGAGAACGAGATGTAGCGGCCGCTCCCGATCGAGAACGACTGCATGTCGTTCGCGCCCAGCATGACGACCACGATCTCCGGGTGGTACTGCCTGAGGTCGGCCTCGAGTGCCGCCGGCCAGCTGTAGTAGTCGCTCCTCGCGAGGCCCGTGTCCTCGAGAGCCTTTTGCACGACGCGGACGTCGGGATCGGTCGAGAACACGTCCCCCAGGCCGAAACCGAGGTCCTCGCCGATGGAGTCCCCGATCGAGAGCAGCGTCAACGGGTGGGAAACCGTCGGGGACTGAAGGGGCGGGGGTCCGGCCGGCACCACCGGCGAAGGAGGCGGCGGGATGTAATGGGTCCCAGGTCCGAGATGGGGCGCGCCCCCGAGGTCGAGGTAGCCCCAGGACCGGTGCGCCGGCCCGATCACGGGAGGAATCGGGGGCGCAGGGCCGCTGCTGCACGCCGGCGCGCCACCGATCCCGCATCTCCCCAGAGCCGAGTCAGCGTTGTTGACCGGCCCGGAGATCCGCAACGCGCCGGTGATGGAGGCTATCGGGCGCAAGATCGTCATCGCGACGGTGCGGCGGACGCCGATCTGGCCCGCCTCCGCGGCGTGGTAGAGCTGATTAGCGTCGAATGCGAGCCAGATCCCGAAACAGATCAGGCCGACGCCGATGATGCGGCCCGCAGACGCCCTCCGCCTCTGGTCTGTCGGCTCGCCTTCGCCGACCCGGCGCGGTTTGGCTTTCGGAGCGCGAGCACGGGCCGTCGTGGTCGGGGCCGGCCGCGCCGAACGAGGTCGTGCCGAAGTGCTCGACCGGCGCCTCGAGGCGCTGCCAGACCTGGCCGAGGCCGGGCGCGCCCTACGCCCGTCCCGGGTCTGGTCGCCTTTGCGGTCGCGCGGGTGGCCGGCAGGCCTCGGTGCCTTTCGGAAGATCGTCAAGTAGTTCGTGCCACCTTCGACAAGATCATCCCAGCTTCAAAAGCGGAAGTAGATGAACGGCGCGACGCCCGGCGGGCCCAGGGTCGTGATAACGAGCAGCACTGCCGCGAGCACGGCGCCCTGGGCCAACACGCTAAGTCGTGAGAACACCTCTTGCGCGCGCGCAGGGGCCCGGTCTTCGGCACGTACTGGGACCCGATGCCGACAACTATGACGAGCAGCACAGCGAAGTTCACGAGCGGGGACGGCTGGGCCCAAGCGGTGAACAACCGGCCGAACATCGCGAAGGCGTTGGCGAAAGATGTGGCCCGGAAGAACACCCATCCGACGCAGACGAGCTGGAAGGTGGCGAACCGCTCCCAGGCGACCCACCCCCATCCCTCTCGCTGCGGCGAGAGGCCCCTTGCGACGCGTCTGGCGCGGCGGAAGTGACCGGTGCACTGCCCGATGCCGTGCAGGGCACCCCAGGCGACAAAGGTCCACGCGGCACCGTGCCATAAGCCGCCGAGGACCATCGTGATCATGATGTTGCGATACATATGGCGCCGCGACCCGTGGTTGCCTCCGAGGGGGATGTACAGGTAGTCGCGCAGCCACAGCGACAAGGTCATGTGCCACCGGCGCCAGAAGTCCTGCAGGGAGCGAGCGGTGTAGGGGGCGTTGAAGTTCTCCGGGAAGCGGAACCCGAGCAGGAGGGCGCAACCGATGGCAATGTCGGTGTAACCGCTGAAGTCGCAGTAGATCTGCACGGCGTAGCCGTAGATCGCCAACAGGACCTCGAGCGAAGAGTGCGTGTGAGGGTTGGCGAACACCGGGTCCACGATCTGGGACGAGACGTAGCTGGAGAGCACCACCTTTTTGAACAGGCCGCCGAATATGAGGTAAGCGGCCTTCGGAAAGGCGATCCGGCGCGGGTCGCGTCGGTGCGCCCTGCGGATCTGGGGAAGCAGGTCCGAGCCGCGCACGATCGGCCCGGCCACCAGGTGCGGGAAGAAGGCCACGAAGACCGCCACGTCCAACCACGGGGAGGGCTCGAGGCTCCCCCTGTAGATGTCGATCACGTACGACAGGCCCATGAAGGTGAAAAAGGAGATCCCGACCGGGAGCGTGACTTGTACCAACGGGACGGGATCGCCCATCCCGAGGTGGTGGAGCACGTTGTCGACGTTGACGCTCAACCAGCCCGCGTACTTGAACCAACCCAGCAAGCCCAACTCGGCGGCGACTGTCGCCATCATCCAGGCCTTGCGGACCGATGCGTCGCGGGCCTTGTGGACCAGACGCCCCCCGGCAACCGTGCAGACCGTGGAGACCGCGAGGAGGAAAACGAAGCGCCAGTCCCACCATCCGTAGAACACGTAGCTCGCGATGAGGATGAAGACGCGCCAGCGCTTTGGGAACGGCGCGAGCAGCCAGTTGCCTATGAAGACGATCCCGAAGAAGATTGCGAAATCAGTTGTCGGGAAAAGCAACCGGTGAGTCCTTCATCCGCGCTCGGGCAACGCGGGTCGCGTATGCCCTCAGCCGCCCGACGATACATATCCTTTGACCGCAATGTGTGGAGCCTTCAAGAGCCCTTTCAAATCCTGGTGATCGTGGGGCTGGCGCGCCGGTTGTAGCGAGCCGAGAATGCCGGTTCCGGTGCCGGGCGCGCCGGCACCGGTCGAAAGCCGGCGTCGGATCGCCACGCACCGGTGCGCCTGAGGGTGCGGGTTGATCCGGGGCCGGACTCAGCGACGGGCCTTGATCGCCTCTATGAGCTTGGGGAGCACCGTTGTGACGTCTCCGACGACGCCGAGGTCGGCGATCGCGAAGACCGGGGCTTGCCTGTCCTTGTTGATGGCGATGATGTGCTCGGCGTCCTTCATGCCGACCAGGTGCTGGATGGCCCCGGAGATCCCGCATGCCACGTAGACCTTGGGCTTCACGGTCTTGCCCGTCTGGCCGATCTGCGATGCGTACGGCACCCAGCCGGAGTCGACAATGGCGCGTGTCGCCCCCGCGGCTCCGTGCAACAACTGCGCCAGCTCTGTGACGAGGGCGTAGTTGGCGGGCGAGCCGAGACCCCTGCCCCCGGCCACCACGACGACGGCTTCGTCGAGCTTCGGGCCGGCGTGCTCCGCAACGTGGCGGCCGACGACCCTTGCCCCATCGCCCCGCCCCGTCTCGGGAACCCCTATGGCGACGATGTCGGGGGACCGTTGCCCGGCCGGCTCGGCCGGCTCGGGGGCGAACGACTTCGCCTGGACCAAGAAAATGCCTGGGACGGGGCCGGTGAACTCGGCACGCACCACGACCGAGCCGCCGAAGATCGTGTGCACGGAGGCGGGCCTCGGTCCCGAGGTGTCGATGCCCACGACGTTGGCCAAAACCGGCAGATCAAGGCGCGCCGACAGCCGCGCCGCGACGTCGCGGCCGTCGTGGGTCGCGCCGATGAGGATCGCGTCGGGGCGGTCCCCGCCCGAGACCAGGGCCGCCAGGGCGGCTGCGACCTTGGGCCCCGGCAACGACTCGCCTATGTCGCCCAGGGCGTAAACCTTGCCTGCCCCGTAGCGACCAAGGACACCGGCCGCCGCTACCGCCGCGGGGCCCCACGTGACGGCCTCGACCGCGACGGCGAAGCGGCGGGCGGCGGTCAACAGCTCGAGCACGATGCCGGCCGGCTCCCCGCCGTGCTGCTCTGCAAGAACCCAGACCTCGTCCATCGGCGGCCTCACCCTCTACAAGACCTTTAGCTGCTCGAGGAAGCTGAGCAAGTGCTCATGGGCGTCACCCTGGTCGACGACGATCTCGCCGTGCCTCCGTGTTTCGGCAACCTCGACGGAGATCACCTGCTGGCGGGCACCGCTGAAGCCGACCTGGGAAGGGTCCAAACCGAGGTCTGCCAGCGTCACCTGCGCGACGGGTTTGGACTTCGCGGCCGCGATGCCCTTGAAGGAGGGGTAGCGCGGCGCGGCAGCACCTGAGGTGACCGTCACGACGGCCGGAAGAGGGCACGTGATCTCGTCGTAGCCCGCTTCGGTCTGGCGCCTGACCCTGAGGAGGCCCTCAAGGATCTCGACGTGCTCGGCGAAGCTGACGGACGGCCAGCCCAGCAGCTCCGCGACCTGGACAGGTGTCGTGCCCGTGTAGCCGTCCGTGGACTCGGTGCCGGCGATCACCAGGTCCGCGCCGAGCCGGCCGATGACCGCCGCAAGGACCTTCGCCGTCCCGAGGGCGTCCGAGCCGGCCAGCAAGGGATCGGAGACCACGACGGCCCTGGCGGCTCCGATGGCGAGCGCCGTCCGCAACCCGTTCGTCTCGCGGTTCGGGGCCATCGAGATGAGGGAGACTTCGCCGCCTCCGCCGGCTTGCGCGAGCTGGAGGCCCATCTCCACCCCGTAGCTGTCCGACTCGTCCATGATCAGCTTGCCCTCTCGCACGAGGGTGTGATCCTGCGGGTCGAGCGCGGGAGGGTCCGCAGTGTCAGGGATCTGCTTCACACAGACTGCGACTCTCATAGGGCGATTCTCCCCGACCGGTCGTTCGCCGGCCAACCGGCGGATCTGGCGCTGCTCAGACGCCAACCGGCGGCGGCGGCTCCGCAGCCGGATGGAACCGCCCGAGGGCCCGCAGGGCTGCCGCCACGTCGTTGGTGATGACCGCGTCGACACCGAGGCCGGCAAGCGCCGCGATCCGGGCCGGGTCGTCCACGGTCCAGGTCCTGATCGCCACCCCGCCGTCCTTGGCGGCAGTCATCAACGCCGCGTTCACGCGAGCAAAGAACGGGTGCAGGCCGCCATGGCCATGCTCGCGCGCCGTCACGAGCGCCTCCATCGGATCTGTGTCCAGATCCACCAGCCACGCCGTCGCGAGGTTCGGCCGCAAGGCGCGGACGGCGTCGAGCACAGGGAGAGAAAACGACGAGACCAGGATCGAAGGCGCCTCGTCACGCTCCGCCAGCAGCGCCGCCGCCTCAACAGCCAGTTCGATGTCCCGCGCAGGTCCCGCGTCTGTCTCGTCCTCCTTGATCTCGACGTTGACTCTGAGCGGCCGGCAGGCTTCCAGCGCCTCCGCGAGGGACGGCAGCCACGGGGGCAGCTCCGCCGACCGGAGGCGAGCGAAGGGCCCGAGCCCAGGCAGCCGGCCGTCGTGGTGCACAACCACGACGCCGTCCGCAGTCAGGTGAACGTCGAGCTCGACCCCGTCCGCGCCCAGCTTCCTCGCCGCGACGAAAGCCGCAAGGGTGTTCTCCCTGGCCAGATGCGACGAACCCCGATGGGCGAAGACCTCGGTCACGCTGTTTGCTCCCTGCTCTCGGCCGTACGGAAGGCAATCGACTCGTTGGATTGTGATCGTGATCACATGCTTGCATCGACCGGAACCGTCTCCTAAGATTAGGTATCGCAGTTAGGTAATCGGCCCTCTGTTCGCCGGGTTCAGCCAGCGATTATCGGTTTGGTTGTCGACTGCAATGTTTGTGACCGTGTTCACGGACGCGCTTGGAGGGTCATGAACATTTGCCGCGCTTTCCAAGCCGCAAGGAGGCAGAGTGGCTCTGACCTGGACCCGCTCGAGCGAGTGGGACAGTGACGATTGGCGCAAGGTAGCCGAGTGCCGGGACACTGACCCTGACCTGTTCTTCCCCATCGGCACGACAGGTCAAGCCATTGAGCAGATCAACGCGGCCAAAGCCGTCTGTTTCTCGTGCGAAGCCCGAGAAGCCTGTCTAGAGTTCGCGCTCGCCACAAATCAGGAATCCGGTGTGTGGGGTGCCACCTCGGAGGACGAGCGCCGCAAGCTCCGCAAGGCGTGGCTGGCCGCTCAGCGCCGTCGCGCTTGGTGAGCCGCCCGCTTCTCAGCTAGAGGGCCTACCTCCGGGTATCTCCAGGCGGACGACCGTGCCGCCGTCGGTGTCCATCTTGATCGTGCCGCCCAGCTGACTGCGGACAAGGTCCCGGACGATCGACAGCCCGAGACTGCGGGTCCGGTCTATGTCGAATCCCGCGGGCAGCCCACAGCCGTTGTCGCGTACGACTACCACCAAAACGTCCGGCTGTTCGTCGAGCAAGAGATCGACTCGCGCCTCGCTCCGGGACACCGGCTCCGGGCCGGGCACTTGCGTCCTGGCCGGCGGTCCCGGGTCCACCGACTCGGGCGCCGGCGCCGGCCCGGGTCCCGCCCCGGGAGCCCAGAGCGAGCCCTCTCCGTACCAAGGCTCGGGGAAGGCGTGCTCGACAGCGTTCTGAAGCAGCTCCGCGATCGCGACCGCGAGTGGGGTTGCCACTTCGGCCGCGACGTCCCCAAGGCTCCCTGTGACCTCGATCCGCACCGGCAACGAGATCGTGCTCGTCTCGCGGATCATGTTCACAAGGGCCGCGACGATCTGCTCGAAGGGCACCTGTTCGGTGGCGTCTCGCGCCAAGATGTCGTGGACCAGGGCAATCGCCCGGATCCGCCGCTCGGCCTCGAGCAAGGCGATACGACCCGCGGCCTCCGCCTCGTCCAAGCGCCGCGCCTGGAGCCGGAGGAGGGACGAGATCGTCTGGAGGTTGTTCTTCACCCGGTGGTGGACCTCGCGAATGGTCGCGTCCTTGGTCAACAAGAGCCGGTCCCTGCGGCGCAGGTCTGTCACGTCTCTGAGCAGGAGGGCCGCGCCCGTAATCTCACCTCGCGCGATGAGGGGAATGCACCTGATCATCAATCTGACGTCGGGCGGCCGCTCCACCTCTTCGAGCGTGGGGAGCTTGCTCGAGAAAGCATCGTCGACGACCGAGGTCTCGAGCCCGAGCAGGGCCAGGCTCGAGCCGACGATGGCGGAAGTGATCGAGGCCCGGTGCAGGGCGTTGACTGCATTCGGTGAGGCGTAGGTGATCCGCTGGCGAGCGTCGACGACGATCACTCCGTCTCCCACCCGTGGCGCCTCCTCGGCCGCGGCGGGGCCGCCGACGAAAGGAAACAGGCCGTCTGTCACCATCACCGAGAGCCGCTCGAACAGATCGAGGTAGACCCGTTCCAGCGTGCCCCGCCGCCGCGTCGTGCGGGGCGACCAGACTCTGCAGAGCACACCGAGAACCTTGCGGCGGTGACCAACCGGGATGCTCGTGACACGCACGAGGGCGTCGGCCGTCTCACCCGGCTGCTCGGAGCGCACGATCACGCCCGCTTCGTAGGCCTCGACCACGTTCGTCAGGCTCTCGGCAGACTGAACCTGGCCGACCAGGTCAACCTCGTACAGGGTCTGGTTCGTCGTGGGCCGTATCTGGCCGAGTATCACGAAGGCGCCGTGGTCAACCGCCGGATCTTGGGAGGCCCCGAGGCCCTCGTCGTCTTCGCCCCGGTCGCGCGTGACGGGCACGAACAGCAACAGGTCCGAGAACGAGAGGTCGGCGAGGAGGCTCCAGAAAGCCATCAGGCTCTCCAGATGGCGGCGTTCGGGGCCGTCAAAGGACGTGTACCGGTGGATCAGGTCCGGTGCGGGGACGATCTTGGCGCCGAGAGGGACGAGAGAGCGGTTCATAGGTCTTGGTCAGGCCTCTTGTGCCGCAGGAGGGGCGCAGGCACCGGCATGCTGCGCTGACCAGGCGGTCATGATCTCAGGCATCAACGTGCTCCATCCTTGGTCGATTCCCCCGAAGCCCTGACCGGACTGGTCCGGCAACTGCGACACCCAGATCATGCCCCGCCCGTCGCGCTCCATGACGACGTCAAGATCCGGCCTCGGGTTCCGGCGCGGCCGGGGGACGCGGCGCGTCCTCCGCCCCACTGTTCCTGCCGCGCCTTTCCGAGGTGGCCGACGCCGTGGCGGAGGGCGAGCCGCGCTTGGCCCGGCTCTGACGGCCGGGGCGGGAACGGGCCCTATTGGCCGCCGGCGGGACCTCGTCACCCCAGATCTTCGCGCCCACGTCCAAGAGGCCCCTCAGGTCGGTGACATGTCCAGGGTGGTACGGCACGATCGCCGTCATCTCGTGCGCCGCGGACAGCTCCCCCAACAGCTCGGCCTCGCGCGTCGCCACGAGCCGGAAGTTGGCAAAACTGCGGGCCACTTCGGAAAGGACACGTCCGACCATCTCGTCGGTGCGACGATCCGCCTGCGCCCGGTCCGCCCCCAAGCGCTCGCCCAGGGACTGCGCCAGCTCGGCGGCGCGCTGTCCCAGCTGCTCGGCGGTCCGGCCAACGAGCGGGTCCGAGAAGGATGCCGGCAACACCTTGTTGCAGACGAGCAGGCCGAGGTGCAGCCGTCGGTCTTGCAGGCTCTCCAGGAGCTGCTCGGCATCAACGGCCGGGACCGCCTCGAGAGTGGTCACGACCACGAAGGTCGTGCGCACATCCCGGATCAGGCGGTTCACCGCCTCGGCGCGGCCGACAAAGCCGTCCCGCATGGTCTGCAGCAGGATGAAGAACCGGGCCAGGTCTTCGAGGAACTGGCTGCCGAGCACGCGGTCAGCGACCTGGTAGAAGGGCCGGGAAGCGAAGTTCACCAGCCGGGAGCGGTAAGGCACGATGAGCCAGCGGAGCAGTCTCGACGAGAAGAATTCGGCCACGCGCCCGGGCGCGTCGAGCAGGTCGAGCGCGTTGAGCGAGGGTGGCGTGTCGACGACCAAGAGGTCGTACTCGCCTTGTTCGTGGAGCTCGTGGAGGCGCTCCATGGCTATGTAGTCGTGGCCCTGTGCAAAGCGCCTGGTGACGTTGCGGTAAAGCGGGTTGGCGAGTATCTCGCTCGCAGTCCCCGGATCGGGTGCATGCCTGCGCACGAGCGCATCCCACGATTCGCTCGTGTCGAGCATGGCCGCGTGGAGCTCACCTTTGGGACGCACACCGGCATCGGCGAACGCCTCGTCGGACACGCGTCGGGCCAGGTTCCCGAGCCCCCCGATCCCGAGCGCGTCCGCGAGGCGGCGCGCCGGGTCGACGGTGAGGACGAGCACGCGGCCTCCGAGGCGGGCTGCCGCGGTGGCGGCGAGCGCGGCCGAGATCGTCGTCTTTCCAACGCCGCCTGGTCCGCAGACCACGACGATCTCCTTCGCCGACAGCAGTTGCTCTAGGTGGCGCGTCCTGTCTTGGTCAGGAGGGAACCCGGTGCGCCCAAGTGCCGAACGGCTCTCGGGGCCGGGACGAAGGCTGCGCTCGGGTCGGCTCAAGTCAACAGCTCCTCGGACAGGGCGTGGGCAACCTGACGGACCGCACGAAGACCGTGCGCGCGTGCGAAGAGGTACGGAAGGTACAAGAGGGGCACCTCAGCAGGGATCTCGGCGCGCAGGCGCTCGAGATGGGTGACGCCGTCGCGCCGGACGGTGACCGCGAGCCTCGCCGCCGCGAGCACGTCCTCGACGAGTCCGCCGGAAGTACCGAGCTCGCGAGCCACAGCCTCGAGCGCTGGGGAACGGGCGAGCTCGTTGAAGACCAGCTCCTCGGAGTTGGCGAAAAGCTCGGGCAGGACCCGGTTCGCCACCACACAGGCCAAATGAACCGGTGTCTCGCTCGCCAGCCGCGCGGCCAGGTCGACTGCCTCGGTGACAGGCATCTCCTCCGGCGTGGTGACGAGCACGGCACCGGTCCGGATCGGGTCCCCGAGGATCTCCAGGATCCAGTCGGTCTGGGACCGAACCACGCCCACGCGGATCAGCTCGTTGATGCCGGTCGGCGCGGCGAGCTGGCCGACGACGTTGCCGGTCGAGGAGGCGTCGACCACGACGAGGTCGTAGTGGCCGGACCGGATCTCGAAACACAACTTGCCGACCGTCAGGATCTCCCTGATCCCCGGCGCCGCCGTCGCCACGAAGTCGAAGGCCCTCGCGACCGGGCTGATGTGGCCGATGATGGGCACCTTCGCCACGACACGCAGGTACTCGCGCAGCGACGCTTCCGTGTCCATCGACATTGCCACGAGGTCGCCGCTGATGCGCCGGCCGGTGAACGGGGTCGGGCCGCACTCATAAGCGCGGGCCAGATCGCCCTTCGGCTCGGCCTCGCAGACAAGGGTGCGCCGGCCCTGCTCGCTCGCCAGCAAAGCGATCGCGGCGGCGACAGTGGTCTTGCCTACGCCGCCTTTGCCGGTGACGAAGAGCAGCCGGTGAGAAAGGAGCTCGGGCGTCAGTTGGTCCCGAAGCCGACGCGCCGGTCCTCGCCCCCGCCGCCGATCTCGACGTAGGCGACCTTCGCTGCGGGCACAGCCACGTGACGCCCCCGCTTGTCGGTGAACCAGAGCACGCCGTCCGGCTGGGCGAGACCCTTGTCCACGTCCGCGACCACATCGGCTTTCTCCGTCCCCTCGGGGAGGTCGATGTCGAGCTCTCTCACTGAATGGATGATCCCGATGCGCACGTCCACGAGTGCTCCTTCCGCTTCCGCGAGTCATCGTAGGGGACCGGCCGGGCGGCGCGTCACAAGCCGGGCGCGGGGCGACCGGTGACCTATACGCCGTTCGCCCAGCGCCTGAGCCCGCCGCGGATCCACCGAGGCGCTTGCGGGCAGCGCCGAGCTTGCCGGCCGCGCCGCTAGAACCCAGGGATGCCGGAACGCTGGGGTGAGACAAGAGGAGCCGGGCAAGCCTGCAACTACAAGGGCCTCATGGCGTTCACCAGGGCGTCCGCGCGGTCACCGAAAAGCTCCCCGGCCTTGGTGCAGGCGAACCGGTCGGTCATCCCGCTCACGTAGCCGACGGCGGCCCGGACAGTGTCCGGATCACCCGGAACGAGCTCGGAGCCCTGACCGAGCGCCTCCGGGTGCCTGACATAGTGGTCGACGAGGGCTCGTAACAGATCGACGACCGCCGAGGACTGGTCGACCGAGGCTTGGCGGAGATAGATGCGCTCGTAGTTGAAGCGCCGCAGAGCCTCGAGCACCTCGCCCATCGTCTCGCTGATGGCGACCGTGGACGAGGACAGCGTCGTGGTGACGGCGTCGGTGACGAAGGCGTCGAGCTGGCGGTCCCTCGTGGTCCCGCAGTGCTCGGCGACGATCGCCGGGAGCTCGGCGCTCGTCACAATCTGCGCGTGCACCGCGTCCTCGAGGTCGTGGGCGCAGTAGGCGATCCGGTCCGCGAGCGCAACGACCTCTCCCTCGGGCGTGCCGGGCGACGGGCGCGACCAGGAGTGGTTGCGGATCCCGTCCAAGGTCTCGGCGCACAGATTGAGCGGCGCGGCGGTGACGTCCGCGCCCCAGACCGCGTGGTCGAAGCCCTCCGGCAAGAACGGTGACAGTGCCTCCTCGCTGGCGTGACCGCCGGGGCCGTGGCCGCAGTCGTGACCGAGGGCGATGGCCTCGGTCAGAGACACGTTCAACCGGCAGGCGCGCGAGATGGCGTTTGCCACCTGCACGACCTCCAACGCGTGGGTGAGCCGGGTCCGCTGGTGGTCGGCCGGGAAGATGAACACCTGGGTCTTGCCGGCCAGGCGCCGGAAGGCGGCCGAGTGCAGGATCCGGTCGCGATCCCTCTCGAAGCAAGTCCGCCACGGATCGGCGGGTTCCTCGCGCGCCCGGCTGCCGGCGCCGACAGAGCGGCTCGCGCCCGGGGCCAGGAAGCCCTCCTCTTCGGCTTCCCGGGCCTCGCGGTCGAGCAGGCCTGCCGCGCCCCCCAGAGCTACGGCCGGATGATGCGCCGTGCGAAGGCCTTCCGCGCCGCTCAAGTGGCCGCGCATGGTCGAGGCCCAACGGCGGGATGGCTCGCTCATCACCGACAAGGATGCCGCTTCCACGACCTCGAAGCTACGCCTCGGATGTCACAGCCCCTACCGGCCGCAGACCGGGCGGGCTCAGCCGATCGAGAGCTCCGATCGGTACACCCGCCCGGGCCCGAGCGCCACCACCCGCTCGGCGAGCGCGGCGAAGGCCTGGCCCGCCTCACCGTCGGGAGCAAAGGCCGCTATCGGCACACCGGCGTCGCCGGCCTGGCGCAGTGCGGGCAGGAAGGGGATCTGGCCGAGCAGCGCCACGCCGAGCGAGTGGGCCAGCGTCTCGCCGCCGCCGTGGCCGAACAGTTCGTAGCGCTTGCCGTCGTCGCCGGTGAACCACGACTCGTTCTCGACAACTCCCCTGACGGGCAGGTGGAGCTGGCGGGCGAGCACCGCGGCCCGCTGGGCAACTCGTTCGGCGGCAACCTGCGGTGTCGTGACGACCAGCACCTCGGCGCGGGGCACGAACTGGGCGATGGACATGGCGACGTCGCCTGTGCCCGGCGGAAGGTCGAGCAACAAGAAGTCCGGCTGGCCCCAGTGCACGTCGACGAGGAACTGCTCGAGGGCCTTGTGCAGCATGGGGCCGCGCCACATGACGGCTTGGTCCTCGTTCACGAAAAAGCCCATCGAGATGCAGCGGACGCCGTGGGCCACCGGCGGGATGAGCAAGTCGCCGACCAGCGCCGGGGGGCGGTCGATGCCCAGCATGGAAGGGACCGAGAAACCGTAGACATCCGCGTCGAGAATCGCCACTGACGCGCCCCGGCGCTGCAGAGCGACCGCGAGATTGACCGTCACCGTCGACTTGCCCACCCCACCCTTGCCCGAGGCGATGGCGATGACCCGCGTGTGCGATGCCTTGTCGGTGAAGGAGTTGGGGCGCACCTCGGGTCCTTCGCCACCGTGGCCGTGCCCATCCGCGCCATGGCCCGTGCCGGCGTGACCCTCCGGCCCGGCGGTGCCGACACCGCGGTTGCGGGCCGGCAAGGCAAGCTCGCGGAGCCGCGTGTGAAGCTCGTCCTCCTCCGAGTCGGTCATGTTGACGAGCTCGAGCTCCGCCGGGTCCCCGCCGGCGGCGGCCACAGCCCTTTCGACCTCGTCGGTCAGCTCCCGCGGGGCCGGGTGCCCGCCGGCCGGAACGGCGACGACCACCTCGGTCCGGCCCCGCCGGGTCCTGACCGAGCGGAGCAGCCCCAGCTCCGCGAGGCTGTGGAACAGGCCCGGGTCGACGACGGCGCGGACGGCCTGTTCCAGGGACGGGTCGGGATTGGTCATTGGCCTGCCGCAATTCCGGTCATTCAAGTCCTTGCATCTCGGCTCCTGCTCACCTGCGGCGGAGCCACCGGTACGATGACGGTGTGGGTCAAGGCACGCGCCAGCCGCAGGGACCGGTGAGCACCGACGAGGGGTTCTCGGCAACAGTCGCCGCGATCACCTCTGCGTTCGGTGACAATACCCGCCGACAGATCTACCTGTTCGCCCGCGAGCGCCAAGGTGTGACCGCCACCGAGGTCGCCGAGCAGTTCAACCTGCATCCGAACGTCGCCCGCCACCATCTCGACAAGCTGGCCGCGGGTGGGTACCTCGACGTCTACGTCGACCGTGGCAACGCCGGGGTGGGGCGGCCCTCGAAGCGCTACCTCGCGGGTGCCGCCGACACGACGGTCTCGGTGCCGCCGCTGCGAGACGACCTTCTCCTGGCACTGCTCGGCCGCTTGCTGGCGATCGTCGACCCCCAGCAAGCCGAGCAGATCGCCCACGAAGTCGGCGAGGAGTGCGGCCGGTCGCTCGCCATGCAGATGGCACCGGGCGAGGCTCCGAGGTCGCTTCGCTCGGCCATGCAGGCGATCGCTGGCGCGTTGACCGCGCAAGGCTTCGCCGCCCACGGCGGCGTGAGCGGATCGCCGAACGCCATCATCCGGGACCATTGCCCCTTCGGCGATGCCGCCATCAATCATCCCGTGCTCTGCGCGGCCGACCGGGGTCTCGTCGAGGGCCTGCTCCACGGTCTGTGCCGGGACGGCGTGCCAGTTCAGCTCTCGTCTCGGGCGCGGGGCGACAAGGTCTGTGCCACTGTCGCAGGCTGACCCCTGGCCCTAGAGCGGTCCGCGTGCGAGCGCCGTTGCGGGACCGCCACTACCTCGACCACGCCTCGACCTCGGTTCTGCGGCCGGAGGCGGCGCGGGCGATGTCGACGTGGCTCGAAGCGCCGTGGTCCGGCGATCCCGGTCGCGTCCACGCCGAGGGCCATCTGGCACGTGACGCCATCGAGAACGCGCGCGAGGCCGTGGCAAAGCTGCTCGGGACGGCGGCGAACCGTGTCGTGTTCACGAGTGGTGGCACGGAGGCTGCCAACACTGCGGTCTTCGCCGCCGGGCGGGCCCGCGGCGATGCCCCCATGGTCTGTGCTGACGTGGAGCACTCCTGCGTGCGCGAAGCTGCGGCCCGGCGCGGAGCGGTCCTCGTGCTCGAAGTGGACACGAAAGGCCGGATCGACCTCTCCCATCTCGAGACGCTTCTCGCCACCGACCCCGCCCGTCGCCCGGCGCTTGTGAACTGCCAATGGTGCAACCACGAGGTGGGGACACTGCAGCCCGTGGCCGAAGTCGTGGCGTGCTGCCGGTCGGCGGGCGTGCCCGTCCACATCGACGCCGCCGCGGCCGTGGGTCATGTCCCTGTCGAGCTCGCCTCGTTAGGTGCCGATTTCGTCTCCGTCAGCGCTCACAAGCTCGGTGGCCCTGCCGGCATCGGGGCGCTCGTCGTGCGCCGGGGCCTGCGCCTCGAGCCGCTCCTCGTCGGTGGCGCGGCAGGAACGGGCCCGACGGGGCGGCATCGAGAACCTGATAGGGATAATCGGTTTCGGCGCGGCGGCGGCCGCGCTCAGCGAGCCGGGAAGGCTGCAGCACGAGCAAGCTGCGGCCCGGCAGCTCACCGGTGCGCTCGTTGAGGCCGCCACCTCCGTCGCGGACGTGCTCGTGCTCGGTGACCTCGTCCAGCGCGCGCCGCACATCGTGAACGTGGCGGTCGGAGGGGTCCTCGCCGAGGCAGTGCTGCTCGGCCTCGACCAGGCGGGCATCGCCGCGCACTCGGGCTCTGCGTGCTCGTCGGAGTCCATCGAGCCCTCTCCCGTCCTTGCCGCCATGGGCGTCGACCCCGACCGGTCGCTGCGACTGTCGGTCGGCTGGTCGACGACCGGGGCGGACGTCGCGGCGTTCACGGCCGCCTTCGGACCGGTCGTGGAGCGCCTGCGGTCTCTCGGAGCCAGCGCCAGCTAACGGCGCCCGGCGGGCGAGGTCGCCCGCGGCGTTGGTGACCAGGTCAGCGAGGCGCCGCTTGCGCGGCGGCGCTCATCGCGGCGCGATAGCGGGGTGGCAGGGGCTGTTTGGCGGCGGCAAATGCCCGCCCGGCGATCGGGGCGACCGACATGAGAAGGCTCTTCGCGCCTCCCGCGCGCAAAGCGTCCCGGAACTGAACCGAGGCGGCCGCGGGCCTGCCGAAATCCTCGTACAGGATCACGCCGAAAAGGGCGTGCGCGTCGGGATAGCCGGGCGCGACCTCGACGGCCCGGGCGACGGACGCGTCACCGCGAGCAATCACGAGGCGGCTCTTCGAGGAGAGCCCCGCGAGGCGGACGAGCCAGCCGCCGTAGGTGAGGGCGTCGGGCTGTCTCGGGTCCACCGCCAGGACCTGGTTGTAGAGCTGGACCGCCTCGGCCACTTGTCCTTCGCTGCCCAAGATGGCCGCCCGGTCCAGGGTCTCGCGCTCGTGTTGGGCGGACGACAAGGACACCGATCCCGTCGGGGACTCACCCGGGAGGCGGACTCCCGCGAGCGAGCTCGCGAGCACGCTCGCCGCGACGACGAAGCAGGCCGTCGCCGCGATCGCGACGACAAGCCGCACCCGCCCGCCCCCAAGCCAACGGCGCAGCCGGCCAACAGCCGTGGTCCGCGGAGCGCCGCCGCGCCGGGGGCGTGGAAACGCTCGCCCGTCAAAAAGCGCGGAGCCGCCGGCGGCTCCGGCGCCCGGGGCGGCCAGGCGCGCCTCGACCTCGGCCAGGCGCCGGCGATAGCGGCTATCCAGCACTGCGAAGTCCTGTTCGTCGACCTCGCCCGCCGCGCGCTGGCCCTCGAGGTCTTCGATGGAACGCCGCAGGAACTCCCGCTCGTTCGCCAGGGCTTCCTGGCCCGGCCCACGCGCCCGGATCCCGGTGCCGCTCCCGCCGATGGCACCCCGGAGGCTCACAGAGGCACCTCGAGTCGCCGTCGCCTCCACAAGTACCCAGCCAGGACAACGGCGGCGGTGCTCACTGCGGCGACCGGGACCACCCACAACAGGACGTCGGCTCCCGACCCGGAGGGGACGAGCAGCGCCTGCGCACCGAAACGGGCGACGACGAGCTGCTCGATCCGACGGTCGCTGAGCCCTTCATGGACCCAGGCGGCGACTTCGGACCGCAACCCGACTGCGATGGGCGCGTCGGACTGCGCGAGGGAGAGGTCGACACAGCTTGGGCACTTGATGACGCTGTCGAGGTGGGCGATCCGCGCCGACGAGTTCACCTGTTGCGGGTGCACGCTGCCGATGCCGAGGGCGACCAAGGCGACCACGGCCACGACCATCCACGCCGGCCGGGATGCGAGGAGCGAGAGCGCCGCGTGTCCGGCGCTGCGCGACCTTGCGCCCGGTGTACGGGTCAACTCCGGTGATCACGCGTGCACCGCCACAGCCTGCGCCACGAGACGGACCAGGCCGGCTGCAGTCACACCTCCGAGGATCCGGTCCACAACCCGGCCGTCGGGCGCGACGAGGAACGACTGCGGCGGATCGTCGACGCCGTAGCTGATCGCGATCCGCTCGCCGGGGTCGACGACCGAGGGCCAGGTGGCTCCGACCTGTCGCTCGAACGCCGCCGCGTTCTGAGCCGTGTCGCCGAAGACGACGCCGAGCACCGCGACCCGCTGGCCGGCGGGGCGGCCGTAGGCGAACTTGACGAGCTTCCGGCGACTCGCTGCGGCACGGGGGGCACCAGCTCGCGAAGAAATTGAGAAGCACGAAACGGCCCCGCAAGCTGGCCAGGGACGAGTCGCCGCCAGCAAGGTTGCGGCCCGCGACCGGTGGGGCCGGCTTGCCTATGAGGAAGCTCGAAGCGGTCTGGGTGGCCGCCGGACGACCGGCCAGTACAGCGACGAGCACCAGCGCGCCGAGACCGACCCCGCACGCGGCCCAGCGCGCGAGCTTCACCTGACGACTCCGCCTTCTCACGAGGCCGTCCCTGCTCGGACGCGAGCCGGGCCCGGGTCCTCAAGCGCGTCCCGCGAGCCGGGTGGCACGGCCGCTTCCGGGCCGTCGGGCAGCTCGGGCAGTCCTTCGGATGCTCGCGCATCGGCTGTGTCCTTCGAGCTGCGGCGGCGCCTCACCGGGACGGCGGCCAGCACGGCGCCGAAGGCGGTGAGGGCCCCCCCGACCCAGAGCCACAGCACCATGGGCTGGATGACGACGTCGATGGTCGCCGGGCCGTGAGACGAGGAGTCGATGTCGGCGAGGGTGAGATAGGTGTCCTCGCGAACCGAGGAATCCACCGCCGGGGTGCCGATCCCCTCACTTCCGGGGAACACGCTGATGGCCGGGTGAAAAGGCGCCCCGTCCACCAGCACGGTTGCGATCTCGCCGCTCTTGTTCGGGAGGCTGAACTGCCTCCAGCCCACGTAGGTGAAGCTGTGACCGTCGAAGCCGACCGACTGGCCTGGCTTCAGGACGAGCTGGGTCCTCTGCCCGTAGGAGCTGGCTGCCGCGAGGGCAATCGCCACCACGACGACGCCAAGATGCACGATCATCCCACCGTTGGCTCTGCCGAACAGCGCCCGCCACGCCCCCCCGCCCGCGCGCTGCGACCCGAGTGCCGCAAGCCCCAGCTGACGCAGGGCGCTCGCTCCCGCGAAACCGCCGAGGCCGAACGCCAGCAAAGGCGTGAGACCACGCACGCCCGCAAGGACGCAGACCACGACGACCCCGACACCGACCCACGCCGGGATCGCGAGCCGACGGCGGAGCACCCCCGGCGCCGCCTTGCGCCACGGGAGCGCCGGCGCCACGGCCATGAAGAACAGGAGCGCAAGACCGATCGGAAGCGTCATCGTGTCGAAGTAGGGCCGCCCGACGGTGACCTGCTGGCCGTTGAGCGCCTCGACAAAGAGCGGGAAGACGGTCCCGAGGAGCACGACGAGCGCGAACCCGGCGAAAAGCAGGTTGTTGACGAGGAAGGCCCCTTCTCTGGAGACGGCGGCGTCGATCGTCCCGGGCGAACGCAGGCGGTCGCCCCGCCAGGCGATCAACCCGACGCTGACCGCCACGACGAAGCCGAAAAACCCCAGCAGGACGGGGCCTACCGTCGAGTTGGAGAAGGAGTGCACCGACACGAGCACGCCGGAGCGGGTAAGGAACGTCCCGAGGATCGTGAGAGAGAAAGCCGCGATCAGAAGGGACAGGTTCCACACCCGCAGCAGGCCCCTGCGCTCCTGGACCATCACCGAATGCAGGTAGGCGGTGCCGCAGAGCCACGGAAGCAGCGCCGCGTTCTCGACCGGGTCCCATCCCCAAAAGCCCCCCCACCCGAGGACCTGGTAGGACCACCACGCCCCGAGCACGACGCCGATCGTGAGGAAGCCCCATGCGAACAAGGTCCAACGGCGGGTCGCCCCGAGCCACCCCTCGTTGAGGCGCCCTGTCACGAGCGTGGCGATGACGAAACAGAACGGCACCGTGAACCCGACGAAGCCCAGGTACAAGAACACGGGATGGAAGGCGATGAGAGGGTTGTCCTGCAGGAGCGGGTTCGGGCCGGAGCCATCCACCGGGACCTGGCCGACGACGTGGGCGAAGGGATTCGCCGGACCGGCCATGAGGGCGAAGAAGAACACGGCTACGCAGAGCCCTGTCAGGCTCGTCCATGCGACGAGGGGATCGCAGGCGCGCTTGCGGAAAGCGTGGGTCATGGCGGCCAGGTAGCCGGCGAGGATGAGCGCCCAGAGCAGGATCGAGCCCTGGAGAGCCGACCACATGCCGGTGATGGAGTACAACAGCGGTGTTTCGCGGCTGTTGTTCGCCGCCACGAACGCGATCGAGAAGTCGTGGACGACGAGCGCCCGTTCCATGGCAACGGTCGCGAGCACCGCCCCCGCGAGCACCCAGAGGGCGAACGTGCGGGCGTGGCGGTACAGCGATTGGCGTCCCGTCAAGAGGCCGACGCCGATCGTGACAACTCCTGACACCGCCGCCAGCAGGCCGAGGGCAACCCCGATCAGCCCCAGGGCGGCGTTCATCTCGTGGTCCCGTTCAGTGCTTTCACCCGATTCGGGTGGGCCGCGATGTAGACGTTGGAATGCTTGACAAGGATCTGGTCCGAGGCGAACCGGTCGGTCGTGCCGACGAAGTGACCGACCACGACGACAGGGATCCCGGGCTGGAAGAGCTGGGGAGCCGACCCGCTGTTGGTCACGGAGACCTTGACGCCGCTCGATTCGACGACGAAGGCAACCGTCGTCCCCGACCTGCCCCGCAGCGTGTGAACCGTCCCCGGCATGACCAAGCCCTCGAGCTGGAACGTGCTGTTGCCAAGGGCAGCTCTCTGGGCGATCGCCTCGTTCGCCGTCTTGAAGAACACGATCGCGGAGGTGATCCCCTTGAAAACCAGGAACCCGATGGCCGCGACGATCACGAGCCCGACCACTCCGAGCCGCCGGCGCTGACGTCGCTGCTCGGGGCTGAGGGCTTCCCGTTGGCGCGGCGGGATGGCCGGGGCGGTCCCCGCGTCGCCGGAGCTGGGCTCGTCCTCGAAAGCGTCGCCGGGCGAGAGGCTGTCGCCGGTCCTCGTGCCGACGCCGGTCATCGGCCTGATCCCCGCTCTTCAGCCTCCCCGCCGTGATTCACCACGGGGGCATCTCCGTGCGCCACCTGAGGCTCGGTGGGGACGCCCGTCCGGACGCCACTCAACGCCGCGCCGACTCGTCGCCGGGCCGCCCGCTCACGGGCGACGAGTGTCACCCCGTAGAGCGAGAGCGGGCCGAGGACCACCGCGTAACCGGCCTCCACGTAGCCGTTCATCCGGCCACCGCCTCTGCCCGGCGCTCCGCGAGGGCGGCCTCGAGCCCTTCGCTGTCTTCCAGGTCCTGCAGTTTCGCGAGGCGGTAACGGTGCGCCATCAGCCAGAGGTAAACGAGCGTGAACGACACGAAGCCGAGCAGCAACGTCCAGGCCATCGATCCGTGCACGTAGGTCTTGTGCGTCGTCGGGTTGAGGACGGTGGGTGCCTGGTGCAAGCTTCGCCACCACTCAACCGAGAGATAGACGATCGGCACATCGATGAAGGCGATCAGGGCCCCGATCGCCGAGCGCCGGGCGCGGACGTGGAACGCGCCCGGCACACGCCGCACGGCGAGATAGCCCAGATAGAGAACGAACAGCAAGGCTGTAGTCGTGAGCAGAGGGTCCCAGACCCACCACGCGCCCCAGGTGGGGCGACCCCAGATGGACCCGGAGACGAGGGTGAGGCCAGTGAACACGACACCGACCTCCGCCGACGTGCCCGCAAGGCGGTCGAAGTGCTCTGCTCTCGTCCTCGGCCAGAGGTAAAGCAGACTCGCAAGGCTGGCGACTCCGTAGGCGAGGAACGCGACCCAGGCCATCGGCGGGTGGACGTACAGCAGGCGCACGAGATTGCCCATGAACTCGTCCGGCGGCGTGACGAAAAGACCCAACCACGCCGTCGCCACGACGCCGACGAGTGCGGTCGCACCCAGCACCCGCAGTACGACGGCCGCCTGATCCGGCGGCACGGCACGCGCCGGCTTGCTCATCCATCCTCCAGGAGCGGCCCGAACGCCACGATGCCGATCGCGACATAGAGCACGGCGAAGACCACGAGCACGTCCAGCCATCCTCCGGCACGGCCGGGCGTTCCCGCGAGGGCCTCGTCCCAGGCTTTGGTCGCGGCGAGAAGGACGGGGGCGACCACGGGGAGGAACAGCAGGGGTAGGAGAGTCTCGCGGATCCGCAGCCCCGATGCCACGACCCCGTACAGCGTGCCGACGGCCGCGAGCCCGAGGGTCCCAGCCACGCACGCGCCGGCGAGGACCAGAGCGCCCGACAGTGCGCCCCGTACAACAGCGCGACCCCGAGGCTGAGGGCGGCCTCGAGAACAAGGAGCTGGGCGGCGACGGCGCCGGTCTTGCCGAGGAAGATTCCGGCGGGGTCGAGGCCGGACAGGCGCAGCCCGTCCCGAGCGCCGTCGGTCGACTCGATGGCGTAACTGCGCTGGACGGCGAGCACTGTCGAAAGCAGCACCGCGACCCAGAAAAGACCGGCGGAGGCCGGGGCGAGGACCTGCCGGTCCGGGCCCAGCGCCAGGCCGAACAGGAGCAGCACCGCGATCGCGAAGGGGCCGATCTGGTTGAGGCCGACCCTGGAACGGATCTCGATGCGGAGATCCTTGCCGGCGACGAGGGCGGCGTCACGCAACATGAGCGGGCGCTTCCTTGACCAGCTCGGCCATCGCGGCGGCCGCGGGCGGCTCTACGACCCGGCCACCCGCGAGATGAACGGTCCGCTCCGCGAGGGCGCTCGCGCGCTCGAGCTCGTGGGAGGCGAACAGGACGGTGCGACCGGCCGTCCGGGACCCGGCGAGGAGCTCGTCGAGAAGGTCACGGCCATCCTGGTCGAGTCCCGCATGCGGCTCGTCCAACAGCCACAGCCGCACCCCGCGCGCGACGAGCACCGCGAGCGAGGCGCGGCGGCGCTGACCGGCGGAGCACCTGGCGACGGGGACGGACGCGAGACGACCTGCAAAGCCGAACTGCTCGAGCGCCGGGCGGAGCGAAGACGAAGCACCCCTGGCCGCTCGCACCGCGAACCTAAGGTTCTCCTCCACCGTCAACTCCTCATACAAGAACGACTGGTGGCCGAGCATGCCGACCTCGCGGCGCACGGCGCGCCGGTCGGCGACGAGGTCTCGGCCGAGTACCGTCGCCTCGCCCGAGTGCACCGCCAACAAACCCGCGAGGACCTTGAGCAGACTCGTCTTGCCGGCCCCATTCGGGCCGCGCAGATGCACGACCTCGCCTTCGCCAACTTCCAAGCAGGCTCCTGCGAGGAGGGGGAATCGGCCGGCGAGCGCTACGGCCTCGTGGAGACGAACAGCAGGCGGCATGAAGAACGCCCATGTTACGGGGCTGCCGGCACCCTGGTCACGCGCGCGCCCGACGCTCAGTCCGGCTGCGCCCCCTCGGCTCACCACGGCTCGTGCCATTCCGTCGCCGCCCCGGGCCGAAGGCCCGCTCCGCCGGTCAGGAAACCTGGCGGCGCAACAGCTCGATATCGGCGTCGACCATCATCTCGACGAGCCCCACGAAGTCGACGTGGGTCTTCCAACCGAGCTTCTCGTGTGCCTTGGCTGCGTCGCCGACGAGGAAGTCGACCTCGGCAGGCCGCTTGAAGCGCTCGTCGATCCGGACATGATCCTCGTAGTTGAGCCCCACTCTCGTGAAGGCCACCTCGCACAGCTCTCTCACCGAGTGGGTCTCGCCGGTGGCGATGACGTAATCGTTCGGCTCGTCCTGCTGCACCATCTCCCACATCGCCTGGACGTAGTCTCCGGCGAAGCCCCAGTCGCGCTTGGCTTCCAGGTTGCCGAGCCTGATCTCACGATCGAGGCCGAGCTTGATCCGCGCGACGCCGTTGGTGACCTTGCGGGTGACGAACTCGAGGCCACGACGGGGGCTCTCGTGGTTGAACAGGATCCCCGAGGAAGCATGTAACCCGTAGC
Source organism: uncultured Acidimicrobiaceae bacterium (assembly GCA_963836935.1). Classification (GTDB taxonomy): domain Bacteria; phylum Actinomycetota; class Acidimicrobiia; order Acidimicrobiales; family Bog-793; genus Fen-455. Next base: position 33,153 of record CAWILM010000034.1, read on the forward strand.
TCTCGCGGTAGTTGACGGTGATCCAGTGCCCGTAGACCTTCGCCACTCCGTAGGGACTGCGCGGGTAAAACGGCGTCGTCTCGCTCTGGGGGACCTCTCGTACCTTGCCGAACATCTCCGAGGAACTCGCCTGGTAGAAGCGGATCTCAGGATTGGTCAGGCGGATGGCGTCGAGCATGCGGGTCACGCCCAGGGCGGTGACCTCGCCGGTGAGCACGGGCTGGCCCCAAGACGTCTGAACGAACGACTGGGCGGCAAGGTTGTAGACCTCGCTCGGGCGTTGCTCGCGCAGGACCTCGATCATCGAGACCTCGTCGAGGAGGTCGGCGGAGGCCAGGGTCAGTCGGTCCTGGATGTGGGCAATCCGCTCGAAGTTGAGAGTGCTCGAGCGCCGGACCATACCGACTACTTCATAGCCCTCCGACAGCAGCCATTCCGCCAGGTAGGAACCATCTTGTCCGGTGATGCCGGTGATCAACGCCCGCTTTTGCACCACCACGTTCTAGAGCCTGGCGCCCGCCGTCGCAAGGAAGGCGGAGCGGCCCGAGGACCGTGGGTACGTTCCCACCGCGGCCGGCGGCGACTACGGTGCGGGAGTGCGCCTGCCAGCCTCCGGCACCCTCGCCGTCGTCTCCTACCGCCTCGGAGGCCCCGACGGCGTCTCGGTGGAAGCCGCCAAGTGGGCGGGGGCCTTTCGTCAGCTCGGGTTCGATGTGAAGACTGTCGCCGGCGCCGGGCAGGCCGATTTGCTCGTGCCCGGCCTCGCGATCGACGCGGTGATCAGCGACGTCCCGGCCTTGCGGTCGCAGGTCGCGGATGCGCTCTCAGGAGCGGACCTGGTGCTCGTGGAGAACCTCTGCTCGCTACCCCTGAATCCTGTGGCCGGCGAAATCGTTGCCGCCGCGATCACAGGCAGGCCCGCAATCCTGCGCCATCACGATCTCTCCTGGCAGCGGCCGCGTCTTGCACATCTCGGACCGCCTCCGACCGACCCCGCCTGGCGGCACGTGTGCATCAACGCCCGGTCCAAGCGTGAGCTGGCGGCGAGGGACATCGCGGCCGAGGTCTTCTACAACTGTTTCGACCCGAGCCCACCGCCAGGTGACCGCGACGCGGTGCGGGCGGCTCTCAAAGTTGGCGACGAAGAGGTTGTTGTCCTCCAACCGACGCGTGCCATCGCACGCAAGAACGTCGCCGGTGGCCTGCGCCTCGCGATCGACCTCGGTGCGGTCTACTGGCTGCTCGGACCGCCCGAGGACGACTACGACCAAGAGCTCGAACGCCTGGTCGAGGCGGCCCGCCCCAAGCTCCGTGTGCTTCGGGGACCGGCATGGCCCGAAGCGACGCTGGCAGATGCCTATGCGGCGTGTGAGGTCGTGACGCTGCCTTCCACCTGGGAGGGATTCGGCAATCCGAGCGTCGAGTCGGCGCTTTACCGCCGTCCGCTCGCGATCGGACCGTACCCAGTCGGCGAGGAGATCAGGACTTTCGGCTTTCAATGGTTCGAGATCGAGCACCCCGCGCCCTTGGCCGCATGGTTGGCGCAGCCCAACGCGGACCTGCTCGACCGCAACCAAGCCGTCGCAAAGGCGCACTTCTCCCTAGCCGATCTTCCCGGCCGGCTGGAAAAATGGTTGGCGCAAGGGGACTGACCGTGCCGGTTCACCTGAGATGACCCTCTCCCCCGCTGGCTGAGGGGGCGGTTCCGGGCTCTGGCGCGATCTTCCTTGTTCTGGCAGCCCAGCCGGCGCGGTCCACTCTCCAGACACAGTTCCGACCCGTATGGCCAGGCGCCGCGATCTCGACTTGCACCTCGCCCACCATCTCGAAGCCCAGCTTCAGGGGAACACGACTACTGGCGATGTTCGCCTTGTCGTGATGGATCTCTATGTGGGTCACCCCGCGCAGTCCAAGTCCGATCGTCGTGAGGGCTTGGGTCGCACGGGTCGCGAAACCGCGACCGACAAAGGCCGGGTGCACCCAGTAGCCGATCTCGAGGCCGTCGGCCGCGATCCGCCGCATGAGGCCTGCCCCGCCGACGAGACGAGCGCCTCGGAACATCCCATAGCTGTATTCGCTTCCTTCGGCCCAGGCCCGGTCCCACCGTTCAATCAGCGCCTCGCGCTCCTCCAAGCTCAGCGGCTCGCCCGCGATCCAGGGCAGGAAAGGGCGGAGATGTTCCAGGCTCTCGGCGATCGCCACCGCCAGAGCCGGCGCGTCGCCGCGTCGGTACCGCCGCAAGGCGAAGCCTTCGAGAACGACCTCGCCGGGCGGAGCGGCGGACGGGTGCTGCATGCCCATATTCTCGCTTGAGCCAGACGAGCGCTGCCCACGATGCCCGGAGGTACGTCGATGCCGGAGGAGACGGAGGTCCGCCACGGTTGGGATCCCGACCAGTACGCGAGGTTCGCCGCCGAACGCGCCAAGCCGTTCTTCGACCTCCTCGCGATGGTGCATCCGGTCCCGGGCGGTGACGTGATCGACCTGGGCTGCGGAACCGGAGAAGCTCACCGCCCAGTTGCACGCGCAGACCAGAGCCGCCGCAACCCTCGGGATCGACGCCTCGGAGGCGATGCTCACCAAGGCCCGTCCCCTCGCAGGCAACGGCCTTCGCTTCGAGTTGGGCGATATCGGCCGCTTCGACACCGAGGCCGGCTTCGACGTGGTCTTCGCCAACGCCAGTTTGCAGTGGGTTCCCGACCATCCCCGGCTGCTGCGGCAACTGACCGGCGCCCTGCGCCCCGGAGGTCAGTTGGCCGTTCAGGTCCCAGCCAACGCTGATCACCCCTCCCATAGCGTGGCCATCGAGGTGGCGCGAGAAGCGCCGTTCCTCGATCACCTGGGTGCCGATCCGGCACCTGGCATACACCCTGTGTGCGCCCCCGAGCGCTACGCCGAGATCCTCGACGAGCTCGGTTTCTCGCAACAGCATGTGCGCCTGCAGGTCTACGGTCACCACCTTGACTCGACCGCGGCGGTCCTCGAGTGGACGAAGGGCACCACCCTCTTGCGGTTCAAGAGCTTGCTCCCGCCTGAGGTGTTCGACCTGTTCGTGGAGCGTTACAGGCTACGGCTCGCCGCGGTGCTGGGCTGGCAGGCTCCGTACTTCTACACGTTCAAGCGCATCCTGTTCTGGGCGCGGCGACCCGGGCCGTAGGCCCGGCAGTACTCACCTCCCGGGTTTGCCGGCGACGCGCCGACCTTGCAAGGAAGGCCCGCCGCCCAGGACGGGTAGTGTCGTTCCATGCCCAGACGCCGCCGGGCCGGTGTCCTCGCCGGGGCCTTTGTCCCCGGGACGCTCTTGGTGGCAGGGGCTCTTGCGGTAGCCGGCTCCGGCGCAACCTCTCCGAAGTCGGCCCCCAGGGTTCTCACCGGTGCCTACCAGCTCTACTGTCCCGACCCGGTCGAGACACCGATCGTCCTGCATGTGAGGGCGAGGGCCACGATCTCCCCGGACGCCCCGGCACCCGGCCACCAATTCGAGGTGTCGGGCTTTCAGACCGTGGTCACTTTCCCCCAGGGCGTTGCCTCCGCCCTCGCTCAGATGAGCCCGATCACAGGCAACGTCAGGGGCACCGTGCGTCTCGTCGGGGCCTCCCCCACGACTCGGGACGTGGCGGAGTCTTTCGTGGCGAGCATCCCGGCCGCTGTCCCCGCGGCCGGGTTCAACTTCCGGGTGCCAGCCCGGCCCGTCGGCCTGGGAGTGTTCACCGCCGATTCTCGGTCCATCGCCGTGGAGGAGGCGAGCCGGTTCCGCCTCACCCTGGAGGTCGGTCAGGGTTCGCAGGCCCAGACTCGCATCCTCGCCTGCACGGCGTTTGCCAACGACACCCGTGACTTTCAGCCCGCCCAACCCTGGGTGGGCACGAAAGAGCCACCCTTCGCCGACGCCATCACCCCTGTTATCGCCCTGGGACGATAAGACCCGGGGCACCGCGACCTGGGGCGTGAACACGGTCTGGCAGAACTGACTGGTCGCCTACCAGTGACCCCTGTGCACCACTTCGTCGAATGAGCGCCGTTTGGGCTTGGCTATCGGCTTTAGCGGTCGACCCTCCGGATAGCCGAGAGCAAGCATGTAGGCACAGACATGGTCGGGCGGGATGCCGAGGATCCGCCGGCAGGCTTCCTGGTTCCCGACCGCGGAGTGGCCGCTGCCGATTCCCAGGTCCGCGGCGGCCAACATCATGGCCATGGTCGCCTGGCCCAGGTCGTACTGATCTATGGTCCGATAACGCTCGTCCTCAGGTTCCGGGAGAACGAGGACGAGCGCTGCTCTCCGCCTTCGCGAGATGACCAGCCGCGGTCCACACGGTCGACAGCTCCAGTAGCTGACCGGGGTTGGTCACCAGGACAAAGGCCCAATGCTGACGGTTCG